>CAJFGR010000012.1 GCA_904377845.1 uncultured Ruminococcus sp. | reverse complement strand
AAAATCCAGAAGTGCTTTGCCGATTCCTTTTGACCGTGCTTCCTTTCGGACAAAGATGCCCGCAATATATTCCTGATCCAGTCCGACAAATCCCTC
The DNA here is from genome assembly GCA_904377845.1 of uncultured Ruminococcus sp. Lineage (GTDB taxonomy): Bacteria > Bacillota > Clostridia > Lachnospirales > Lachnospiraceae > Mediterraneibacter. Next base: position 112,805 of record CAJFGR010000012.1, on the reverse strand, counting down.
AATCTCATTTTTACATTCGTCTATATAGACATACACTTCCGCCTGAAGGAGCATTTCCTTTACCGGGAGAAAATTACTTTCCCAGTATTCTGCCGGAATAAAATCATGGGCGTCTCTGTTTGCATCCAGCCAGATGCCGGATACTGCATCAATGTCTGTTTTCTGTAATCTTCTTATCATATCCCACGCCCCACAAATGAATAATCTTTCATACCTTTTACTCACAAGTAAAATACAGTCCGTCTTCCGAGAAATGAACCTTAATATTTTTTTGTCTGTAATACTCCTCAATACACTTCATGGCATTCGCCTTCCTGTCATCAGTCAGACAGCATTCCCCCGGCGGTTCGATGCATACTGTATTTTCATCTTTATAAGATACATGATATCTGGTATCTCTTCTTTTTAACTCAGCATTTAGAAGTACAATGTCAGCATAATCAATCTTCATGTCTCTGCTCCTTTTCGCTTTTTCTGCAAATGCTCATTACTTCTCCCCCAATCAGAAAGTAAACAAGCCAGAAAACGGCAAACGCATAGATTGTATTTATATTTATCATAGGATACGGTGCTGGAATCCCCTCCATAATAACATTGTAAATCAATGCCAGCGGAATAAATATCACTGTCCAGACATTAATTTTCCAAAATCTGTATATGGTCGATATTTTTTGTTTTTCTCAGATTCTGAAATCTATATATACTTCCCCGCCTCGCGGACGCTCAGCTTATCCATCCGCTCACCGTACTTGTCAAGAAATGCCCTCACCCACTCCGGATCTGTCGATGATCGATAGCAATACGTCTTACCCAGAAGTCCTCGTCTGTTGACCATTCCAGCATCAGTTCATCTACACGGGTATCCTTCAGCCCGATGTCCCCGATCACCCTGTCCAGGAAATCAATTGTATCCCACCACTGCTTCTCTTTGACATATTTTCTTCTCTTCCTTCAGGATATCCCGGTAAAGCTTCTTTCGTTTTGGCGTCGGTATCCCGTAGAAAGAGAAAAGATTTCTCATGTATTTTGCCATCTTCACAGCATTTTCCTGATCCGCATTTTCTTCGAATCTATTTCTGATCTCTGCATATTTATCCATGAAATTCACCTCTATTGCGTGGAGAAATTTCGAAATACTTTTGACATTTTATAAATGTACACAATCTTCACTATGCTTACGACCAGCGTTCCGATAGTGGAGGCCAGAACTATGATCAGTCCGAGCAGCGGTATCATCACGGCAAGTACTGTTCCTCCGATCATTCCTAAAAATGTGCCCACATACCATTTCCACAGTTTAAACCATTTATCCGAAAGAGTCCGGTCTACATCACGCAGGACATCCGTATGCCCCATAAATTCGTAGTATTCTCCGATCATATTGATCACAATAGATACAATAACGACCGGAATTGCAATGAAAAACTCTGTATCATCCGATATCGGCATCACTGCAACAGAGATTACTGCAGTAATAAAACAACAGATTGCAGAATTACGATAGTGCATACTCTCCGATGCGATCTTCATCAGAATCACACCGTAGGCGGCAGTTGCCGCTATATTAATGATCTGTCCGGAAAAGGCCAGCAGCGGTACCGCATTGGTCACATTTTCACTGGTAAGCATATTTGCGACAGTTGACACAATAATAAGCCAGAATAGTATATTCGTCCACTTTGCAAGCAGCGGTACATTTACCGTTGGTTTTCCCTCTGTCTGCATCTGGTTTACGTTTAATTCATCCATATTATTGTCCTCTTCTTTTTCTTATATTTTTTTCATGTTTTCCATGAATTCTTCTACATTAGGCAATCTTTTCACGCGTCTGAGTTTAATCCCTGATTCCTTACATACCTGTTCCAGAATCGCCTCAATCAACACATTTCTCACCCGGATTTCTTTTGGCACGCCATGCTGTGATATAAATGAGAGCAGTTCCTCCGCCAGTATGATCTTTTCATCATCCTCCGGTCCTGTCATCTCCACTTCCAATATCATTCCGGATTGTGCATCAGCAAGCAGACAGATCCAGGGATTCGCAGGACGGTCATACACGGCGTCCTGTACTCCCGCATTCAAAGAGATAATATCAGCTTCAAGTACCGCACTGCATTTCTCTGAATTTCTCAATTCTTCCAGCACTGCCTCATCCGTAAGAGTAAGCACCGGGAAATTATGGCCTGTAAAAGGCAGCGGCTTTGCCTCGCCTGTCACTTTCTTTCCTTTGGCAGAATAGACAAAAGTCTCTTCTGCTTCAAATTTCACCTGAATCTGATGGTCTCTGTAATACAGAATGGCATCTTTCAGAAGCGCCAGATATGATGTCATGCGGCGTACTTCATTCTGATCCATATTGTATGGGAAATACCCCTTTTTGAAAGACAGAAAGTACAGCCACTGATTCTTTCCGCGGAACTTATAGCCCAGTTCTTTGACGATTCTGTGCTGTTCTCCTGACAATTCCTCACGGTTCCCCCAGTAGCAGGTCAGATTATTCTGACACGCCATCGCAAAATCGGACGGAATATTCATATGATCTGAAAGTGTAAGCATCATAAAATCATTCAGGCCGTCAAGGCCTTCATATATAGTGATTCCGTAACATTCCCCGCTTCTTCCAAGTATACTGGCATACACTTCTTCCCAGCTACCGTCCAGAGTAATGAGATCCATATCATAGAAAGTCTCCCAGGGTTTCAGCTCTTTTACCGCCATTGCAGCCTCATACAGCGCTCTCCACTCTTCAAGCCCGGCTTCTTTTCTTTCTGCGGCTTCTGATGTTTTCCTATATTGTTCATTTTCATTGATCTCCATAACATCCAGAAAACCGTCATCTTTCATAAACAGTTTTTCATAAAGCGCAGCAGCAGATGACGTATCCGGTTTCTTTACAAATCGGATTGGAAAAATCTGTTCCAGTTTACGGTTCATCCCGTCCATGTCATAGAATGACGGATCAAACTCATCTGCCGTACAGCCTGTATTTTCCAGCCATTCTGCTGTCTCCTCGTACTCCTCATGAGCCGGATCTTCCAGCACTTTTAGAATATGATAATATCCGTAAAGTCCGCCGCAATCTTCAAACGGACAGGCGCCTTTCGCTTTCACCACAACCGGATGCATTTCATCGAAATCCGTCAGCACAGACTCCACATCAACCCGATGCTCCCAGTCATCGCCAAAATCATAAATATAGGTAAACCATTTGGTATGCTCCATAAATGGATCGATCAGAGTCTCTGCTGCCTCTTCAGCATCAGGACCAAAAACAGTCCAGTCATCATCTGTGATTTCCTCAATCCTCATGCCAAGATCACGGAACTCAAAGGAAAACAGATGTGATCCATTCCATCCCATAATCTCATTTAACAGTACGCCCAGCTGAGAAAATGTTATTCCCGCCGGAACAATACATCTGCGCCAGATCGGCGGATGCGAGTTTTTGATTGATACTTTTAGCTGATACGCTTTCATAGGTGTTCTCCTTATAAATTATTTTGCCCGATACGACAGGATTTCCTTTATCTTAAGGCATATACCAGTAAGAATTAAACTGATACATATATGTTCTTGCGCCTTTTGGCATTTGCGTCACAGCATTATACACATTATAATAATCTCCTGCGCCCAGTTGGTATATAGATACACATCTTTCCTGAAACAAACCGCATGGAGCAGTTCGTGGGGAAACAAAACAAGCAGGGTTGCCAGACATCCTACACTTATCTGCCAATAATCTGCCCGGATATATTTCCCGCATCGAATGAAAGCGGGAACAGCCAGCACAACCATGATCACCAGACACAATACATTTGCGATTACAGCAAGTTCTTTTGAATCTTCCGCCTCTTTGAATTTAACGGCGCCCGGCATATGTTCACCATGCGGGAGGGATTCGGGATGCAGATCATATTTCCCTTTATAATGTAATTTCATAACTCTTCTCCTGCTTTTGCCAATCATTTCCGATCGGTTTCAGAGGTCAGACTCATTCTCAGATATACCATATCGACAAGCTGTCGCCCGCCCTCATAGATCGGATGGTCATAATACTCCGTGAAAAATCCTTTCACCACATGGGATCTCCAAAATCCGCAGCTTTCATAAAAAGGCACCGTCAAGGGGCTGTCCCCTGTGCCGACCTGCAGAATATCATAACGCCCACTGTAAGTGTCTGCAAGAAATCGGATCATTCGTCTCCCATATCCACGTCTCTGAGAGTCGGGCGTTACGGCAAGATTCTTGATCTCCAATATTCCGTCTCCCTCGTCTGTCACCACGCATTCCGCTTTAATGCCGTTATCGTCAAGAACGTACATAATTCCCCTCTCAAGATACCGGTCGATCATATCTTCCTGTTCATCCGCAAGCAGAAGGAGATCCAGATACTGTTTCTTATTCTCTTTAATCTCTCTGATCTTCTGTTGCTCGTCTGTTAAGTATCGGCTCATTGATTTTCTTCTTTCTCCTCCGATTCCCCGCAACCTGTGATTACCCATGGTCCGTTTTCACACGTAAATCTGGGATCCCGTATAAACGTGACAAAAAGATGTGCAATGCATCTCTCGATCTGTTCTCTCTTATCGCTGTTTTCAAATGCGTTCAGCTCATCCACACTCACTCCTGCATAGCGTGCGATCGTCTCGTTCGGAATGTCAAAGACGCGGGTCAGCTCGTCCATCAAACCACGATAGTAAGTGTCTGATACAGGCTTTTCATGCAGCAGAAGTATCAGAAATATATTAAGGTATTCTGTCCTCGAGAAATCCGATGGCAGGTTCCCGTTCAGGTATTCCTGCAGTTCCGACTCCGGCAGTTTCGTCGCCCGGCTTATGGCGCCAAGAGGAAAACCCTCGTCTATACATCTTTTCAATAATATCGGGAGATCACCTATCTCTTGCATTCCCGGCCCCGGTTTTACTTCTATAAATGTTCTTTTCTTCATACTTCTCCTCTCCCTTTAGCATTAACCTGACATTTTCTGTCAATTCTGTTTAAAACTACGGAATTACAAATTCAGCTTCTTTTACCTTGCCGCCTGTTCCATATGTCACCAGAAGATACTCGTCTCCGTCCAGTACCCACACATCCTGATCTGCACTGATCGTATCATCCGGCTCCTGCCACACACTGATCAGCTGGCCACGCTTATAACCGGCAAGATCGTCCAGATCATCAGCCTGTAAATTTTCTAGTGTTGGAAGATTATCGGCGTTTTTTGTATGATAATAGGCGTACAGCCAGACGATCCAGACTACGTCAACAGTAAAAACCACTATTAAAACATTTCTTATTATCTTTTTTGCTTTTTTTCTCACTCGTACTGACTTCTTCAGAAAATAAGCCGGAATAAGCATCACACTTCCTATCGCGATAATAGAAAAGATAAAAAACAACACAATTGACCAGTATGAATCTATCCTTTCCCAATACACTAATATGGCTGTGGCAAAAAATATTACAGCAAATGTACCGCTTACCAGTCCTGCCGTTTCATTCAAATCTTCCCATTTCTCCTCACTTTCCATTGCGTCACGTACATGATATCCGACTCTGACATCCGGAAAATCAGAGTGTTTGATTCCTGTGACAATTGCCGTGATTGTAAGGATTACTCCTTCAAGCGCAAAAAGCAGCGCCATAACTACAGTAACCATATCGGTATCCCTCCACCTGATTACTCATACCCCACGATGATCTTCCTGCATTTTTTACAACGGTATCCCTCAATGCGGTCTCCGTTTATGACTGCCACCATCTTAGGCTCACTGTTCAGCCTGAATGACTCCTCCCTGTCTTTCCATTCCATCGCTGCACCGCTACCTATAGCACAGATTTTTCCTTCCTGCATTTCATTTCCGCAATATGGACATTTCATCATCTCAACCTCCCCCCATCTCTTATTTGTAAATATATTAATTTCTTTACAGACTTTATAGCGTTCTGTAACTTTTATCTTCAACCTGTATAACCTGCTTATCAGTTATTACTTCTAAGTCCAGCCTGGAATTATATTCTTTAACTGCTTTCTCCGCCGCTTTCTCAGGATTGTCCATACCGATGCAGTAACCGATATCCGGACAGGCTATGACCGCTCCCGCGGATTCTCCTATATACAGTTTTCCTTTATTGACTTCCTGTACTACTATCTTATCTGCCCCGGAACGCCTCAGCTCCTGTAAAAGGTAAAACCGTACTCCTTATTTATGTCTCGTTTTCATAATAGAACTCCGTCCACTTTCCCTTGTAAGAATAGCAGGGCAGATACGGATGCTTTTCTCCTGTCAGTTCTCCGTTTTTCAGCGCCAGCGCATCTTCCAGATTTCTTCCGATATACTCCGGACCAATGGGATATTCATGATGGCAGGGTAAAATCGTCTCCACCTGATCCGCCAGAGCGCACATCTTTTTCTGGCTTTCGATATAAAGATCCAGATTCCGGTGACTCCCGAACATAAAAATCGGCCCTGCTTTCTGCACGGAATCACCGGGCAGAAGAAGTTTTTTCTCCCGATCGATAAACGCCACGCTCCCATATGTATGACCGGGAATCTCAATCGTCTCAAAACGATAACCACCGCACACAAACACATCTCCTTCGGAAAGCGGTTCAAGTTCTATGTCGCCTTTTACAAGATGCCAATCCGCTTTGTGTAGGCAGCATTTTCCGAAATCTTTCAGTCCGCCCGCATGATCCACATCTCCATGTGTCAAAACGACTCTGACCGGCAGATCCGTAATCTTCCTGACTGCCTCGTATACATGACTGTCCTCAAAACCGGTATCAATCAGCAGCGCTTCATCTTCACCTGTAATCAGGAACTGCCTTACGCGCCCGTCGTCAAGTATGTAAAAATTTTCCATAAGCAAGGTTGTCTCTGTCATTTCATCACCCTCTTCTATTCATTGCAGATCTTTCATCGTCAATATAGAGCCCAGAATATAACCGCACTCCCATTCCGAAAACTTCTGCGGATCTCTGAAATACGGATGCTTAAATATAACACCGAATTCTCCCAGATCATAAATCGGCATTTTATCTTCATCAGTCTGCGTCGTCTCAAGAGCTTCCGGCAGGGTATCTCCGAACATCTCTTCGTCACTGTACAGCTCCCTGTAAAAATCCGGCAAAGCGATAAATTTTCCGCACATCAGGAAATCAAACGTGCGTATATAAACTTTTCCGCCCTGCACTTCTCCGTCATCCGGTATATCATGGACTTTCTCTTCCGCGCGCACTCGCATGGGATCAACTCCCACAGAATCAAAAAATGCTTTCTGTTCTTTTGTAAAAGCATTCACAAATCTCTCATTTACCATCTTGTCCTCTGCGAAATTATTCTGTATATACAGTTTCTTTGTCGCGTCTACATCAATATCCAGTGTCCACGGATAAAAATCAAATATCATGTTCACCCTTTTCCTTTCACTCTTCTCCATGCTGCTGAAAAGAGCTCTTAGTCCTGCTGAAATTCTTTTCTCAGAACCTCTTTCGGAGGCTCGATCTCATTTGCGATCGTATGTTCGGTAAGTTCGGACAGAAGTTTTATCTTCTTATTGAGCAGCGGTCTCATACAGTTCGGCACGTGCTCCTGATGCGCCCTGTGGATCGCCACGCACTCCTTGCAGTTGCCGTGATAGCGGCAGGCCTTTTTACAGGGGCAGTGATCCTTGTCCCTATATTCCTCTCGAAATTCCGCTGCGAACTCCTCCTGCAGCCTGAGTCCTTCTTTGCGGTTTCCCTTATGAAATTCTTTCATAGCGTCAAGTTCTTTCTGATTTCCCTCGATGATCATCTTATTCTCTTCCCTTCGTAATTAAAATATTAAACGATACCACTGATATCCGATATAATAAAATGTCTCCCTCAAAAGGAACGGAATCTTTGTCCGCAGGCTGACATACCTCGTAGTATGTGTCGGCGAACTGTACGCCTTGATGCCCGCGTCCTCCGCCAGAAGCATCGCCCGTTTCATATGAAGCGGGTCGCTGACAATAATTGCAGTCTCATAACCATATTCATCCATGATCACCTTGGAGTTTTCCAGATTCTCCTGCGTGATCGTAGACGTATCTTCTGTAAACACCACCTCATCCGGGATTCCCTGCTCCAGAAGATACTTTTTTGCTACTGAGGCTTCGGACATCTCCGAACCGTCAGGCGATCCGCCTGTAACAATAATCTTATCTACATAGCCTTCCTTATACAGTGTAATCCCATGGTTGATGCGCTCCTTGTACACCGGAGAGGGTTCCTCAGTATATACCGCCGCTCCCAGAATAATCGCCACATCCGCCCTGCACTTCTGATCAACTGTACTGAATGACCAGATGTCATATATATTTTTGCCTGTATAAATAATGAGCAGCCCCATGATCACAAGAAGGATCTTAGCCGAGCGTTTTCTTTTATTATTTTTCTTCATTCTGCCCTTCCGTTTACTCATCCGGCTGCTGTCCGTCATGGGCTTTCCACTGGCACTCTGTCAGCTGCATATTGGAAAATACCGCCTTAAACGAAGAATCCTCCGGAGAGCAGGCATAGATACCGAACCGGATCTTTCCCTTTCCTTTGTGCATATGGCAGATGCGCATCTGCTGAAAATGGATTCCGTCCTCAGAGCACTCGATACAGTAATCATCCTCCCTGCGGCTGAAACGATACCACATGGACTTCACATCAGCTCCTATGACTGTGGTCGCCCAGTCTGAATATCCTTCATTCGTCACAACACTTCCCAAATGCTGATATTCTTCATTTTCATACTCAATAGAACCTTTCAGCCAGTTCTCGCTGTCCAGATACATCACGATACCGCACTGGTCAAACCGATGGTGGCTCTCCGCAAAATTGGTCTTTACTATAAAGCTGAAATACTCTTCCTCCGTCTCCATCTGAAAGACAGGTGCATTATCGTTCCGGAAATGATAATATGTCCTTTGCCACAAATCCGTATGCGGCTTTGTGACGATCTCCACCGTGTCCTCTGTTATTGTGTAACTCTCCGGTTCTCTTGTCCATTTAAACTTTGTAAAATCCATGTTCTCCTCCTAAATCTCCAAAGCATTCTTCATCTCTGTACTCTTCTTATGCAAGACATATCTGTCTGGCATATTTCTTTTCTGAATCTTCGATTACCTTGATCTTTCCCTGACTGATCAGCTTTTCAATCCTCTGTGCGTACCACCAGTCTCCTACACCGATCAGGTTATTCCCGAGAATATGTCCAAGCAGGCGGGCCTCCTTTTCCGGTTTCTTTGTGATCCTTTTCCAGATCAGGAAATCATAAAAATCTTCAGGGACACCGAGTACCCTGCCGTTTACCACAGCACGCAGAGGACTGTTGTCCTCCTGAAGTTCCGCCCAGCTCCATGCATACATTTTCAACTCCGTTTTGCTCAGTTTCTTTTCATGCGACAGATACTGAGCAAATTCTTCCGGAAATACTTCACCCCAGTGACTATATGAAACAATCGTATTATCCTGCCGCACTTCATACTCCGGCAGCTTTACAACGAAGATCTCATTTTCGCAATTCTGCAAAAGGCTGCACAGGTGATAGAAACCGCAAATAGAATATGGCGCGTTACTGTACCAGATCCTAATAGACTCACCTTTCTCGAGAAACTCCTGTAAACGATTCAGTTCATTACCGTAAGCATCTCCCAGCCTTTGGCACTCCTCGTTCAGTTCCTTGTCTCTGCCCCACTGATCCTGTACATACATGGAGTAGATCAGATCTTTTCGATACTGGCTGTTCACGCTTTCTTTTATATCCCCGATATCCATCATGAAACCAAGACAGATAACCTTATACGAATCCTCTGGATTTTGTGTACTCTTTGCGATTTTCATAGAACCCGCTTCGCTCTCGCCAAATAGAACTTCTACCAAAAAATCACCTTCTTTCTGTAAAATCCAACTGCCTTTATTGTACCAAAAACATATATGAAAAGCCATATTCTTTACTTTATATCTGACAAATCACTTCACGCATTTAAAAAGCGGAAACCGTCTCCGATCTCCGCCTTACCGCACTGATTCAGATTTTTAGATTCCTTTAAAATGGAGAACAGAGCCATATCAGCAGGTTCCATTTCTTCTTCCGCCAGACCGGCCTCCTGCAAAGATCTTCCAATCAGTTCCATGAGCTGTCTGCACCTGCTGCCCGAATGCCAATCCGTCATTATTTTGTTTGCATAGCAATGTTTTTCTCTCAGATATACATATAGTGGCTGAAGGTGTCTCAACTCATAGGGCAGATCTTTAACTACCTCAATTTTCTTCTTTTCCTCAGCAATAATCCCCGCAGACAGAAGATCCATAAATGCCGCCGCTGCAAGCCCTGCGCCCGATTCCTCTCTTCGCATTGACGGCAGTACGCTGTATTTATCCGTCACCAATATGTAGTATTCCTGTGCGATCGATTTTCTCTCCATGATAGATTCCTCCGATATTTTCTGATTTTCTCACCCGCAGACCATTAATCCGGATATAAATGGATCCCGCTATGACGGAATCACTCCCAAAATCCAGATAAAGAACAGAGATACGGCCAGAGCAATCAGCCCCGAAAGAATCGCCAGAAATATTTTCTGGTGCAGTCTTTTCCCTTTTTCCCGGTTTTTTTCGATCTCACTCAGACTTGCCTCAAGCGAAATTGCTGTAATATTCCTCACATAGCATTCCTTTACAAGCATATCCAGCACTTTATAACGCCTGCTCTGCCTTTCTTCAGCTTTCTTGAAAATCATCTTTTATCCTTTTTCTACAGACGTATAATCTTGAATCTTTTCTCTGGATATGCTATATTCTTAATAGAAAAGGAGCAACCGCCCACAAGGGGTTGACCTATAATAAAGAGATAACATAGAATTACCACCTCATTACTCGCCAAAGTTACCGGGGTGGTCTTTCTATGCTTAATGCATTACTTCATAAACGTAAATACGAATGTAAGCAATGCCAGTATGAACATTCCAAAAGCCATCAGGTCTTTAAAGTCAAATGGCTTCTTGTCCATCAGCACCACTTCCATTCTATGTAAGAATAGAGGTCAGCCACCCTGCAACACGGTTGCTCCGTAGCTCATTCTATCATGATATATTCCACCTCTTCAATCCTTTTTTCATTTCCAAATCACGCTGCATTTCCCCGTCGCATTTCTGAACAGAAAAACTAGATAATACCTCTTTTCCCTTTCTACTTCCAGTTTCGTCTCGTAATTTGTCCCCATACAGGATATTACTTCCCGCCTTTTTGCATCCAGAACCTTTACCGCAACCGTTCCATCTGATATTTCCGAACGATATGTAAAATGGTAAATCCCCGGATCACGAAATCTTATCACTCGTTTTATCCGTCCGCTGCAAGCTGCAAATCGAAGCTGCGCATTTCCGTTTCTTCTTACATAACCGGCAAATATCGCCGCAGTTTTAGCGCTGAATATAAGCAGTCCGTTGATATAAAGCAGATAAAACACAAGAATTAAACCTAATGCAAATGCGAATCCCCATCCCATAGCATCGTCCTTTCTGTCCGCATCTCTGGAGTTACATCAGCGCCGGCCCGCACTCAAATGCCAGCGCCATATATCTGATCTTTGAAATATTGTCTCAACAGCTATCGTCTGCTCCCTTCTTCATCACATAATTAACCAGCAGTATTCCTTGTCTCTCCACCTGCTGCTCCTGCACGACCCGATATCCTCTTTTTTCAAAAAAAGTCTTTGCCGTAATAGATGCATGGGTTGTAAACTCTTCTACTTCCGCCGCCTGTTCCAGTCTGCTGCAGAGCTCTGACGCGATCCCATACCGCTGAAAATCTCTGTGCACATACAGCCGATCGAGATATCCTGTATTGTCCATATCCGCAAAGCCCACAATCTGTTCCGTTCCATTTTCCTTGTCTGACGTCATCACCGCAACCAGTGTCATATGCTCCTGAAAGGATCGAGCCCACGCCGCCAGATCTATATTTCCGTCAGCCCATGCATCAAGCTGTTTTTCTGTATAGTCTGCCGCATTGACAGTGTGTACCGTATTATAGAAAAGCTCCGCTATCTCTTTTATATCTTCCTGTCTGTACGCTCTGATTTCCATATCTGTACTCCGTTTTTCTTCTGCATTCTTTCCACTCTGGTGAATTCATACGCAGGCACTCGTGCCAATTATCATTGATCGCTCTTAAAAGGCGCTATAAACAGAAAAATCATTACCACAAGCCAGGCAATATACAATGCATATGTAATTGAATTATTCCATGGAAATCCTGCCTCCGGATGGTTCAAGGCATATACAACAAATGCAATAGCCAATATAAGCATCAAAACGGCTATTATTCTCGAAAGTTTCTTAGTCATTTGACTCCCCTCCTTTGATAAAATCTCGTCTTCAACTTAAAGGGCTACCAGCCTCATCGAGCCTTAAGACCATAAATATATCGGCTGTATAATTATCATTATATCTTTCTGTCCGCTCAAATCCTGCCCTTTCATATAGGCGAACCGCACGCTTGCTCGATGACAATGTATCAAGATACATTGTCCCGTATCCGTTCCGCTTTGCCTCTTGAATCGCTGTATTCAGCAGCAACCGTCCCAGTCCTTTTTTATGATACTGCTCCAGAAGATACAATGATTTCAGTTCGCACTTGTCGCTGTCCATCTTTTTCAGTGCTACTGTTCCGATCATGTCTTCACCGTCAAAAAGACACCAGAAATGCTCGAAATATTCTGATACATCCTTGTACATCTTATGACGGCCATTCAGCTCGAAACATCTGCCCGATTGCGGCAGACATATTTCCAGAAATTGAAGCAGCTTATCATGATATTGCCTTTTATACTTTTGAATTGTGCACATATTACTCTTTAAAAAGATATCCTTCCCTTGTCAGGCATTTCAACGCCTTCACTTCATTTTCTTTCTTCACCAGAACGTAATCCGTATTATATGTAGAGACAACAAATATACCGATCTTCTCTTTTGCCAGAAGCGAAGCTATCTTTGCCAAAATTCCAATTAATGAAAAATCCAGAACTCCCGTAATTCTGAATGCCCGCCAGCCGTCTTCCCGCTCTGTTATATTTTCCGGCACATCCTCCGTCAGACACACCAGCGAGTTCTCTTCATCCGTTTTCCCGATAAAGCAATATTCGGATTCCAGATTTACCTTTGAATAATCCGTAACTTTACAAACTGAAAAATCTCTATTAATCTTCTGTAGTTCCATCTGCACTGTCTCCATTTCTTAAAATTTTTCAGCTCGCTCCATCGGCGTTCCCACTTCGATCAGATTCCCGTCCGGATCATAAAATCGAATTACTTTCTGTCCCCAGCAGTGAGTCATAAGTCTGTTGACATATTTAATCGAGGGATACATTTTCTCAAGTTTTTGAGCGAATGTTTCTATATCAGGCTCTTCAAAATACAATTCGCAGGTATTACTTTCCGGAATAATATCTTTTTCCAGAAATTTTTCCCAGATCTTTTTGTCCTGAAGCACCAGACCTTCGGTCAAAATCATATTTCCATCATTGTCAAGCACCGTATCCAGACCGAACAAATCGTGATAAAACTGCTTTGATCTTTCAATATCATCAACAGCGATCAATATATTTTTTAATCTCATCTCCACACCTCTTTTGTCATATTTACTTTCTAAACTACCATATTGCCTGCAGGATAAACGCGGACATTACCAGCACCGCAATCACCTGAATGACCATACTGATGCCATCAATCAGATAAGACGGCTGTCTGGTTTTTCTCATTTCCCTGATAAAAGAAATATCATATCCCATTGTAAATACTGCGTTTATAATTACCTCAATAACCAAAAACATTATCAGATTATTTTTGTCCCCATAAGAGATTCCTAATCCAATATGTGTAACGACAGTTTCCGGAATATTCTCCCAGTTCACAAGTAATAGAATTCCGCTCATTCCTATTATTATCCATGAAACATAGTTAATAATCTTTTTAATTTTATCCATTTATTGCTCCTTACATTGCCGATAACACTAAGACCTAATCTTCCAGTTTTTTCACTATGATTTTCAGACTTTCCGGATCTACAAAGCTGACTTTCTGTCCATATGTATCAATCATCGCCCGGGTATCTGCATCCTGCTCGTCAACCGGCTGTTTTTTCACCTGTTCATAGAGCATTTTCATCATCATTCTGTGTTTGAAACTCAGCTTTTCATAATCAATCCCGCCTCTCAGATGATAAAATTCCGTCCTGTCAGCAAGGGAGTTCGGTATCTGTCTGATCGCAGCTTTCCTGATATTCTCTACATTTTTTTCATCGGCCGGATCGGCAAGCCCTACTGTGATCACAACAAATCTTTTACACTTATCTGCCGAAATCTTTTTCGCTGTCTTTGCCATGCCTATGATGCCGCCGGCATAAAGCCCGCCCACGTAGATGACTTCTTCATATTCATCCGGCTCCTTTATTTTATCGTACGGTAATGCTTCACATTTCAATCGTTCTGCTAATGCTTCTGCATATATTTTTGCTGTTCCATAACAGCTTCCGTATATAATGATCGCTCCCATATGCTTTCTCCCTGATTTTATATTGGGTTAATTTTCTATATTTTTCCTCCAATCTGCAACAGATGATCATTCAGCTGACACTCGAAAACCGTAATCCACAGCTCCGTTTCCCCACTGCCCCTGCACCAGATATACACATCCCGGCTGTGCGGTAAATTCAGGATTTCCTTTCTCATTTTTCTGTACTTCTACAGAAGTGCCTTCCGGTATCCCAGCCGTGCTGTCCTGATACTCTCCCAGCAAAGAATCATCCCATGAAAGTATCTGAACACTTTCCGGTTTTTCATCAAACTCCAGTTCCATAGTCATCGGCTCTGACAGTTTTGTCACCTCTGTGGGTTCAGTCTGCAGGATATGGGGTGCATCTGTAGTAATCGTGGTGCTTTCTCCATTTTCCTCATACGTCCACGTACAGCTTAAAGCCTCGGGGATCATTACCGCCACAGACGCCAGTTCATCCGTATAGCACACATTCAGATAAGGGAGCTGGGCGGGATCTTTTTCTGGGAAAAGCTCATCCAGATAATGTCCGTATTCCTGTATATACTTCTGGTTAGCCTGTTCTGTTCTTTCTATCTTAGTAATTCCGTGATATTGGGCAGGATATGACTGTGCCATAATCCCGTTTCCATAGATATTTACCACATCTCCGTTCATTAGATCCTGTTCTTTGATCTTCCCGCCCTCTTCATCATAGAGTTCTCTTTCAGGTATTGTCCCTGTAAACGGATACTCCGCTTCCAGATTTACAAAGAGACTGTTTCCATCGTCTTTTTGTAAATAGACTGCTGTCAGAAACTGCCCGCTGTCTGCCTGAGTTCCATCATCCGATGGCTTATCTTTCCTGAAATGATTTTGTACCGCGGCAAATACCGCTAATATAATAATCGCCAGCGCCGCTATTGCGATGACAATAGTTATTTTTTTATTTTTCCTCATTTTTCTTCTTCCTTTGTTATATAATTGATGAGCGGTTCCAGATATTTCTTGTCTGTCCAGTCGCATTTCTGTCCGACCGCACACATCAATGCTTTCATCCACGGTTCATATGTGGACGGATCCTTTTTCCCCACTGCTTTCTGAAGCATCCTGCACATGGTGCGGTCTGTGAATGTCATTGCCTCTTCATCCCATGCGCCACGTCCGTAGAACATAGGAATATCCCGTAAATCCTCTTTCAAGTTATGTTCCTTAACCTCTTGCAGCGTCTTTTCATCATACGGCGAAGCACCCACACAGAATACTGCGGTCCGTCTGCCTGCAAGTACGTTTTTATTCTTTCTGAGATAGGATATTCCGGCGATTCCCGAAGCATAAACCGCACCGCACAGAATGACTGTATCATAGTCATTCATTGTATCAGCTTTTGCTTTTTTTACTTCAACAGCGTCAAAGCCGGTCGCCTCCTGCAGCCACTGAACATATTTTTTCGTACTTCCATATTTTGACTGATAGATAACAATGCCTTTGCTCATTTTTTACCCTCCAAATATCCCGACTTCTCCCGTATCTGCCGTGAAGTCATACTCCAGTGACGTACCTTCTGCCCCCACAAGCCTGATACGGTTTTCTCCGGTTTCCGCTTTAATTATCTCTGATGCAGACTTCCCGTTTTCTTCTCCCGCAATACATTCTGTAAGTGTAGTTACCGTTCTGTCCGGGCTGACATAAATAAGCTTTGCCTTTCCTGCTGTAACTGTCAGGTTGTAAGAGATATTTACTTCTTTCTCTTCATCTGTATCAAATTCCCATATCGTATCCATTCCTTCCAGTTTTTCTGCAGAACCGCTCACAGTCTGATCGGACTGGGAGCCGCTGTAGTTTGTCAGATTATAACTGTTGGAATCCCCCGCCAGTGCCCTCTCATTATCATATACTCTTGCCCCGGTATTCATCACACATCCCGACAGCAGCAGAACAGATAATCCCGCAGCTGTCATTATTTTCCACATTCTCTTCATAGTCCGTATCTCCTCTCGGCTGTTTCTGTGTCCATTATAATATAAAAGAGAGCATAAAAGTATAATTTCTTCTACGCTCTCTTCCATAATATAAAATCTTAAGAATTGTCTTACAATCTCTTTACTTTTCTCAGTACTTTCCTGCCTGTTTCCCAGTCTCCTCTGCTCACTTCGGTCACATATCCGCCGCCGTTTTCCACCTGCCAGTGATAGAATTCATGTGCATCCTCAGACAGTTCCGAAAGCACCGCCATGATTGTACCGCCATGCACGATAAAGGCCGCACTGTCTGCCTCTTCACTCAGAAGCCGGCTGATCCATTTCTTTACACTGTCCACACACCTTCCACGAAATGCTGTCTGGTCCTCTCCTCCCGGAAATGCCGTCATCCCGCCGGATTCCATCCACCGGATATACTCCGGTTCATCTTTCAGGTCTTCATAAGTCTTCTGCTCATATTTCCCGAAATCACACTCCCTGAGCATCGGTTCTGTACAGATTTCCTGCCCCGGATAAATAAGTTCTGCAGTCCGGATGCACCGCTTCAGCGGGCTTGCGATGATACGCTGTACAGGCGGATACAGCTCGCCAATACTTTTTTCCTGACGCAGCTTGAACTCTTCCACCGCCTGTTCGGACAAATCTTCGTCTGTCCGGCCGATATACTGTCTCTTTTCATTGCCCGGCGTCTTCAGATGCCGGATAAATACAATCTTCATATTGCTCCTTATCACTTTCCTGCAAGAACGATCACCGCCAGCATCGCCAGCTCACACACCTGCAGGAAATACCCCGCCAGATCTCCGGTCGTTCCGCCGAACTTCTTTCTGCTCATCCTGTAGTAATAGACAAATACCAGAAGAGCCGCCGCAATCACGAGCGCCGCCACAGCCACGGAACCGCTTTTCCGGCTCCAGCCAAGATACAGCATGGCTCCCGCACACACAAAGGCACATATAATAAGCACGATGCGCACCCTTTTTTTCTGCGCCCCGTCCTGAAATGTCCGGAGCAGTCCGCTGTTCTTTGCCGCCTGAAATGATACGACAGAGATACCGCTCAAAGACCTCGAAAAAGGATAGATACACGCTGTCAGCGGAAGCATCCGTACATCCGCCTCGCCCCACAATGCCAGTACTGCCACAAAGTACACGCACAGCCCGATCACGGCAAATGCCCCTGTATGCGGGTCTTTGAGTATCTGCAGTTTCTTCTCCCGATCGCCGTAAGAGCTGAGCGCATCGATGGTATCCGCATATCCGTCCAGATGGATTCCTCCCGTGACAAGAACAGGGATCAGTGTCATCACTGCCGCGAAAAACAACTTTCCGCAGGAGGTATACTGCAGAATCAGATACCCGATCCCTGCCTGCAGTAATCCGGTAATCACGCCTACAACAGGGAAAAAACACATCGCATACTTCATATTTTTTTCATTCCAGTCTACGGTCGGCACCGGGATCTTGGAATACATAGATATGGCAATGGCAAGTGAATTTAACAGACGCATCTACTTGTACTCCTTATACTGTTCTACATGGATCTCATCAAATGTGCTCATCTCCCGGTACACGGAGAGTCCCATCTCCAGCAGCGGAATCACCGCCACAGCCCCGCTTCCCTCTCCCAGCGACATATTGCAGTCGATGAACGGGGAAAGCCCCAAAGCCTCAAGCATCATCCCGCCTGCCGGTTCTCCCGACTTGTGGGACGGCATCATGTAGTCTGCTGCTGCGGGGCACAGCCTGGCCGCGCAGAGAGCCGCCGCCGAGGAGATAAATCCGTCAATGATTACAGGAATATGGCACAGTGCTCCTCCGAGGAATACGCCTGCAAGGCCGGCAATGTCAAGGCCGCCTACTTTCGAGAGTACATCCAGCACGTCCTCCTTGTCCGGATGGTGCAGCCCGATGGAGCGCCTGATCACGTCTACTTTCCGGTTCAGTCCTTCCGAGCTTAATCCGGCTCCGCGTCCTGTCACTTCTGCCGCATCCTGTTCAAGGAGCACTGCCGCCACCGCACTGCTTGTAGTCGTATTTCCGATGCCCATCTCCCCTGTGGCGAGAAGATCGTACCCCTGTCCCGCAAGCTTTTCTACAATACGGATTCCTGTAAGCACAGCCCGGGCCGCCTGCTCCCTCGTCATGGCAGGCTCAAGAAGCATATCTTTTGTTCCGCTCATCACTTTGTATTCCGGCTTCGTCACCGCAGGCACATCTGACACCATACCGATATCCACCGGAAAAAGATCTGCACCCGCAATCTCTGCCATCAGGCATACGCTTGTTGCCCGCCGGGTAAAGTTTTCCGCCACAATGGCAGTCACTTCCTGTCCTGTCTGGGTCACACCTTCAGCCACTACGCCGTTGTCAGCGCACATAATGACAAGACCTTTTTTCCTGATCGTATAGTCTGCTGTTCCTCTGATTCCCGCCATGCGGACAACTGCATCTTCCAGCTTCCCGAGACTGTTCAGCGGCTTTCCCACGGTTTTCCAGTGTGCTGCTGCCTCCTCCATACTCTTCCGGTCTGCAGACCGAATCTCTCCCATTCTCTGTTTCAATTCTTTTTCAAAATCTTCTGATATCATGATTCTCTCCCCGTGCTGTTCTTCTCGTTATTTTCTCTCCTGTCTCATCCAATCTCTGCATCGTTCCGCGAACCTGTAAGCAAACTCCGGCATGGACGGCAGATAGAGATGGGGGTATCCGGCGAACAGGTTTCCGTTCATGTGGATACATTCCCATTTTCTTTTCCCGTCCGGCTTCACCGCCACACAGGCATTGCCGCTGTCTGTGCTGTCCCAGTAATGGAATTCATGCCCTCTGATTTTCTCACCGGGTCTGAGATAAGCCTCACTTTCTGCACAGATACCTTCCGTATTTTCTGCTTCTTTTTCCGGAACTGCCGCAATGCTCACATACCCGAACCGCACCAGTCTGCCTGTCGGGTATGTCCGCCCTTGTATCACTCCCGCCATGGGATATGTATTGCCGTTTTCATCTTCCATCTCCTCATGCAGATACATAAATCCTCCGCACTCGGCAATACACGGCAGCCCGGCTTCCAGCCGTTCCCTGATCTCTGCCAGAAGTGTCCGGTTGGCTGAGAGCTTTTCCCCGTAAAGTTCCGGGTAGCCGCCGCCCAGAATCAGGCCGCTGATATCTTCCGGAAGTTTCTCGTCCCGCAGCGGACTGAAGGGCACCGGCTCCAGTCCGGCTGCTTCCAGCATCTCAAGGTTCGCTCTATAGTAGAAACAGAACGCCTCGTCCCGCGCAATGGCGATCCGCGCATATTTTTCCTGTTTTTCCCGATGAATTTCTGATCCGGCAGTCTCATTTTCAGAAGTCTTAATTTCAGGAGCCTCACCCGCAATCTTAAGAAGCTGTTCCAGATCCACACTCTCCGTCAATATATTTCCGGCCCGCTCCGTCTGTTCTTTCAGATCCGTCAATTCCTCCGGCGTGACAAGTCCCAGATGACGGCTTTCCAGACGGAAGGCATCATCTTTGGGCACGTATCCCAACACAGGAATTTTATGTCCGTATTTTCCGAGTTCCTGCTCCAGCATGGCCTTCAGCCTCGGATACAGCATCTTTGACACCCGGTTCAGGAGTATCCCGCGGATATTGCTGTCAGTTCTGAACTCTGCCATGCCGCGGACAAGAGCCGCCAGAGAAAGGGCTGCTCCCCTGCAGTTGATCACAAGTATGACGGGCAGGTTCAGAGTGCGTGCCACATCGTAGGAGCTGCCGGCGTCCGTATCCATCCCTCTTCCGTCATAGTATCCCATAACGCCCTCTGTCACCACAATATCAGCGCCGGATGCGTGGCGGATAAAGCCCTGTCTCAGTTCATCCGGCTCAGAGAAAAAGAGATCCAGATTTCTCGAATCCACTCCCAGCACCTCTCTGTGGAACATGGGATCAATATAATCCGGCCCGCATTTGCAGGCGCGCACCTTAAGCCCCCGCGCCTGAAGCGCGGCCATCAGAGCGCAGGATACCGACGTCTTGCCGCTGCCGCTTGCCGGTGCGGCGATCAGTATTCCGGGGATCTTCATTGGACCGCACTCCTTTCTTCCGGTCTCTCTTCAGCATCATCCCGCATCTCTCCGCCTGCGGAAATGATATATACCGGATTCTGTCCGGTCATCATGTGATATCTGCCAAGTACCCGTGAGCGGGATGCCATAATCTGCGTAACCTGTGCGTCTTTAAGCAGCCCTTCCTCAATTGCAGCCATTGCCTCTCCGACTGTCTCAAGTGATATGGCATTCACCACAATCCTCACAGACGGATTTTTCTCAAGTACAACGCGCAGGATCTCGCGGAGGTTTCCCGAGCTTCCGCCGATAAACACATGGGTCGGGGGCTCCAGTTCACGCAGGACTGCCGGCGCCTCCCCCTCTATGATGCGGATTCCGTCCGTCCGGAATTTCTTGCGGTTCTCTTCCAGAAGCCTCACTGCCTCCGTCTTTTTCTCTATGGCATATACCCGGATCCGGTCCCCGGAGAGTGCCGCTTCCACTGACACCGAACCGGTTCCCGCTCCCACGTCATATACCACCGCATTCTCCGTAAGTTCCATCTGAGCCAGACTGACAGCGCGCACTTCCGCCTTTGTCATAGGCACTTTGCCGCGGATGAATTCCTCATCCGGAATGTGTGGGCCTATTCTCCTATCCGGCCGCGGATTCAGGATCATTGCCGCACAAAGACCGTCTGCTTCACTGCCGGTGAGTTCCCCGGGGCGTCCCCATACGATCTTCTCATCCAGATAGGAAAGTCTGCTGCCGATATACACCGTCACATCATCCATCCCGTAATCTTTCAGAGCGCTGATCATCCGGCCGCCCGCGTCTTTTCCTCCCAGAAGAAGAAACGTCTTACGGTTTCTGTTTACGGTCTGTATAAAATTCTCCTCCTGTCCGTGCAGACTGATAAGCGCCCCGTCCTCCCATGTTGTCTTAAGACGGGCGGCAAGGCAGACAACAGATGAAATTCCCGGAATTAATTCCACCTCATACCGACCGGGATCTGATGCAAACATCCCTGAAAGCTTCTTTGCCCCGCTGTAGAATCCGGTATCTCCCGAGAGCACCACCGCCACGTGGGAGTATTCCGGATGTGCCTCTGCATAGGCAAATATCTTTTCCGCGTTATATTCGCACAGTTCGGGGATTGCCGGATTTATCCGCTCCTCTGACTGCTCCGGCTGCTCCGCACTGTTCTCCTGAGTTTCAGACCCGTACCGCACATCCCTCGCGGCAGAGAGCATCCGCTGTGCGCCGATCATACAGTCACAGTTTCTGACTGCTTCTGCTGCTTCGATAGTCATTGATTTCCTGCTGCCCATACCGATCCCGATCAGAGAAATCTTCTGCTTTTTACACATCTTTATATCCTCTCGGCGTCACCATTCTGCCGTTTAGTTCCATCGTATTTGAGTTTCCGATAAATACCGTTGTAAACATATCCGCCTGAGTATCCTGCAGCCGCTCAAGAGGGAGGATCTCATAGCTTTCCCCGTCTCTTCCGATATTCCGCACAATGCCGCATACCGTCTCCGGCTTCCGGTATTCCAGTATCATCCCGCAGGCTTTCTTCAGATAGTCTGCCCGTTTTTTACTGGACGGATTGTAAATGCAGATGACAAAATCTGCTTCCGCCGCCGCCCGGATACGTTTCTCGATTTTCTCCCAGGGCGTGAGCAGATCGCTCAGGCTGATGACCGCGAAATCATGCATCAGCGGCGCCCCGAGAACCGCAGCTCCGCCGGATGCCGCTGTGATGCCCGGCACGATCTCTATCCCTACATCAGGGTAATCTTTTCCGATCTCACAGATCAGGCCTGCCATGCCATAGATTCCCGCGTCTCCGCTGCACACCATTGCCACGTCCTGCCCTTTCTGCGCCTCCGCAAATGCCATACGACAGCGGTCGGCTTCTCTTCGCATGGGTGTACTCAAAAATATCTTATCCGGAAACTTCTCCCGGATAAGATCAATATATACTGTATATCCGATGATCACCGGGCATTTTTCCAGCACCTTCTTCGCCCGTATTGTCATCTGGTCTGCTGCTCCCGGGCCCAGACCTGTCACATAGATCCTACTCATTGTTCTGCTGCTCCGTTTCTCTGTAATTCATGCTTACTGCTCTTTTTCTGTCCCTGACGGCACGGATGCTTCCCGGAATTCTGTGGTAAAGGACGGATCATAGAGCTTCGAGCGCTCATACTCTCCTTCAAGTATCCTGCCCACCACGATCAGCGCCGTCTTCGTCACGTTTTCCCTCGCTGCAGTTTCCGCAAGATCTTTCACCGTACAGCGCAGTACTTTTTCCTCCGGCCATGTGGCCTTGTATACAATAGCCGCCGGCGTATCCGGATCATATCCCCCGCTGATCAGCTCGGCGGAGAGTTCTTTTAACATTCCGGTACTTAAGAAGATTACCATTGTCGCCTGATGGGCTGCAAAGCTTTTGATAGATTCTCTCTCCGGGACAGGCGTGCGCCCTGCCATTCTGGTGATCACCACAGACTGGGAAACTCCGGGCAGTGTATACTCCGCCCCCAGCGCCGCTGCCGCTCCGCAGAACGAACTCACGCCCGGGCATACTTCATATGGAATATCCAGTTTTTCCAGCTCGTCCATCTGCTCCCGGATCGCGCCGTACAGACAGGGATCTCCCGTATGGAGACGGACAACCTTTTTGCCGGATTTTTCTCCCGCAGTCATGACGTCCATCACTTCCTCCAGTGTCATCTTTGCGCTGTTATAAATCTCACAGTCTTCCCTGCAAAGGGATAAAAGCCCCGGGTTGACAAGGGACCCAGCGTAGACCACGATGTCGGCTTCCTTTAACAGATTCTGTCCCCGGACTGTGATAAGATCCTCCGCTCCCGGACCCGCTCCTACAAATGTGATCATCCTTTTCTTCCTCCTGTCTGTTTTTCCTTTACCACAAGCAGGGAATAATATCCTGCCTGTTCCGGTATTTCATGCGCGCCGAAATAAAGCTTTTCATTTTCCATTCCGCAGTTTTCCACCATCATAGCATCCAGCTCTTTTTCTGTCAGCAGACGCTTCACTTCCGACATCTTACGCCCTGCTTTCATAAGGACTTTTGTACCCGGAAGATCGAGGCTCTCTTCAATGTGATAGGAAGCGGGGAGTACGTGGAGTTCCTGCCGGTTTTCCACGAGAGGGATATCCATCCGCGCAGCCGCCGCGCAGAAAGACGGAATGCCCGGCACGATCTGCGTAATGTATCCGCTTCGTTTCAGACGTTTATGTACATACATACAGGTAGAATATACCGTGGGATCTCCCAGAGTGAGAAATACCACATTTTTCTCCTGATCCAGCAGCTCTGCGACTGCCGCCGCATCATTATCATGAATCGCCTTCAGCCTGTCTTTCTCCTTTATCATGGGCATCGGCAGATAGATCCGGTCCTTTTCTGCAATCCTGTCCACTGCGCCGGCCGCGATCTGATATGCCACGCACCGCTCCAGATATGACGCATTTTGTTCTTCCTGATTTGCCGCGCTTTCATATACCGGCTCCTCCAGTGTACTGTCTGACACAGGTATGGCGATCACGCTGCACGCTTCCACGGCGCGGACTGCCTTCAGGGTCATCAGCTCCGGATCTCCCGGCCCTACTCCCACTCCAGTAAATATTCCGCTCATATGATGTCTCTCCCTTTATTATTCCTGTTCTTTTCGCTGTCTCTCTATCAGTCCCAGCAGCTTATCCGCATTCTCCGTCTGCCCGAGAATCCCCTCCTCGTCGGAAAATACAACTGCTCCTGTCTCAAGTTCATCTCCTGCTCTCTGCCGCAGATAAAATGTAATCCGCTCCATCACTGTTTTCATAACATTCTGAAGCAGTCCTTTTCCTTTTAATATCTTTACAGCCTCTGCCGTATTCAGACACGACATGATCTCTTTCACCGCAGCGGCATCTGCTCCTGCCATGGCTGCGTGGGATGCAAATACTTCCATCCTGCAGTCCGCAGTCCTTGAATGTGTATTCATGACACCTGCCGCCAGCTTAATAAACTTCCCCACATGACCGATCAGCAGAAGTCCTTTCATCCCGAGAAGTTTAGCGTCATCGATAGTATCCCCCACATAGTTGCTGCATTTTACCGCAAGATCCGGATTAATTCCCAGCTGATCCGTCAGGAAATCCATGCCGTAATTGCCCGGAACGGCATAACAGCAGGAATACCCGCTTTCTCTTAACATCTTCATTTCCAGATAGATCGTATCTGTCAGCGCCTTCTCGCTCATGGGCTCCACAATCCCGGATGTTCCGAGAACAGACAGGCCTCCCACGATCCCCAGCCTTGGATTAAATGTCTTTTTCGCCGTTTCTTCTCCATCGGGGATTGAGATAGTCACTTTCATCTCTCCACAGTATCCGCAGGCGCGGCATATGCGCTCCACTTCTTCCGTGATCATCCTGCGGGGAACTTTATTGATCGCCGCCTGTCCGATCTGCTGTTCCAGTCCGGGTTTTGTCACCCGTCCCACGCCGGTGCCTCCGTCAAGTATAACCCGGAGCCCGAAAGACTCTTCCGCATCTTTTTCCACTTTTGCGTATACCAGAAGCCCGTCCGTCACATCCGGATCATCGCCGCTGTATTTTCTCACCGCACACTGCACCCGGTCCGGCATCCTCGTGACGTCCTCCACATCCAGATACAGTTCGATCCCCTTCGGCGTCATCAGCCTCACCTGCCGGATCTCTTCTCCGGAAAAGAGCATCTGCGCCGCGGCCTTTGCCGCAGCCGCCGCGCAGCTCCCCGTCGTCCATCCATAGCGCAGACCGGAACGCGTCCTGCCTATCTCTCTTGTGACCGTCTCTTTTCCGATTTCCTTATCCATGCCTGAGATATCTCCCGTCTTACTCCATAGTCTCTTCTATATGTTCCAGAAAGATCCTGCGGATTCCCTCGAATTCACCGAGCCCCTTCATGATAACGCGCACTTCGTAACCCTCATCCTCGAGCTGGCTCTTCCACGAATCCTCGTCTCCTGCCATATCATTTTTAGCGTGGTCGCCCGCCACAAGCATAAACGGCATGAGCGCCACCTTTTTTTTCTCCGCGATCTCCAGCTTTGCCATCACATTTTTCAGTTCCGGAAAGCTTTCCACGGTTCCGACTAACACCTGATTATAGCCCAGCGCATGGAATGTATATTCAAGGGTGGGATATGCCGAGTTGGCATGATGGTCTGTTCCATGTCCCATAAGCACAAGCATCTCGTCATCGGAAAGCTCCGTCTCCGCCATAACCGCATGGATGGATTTCTTATAGTCATCCACACTGCTCAGAAGAGGTTTGCCCACGCGGATCCGCTTAAAGCAGGACATATTCTCCATCAGGTCTTCCATCATGTGGTCATTCTCGATCCCGTTAATGATGTGGGTTGGCTGCACGATAACGTCTTCAATCCCGTCAGCCGCCATGCGCTTCACTGCCTCTTCTACCGTGTCAACCGCCATATTTTCCGTGCGTTTCAGCTTGCGGATGATCATGCGGCTTGTAAACGCTCTGTACACTCTGCACTCGGGAAATTTCCGCGAAACATCCCGCTCAATCACGTCGATTGTCTTCTCCATTGTATCGAGATGGCTTGTCCCGAAACTCACCACCAGAATTCCTTTTTTCATCTTCGATAATCCTTTCTCTATACTCTGCTCATTTCCCTAAGCTCAGCGCCTCCGGTTGTCAGGCAGCTGGTTACGTCAGAGGATCTCTATCAGCTCCTCCACATTTCCCGGAAGAGCCATATCTTCCGGGATCATGTTTTTCTCTCTCAGTCTCTCATATATTTTCACAACGACAGGCAGCTCAAGACTTGCTTTTTCAAGCGCTTCCCTGTCCGTACACACTTCTGCAGGTGGCCCCTGTCGGATTACTTTTCCTTCATGCATCAGTACAATCTCATCTGCCCATGCATATGCGTAGTCAATATCGTGGGTTGCCATCAGCACTGTAATTCCTTTCCCTGACAGTCTGTCCACAATCTCCTGCACCTTTTTTGTATGCTTCGGGTCCAGCGCCGCGGCAGGCTCGTCAAGTATCATCACTTCCGGATGCATGACGAGGATATCGGCGATGGCAACCTGCTTCTTCTGGCCGCCGCTTAAAGCATGGGCAGGCCGGTCCTGAAAAGGTGTGATCTCCAGCTCCTCTATCACACGCTCTACTTCTCTGCGCGCCGTATCCTCATCAGCTCCCAGATTGAGTATGCCGAAAGAAATCTCTTCATACACGCTGGCAGAGAAAAGCTGGCTGTCCGGCTCCTGAAATACGATTCCTACTTTTCCCCTCACATCGAGCAGGCCTTTCCTTGTATACTCAACAGGTTTTCCGTCAATATATATTGTTCCTCCATCAGGCCGGCGTATTCCGTTCAGGCAGAGGAAGAACGTTGATTTGCCGGAGCCGTTCCCGCCCATAAAAGCCACTTTCGCACCCCGGCGTATCTTCAGGCTCAGTCCGTCCAGCGCCTTCTCACTGTTCCCGTCATAGGTGTAAGAGACGTCCTGTGCCTCTATTACCCAGTCATCACTATGTTTCATTTCATTATACTCCATCTTTCTGCATTCATCCACACAAAAGCCATACAGCAGCCAGCACTGCCTCATACAATATAATCGCCGTAATCTCTCCCGCCTTTGCCGGCTGTTCCCGCGAAAGCACTCTTATGCTGCCGTCATAACATCTGGATTCCATTGCATCGTAAAGGGCATTGGACCGTTTCAGCGCCAGTATGAAAAGAGAAGCCCCCATCATTCCGAAAGATCGGACTCTTGTTCTGAAGTCCCGGTTTCCGAGGCGGGACTGCTGCGACACCGTGATGGAAGACGCAGTCTCGAACAGTACAAAGATAAAACGGTAGATCAGGAGCATCAGCTCGATCAGAAGAGACGGCAGGCGTAGTTTCCTGCACGCTCCGAGTATGTCTGTCATCACAGTATTAAGCGACAGAAAATACAGACAGGTCACTGAGGCAAGTGCAGTCGCACACAGTTCAAGTCCCCGCCGGATTCCCTCACAGCTTCCCGTAATGTACCATCCTCCTGCCGGCAGCGCAAAAGCATCCAGGGGCGTGCGGGATACATTTACCATAACCGCACCCGTCCCGATTACCAGAAAAGCCAGCGGAATCATAAGCAGTTTTATATAACGGAAAAGGGGGATGCCCCCCTTTTTGACCGTCAGAACTCCATTGACAGCAAATACCAGTACAGCCACCTTTACCGAGCGGCTCAGGATACAAAGCGCAAGCGTCAGCAGGGCATACACAAGCTTCTCCGCTGCGTTTACATATCTTAACTTTGACCGGTAACTCAGTTTATCAATCAGGAGCATCTTCTTCTCCTGTCTTCTTCATCCATTTCTTCCGTTCCACAAACCGCCCCATAAAAAAGGCGATCACTCCCACGCCGATCCCGGTCTGCACGCAGAAAAGCAGACTCTCCAGCTCTCCCGGAAGTTCTCCGCCGATGGCTGTCTCAAGGACAGGAGTAAACCAGGGTTCGTATTCTCCGTGAATCTCCTCCACCATCACACTCCCCGCATCGTCAGAGCCTCCGAACTCGGCGCCCCGGAGAGCGGCGACAGGGATAACAGCGATCAGAACGGCAATCACAAGAAGGATAATAACAGTCTTTGTATTCTTTGTCATAATTTTTATGCCTCCTTTCTGCCGCCGAGGAAACCAATGCTCTTAAGCTCCGGCTTCGCGTACGTCTCAAGACCGATCATAATAACAACTGTAAGGATACCTTCGATCACAGCCAGCGGAAGCTGGGTGGGCGCGAACACTCCGAGGAACTTCACCGCCGATGCCGCCACGCCGCCTGCCTCGGACGGATAGGCGAGGGCAAGCTGAATGCTTGTCACGCAGTATGTAAATATATCTCCCAGAAATGCTGCAAGGAAGATCGCTGCCTTCCGGTTGCACTTCGTGCGGCAGCACAGCTTATATATACCAAAAGAAACCAGAGGACCCGCAATCGCCATGGAAAACGTGTTGGCTCCCAGAGTTGTCAGTCCCCCGTGTGCCAGCAGTACAGCCTGAAAGATCAGTACAATGATCCCCAGCACGCTGACCGAGGCGGGGCCGAAGAGGATCGCTCCGAGTCCCGTCCCTGTCATATGAGAACAGCTTCCTGTCACTGACGGAATCTTCAATGATGAAATCACAAAAATAAACGCCCCCGACATAGCGATCAGGATCAGGTTTCTCCTGTTTTCTTTTACTTTGTTTCTAAGTGAAATAAATCCTGCGATCAGAAACGGCAGGCAGATGACTCCCCATGCCACGCAGTATCCTGCAGGCAGGTAGCCCTCCATGATGTGCATCGCATTGGATGCAGGTGCGATGGCAAACAGCGCTGCAAACACGATGTATGCCCTCAGTAAGATTTTCTTTTTTTTCGGCATTTCTTTTTTCTCCTTTTTGATTATATTCCCGTAATCCCCAGATCCATTTAAAAGCGAATATTCTGACTTAGGTATCATCGCAGGTGCCTCTGCCTTCCCGGGACTGCTGTCCCAGTGACGTAAAATGAAGCGCCGCTCCTCCAATACAGCAACGGGTATTGTGCAGGATTCTCACCTGACTTCCTCGCAGTTCTGTCTCCCGGCAGTCAGCAGACTGTGCTGTCTCTGCCCGGATACTGACTGTGTCTTCTAAATGTATGCCGGATCTGGTTCGGTACATCCCTTCGGGTATACCGTTCTCTAGTACTCGATCCCTCTTCGCGCCCGGATTCCCCGGTCAAAGGGATGCCTGATCTTGCGGATTTCCGACACATAATCTGCCAGCTCCACAAGTCTTTCGTCCGGATTGCGCCCTGTCAGGACAACCTCCAGACTTTCCGGTTTTTCTCTCAGAAATGTGATAGCCTCATCCTGAGGGATCAGACCGTATCCGTATGCCGCCATGAACTCATCCATGACAAGGATGTCATAAGTCCCCTCTGATATCATATTCAGGATATCAGACCACAGCGCATGGTACATACGGTGTACTTCTTCTTTCTCACTGTCTGAAAGCGTACTGTAAAAACCGTAAGATCTTTCCAGATGAATCACATCGATCTCAGGGATCTGGTCAAGCACTTTCAGCTCCCCCGACTCTTCATTCTTAAGAAACCGTGCAAAGAGCACCTTTTTCCCACATCCTGCCGCCCGTACAGCAAGTCCTGTGGCCGCTGATGTCTTCCCTTTTCCGTCTCCGCAGTAAATATGAATAAGCCCCTGATCCATTATATCTGTCCTCTCTGTAAGATCTTTTCTATTCTATCACATATACACCGCCGCACACAAGAGCTAATAACAAAATGCCCTGCGGCAGAGTGCCGCAGGGCAAAACTTTTTATTCATTAATAACGAACATAAATCATATCACTATGTACAGATCCAACCCGAACCTGAGCTCCGGTATGTGGTGCGTGAATCATCTGACCGCCTCCGATATAAATACCGCAGTGATGACTGTTTACACAAATGTCACCCGGCTGTGGATTGCTTACTCTTGTCCACCCCATAAATGTTGTGGTATTTCCAAGACGGACATATCTGCCTGTCAGAGCATAGCTTACAAGTCCGGAGCAGTCGAATGTATTCGGGCCTACCGCGCCCCACTGATACCAGCATCCGATCTTACTGTATGCGCGGTCAACAACCGCATTACCTGTTGAAGCGCTGTACTCCGGCTCACTGCCTCCGCCTGAGGAGACAGAACCGCCTCCGCCGCTTCCGGTATTATTACTCTGCTGCGCCTGGGCTGCCTGCTGCTGTGCCGCCAGCTGTCTCTGACGTTCCGCCTCTGCCTCAGCTTCCTGACGGTCTTTCTCTTCCTGAACCTTTCTAGCCGCTTCCTGAATCATGCTGTCTAAATCTGATACCTGATCCTTTTTGGATGCGATTGTAGAATTCAGCGTGTCTTCCTGCTGCTGATATTCGTCTTCGAGATCTTCCAGATCAGCCATCTCCGACTCCAGTTTTGCCTGAAGTTCTTCGATCTGCTGTACGGTATCTGCATATTCCTGAAGCTGTTCACGGTCATACTCATGAACCTGCTGGGAGTACTCTGCCTGAGTCAGCATACCGGAAATATCACCGGAGGTCATAACCTTTTCCATGGTTGCTGTTCCGCTCCCCGCTTCATACATATACTTGATGCGGAGCTTCATAGCCTCGTACTGCTCTTCTTTCTTTTCCTCTGCAACTTTCAGGTCATCCTGTGCCTGAATGATTTCCTCGCCTTTTGCAATCAGCTGATCTTCCAGATCAGACAGTTTTTCAACTATTGTATTCAATTCTGCCTGAAGTTCATTCAGCTCATCCTGTGCCGCGTCTTTCTGATTTTGAAGATCCTGCTGTTCTTTCTGAAGCTGTTCCAGTGTATTCGGCTCTGCAAAAACCGGTGTCACCGCAAGTGAACAGGTAAGAACTGTAGCGATAAATGCACTATGTACTCTTTTCTTTAATCTCATCTCTTCACCTTTCCCTATTATATTATCTATGTCCCCACGTATATGCATAATACAACAGAAAGCCATATTTTTCAACAGCATTTCCTTAAAAAACGCATATTGGGGAGGGTTATCTTTCGTCAATGTTTCAGTCTGTAATAAATTATAATAAAGATCAGGATAAATTTCAATAGTTTTTTAACATTTCTGTAATATTTAATTGTAACGGTTCGCCCGGTATGGACAGACAGGCTGAACCGTTACATTTTCCGGCGGCCTTCTCCGTATTACAGAAAAACAGGGCTCTGAAGCTTACACCTCCAAGTCCCTGTTCTTATCTTTTCTATATTATAATTATACTTTCTCAACCGCCATAGCGAACATAAATCATACCGCTGTGGACAGGACTTTTTTTCACTACATCCCCTCTATGGGGTGCATGAATCATCATTCCTCCTCCGACATATACACCACAATGTGTAGCTGACACACAGATATCGCCGGGCTGCGGATTGCTCACACGCGGCCATGTGATAATATCTGAGGTAGTCCATGTATGAACAAATCTGCCGGTCAGGCAGTAACTTACAAGTCCTGAACAGTCGAAAGAATCCGGTCCTGCCGCTCCCCATTTATATGGACGTCCGAGCATACTCTCTGCGCGGCTTACAGCACTGCTCCCCGAAGATGAATCATAACTCGGAGGGGTCGATGAGCCGCCGCTGTCCGGTTCGCTGTCATTATCCGAATCTCCTGAATCCGGAGTGGAAGGAGTCCCGGTCGAAGAATTGCCGCCTTGTGTATTTCCGCTGTCTGATCCTGAGCCGCCGGCGGAATTCTGGTCTTCTGAATTTCCGCTGCTGTCCGCTGCTTCTGTCTGAGCCTGCTGTTCTGCCGCCTGCTGGCGCTGCTGTTCTTCAAGGACCTTTCTGGCGGCATCCTGAAGCATTCCGTCCAGATCGGAAATCTCATCCTGTTTGGAGGAAATCGTCGTATTCAGCGTCTCCTGCTGATCCTCATAGTCGGACTCAAGATTTTCCAGCTTTGACATATCCTTTTCAAGTGTGTCCTGAAGATCTTCGATTTCCTGTACGGTCTCGGCATATGCCTGAAGCTGCTTCCGGTCATACTCATGTACCTGCTGCGAATATTCCGCCTGCGTAAGCATACTTGTAATATCCCCGGAGGTAATTACTCTCTCTATGGCTGCCGCATCCCCGCCGGACTCATAGATATATTTAATCCTCAGTTTCATGGCGTCATACTGTTCCTGACGCTTTTCTTCCGCCGCGTCCAGATCCTTCTCTGCCTGAGAAATCTCCTGTCCTTTGGATATGAGCTGTCCCTCCAGATCCGAGATCTTTGACAGCAGCGTTTCCAGTTCAGCCTGCAGACTGTTCAACTCGCTCTGGGCACTGCTCTTCTGATTCTCCAGATTATTCTGTTCGTCCTGCAGACTGTCCAGCGTACTGTCAGGCGCCGCAAAGACAGGGGTTACTGTCAGCGCACAGGTCAGTCCTGTCGCGATTAATACATTATGTAATCTTCTGTATTTCATAGTTTCACCTGTACTGTTTACTCATATTTAACAATTCCACAAATGAATCATACCGCAGAAATACTTCTTTTTCAATAAAATCCGCTAATTTTTCACACAATCCTTATTTTTTCGTAACAGTTCAGACTTCTGATGTCTGAACTGTTACTGTTTTACTACTGTATATTCAGGTTTGTATATCCCATCAGACTCTCGTCAACCTCTCTGGCTGCCTCACGTCCCTCGCGGATCGCCCATACGACAAGCGACTGTCCTCTGTGCATATCGCCGGCTGTAAATACGTGCCTGATATTGGTTGCATATTTGCCCGGCCCGGTCTTTACGTTGGTGCGCTCATTGACTTCCACGCCGAATGCCTTTGTAACGTATTCTTCGCTTCCCAGGAATCCGGCCGCGATCAGTACAAGATCAGCGTCCACTGTATACTCGCTGCCCGGAATCTCTGCCATATACATTCTTCCGGTCTTTTCATCTTTCTTGCTCTCCAGCTTGATAAGCACAGCCTTGCAGAGTTTACCTTTCTTGTCTTTTACGAACTCTTTGACTGTTGTCTGGTACACACGCGGATCATGTCCGAACACAGCGATCGCTTCCTGCTGGCCGTAGTCTGTCTTGCAGATTCTCGGCCACTCCGGCCACGGGTTTGTCTCTGTTCTCTGATCCGGAGCTTTCGGCATCATCTCCAGCTGGAGCACGGACTTCGCGCCGTGGCGGATGGAAGTTCCGACGCAGTCGTTTCCTGTATCTCCGCCGCCGATTACGATTACATTTTTCCCTTTTGCGGAAATGTATGTCCCGTCTTTGAGCTGCATATCGTGAGACCAGAGCGCTTTCGTCGTAGACTTCAGGAAATCTACCGCAAAATAGATTCCCTCCGCGTCGCGACCTGTCGCTTTGATATCACGGGGATGGGACGCTCCGCAGGCAAGGACGATGCGGTCATACTCTTTTAAGAGCTGAGCCGGTTTTACATCCTTTCCTACGTTGCAGTTCACGCGGAACTCAACGCCCTCTTCCTCCATGATCTTTAACTTTCTGTCGATGTACTGCTTCTCCAGCTTCATATTCGGAATGCCGTAGCGGAGCAGTCCGCCCGGTTTGTCCTCACGCTCGAACACTGTAACCAGATGACCTCTTCTGTTGAGAAGATCCGCTGCCGCCAGCCCGGACGGTCCGGAGCCAATGACAGCCACTTTTTTACCTGTGCGTACTTTCGGCGGACGGGCTTTTGCGTAACCTTTCTCATATGCATTTTCAATGATGGCATACTCATTGCTCTTTGAAGCCACCGGATCCTGATTGAGTCCGCACGTACACGCATTCTCACAGAGAGCCGGACATACCCGGGAAGTAAACTCCGGGAAGTTATTTGTCTTCGCCAGACGGTAATATGCCTCCTCCCAGTTGCCGTTGTAGATCAGATCGTTCCACTCCGGCACAAGGTTATGCAACGGGCATCCGCTGGCCATCCCCATCAGGTTTAAGCCTGACTGGCAGAACGGCACGCCGCACGCCATGCACCGCGCCCCCTGCAGTTCCTGTTCCTCTTTCGGAAGAGGCGTATAGAACTCATTAAAATGCTTAATTCTCTCAAGCGGCTGTTCCGCTGTCTTGTCTTTTCTTGCATAATCCATAAATCCTGTCGGTTTTCCCACTTTTTCGCGCCTCCTATCTTCCGTTTTTGATCTTATTGAATGCTTCGATCTGTGCTTTTTCCCTGCTCAGGCCCTTTTCTTCCATCTGGAAGATCGCAGCCATCATCTTCTCGTAATCTTCCGGGATGATCTTCTTGAATTTCGGAAGATAATCTTCAAAGTGATCCAGAATCCGTTTTCCTACTTCTGAGTTCGTATATGATACGTGTTCCTGGATCATGCTCTTTAACTCCTGCACATCATATTTGTCAGTCACGCGCTGGATCTTGACCATCGCCTTATTGACTCTTGTATAGAGAGTGCTGTCCATATCCAGGACATATGCGATACCGCCGCTCATACCTGCCGCAAAGTTCTTGCCGACTTTTCCGAGTACAACGACACATCCGCCGGTCATATATTCACAGCCGTGGTCACCCACGCCTTCTACGACCGCGCGCACACCGGAGTTTCTCACGCAGAAGCGTTCTCCTGCCACGCCGCCTACGAATGCTTTTCCGCTTGTCGCTCCGTAGAATGCAACGTTACCTATTATAATGTTCTCATCAGATTTAAACTTCGTTCCGTTTGGCGGGCACACGACAAGCTTACCGCCGGAGAGACCTTTTCCGAAATAATCGTTGCTGTCTCCCACCAGCTCCAGTGTCAGACCTTTCGGGATAAATGCGCCGAAGCTCTGTCCGCCTGCACCTTTACACTTAATTACGAAGCTGTCGTCTTCCAGACCTTCCGGATATCTTCTCGTGATCTCAGAGCCAAAGATCGTACCAAATGTACGGTCGGTATTGGTGACGTCGATCTCAAGTCCTCTCTTCTGCCCTTTCTCCAGTGCAGGAAGAAGCTGTTTTACAAGCACTTTCTCATCCAGTGTCTTCTCAAGTTCAAAGTCAAATACTTTCTTCGGATTGAAGATCATGCCCTTCTTCTGCTTTGCATACGGATTATAGAGCACTCCGGAGAGATCAAGTGTCGCGGCGCGGCTGGATGTAGGCTCATCTTTTACTTTCAGAAGATCCGTACGTCCCACCAGTTCATCTACTGTGCGCACGCCCAGTTTCGCCATATATTCTCTCAACTCCTGTGCAATAAAACGCATGAAGTTCATTACATATTCCGGTTTACCTGTAAAGCGTTTTCTCAGTTCCGGATTCTGTGTTGCCACACCTACCGGACAGGTATCCAGATTGCAGACACGCATCATGACACATCCCATAGTTACAAGCGGAGCTGTTGCAAATCCGAATTCCTCTGCTCCGAGCAGTGCCGCGACAGCAACATCTCTTCCGCTCATGAGCTTTCCGTCTGTCTCGATGCGGACACGCTCGCGCAGCCCGTTCTGGATCAGAGTCTGGTGCGTCTCTGCAAGTCCAAGCTCCCACGGAAGTCCTGCATTCTGGATAGAACTTCTCGGCGCTGCTCCTGTTCCTCCGTCATAGCCGGAGATCAGGATCACGCCTGCGCCTGCCTTCGCCACACCTGCTGCTACGGTTCCGACGCCTGCTTCAGATACAAGTTTTACAGAGATACGTGCCTTTTTATTGGCATTTTTCAGGTCATAGATCAACTGCGCCAGGTCCTCGATGGAATAAATATCGTGGTGCGGCGGCGGTGAGATCAGGCTCACGCCCGGCGTTGAATGACGGGTCTTCGCAATCCACGGATAGACCTTTCCGCCCGGCAGATGTCCGCCTTCGCCCGGCTTCGCGCCCTGGGCCATCTTGATCTGGATCTCCTGTGCGCTCACCAGATATCTGGATGTAACACCGAAACGTCCTGACGCCACCTGCTTGATTGCAGAACAGCGGTCCGTATCCAGTCTTTCGATCTCCTCACCACCTTCACCGGAATTGGATTTTCCGTGGAGACGGTTCATGGCAATGGCAAGAGTCTCATGGGCTTCCTTAGAGATAGAACCGTAAGACATAGCTCCCGTCTTAAATCTTGTTACAATGGAGTCCACGCTCTCCACTTCCTCGAGCGGAACACCTTTCTTCGGATAATTGAAGTCGAGCTGTCCTCTTAAGTTGACCTTTTCTCCTTCTGCATCCACCATCTTTGTGTACTGCTTAAACATATCGTAGTCGCCGCGTCTTGTGGACTGCTGGAGCATATGGATCGTCTGCGGATTGTACAGATGTTCTTCTCCGCCGCTCTTGTATTTGTGACGTCCCACGCTGTCAAGAGTCATATCGCCGTCAAGTCCCAGCGGATCAAATGCCTGTGTATGGAACGCCGTATAATCTTCTGCAATCTCTTCGATGCCGATACCACCCACACGGCTTACGGTATCTGTAAAATACCTGTCGATAAACTCTTTCTTAAGTCCGATCGCCTCAAAGATCTTTGCTCCCTGATAGGACTGGATCGTTGAGATACCCATCTTGGATGCGATCTTGACGATTCCATGGATTACCGCGCTGTTGTAGTCATCTACAGCCGCATAGTAATCTTTGTGGAGCAGTCTTGCCTCAATAAGCTGACGAATGGATTCATGAGCCAGATACGGGTTGATCGCACAGGCTCCGTAGCCGAGCAGGGTTGC
The DNA here is from genome assembly GCA_904377845.1 of uncultured Ruminococcus sp. Taxonomy (GTDB): domain Bacteria; phylum Bacillota; class Clostridia; order Lachnospirales; family Lachnospiraceae; genus Mediterraneibacter. The sequence goes on along the minus strand of CAJFGR010000012.1, from coordinate 76,003 downwards.
AAAATGATGAACCTCTCGCGGCTCGCCGCTCTCCAGGATCATTGCCACGGAAGTTCTCTTCTTCGTGCGCACCAGATGCTGCTGCAGACCGGATACTGCCAGCAGTGACGGGATGGCCACATGATACTCATCCACATCACGGTCTGTCAGGATCAGGATATTTGCGCCGCCGCGGATCACTCTGTCTACTTCTATAAAAAGATACTCAATAGCTTTCTCAAGACTTGTGTTCTTATAATATGTAATCGGGATCTCAGCTACCTTGAATCCCTCCACCTTCATGTTCTTGATTTTTAACAAGTCTGTATTTGTCAGGATCGGGTTGTTTACCCGGAGCATCTTACAGTTTTCTTCTTTCTTCTCAAGCAGGTTTCCGTCTTTTCCGACATAAATTGTAGTTGAAGTAACGATCTCCTCACGGATCGCATCGATCGGCGGGTTTGTAACCTGCGCGAATAACTGTTTAAAATAGCCGAACAGCGGTTGTCTTTTCTTGGAAAGAACCGAGAGCGGTATATCGATACCCATGGCAGCGATTCCTTCTCCGCCATTCTTCGCCATCGTAAGGATAGAACTCCTCACATCCTCATACGCATAACCGAAAGCTTTCTGCAGACGGGTACATTCCTCTTTTGTGTACTTCGGGATATCCTTGTTCGGGATCGGAAGATCTTTCAGCTGGATCAGGTTGCTGTCCAGCCATTCTCCGTAAGGTTCCTCATTTGCATATTTCTCTTTCAGTTCCTCATCATCGATCACCCTTCCGGCGACCGTATCTACAAGCAGCATCTTGCCCGGATGCAGACGTTCTTTCACGAGGATCCTGGACGGATCGATATCCAGCACTCCTACTTCCGAAGAGAGGATCAGGTTATCATCGTCCGTGATATAGTATCTCGACGGACGAAGGCCGTTGCGGTCAAGCACCGCTCCCATTACATCTCCGTCAGAGAACAGGATCGAAGCCGGGCCGTCCCACGGCTCCATCATGGTCGCATAATACTGATAGAAATCCTTCTTGTTCTGAGACATGCTGCGGTTGTTCACCCACGGCTCCGGAATACAGATCATCACTGCAAGCGGAAGATCCATACCGCTCATTACCATGAACTCAAGCGCGTTGTCAAGCATGGCTGAATCCGATCCGGAAGTGTTGATCGCCGGAAGGACCTTGTGCAGCTCACCTTTAAGTTTTCCTGCTTCCATCGTCTCCTCACGTGCACGCATCTTATCTGCATTACCCCGGATTGTATTGATCTCTCCGTTGTGCACGATAAAACGGTTCGGGTGTGCTCTCTGCCAGCTCGGAGTTGTGTTCGTACTGAAACGGGAATGTACCATTGCGATAGCGGACTCATAATCCTCATCCTGCAGATCCCCGAAAAACTGGCGGAGCTGTCCTACAAGGAACATTCCTTTGTAAACGATCGTACGGCTGGAAAGAGATACTACATATGTATCATCACTGCTCTGCTCAAATACACGTCTGACCACATAGAGACGGCGGTCAAAATCAATTCCTTTATTGATTTTCTTCGGACGCTCAATAAACGCCTGCATGATACACGGCATACAGTCAACAGCGGCCTTTCCGAGCACTTCCGGATGCACCGGTACTTCTCTCCAGCCGAGGAAGTTCAGTCCTTCTTTCTTTACAATGACCTCAAAAATATTCTTCGCCTGATTGCGTTTCAGCTCGTCCTGAGGCAGGAAGAACATTCCGACTCCATAATCCCTCTCGCCTTTCAGGTTAATGCCCAGCGGCTTACAGACTTTCTGAAAGAACTTGTGGGATACCTGCAGAAGAATACCGACACCGTCTCCGGTCTTTCCTTCTGCATCCTTTCCTGCTCTGTGTTCCAGGTGCTCTACGATCTTAAGCGCTCCGGCAACTGTGCTGTGGCTCTTCACGCCCTTAATATTTACGATCGCACCGATACCGCAGTTGTCGTGTTCAAAACTCTCGCGGTAAAGCCCCTGCGGGATATCACTTTTCGCAGCTTCATGCTGCGCTGCTTCCATCTGCTGCCCTTCGTTTTGAAGGGTTTCATTTGCTCTTCTCATGATCGCTGTCCTCTCCTTTGCATTTTATGAAAAAGACTATACACGATTTTTTTTCGTTTGTAAATAAGAAATTCTTTTAAATAGTCTGATAATTCGACTATTCTTTGTATTATATTTTATTTTCAGATAATTTATCGTTTTTATATTTATCAGTAATTAATATTGTTATTTTCATATATCCCCTATTTTCCGTAAGTTTATCCTGTTTTTACGCAAAAAAATACGGCAGATAATCCAATCCGCCGCACACAATTTAAAATTGTTTTTTTACAAAAACAAATATACTTTATTTCAAAATTCACGAGAACATATCTGTCCTGTCATCATCCGTATTCTGCTGCGTCTTTATCCTTACCGGCATTCTCTGGATCAGTACAAACATTACCGAACAGAGGAACGCTCCTGAAATGACAGCTCCCGCCATCCGCACAGGACTTCCTGCCAGCCATCCGAATACTCCCAGCTCTGTAAAAACCACAGAACCTGTATTCAGCAGAATGTGGAGAACTACAGGTGCCCTGAATGATCCAAACTTCTCATACAGATACGCCAGCAGCACTCCCAGCAGAAATGTATAGATCATCTGCGTTGTATTTGAATGCATAAATGAAAAAAGCAGAGACGACCATAAAGCCGAATACCAGAACCCCTGACGTTCACGGAATCTCTTGTACAGGATCCCCCGGAACATCAGCTCCTCCGCCACCGGGATAACAACTCCAAGACCGATAATCTGCATAAGGAAACCGGCTGAATATGTGATCTGGGCCGTCTGCTGATACTGCTCGTCGTAAAACGCCAGCTGAATCATTGCCATCAGACACGTGGCCGCAATACATCCGGCAATTCCGAATACAACCACACTCCAGTATTTTGAGATCGGCGCTCTCTCCGGAAGCATAATTCGCGCCTTTTGTTCCAATTTCCTGTCACGGGCAAACAATATTCCGGTCAGAATAATAGTAGCAAGTGCCGAAAGTGTCACGATCTCGACCTGATATCGTGCAATTGCCTCGAACGCAGGTTCAAGAGCCTGTATATAGGAATTCCATATCTCCTGCATACTCGGGACCGTATCTCTGCCGCTTCTGATGATCTCTGCATACGCCCTCACCAGATAAGGCATTTCGAGAACGGACTGGGCAATGAACTGCACTGCAAATTGAATCCCGAGATATCCTAAAAAGGGACCTGTAAGGCTCCAGAACGGGCTTTTCCGGTAGATCTGATTCATTTACGCCTCACCCGCTTTCTCAAGGATCCACGTCCTCATTTCATTTTCACACCCTCGTGCCGTTCCCTGTACCATCTCCGGTTTTCCGCCCCCTCTCCCGTCGAAAGCCGCGTTGAATCCTTTTACAAATTCGCGCATATTCTGTGTCCGGCTTCCGATTACATAGCGGTAACCGTCGCTTTCATTTCCATGGAATACCGCACACACGATGTGTCCGGCTTCCAGCACTATATTCATAAGAAGACGCATAGAGTCTCCTTCGATATCCTGTGTGAAAATGCAGACAGGTTTTCCATCCTTCGGTATCATTTCTGCTTTGACAGCAACCAGTTTTTTTTCTTTCTCTCCGAGCTCATACTTTAGACTGTTTGCCTCGTCCCTCAGATGGCGTACCGACTCTGAAATTTCATTTTCTTTTGCGCACAGCAGAGCAGATATCTCACCTGCCTGTTCCTGTTTAACCTCATAATCTTCAAGTGCCCTTACGCCGCAGAGCATCGTCACACGGGCACCGCCCTTATACCTCTGTACATGAGTCAGCTTGATCATGCCGATCTCACCGGTATGAGACACATGAGGAGCGCAGCACGCGCACACATCATATCCCGGAATTACGATAATTCTTACCTGGCCCTCAATTTCAATCTTACTCCGGTATTCCATGCCGGCAAGCTCTTCTTTTGACGGATAGAGCGTCTGTATTTCCAGATTATTCCACACAGCCCGGTTTGCCTCCCGTTCAATCTGTACAAGCTGCTCTTTTGTGAGCTCACCGTCGAAATCCATCGTACAGTCCTCACTTCCCAGATGGAAACCTACATTATTATATCCAAATGTAGAATGCACAAGTCCTGATACAATATGCTCGCCGCTATGCTGCTGCATCTTCATGAACCGTTCTTCCCAGTCAATACAGCCTTTCACGCAGGTTCCAGGCTCCAGAGGACTTTCCAGCAGATGAAGGATCCGCCCGTCTTTTTCCTGCACATCCGTAACTCTGACACCGCCCAGCACACCGGTATCCGCATACTGGCCGCCGCCCTCCGGGAAGAACGCCGTGCGGTCAAGCTCTGCTGCATACCCGTTGCTGTGCCCTGGCAGAATATCCGGGGTTACCGGCTCGCAGGACAGGACTTTTGCCTCAAACTCCGCAAGATGGCTGTCCTGATAAAAAAGTTTTTCTGTCATTGTGTGATTACATCCTTTCCGGCGCTTCAAAGCCGAGCAGATCAATGCACGTTTCCAATACACGTCTTGCAAGCTTCAGTAATGCGATATACCCTGCCTTTGTTTCTTCATTTTCCTCAGCCAGAATCTTTGTCTCATGGTAAAATTTGTTGAACTCATTGGCAAGTTCGTAAATATATGCACAGAGTTTATGAGGCGCTGTCTCCTCATAGACTGTGTCAAACACGTCATTAAACTTGAGCACCTGCAGCATAAGCGCTTTCTCATACTCGTTTTCTGCAGGACGTACTTTCAGTCCTTCAAGACTGCCGCCGCTTTCCTGATATTTATTCAGTATGGACTTGATCCGCACGATCGTATAAAGAATATACGGTCCGGTATTTCCCTCGAAAGATGTAAACCTGTCCACATCAAACACGTAATCCTTTGACGCCTGATTGGAAAGATCTCCGTACTTGATTGCAGCAAGTCCCACGATCTGGGACGTACGTTCCGCTTCTTTTTCTTCTACCGTGCGGTTATCCATAATCTTCCGGTACATCTCCTCATCGATCTCGCGGATAAGATTTTCCAGACGCATCACACCGCCTTCGCGTGTCTTAAACGGTTTGCCGTCTTTGCCGTTCATCGTGCCGAATCCAAGGAATTTGAGCTCCGTCTCAGGACGTACAATGCCTGTTTTCTTTGCACAGCGGAACACCTGTGTGAAATGCAGTTCCTGACGCTTGTCCACTACATAGATCACCTCATCCGGCTTATAATCCTCTTCACGCTCCACAAGAGTGGCAAGATCTGTCGTATCATACAGGGCGGCTCCGTCAGACTTGAGAATCATGCACGGCGGTACTTCTTTCTTATCCGTTTCCTCCTGCACATCGACAACAAGCGCACCTTCATCATAACGCGCATATCCTTTATCCTTGAGCATCTGAACCATATCCGGAATATACTTCTGAGCGTCCGCTTCACCTTTCCACAGATCAAACTCTACGTTCAGTTTTTCATAATTCTTCTTCAGGTCAGCAACAGACACTTTCATAATGTGATTCCAGATAGCACGGTATCCTCTGTATCCGTTCTGAAGCAGATAGGTGGCGTGCAATGCCTCTTCCCTGTAATCTTCGTGCTCTTTCGCGTATGCGCTTGCAGTCGGATAAATCTCTTCCAGCTCCCCGATGGTAAATGGAGCCTCCTCCGGATATTCTCCTTCGTAAGATTCATCAAAATACGGAAGATCCGGCTGGCGTTTTTTAAGCTCCGTAATGATCAGTCCCATCTGATAACCCCAGTCACCAAGATGAATATCCCCGATCACCTGATTTCCTTTATAACGCAGGATCCTTTTTACACTTTCCCCGATAATCGCAGAACGCAGATGACCTACGTGCAACGGCTTCGCAACATTCGGTCCGCCGTAATCGATCATGATCGTCTTCGGAGACTTCTCATCTTCCACTCCCAGCTTCTCTTCGGACGCCATATCATTCAGATAAGATGCCACGCTCTCCCTGGACAGCTTCAGGTTAATAAATCCCGGCTTAACCACATCTACAGACTCAAAATACTTACTGTCTTTGAGATACGGCGCCACATCTTCTGCAATCATAAACGGCGCTTTCTTATATTTTTTCGCTCCGGCCATCGCTCCGTTGCACTGATATTCGCACAGGTCCGGACGGTTGGAAAGAGTCACTTTTGCAAGCTCCTTGTCATATCCCGCCTTCGCGAAAGCCTCTTCCATCTCTATGGTAATAAGTTCCAGTAAAGTCTTCACTATCTTCCACACTCCTCTTTATCCGTATGAAAGATATTCTATCATGTATAGAAGTGGACGGCAAGTTTTCGTTGGGAAATTCCGATTTTTCGTGCCGTATCGGGAGTAAAAAATCATTTGAAAAGTAGTTAAATACGGAATGATCGACTCACGTATCCGCGGACAGAGGAAAGGTTGATTCCGGCTCCGGTTACAGAGAATAACGCAAACTAATAAATCAGAAAACCAGCTAAGAGCAAAACGGGCAGATACAGTCTATTTGCGGATTTAATCCTTGCGTTTGGAATTCAATTTTCGGGCTATGAAAGAAAGCAGCCGGGAGACAGGTAGCGCGTCTTTTGCGCTCCTATGTACCGCTGCGTTACGTCCCGAGCGAAAGCGGGTGCGTTAACAATACCTGCCTCCCGGCGGATACTTTATCAGTCCGAAAAATCGGAATCTTACTCTCCGAAACGAATCTTCTTATATGCCTTAATCTCTTCCACGCATTTCTCAAATCCGAGTTTTCCGCTGTCCAGACACAGATCGTAGTTTCTTGCATCCGCCCACTCATGGCCTGTGTGATAACGGTAGAAATCTCCTCTGTATGCATCGGTTTTCTCAATAAACTTCTGCATTTCCTTCTCTGTCATGCTGTGCCGTTCCATAGCCCTGTCCAGACAGAACTTTTTATCTGCATGAATAAATACGCTCATTACGTTCGGATAGTCCTGCAGGATATAATCAGCACATCTTCCGATAATGACACAGGATTCCTTTGCGGCCAGATCTTTGATTATCTTGGCCTGATAGTTAAACAGATTGTCCTCCGAAGTAAATCCCTTGTCCTCCGGCGGAAGCAGTTCTCCTTCATACGGGCGGTTTAATACACGGAACCATGACGCATGGCGGATCTTTTCATCCGTCATGCCAAATAAGCGTTCGTTAATCCCACTGTCTTCAGATGCCATTCTGAGGATCTCTCTGCTGTAGCAGTTAATACCCAGGTCTTTTGCAAGCATGGCGCCGATCGTTTTTCCTCCGCTGCCGTACTGTCTTGCGATCGTAATGACGATATTCCTCATAAAGATACACCTCCTCAAATCGCTGATATCTGTCTTTATTCACCTAAATACGCTTTCTTAATTGAATCATCTTCAAGAAGATCTTTTGCATTCCCCTCAAGTACGATCTTTCCTGTCTCGAGCACATAGGCTCTGTCCGCAATTGCAAGAGCCTTTTTCGCGTTCTGCTCTACGAGGAGAACCGTAGTTCCGCTCTCACTCACAGCGCGGATAATATCGAAGATCTCATTGACCAGAATCGGTGAGAGTCCCATGGATGGCTCATCCATCAGGATAATCTTCGGTTTTGACATAAGTGCACGCCCCATGGCAAGCATCTGCTGCTCACCGCCGCTCAGGGTTCCCGCCATCTGATTCTTTCTCTCTTCCAGACGCGGAAAACGCTTGTATACATTTGCCAGACTCTCTTCAATCTCATTCTTGTCCTTTCGTGTATAAGCACCCATCTTCAGATTCTCGTACACACTCAGCTCGGCGAAAACGCGCCGTCCTTCCGGGACATGAGCCATTCCCATAGAAACAATCTTATGGGCAGGCACCTTCGTAATATCTTTTCCCTCAAAGAGCACATGACCTTTCTTTGGGGAAAGCAGTCCTGTGATTGTATGAAGAGTTGTCGTTTTTCCTGCACCGTTGGCTCCGATCAGGGCGATAACTTCACCTTTATTTACCTCAAATGAAATGCCTTTTATTGCCTGGATGACTCCGTAATATACTTCCAGATCTTTGACTTCAAGCATTGCCATAACCAGTTTCCTCCTATTCTCCGAGATATGCCGTGATGACCTGCGGATCGTTCAGTACGTCCGATGTACTGCCCTGACAGAGCACTTCACCAAAGTTCAGCACAGTCAGTTTCTCGCAGATTCCGCTTACCAGTTTCATATCATGTTCGATCAGGAGGATCGTCATGTGGAATTCCTCGCGTACAAAACGGATCATATCCATCAGCTCCCCTGTCTCGTTCGGATTCATTCCGGCAGCCGGTTCGTCCAGAAGCAGAAGCTTCGGTTCCGTCGCCAGTGCCCGGGCGATCTCCAGACGTCTCTGCTGACCATAAGGAAGATTGGACGCTTTTCTGTGCGCAGCTTCTTCCAGATGAAACACTTTCAGCAGTTCCATGGCCTGCTCATCCATTTCTTTCTCCACTTTCTTGTGTCTCGGAAGACGCAGAATTCCCTCGATCGTGGAATAGTGATGTTTGTTATGAAGCCCCACCTTTACATTATCCAGAACGCTCAGATCATTAAAGAGACGGATGTTCTGGAATGTTCTTGCGATACCCGCCTTACTGATATCAATAGTCTTTTTCCCCGTGATATCTTTTCCGTCCAGGATCACCTTCCCGGCATCGGGTTTGTATACTCCTGTCAGCAGGTTGAACACAGTCGTCTTTCCCGCTCCGTTGGGTCCGATCAGCCCGTAAAGTTCTTCTTTCTCAATTGAAATATCGAATGCATTCACCGCACGGAGACCGCCGAATGAAATGCCCAGATTTTTTACTTCCAGTAATGCCATTATTTCACAGCCTCCTTTTTCTTTCTGAAGAAAGAGAGATGTTTTTCTCTCCACTCGATCGCTTTCGGTGCCCAGTTAAAGAGCATCATTGCGATCAGCACGATCGCATAGATCAGCATACGATAATCCTGCAGGCCTCTCAAAAGCTCCGGGAGAAGTGTCAGGATTACGGCAGCTATAATCGAGCCTCTGATATTTCCGATACCGCCCAGCACGACAAATACAAGAATCATGATGGACTGGTTATATCCGAAGTTATTTGTATTAGCTGTCAGTGTAGACAGGTTATGCGCATAGAGCACGCCTGCCCCGCCGGCCAGTGCCGCAGAAACAGTAAACGCCATCAGTTTATATTTCGTAATATTGATCCCCACGGACTCTGCCGCAATCCGGTTATCACGGATTGCCATGATCGCGCGCCCGTCTCTGGAGTTGATCAGGTTGAGCACAATAAACAGTGTGATCAGAATCATGATAAAACCGATCAGGAATGTAGAATCCTGCGGTGTACCCGTGATTCCCTGAGGCCCGTTTACAATAACGGTTCCGTCCGGTTCCATATTCAGTCCCATTACATCCTCTGTGGAGAAATGGAAACCATTGGAATCTTTACCGATAAACAGAACATTTACAAGGTTCTTGATAATTTCTCCGAAGGCAAGTGTAACGATAGCAAGATAGTCTCCTTTTAAGCGGAGTACAGGAACTCCGATGATGATACCGAAAACCGCCGCCACGGCGATGCCGATCAGCATTGCCAGGAAAAATCGAAGCGCACCGTTCTCGATCACATCCTTCATACATTTTGAGAAAAATGCACTTGAAAATGCGCCTACACACATAAAGCCCGCGTGTCCGAGACTCAGCTCACCAAGAATACCTACTACGAGGTTCAGTGAAACTGCCATGATCACATAGATACAGATCGGCACCATAATACCTTCCAGCAGACTGGAAATACTTCCCGTAGCGATCAGAGTCTGCATAATGATAAAAGCTACAATCACCATACCATATGTGATAAGGTTACTTTTTGTATTTTTATTCATTTTCTTCAACATACCGTCCACCTACACTTTCTCCTGAATCTTCTTGCCTAAAAGTCCCGTAGGTTTCACTAAAAGTACGACGATAAGCACTGCAAACACCAGCGCGTCTGCCATCTGTGACGTGATATATGCCCTGCCGAAGATCTCGATGATACCGAGAAGAAGTCCGCCGATAAACGCGCCCGGGATCGAACCGATACCGCCGAATACTGCTGCCACAAATGCTTTGATACCCGGCATTGCTCCGGTATACGGCGTCACACTCGGATAGGCCGAGCAGTACAGGACGCCCGCGATCGCTGCCAGGGCAGAACCAATAGCAAATGTCAGAGCGATCGTTCCGTTCACGTTGATTCCCATAAGCTGTGCTGCGCCTTTATCCTCAGATACAGCACGCATCGCCTGACCGGGTTTTGACTTCTGTACAAATGCCACTAGCACAATCATAATTACAATGCAGACTCCGATCGTAACAATCGTCACTCCTGAGATGCTCAGCTGTCCCCCGGCCAGCGTGATCCCGCTCCACTTGATAACTGACGGGAAAGTCTTTGCGTTAGAGCCAAATGCGAGGAGCGCGATATTCTGCAGCAGATAGCTGACGCCGATCGCAGTGATCAGCACGGACAGCGATGAAGCTGCATTTCTCAATGGTTTGTAAGCAATCCTCTCGATCACGACTCCGAGCACGGTACATACTACAATCGCGATCAGCACTGCAATAACCGGAGACAGGCCTGCCTGTGACATGGCAAGCAGCGCCATATATGCCCCGATCATGATTACATCGCCGTGCGCGAAGTTCAGCATTTTCGCAATACCATAGACCATGGTATAGCCAAGAGCGATGATCGCATAGACACTTCCAAGACTTAATCCGTTGATTAAATACGATATAAAGCTCATATTCATTCCCTTCCATTCCATACTGTACTATAATATATCACCTGATTATACCACAGGTATACGACAGTAATCAACAAAAAAATCGAGCACACTCGGTTTTGTGTAACAGTTCAGCCATGGAACTGGCCGGAAGAGAAAATCATGCTCGCATGATTTTTCGAGCGGACTGTTTCATGAGATGAGCGCCTGTCAATGAGTAAAACAGCGGCGGCAGCCGCAATAAGCATGAAGTGCGGTTTTACGAATGGCGCGGCTGAACTGTGGATGCACAGAAAGCACGATAGTGCGACTTTGCGAATGGCGCGGCTGAACTGTGGATGCACAGAAAGCACGATAGTGCGACTTTGCGAATGGCGCGGCTGAACTGTGAACGCATAGAAAAGGCGAGACGGAAAAATCTTACACGTACAGTTTCCCGTCTCGCCTTTTTCTGTTTTCATCTGTCACTCGCGGGTCTCCCACTTCCGGTAGATTGCCTCCAGTGCATCCACCACTCCGTCGATTCCCAGCAGACTCACATTAAACATCATACTGTTGGCGTCGATGCCGCCCCATTCTCTTTTCGTGCGCGCCTCATAATAGTTTTTCCTGTCGCGGTCCGTCTTCCTGATCTTATCGGCCGCCTGCTTTTCATCCAGCTTATAGAGTTCCATAATCCTGCGGATCCGATCCTCTTTGTATGCATAGATAAATGTATTGATACAGTTTGTATAATCTCCAAGAACATAGTCTGCGCATCTTCCCACGAAGATTCCCGGTCCTTCCTCCGCAAGTTTGCGGATAATCGCTGACTGCCTCTCATACACCCGGTCTGTCAGTGTTTTCCCTGATTCGTCACTGTTCATAAATACGCGATACTCCAGACTGCTTGATGCATAAGCCGAAAGGAATCTCCCCAGAATCGTCTCATCCACCTTTGTCGCATCTTCATTGCTGATGCGCAGCTCCTGTGCCGCCATACGGATCAGATTGTGGTCATACAGCGGAATATCAAGTCTCTCCGCCAGTCTGTTTCCGATCTCATGTCCGCCGCTTCCAAACTGTCTGCCAATTGTGATGATCGTATGCTGCATCATATGTGTCACTCCTCCCTGCGAAGCGCTGCAAGAGCGCTGTATTTATCGTACCGGGAATCCGCAGCCGCCGCCCGAATCCCCGGTCTTTTATTCACAGTTAGATTATATCATCATTATGCACAAATTGAACAGCGTTTTTGTCTTGTTTTTGTAAAATTTTCTATCTTTGTTCTTTTCCGCTGACAATTGTATAGTATCCTTTCGATGTGATAATGTATACAATCACGTAGAACAGGGCAAACACAAGATAGCAGCATATCGTTACAAGGATTAAAAGGCTCTCCTCCGTGGCCGACATAAGGAGCAGAATCTTGGAGATAAGCGGATATGCAAAAGCAAGATGGATCCCCGCGGTGATCAGCGGTAAGAAGAATACCGTCAGCACCTGCGAATTGATGCTCTGCTTTACTTCTTTCCGGGTCATGCCCACTTTCATCAGGATATCGAAACGATCCTGATCCTCGTATCCCTCCGAGATCTGCTTGTAGTACATGATCAGCACTGTACCGAAAAGGAATACCGCGCCGAGAAGTACGCCCAGGAAGAAAAGTCCGCCGTTGATCGCGATGTAGTCCGCCCTTCCGCCCGCCTTGGAGTCGATATAATAATGTGGATAGTCCACACCATTCTCCTGACTGACCAATTCTCCGATCCGCTCCAGGATCGTGTTATAGATTTCCGTCTGTTTCTCATCATCACAGGACAGATCAAAGCCGTAACTTTCTTCGATGTAGGTGACTATCAGACTGTCATCCTCTTCCGCAAGCGAGTTTCTGTACTCCTCGATCTGCTGTATCACTGATAAATCTTTCAGCACAATAAAATATGAACCCTCGGCATTGGCCTGTGCCGTTCCCACAGGGAAAGGCTGCTGCTCCAGCAGTTCTACATTCCATGTACCGAATCCTGCGATGGATATCCTATCATAATCGTAGTCAGACTTAAACGGATACAGAAGAAGTTCATCGTCCGTCATTTCCCGGCTTTCACCTGTAAGACGGTTATAGTCTTCAAGGCTGATCATATAGACGCTCCGGATTGATTCTATATCCCCTGCGCCCGTCTCAGAATAACCGGCCATGCTCAGCCTGAATTCATCTCCATACTGAAATCCTGCTGTGCTGTACATATGGAAATCTTCCACATTTTCCGCATTTTCCCCGTATTCGGAAAGCACTTCCGAAACGATTTCTTTATACGGTTCTGTCTCTGTGTAATCATCCGAGGCAAGCTCCATCATAATATCGTGAGGATATCTTTTCTGTATCCCGTCCTCAGTCTGTGCATACAGGCACACCGTAGACGACAGTGTGACAAGCACCATAGTGGAAAGGATGCAGATCGACGCAAGCCCCGCTCCATTCCTCTTCATACGGTAGACCATAGATGAAAGGGAAACAAAATGTTTTGTTCTATAATAATATTTCTTATTCTTCTGAAGCAGTTTGCAGAGCGCTACAGATCCCGAAATAAAAAGCACATACGTAGCGATGATCACCATAACAACCGCGACAAAGAACATGAGCATCGCCGACAGAGGATCGATGACCGCCACTGCCAGATAATACGCTCCGGCCAGCAGTGCCGCTCCTATGATCGCCAGAATCCAGTTTGCTTTCGGCGGTTTCTCTCCTACATTCTCACTCTTCAGCATTTCTACCGGGCGCAGCCGGAAGATATAGAAGATCATCCACAGCATGATGAGAAGAAAAATCCCCAGAAAAAGTACTGCCGTTACTATGATCGGCTGCGGCTCTACCCGGATCGCGAATCCCGTCTCCCCGCCCAGAATACGAAGTGCGGCAAGTTCTGCCAGCTTGGAAAAAAGAATGCCCAGAAGAAGCCCTGACACAATAGAAATCACCGCTGTCAGCACATTCTCCCACACGAGGATTTTGACCAGATTGCGTTTTCCCATCCCGAGGATATTGTAAAGTCCGAACTCTTTCTGCCGCCTGCGGATCAGAAATGAATTCGTATAATACAGAAAGATCAGAGAGAAGATTGCTATGACAAACACTCCCAGGCTGAGGAAGGACTGGAGCATATCTCCTCCCCGCACCGACGTAAAGTCAGCCGAAAATCCGAGATAGTAAATAATATAGAACATCATGATCATGCAGATACAGGTAAGAATATACGGAAAATAAAGTTTCCTGTTCTTCATGATCCCGTCTTTTGCCAGTCTGATATAGAATCCGCCCTTCATCGTCTGTCACCGCCTGTCGCCAGTATCGTGAGTGTGTCAGATATCTTCTGATAAAGCTGTTCATCCGACATATTTCCCCTGTAGACCTGATGGTACACTTCTCCGTCACGGATAAAGAGAACCCGTCCTGCTTTGCTCGCGGCTTTGACCGAGTGGGTCACCATGAGGATCGTCTGGCCTTTCTGGTTGATCTTTGCAAAAAGTGCCAGAAGTTCATCCGTTGACCGGGAATCAAGGGCCCCTGTGGGCTCATCGGCAAGAATGATCCGTGGATCAGTGATCAGCGCTCTTGCGGCCGCCACTCTCTGTTTCTGTCCTCCGGAAATCTCATAAGGGTACTTTTCCAGCAAAGGCGCGATCCCCAGCTCTTTGGCGATCGGCATAAGTTTCTTCGTCATCTCCTTGTATGTCTCGCCTTTGAGTACGAGCGGCAGGAGAATATTATCCTTTACATTAAATGTATCGAGAAGATTGAATTCCTGAAACACAAATCCCAGATTGTCCCGCCTGAACTCCGAGATGTTCTTATCCTTTATCGCTGAGAGCGGCTTCCCATCCAGATAGACTTCACCTTCCGTCGGCTTATCCAGCGCCGCCAGCATATTCAGGAGCGTAGTCTTACCGCTTCCGCTCTCGCCCATGATCGCCACATACTCTCCCTCCTCCACGGAAAAGTTCACACAGGAGAGAGCCTGTACCTGAGTCCCGCCAAACCGGGTACGGTATATTTTCTTCAAGTTTTTTACTTCCAAAACAGTCATGAAACTGACCTCCTTCATGTTTTCTGGACTCAGTATAGCAAAACCGGCCAGAATGCCGACATCGAATCCTGTGACATTCCGACCGGTCCATGTGACGCTTTTGTCACACTAGTATGATGAGCAAAGCAGCCGCGTATGCGGCAACTAGTACCGCGGGTACAGTTTTGCGAATCCACAGGCGGCGCGGGTGAGCGGACGGCGCCACTCACTCCGCCTGCAGTGAATACGTCTCCAGATCGACGATAAACCTGCTGCCCTTTCCCGGCTCCGACCGGGCCAGCAGCCTGTGCCCAAGCTTATCCGCCGCAGTCCCGCACAGATACAGTCCGATTCCGGTAGATTTCTTGTCCAGGCGCCCGTTATATCCGGTATAACCCTTCTCAAAGATCCGCGGAAGATCTTCCGGTGAAATACCGATTCCCGTATCCGTGATAGAAAGCTGTTTCTTATCATCCACTGATATCGTGACAGTTCCTCCCTCCGGAGTATACTTCACCGCATTAGACAGAAGCTGTTCAATGATAAAGGAAAGCCATTTCTCATCTGTCACCACGCATACATCCGTCCCATTGTACACAAGACGGATCTTCCTGCGGATAAACTGTCCGGCATACTTCCGCACTGCCTTCCGGATGATATCGTCCAGCTCATACTCCTGAATGACCAGATCGGAAGCCCCCTCGCCGAGACGGATATAATAAAGCGCCATCTCGGCATACTGCTCTATGCGGAACAATTCTGCCGACAGCTCTCTGTTCTCCTGGGTATCTTCCTGCTGGAGCATGACGCGCATAACAGCGATCGGCGCCTTGATCTGGTGTACCCACACGGCATAATAATCATTCATATCGTTCCGGGCACTGTCCCATTCTTCTTTTCTCGCACGGTTTGCCTCCTCTTCCCGAAGCACAAGAGCCTGATAGCCGCTCCAACTCTATATGTTTCCGTCTGTATTTTAGAAACCCCAGTACCAGAAAAAGCAGGCCGAACAAGGCAGATAAAAGAAGCGGATACCACACCGCTTCCATCCGGATCCCATACAGGGCAAATACGCCTGCAAATATTGCTCCGCTTATCATCGCCCACAACCACACATAGCGGCAGTCATAGAGATATCTGAAAAACTGCTTCATTTTCTCATCTCCCCTCTGTATCCTGTGTGATGATGTATCCCTCGCCCACTTTGGTCGTGATAAAATCCGTAAGGCCCGCTTTCTCGAGTTTCTTTCTCAAGCGCGCAATATTGACCGTCAGCGTATTTTCTTCAATATAATTATCCGTCTCCCACAATCTTGTCATAAGCGTGTCACGGCTCACCAGCCGGCCCTTGTTCTCCATCAGAGTCTGCAGGATGCGGAACTCATTTTTCGTCAGGTCGATCTTCTTTCCTTCATAGGTAAGAGACGTGTCATACAGGTTCAGGATCGCCCCTCTGTGTTCCAGAACAGGGATCTTTCCCGCCAGGTCATAAGTCCTTCTGAGCACAGCCTGGACTTTCGCCGTCAGCACGCTCAGATCAAAAGGCTTTGCCACAAAATCGTCACCGCCCATATTGACCGCCATGATGATATTCATATTATCCGCCGCCGAGGAGATAAATATGATCGGCACATTGGAGATCTTCCGGATCTCGCTGCACCAGTGATAGCCGTTGTAGAACGGCAGTGTAATATCCATGAGCACCAGATGCGGATCATATGACGTAAATGTTGTCAGCACATTCTGGAAATCCTGCACATATTCCGCCTCGTTGCCCCACATTTTCATCTCTTTCTGTATCGCCTGCGCCATGGGCAGGTCGTCTTCCACGATAAGTATCTTATACATAAGCCCTCCTTGAACAGACAAATCGGTGCACAGCGGAAAACTCCGCCATACACCGACCAGTATAACAAGATTCTCTTTTTTCTACAATGTTTCAGGAGACATTACTCTCTGGATATGGATCGCAAGAAATCCCACCTCGTCAGCCGATATCGCATACCCTGTCATCTCTCTGATGATATCCCGGCCGCGCATCGCAACTGCATATTCCTCGGAAAGGAGCACCCGGATATCTGGGGGGATAAACGGATTGGGGATCTGTCGGTTTTGTTTTTCACGTTTCGCTGCAAGAGCAGTGTGGTCCGCCATCGGCAAAAGGATCTCGCGATTCACTTCTTTAAAAACCTTTCCCCCCTCTTCTATATTACTGTTCGCCTAATATTTTCATTGCGATATCCCCGTCTCCGCTGATGGAAAATCCGGTTTTTTCATAAAATCCCGCCATCAGTTCATGATACTGATCCGGGCCGGTATATCCGAGCGGCGCCAGTTCATATCCTGTCGGCGAGGTGATCAGCGTAACACCTTTTTTATTCAGCTGATCTGCTATCTCATTCATGCACACAGTTCCGTATCCTTTGCCCCTCAAAGCGAAGTCAGTAAGATAGAATTCCATGATCTGTGCTTTTGTTTTGCTCTCAAGAATATATTCCATATGAAATACCTGGTACCCCTCTTCAAAGACATCAACTGTCTGAGGGCGGTATTGAAATTCCAGTATATGTGCGCTTTTATCTTTGATCGTGACAGCACGGAAATATTCTTTTCTTATGTATACTGCTATTGACATTTCTCTCCTCCTGTCCTTATGAAGATCTGCGTCGCTGCTTACATTATAGCAATCCGAAAAGAGAATTACAATCTGAACCGCTGTAAATTCTGACTGTTCAGCCTGGCGAAATCCTGTTATTTGAACTGTAATTATAAATTTATATTTTCAAGGCAGACTGTTCGTCTTAAAATGTATATAACATATAACGAATAAACTACACCAGATGAAAAGGAGTTCACAAAATGAAAAGCATCGGAATCGATATCGGAACAACTACGATCAGCTTTGCAGTAACAGATAATGACACTCTGGCTGTCATACAAAAATATACTATTGCCAGCGCCGGTTTTATTCATACTGAAAATCCATGGGAAAGGATTCAGGATACAGATGTGATCTTATCCCGAATTCGTCCTGTACTTAATGACATTCTTGACACTTACAGCGATATCTCCGCCATCGGGATCACAAGCCAGATGCGCAGGAGCATCTGCCGCATATTATCGGATGACACAGGTATAAAAACGGCATCGGGCTACGGACTGGTCACCCATTTATTCAATGTCAGGAAAGGACTTGTCCCTGCAGATGCATCGACTTTCTGCACGATCGGAGATTATCTGGGCATGGTACTCACAGGCCGAAAGTCGCCCCTCGTCCATATCAGTCAGGCTGCCGGTATGGGACTGTTTGAACTCTATAAGCTGATTGAAACCGGCACAGGCAGTCGCAAAACTAAACTTATTGCCTCCGGCAATGCCGTCAGAAAAAACAGCATATTTCAGCAAATACTTGCAGAACGTTTTCATATGCCTCTGACAATCGGACAAAATGAAGAAGAGGCCGCATACGGGGCCTCTCTTTGTGCATTATATTCTTCAGGACAACTGTCTAAGAATCAGCTTCCGGTTTAGCTTGTGCAGCTTCCGGCTTCTTCCTCTTTGCTACCTGGAGCTGGACATTGACGCTCAGGGGATTGATTACCACACCTTTTGCGTCTCCGACCAGTATATCCGGAATTTTTGCAGCCGGAATAACTGCGGTCCGCATTTTCTTGTCTTTGGCAAATTTCTGAAACTCAAGCAGGTCCGTAAAGATCGGCTGATAGACATCTCCGTTTTTCAGTTTTAGAACGGGGATCTGCTTGTCTTCCTGAACCGCAATGATAAAGGCTCCTTTGCTGTAATGGGCAAGCAGTTCTTCCTGGAGTTCTTTTAACTCTTCCGTCGGCTGTGGTTTCTCCTGACGGCGCATTTCCTGCATGAAGTAGATGGCTGTCAGCTGCAGGGCCGGATTTTCAAGAAGCTTTTTCCCATCAGGAAGCTGTTCCGGATTTTTTCTCACGACCAGATCTGAAAGCTGAATACTGATCTGGGTATCTGTACCGTAATTTACTGCGAGACAGTTGACCCCGATCGTATACAGACTTGTATAAAACGGGAGAAGCTGTTTATCTTCCAGTTTTGCCACTGCTGTCAGATACTTTTCTTTTAAAAGCTCCTGTGCCTTCTCTTTTGCGTCTTCTACTCTGTAGTACAGGAATATTTCATCGTCATATGTCTCATCATCACATTTCACAAAGGGGAGCTTTGTCACTGCCGACATAACAACATAGAGTTCTCCCGGATTCCTGAGAGCCGCAAGCGTCTCCTGCTTTGTGACTGTTGTACTGTTATCGCTCATTTTCTGTCTTTCCTTTCTCTTCACCGCTTTTATATCTATCTGTGATATACCGCTTTTCTGCCAGTAACCCGGATATGCGCCGGAGGGCATACCCGCTTAGCTATTGTATCATATCTTTCCCGGCAGTTCCAATACATATGGAAGAAATATGATGCAGCCGATAATCACTGAAATGATTGCGGCAAACAGCACTGCCCCTGCTGCCGTATCTTTTGCAACCTTTGCCAGCGGCTTTTTATCTTCTGTCACAAGATCCACCACCGCTTCAATCGCAGTGTTTACCAGTTCCAGCGCCGCCACAAGGGCAAACAGAAGGAGACAGATGCACCACTGCGTGGCAGTGATCTGAAACAATGTTCCTGCCAGTGTAACAAAAATAATGGCGACACAATGTATCTTCATATTCCGCTCATTACGGATCCCTGTCAGGATTCCTTCAAATGCATATCCGAAGCTCTCTGTAATGGGATTTTTTCTTTTCTTCATAGTTGCTTTCATTTCCTTTTTATTTCTTGCGCGTCAGTACGTGCCTGATAAACACATACATCATGATGACAAATGCCATCATATATCCGAATGCTCCAAGTGCCGGAATCCCGAGGATCTTTGGCGTCATATCTGTCGTACAGATAATACTGGAGCTTATAAGAAGCGCCATCACCCACAGTCCCATGACAATATTGCGCACCAGCCGGCGCAGAAGCCGCGCCAGTTCATCCGTCACCTGAAGATCCAGGTTGACTTTCGCCTGCCCTTTCAGATAGCCGCTCATCATATCTGATATCATGGACGGGATATCCAATGCTTTTCTAAAAGATCTGAGCACACTTTTCCCGCTGCTTTTGAGCTCTTTTTTCAGATCAAAGTTATGGAAAAACTCTCCCGACATATGGGCTGTAGCAATCTCCACCATATTGATATCCGGTGCGATATCCGCCAGCACACCCTCCATATGCGTCAATCCCCGGGCAAGCATTGTAAGACCGTGAGGCATCTTGATCTTGTTATTCTTCATGACGTCCATCAGATCCGTCATGACTGCCGCCACATTAATCTGCCCCATCTCGGTATTCCCGTATTTCATGAGAAGGCTTTCAATATCTTCGTAAAGCTTTCTCTGATCCGGGCGTTCTTTAAATTCTCCGATGGCGAGCACTGCCTGCTCGATCAGTCCTACGTCGCTTAAAGCCACACCCTGTATCGCTTTTCCGATCATCTCACGGTCATGCTCTGTCAGGCGGCCCATCATCCCCATATCGATCCAGATGATCTTGCCGTCCCTGATCTTCACATTTCCGGAATGCGGATCCGCATGAAAAAAGCCGTCATCCATGACCTGCTTAATATAGTTGTCGACCAGCTTGCTTCCAATCTCTTTCAGATCATATCCGTGCTCAAGAAGCGCCTCTTTGTCATCGATTCCGAATCCGTCGATATACTCCATGACCAGCACATTGACTGTCGTATACTGCTGGTATAGTACCGGCGTGCCTACGAAGCTGACTTCCTTATTCCTGCGGGCAAACTCTTCCATATTTGCCGCCTCTGTAAGGAAATTCATCTCGTCCCTCGTCACGGACCACATTTCATCCAACACAAGATCCAGATCCGCCATCCCTTTGATACTGATCGGCGGCATCAGTTTTACAGCCTTGTGAAGAAGATCGATATCTCTTGCCATCTTCTCGTAAATTCCCTTGCGCTGAACCTTCACAACTACGTCTTCTCCGCTTTTGAGGACCGCCCTGTGTACCTGGGCAATAGAAGCAGAGCCCTGTGGCTTCTCTTCTATGGAAGAAAACACTCTCTTCCATGAGCGGCCATAGGACCCTTCAATCACAGAGATCACTTCTTCAAACGGCATCGGAGTCACTTCCGAACGCAGCCGCATCAGTTCATCACAGTACCGTTTCGGCAGAATATCCGAATGCATGGACATGATCTGCCCCAGTTTGATAAACGTCGGCCCCAGATCCTCAAGGATCGCCCGCAGCTTCTTCGGAGTGACTCCCCGCGTAATGTTGTGTTTTCTCAGTACAGCCGTAATCTCGCGCAGTCTCGAATTGTATTCGATCGGCTCTATCGTACTCATTCGTCTTTGTCTTCCTCTGCTTCTTTATCCGAGAGCTGTTCTTTGAGCGCTGCAATCTGCTCCGGCGTCATCCTGCTGAGCAGATCCGCGATATCGCTGTCAGATACAGACTTATCCGCTTCTTTTTTCTCTGTCGTCTCTTTTACTGTCTTCTTGATATTATGCTTCAGTTCCTCGTTGAGCACCTTGCCCTGTTCTACAGTCAGCTCGCCTTTTTCTACCATCTCATCCAGCAGATCCTTGGACTTCTCTGCCGTGACGGCCACAGCCCCGATTCCTGCCAGTATTACCTTTTTGATATTATCGCTGAATTTATCCATAATTAAGTCTCTCCTTTCTCTCTTTATGTAAAACCTGATGTCTGTTAAAATCTGAGATCATGATTCTTCTGGCTTAACAGCCTTTTCCACATTTTCTGTGTCATCTTCATCTGCAGTACCGTATTTCTTCTTGTATCTGTCAATACATTCTTCAATAACCTGCACAGCTCCGAGCGCGCCCTCGAACTCGTTTACCGCAGTCTTCTTCCCCTCCAGATCTTTATATACACTGAAGAAATGCCGGATCTCGTCAAAAATATGCTTCGGCAGTTCTGAAATATCCGTATATGCCTCATAGGTCGGATCCGCCCACGGAATCGCGATAACTTTTTCATCTCCTGCTCCTCCGTCCGTCATCTTCATAACGCCGATCGGATAGCATCTGACTAAAGTTCCAGCGGGTCACCGTCATCGCCCAGTGTACGCGGAATAAAACCATAATTCATCGGATAATGTGTAGATGTGTACAGAACCCTGTCCAGAATAATAAGCCCCGTCTCCTTATCCAGCTCATATTTTTTCTTGCTTCCTTTGGAAATCTCGATCACTGAGATAAAATCCGTAGGGAAAATACGATCCTCACTGATATCATGCCAAATATTTCCCATAACGTCCTCCTGTATTTTCTGTAACGCATTACAGATTTTCTTTTAAAACTTTTTCCATCGCAGCGCAGGCCTCTTCTTCATCCGGCCCATCCGCCGTCACACTGATCTCCTCGCCGCCCTTAACGCCCAGCGACATAAGCTGCATCAGTTTTTTCGCATCAGCCTGCTTCTCCCCTTTTTGAACAAGGATCTCCGACTGGTATTTCTGCGCCGCTTTCACGACGATTCCGGCAGGTCTTGCATGGATCCCCACCCTGTCGGTGATAACATAAGTAATCGATCGCATAATGTTATCTCCTTTCTTTAATATGCTATAATTCTACACCGAATAAAAGGCTACGTCCAGTGTAATATTCATGTTTGCCGGGGAGACTGGATGATTTTATGGGGTCCGAAAACAGACGGGAATAGGTTGGAGATATCTGTGTGAGATGAACGGTATATGCCTCCCGGCGGACGCTTTTTCTGCCTGAAAAATAAATTTCAATAATACTTTACTTTTACGTGTTTCTCCAGCTTTTCTGCTGTCTGTATGAGCTGATCTACCAGGTTCTGTCTCATACTCAGGTCAAAATTCAGCTCGGATTCTTTATGTGCTTCATTTATGGCTGTTCCGACGAAGAGGTTCAGCTCTGTACACTCTTCGATGAGAAGTTTTGCCAGCCGGGACGCACCGTTATCTGCATCCAGTTCGTCGAAAAATTCTTCGTCAAATTCATCTCTTGCATATTTTTTCAGTAGTTTCAGACTCTTCCCCAGAGTCAGCACTCCTTCTGTCACAAGGTCGATCCCTTCGATCACCGCCATGGGCGGCACATCAGGATTCCGGCTGTCAACTTTCGTCGTGATCTCTCTGCCGAGCACCCGCGCAGCAATATTTGCACTTGTCCCGCCTGCCACTACTTTCTTTCCTTCCGAATGCATAAAGTCATGCATCAGACGCTCATCGTCCTCTTTGTTTTTCGGCGGTCCGGTAAATATATTGACCACCCGGCGCTCGATCACTCTCGCCACTACTACCGTCGTGTCATCTCCTGGTTTCTCCTCATACAGCTCGTCGCAGGCCTGGCTCAGCATAACTGCCAGCCTCGAGGCAGAAAGGGTCTTTTTCGTACATTTGAGCGTATACTCTGCCATAGCGTCCCACGTCCAGCCCTGCAGGTTCAGGATTGAGCCTGCACCGGCATAGATGACTCCGTCACTCATCAGCACAAAGCAGTCATTCTTCTTTACTGCGAATCGGTATTCATGGATTTTCTTTCCGCCGATCTCGCGCATCTCAAATGGATAGCTGACGATTTTTCCGTCGCGGATGAATACGCAGGACGGATTGTCAAATTCCGCGAGATAGGCATTTCCATTATGGAAGATCTGCAGGATGGAGAATGTCGCATAGGCCACTTTTCTCACCTTGCAGACAGGAAGGGTCTTTGCGATCGTCTCTACGCAGGATTCGATCTGTGCGCCCTCCTGAAGCATGGTACCGAGAATCTTAGATGTCAACGTTGCCAGTATATTCGCCTTCACACCGCTTCCCATGCCGTCGGCAAGGATCAGGATATCCGAATCCTCTGTCTTCAGGATTTCCACCTTGTCACCGCACAATTCTTCCTTATATTTATTCAGACTCTTCCACGCCACATCAATGCTCACGCCTGCCATATACTTCCACCTCTCTTCCACGCCATACCGTCTGCACTATCTGCCATATCTTCTGTATCTCTACAGCGCTATTCTTCATCATTCAGGATCGAATCTCTCAGCTTTGTAAGGGTCACTTTTGTCTCCGCGGTCGTCTCTCCGAGAAGTCCCGCGATCTCCTGTGCCACCATCATCTGCTTCTCGATGACCTTCTGTGCCATCTCCACAGTCTCAACTTTCAGGTTGTAACGCTGCTCTTTCACTTTTTCCTCCCGCGTAACATCCCGGAACATGACAAGGACCGCGTCCAGTTTCTCTATGTATACGATCGTCTCTTCCACGACAATAGTTCCTTTATTCAGTTTCACCTTTTTGCGCAGAACAGGCTCTCTTGTCAGCAGAACATTTTCTATGTCCTCAGTCTCAATAAATTCAAAAATATATCTCTGGACCGCTTCCTCGTGTCCCACGCCGAGCAGCTCCTGCCCTTTCCCGTTACAGTCCAGGATCTTCATATCATTTCCGATGACAAAGATCATATTCGGAGTCACGTCAAGAACCACGTTGGACATGGACTCTGCCTGCGCCAGTGCATAAGGCATACACATAGACAGCTCCGCCTTCCCCTGAAATACAGCGACAGCTTTTTCCCGGCAGGTAGAATACCCACAGGCGCCACAATTTAATTCATCTTCCGGCGTATATTTCCCGGTGGAGCGCAGGATCCTTGTGATCTGCTCCTCGGACGGCTGCAGGTCGGAAATACTGCGGTCGCCGAACTTCTTATACATCTCCTCCCCGCTCATGTCCGGCAGATCCCGGGCAGCTTTGTAAGAAACTACAGTTTCGATCTTTACTTTTGTCTTCACATAGGATGTATTCCAGTGCGCGGATGCCGGGCCTTTCGCGCATCCTCCCTCACACACGTTTGCCTCGATAAAGCAGTGGTCCAGCTCTCCTTTTCTCAGACATTCCAGCATTTCCATACAATTTTCCAGTCCGTCTACAAATACCTTGTGATAACCGTCCGCGTCCTCCTCTGTGATCACTGACTGGATCACGCCGCCGCTCACAGGGTACAGGCGGTTGATCTTCGGGTCCGGATTGCCCATCGGCTTATCCTCACAGGAATGAAGATCGATCCCCGACTCTTTCAGCCACAGGGCCAGCTCCTCAAAGGTCAGGATCGCATCGATTGCTCCCCTTACTCTCTCGTCTCCGATGGCCTCCTGCTTCTTCGCAATACAGGGCCCGAGAAAGACAACTTTCACATCCGGGCCGTACAGCTTCTTAATGTAACGTCCGTGAGCGATCATAGGGGAGACCACTGGCGCCATCAGCTTCGCACAGTCCGGATAGTACTTCTCGATCAGGTCATTTACGCTGGGACAGCAGGTGGTAATGATATTGGGCATCTTCTGCTCCCGAACCAGTTTTTTATATTCATTGGTCACAAGGGCGGCCCCCTCCGCCGTCTCCCTCACCTCATAAAATCCAAGTTTCTGCAGGGCGTCCACGATCTGACCGGGCCGGTCAAAATCAAGCACCCCGGCATAGGACGGAGCAATGGATATGATCGTCTTATCTCCCTGTCCCAGATAACCTTTCACCCGCTCCATGTCGCTTGCAAATGTCTTTGCATTCTGGGGACAGACTTCAAGACAGCGGCCGCAGTTGATACAGTGATCCACCATGATACGTGCCTGCTCATCCCGAACCGATATGGCTTTCACTGCACAGTGGCGGACACATTTGTAGCAGTGGCGGCATCTGGCATCTTTAAAATCAATGACCTGCATTCTGTTACCCTCCTGTCATTTTCTTTTTCCATACACATCTCTCATAATTGAGTATTTTTCTCTATTGTCAATATTTTACCAGAGGAGCACTTGAATATCCACACAATTCATTTATAAAGCATGATAAAATATAACAGTTTAGCATGAAACTTTTTAACCTCTTATTTCGTCTAATGTATGTAACAGTTACAGATAACAAATGCGGTGCCGCAGTTTCACAACCGATACCGGAGAGGAGGAAGCATCCTATGTACCCGGCAGAAAGAAAGGAGGGGATCTCTCTGAAATATCTTGTCATAAAAGCGCAGCAGGGTGATGCCCAGGCAAGAGGCTGAATATTTCCGCACATGGATGCCCCGTATCCTGATCAACAAATGCATCGATATCATCCGGAAGAACAAGCGGGAACATCCGGTCAGCGACTTCCCGGAATATGGAGAAGTAAGCCGTTCATCAGAATTAGAAAGGAGGACGAATTATGAAACGGATCTATTCACAGGAAGAAATGGAACGGATCTTAAAGAGCAATATAGAAATTCCTGATCCTGTCGAGCAGAAGATCAACGACACCTATCGGAATCTCGGGCTCACAGACGAGAACAGATCCCGCAGAGTTCATAAACGAAGGAAAAAGGCATGGGTGACGATCGCTGCAGCGGCCGCCCTGATCGCAGGTCTTGGAGTGACGGTCTACGCGGCGGGACAGTTCTTCAGTGCGCAGCTCACACAGAAAGATGATAAACTCACATATGCTCTCAATATTGACCCTTCAGAAAAAGAAGCGCATGAGATCCGGGTTACGCCGGGTTATATTCCGGAAGGGTATGTCTATCAGGAAGAGGGCCGGTGGTACAACGAGGAGACAGAAGGCGCCATGTCGGTCATCCCGTACAATGCATCCGAGCTCTACAAGATGTCTCAGACACAGGATAATCCGCTCCCCATATTTAACGAAGACAGTCTTATTGAGTCAGTCGATATTCAGGGGATGAGCATAGATATTTTCTCTAATGATGGAGACTATATCGACAGTGAAGAAACCATACAGGACATCTTTGTATTCAACGAGGAATGGGGTTATGCTGTACATGTATGGCTGAGCGGTCCCTGCCTGGCAGATGATGAAGCAGTGAGAGTTGCGGAAGGGCTGGACATCGAAGTCCTCGATACCACGGTCCCCTATCCGACAGAAGAAGAGATTGCTGCAATAAACGAGGAAAATCAACGGATTGACGCTGAAATTAAAAAAGCATCCTCCGGCATCACTGATGATTCCATCCGCGGGCTGAATGACGTGATGAAGATCGATGACACTATATACGATCAAGGAATCGAGTATCAGGCTGTTGATATCCAGGTCACTGATACCCTGCCCCCGGATGAATTCCCGAAAGAGAATTTTATACGGGACACCTATTCGTCACTGACGGAATATGTGAATGAAGACGGTTCTTTAAAGCCCCACGAACGTTTTACAGGCGCAGACAGTCGGGAGACGGAAAGCGCGGAAGCCTCTTTCATCATCGTGACAACAAAGATCCGCAATACCGGAGACACGGCACAGGACGCCTATCTCTCTCCTTTCCTGCGGCATCTCGATGAAAATGGCGACGGGACTTACACACTTTCTGATCCCCGGGATAAATCCTTCCCGGCGCAGGAAAGCCGGAAAAGACTTACAACCGACGGCTTCCCATTCTATCAGAGTGCTCCGAATAATGGAGGGACAGACGAACTGTTTACCACCATTCAGCCCGGAGAAGAGATTGAATGTACCTCCGTCTATGTTGCAGACAATGACTGTCTGGACAGCGCGTATATGCAGTATTTCAACATCGGAGTTGCTGCTGCGGATACGCCTGAACTATATGTGAAAGTAAAGGAATAAAATAAGATAGCCGGTTCACAGCAGATATTTCTGTGATTCCGGCTATATCTCAACTATTCCAGCTCTCCCAGCATCTCAGTCACAGTCTTTCCGTACACCGGATGCCGTTTGTACGGAGCGATCTGCGCCAGAGGCTCCAGCACAAATTTTCTCTTGTGCATCTCCACATGGGGGATGCACAAGTCTTTTTCCTGAACGGTTATATCGTCATAGAAAATGATATCCAGATCCAGCGTCCGCGGTCCCCAATGAACAATGCGCTCACGGCCCGCTTCCGCCTCGATCTGGTTCAGCTCACCCAAAAGTTCCCGGGGCGTCAGGAGCGTCTCAAGCTCCAGACAGCCGTTGAGGAAATCGTCCTGATCCGTCACGCCGTAGGGAGGCGTCTCAATCAGATCCGATACTTTCTTTACCGTACATCCCCTGACGGAATCCAGCATTTTCACTGCGTCTTTGATATACTTCTTCCGGTCGCCCATATTAGAGCCCATGGCAATATATGCGGTATGCTTCGCCCGCTCGATCTCCACGCTCACGGTCTTAAGGGGAAGCCGGATCGGCGCCCAAGGTTTCTTGATCTCCAGCCGGATCGCCCTCATGCCCGGATATTTCAGAAGGAGCTCTTCCGCCAGATTCTCCGCCGCGCTTTCCAGAAGCTTGTACGTATGCTTTTTCAGCCACATTTCAATGAATGCACTGACCTCTCCATAATGGATAGAAGCGGTCAGATCGTCTGTCTTTCCCGCTTTTCTCGTATCCGTGTACAGATCGGCAGACACGATAAATTTCTGTCCCAGCGTGTTCTCCTCGGGGAAAACGCCATGATTTGCAAATACTTCCAGATCCTTGATCTTTATTTTATCCATTCTTCTATCCTTTCCCATTCCTGCTGTCTGTACTGTTTGATCCGACCGATCAAACTATATTAAACGATGCTCCATCAGTGCCCGGGTCATCTTGACCGCTCTCTTGTTTTTCTCCACATCGTGCACCCGTACAAAGGCGCATCCTTTCTGTACCCCGTAGACCGTAGTTACAAGTGTCCCTTCTTCCCGCTCTTTCGGCGGCAGCTCAAGCGTCAGCCCGATCACGGATTTTCTTGAAGTCCCGAGCAGGAGCGGAAGTCCCAGCTCATGCATCACTTCAAGCCGGCTGATAATCTCCAGATTCATCTCATATGTTTTGCCGAATCCCACTCCCGGATCAAGAATGATCTTATTCCGCGAAATGCCCGCCACATCCGCCAGTCTTACGCACTCTCTCATATCATCCAGAAATTCCGGGATAAACTGTCCGTAATCTGTATTGTCCCGGTTGTGCATCAGACAACAGGTCGCGCCGCTTTCTGCAATAAGCCCCGCCATCTGCGGATCGTATTTCAGTCCCCAGATATCATTGACCAGATCTGCACCCGCTTTCAATGCTTCCCGTGCCACAGCGCTCTTGTATGTATCCACAGAAATCGGTGTATCAAAGCGCGTTTTTAAGGTTTCTATGACCGGCGCGACCCTTTCGATCTCTTCCTCATCTGTGATCTGCTGATGTCCCGGGCGTGTGGACTCTCCGCCCACATCGATGATGTCCGCCCCGTCGCGGATCATCTCCTCCGCATGGGTGAGCGCCGCATCAATCCGGCTGTACTTCCCGCCGTCCGAGAAAGAGTCCGGCGTTACGTTCAGGATTCCCATAATGTATGTCTGATGTTCTGTGTCAAATTCCCTGCTGCCTATTCTCATAACTCTAGTCTCCCTGTTTTCGATCCTTACCATTCAAAAGCTGATGACAGATCTTTATTTTATATCTATATTTTTAATTCCATATTTTTCTTCTCCGAGCTCCAGTCACATTCGGCTTCTGCCGGACAGGCAAAACACATCCGTGAAGCCTTGTCGCTTGTATAGAGAAGCCTTTCAAGCGGCTCCGCATCCGCCCTAAGCTTCCGGTGCCCGCGGATAGCTGTCAGGATCATGCGTTTTTCCTCCTCTGAAAACGTCTCCCCATCGGGAAGCGAATCCAGTATCTCGGAGGCAATCTTCTCTCCCGACTGTTCGTGGGGTGTTCCGTCCTCATACTGGGCATATTTTCCGATATCGTGGAGAATAGAGGCCGCATAGATTACTTCCTTCTCAAGCCCGAGATCCTGTTCCATATTTAAAATATATGCGATCCTTGCCACATCCAGCAGATGGGGCATCTGATGACAGCAGAAGATCCTGTCTCTTTCAAGCTCTTCCAGACGCCCATAACATCTGCGGTACAGTGGATGGCATAGAATTGCGTTCAGACGTTTCATCTTATCCATAATTTATTCTCCCGCTTCATCCGTCTGGAAATTATTTTTCAGTTCCCGCATTCATCAGGCGGAAGAACCGCTCCTCCAGAGCCGGATCACTCTCAAACACGCCCCGCTTCGCCATCGTCACCGTCCTGCTGCCGGGCTTTTTAATCCCGCGCATGGTCATACACATATGTTCTGCTTCAACCATCACAAGCGCGCCTTTAGGCTGCATATATTCCATCAGTGCGTCCGCGATCTGACCTGTAAGCTGCTCCTGCAGCTGCAGTCTTCTGGCGAATACTTCCACTGTTCTTGCAAGTTTGCTTAAGCCCACAACCTTTCCGTCCGGAATGTAGGCAATGTGCGCTTTCCCGTAAAACGGCAGGACATGATGCTCACACGTGGAGTAGAACGTAATATCTCTTTCTATTACCATCTCGCTGCTGTCAACGGAAAAAGTCTTTGACAGATGTACCGCTGCATCCTCTTCCATACCGCTGTACAGCTCTTCACACATCCTTGCAATACGGTCCGGCGTATCTTTTAATCCCTCCCGGGAGACGTCCTCTCCGAT
This sequence comes from uncultured Ruminococcus sp., assembly GCA_904377845.1. GTDB lineage: Bacteria > Bacillota > Clostridia > Lachnospirales > Lachnospiraceae > Mediterraneibacter. Next base: position 45,681 of record CAJFGR010000012.1, on the reverse strand, counting down.
TCCCTCAAGAAAAAGTCTCACGGCCTGTTCTATCTTCCCATGATCGATCATCTCTTACTCCTCTTTTCTGTTCATGTAATGTACTGTTTACCAGACGGCTTTGTCATATGCATCTTTCACCCAATGGAGATAGGACAGAGAACCGAATGCAATGATCACATCTTCCTTCCCCGCCTCTGAAAGCGCGGCCTGGACCGCACAGTCCACCATCTCCTGACGCCCGGATACGTCCGGCCGTTTCACACAGGGGCAGTATTTCCCCAGCACCTCCGCAAGCTCTTCGGACGGAAGTCCTCTCTTTTCATCCGGAAGATCCACTGTATAGACCACCGACATAAGCGTGCCCATAGTCTGTGCTATCTTCTCATACTCTTTATCCTTAAATACTCCCATAATACCGATCAGCCTGCGGCCGGGAAAATATGCTTCCACAGACTCCCTGAGCTTAAGCGCGGCATCTTCGTTATGGGCTCCGTCCAGAATAAATACAGGAGTTTCTCCGATGCAGCTGAACCTTCCCGGCCACTGCGTCCGCTCCATCCCTCTCTTTACGGCGTTGTCCGTAATTTTATAACCTGCTTTCCGGAGAGTGCGGATCACTTCCAGCGCAGCTGCCGCATTTCCGATCTGGTTCTTTCCCGTCATGACCGTATGCAGCGATCGGAATTCTTTATAGGAAAAATACATTCCGTGATAATCTTCCTTTTCCACCTCTGCAAGCTCCGGTTCCGCCTGCACATAGCTGCAGCCGTATTTCTCTGCCCGCCTTTTTAAAATGCCGGCCACGCTGTCTGGCTGCCGTGCTGAAACCACCGTACAGCCGGGCTTTATGATGCCGGCTTTGTTCTCCGCAATTTCCGCGAGCGTATTTCCGAGGATGCCCAGATGATCCCGGCTGATGCTGGCGAAGACCGCGCAGACTGTATTCCGGATGATATTCGTTGCATCCAGTTTGCCGCCAAGCCCGGCTTCCAGCACCACCAGATCACATTTCATTTCCTTAAAATATAAAAAAGCTATTGCCGTCTCTATCTCAAAGACCGTGGGGGGATTCTTCCCCGCAGCTTCAAGCCGGGCAATAGCGTTTCTTACTCTCTCTGTCAGTTCAGCGAATTTCTCTTCTGATATCCATTTCGCGTCAACCTGTATCCGCTCCAGATAGGAAACCACTGTCGGTGAAACATACCGCCCGATCCTGTATCCTGCCTCACTCAATATCATCGAAGTGTATGCAAGCACAGATCCCTTGCCATTCGTTCCTGCAATATGTATGAACTTCAAATCATCCTGGGGATTCCCAAGTTCACGCAACAGACCTCGAATCGTCTCCAAGCCAAGTACACTTCCGTATTTCGACATTTCGTCCAAATATACCCTTGCTTCTCTATAGGTCACGTTCTTTCGTTTCCTTTCCGTATTTAGTTCTTTCCCAATGTTCTGTTTCTTCTACAATTAATTCTGTTCATTCCGATTTTCGCAGAACAGAACAGGGTTATAATAGCACTATTTTTCCGGATGTACAAGTATTTCTGTCTTTTCGATTGACTTAATTATATACTTGTGGTATGTTTATAGTGTACTAATAATACTAATACACTATAAACAGTTATCCGAATACAGAGACGAGGGAAACTATGATCACGATTGATTATCAGAGCAAACTTCCCCTTTATGAACAGATTGCGGGCCGCTTTCAGGCGCTGATCCTAAAGGGCGTACTTCCGCCCGGAAGCCGGATGCCGTCGGTCCGTTCGCTCGCCATGGAGCTTTCCATCAATCCGAACACTATCCAGAAAGCATTTTCACTTCTGGAAACACAGGGCTATATCTATCCGGTAAAAGGGCGGGGAAATTTTGTCGCAGATACTGCCTCACTGGCAGAAAAAGAAAAAAAGCTCCTGCTGGAAGAAGCAGAAAAATTAATCAGACAGGGCAGAGAACTGGGGATTACACGTTCCGAATACGACACAGTGCTCGACCGTCTGTACCGAGAGGGGGAATCCAAATGATTGAACTGAAAGATCTTAACAAAACATTCAATGATGTCCACGCAGCAGATCATATAACAGGAACAATACGTGACGGTATGGTATTCGGTCTGATCGGCTCAAACGGAGCCGGAAAAAGCACGCTCCTGCGCATGATCAGCGGTATCATCCGGCCGGATGGCGGTGAGCTTCTGGTGGACGGAAAACACGTATATGAAAACCCGGAAATCAAATCACAGATTTGCTTTCTCTCCGACACTCCGTACTTTTTCCAGAATGCGGATCTCAGGGAAATGCGCGACTATTATGCTGATGTGTACCCGACCTTTAATCGGAAGCAGTTTGACTCTCTGACCGGTATTTTTCATCTGGATATGAAACGCAGGATCAACACATTCTCAAAAGGAATGAAGAAGCAGGTCTCTATCCTGCTGGGTCTATGCGCCGGCACAAAATATCTGCTCTGTGACGAAACTTTTGACGGACTTGATCCTGTTGTACGGCAGGCGGTAAAGAGCCTTTTTGCCGCAGAACTGGTCAACAGGGACTTCACGCCTGTAATCGCTTCCCACAATCTGCGGGAACTGGAAGATTTCTGCGATGGCATCGGTCTTCTGCATCAGGGCAAGCTGCTGCTCACAGAAGACATCGACCAGGTCCGCAGCAAAATCTGCAAACTGCAGTGCGTCATCCGGAATCCGCTCCGGGAGCAGGAGCTCCTGCGCAGTCTTCCCGTGATAAAGTCGGAGCGCAGCGGATCGGTCCTCACACTCACCGTGCGCGGGGAACGTTCGGAAGTAATACGCATCGCCGAGGCACAGGATCCTCTATTTATAGAGGTTCTGCCTCTTACTCTCGAAGAAATATTTATCAGTGAAACGGAGGTGGCCGGATATGACATCAAAGATTTCTTCTTACATTAAACTGATCCGCTCGGACATCAGGCACAGGGGCTGGCTCGCAGCGCTTTCTTTCACCCTTTTCTTTCTTCTGATGCCGGTATATATTATGCTGTACTTGAGTACCTATACAGAAAATACTGCGAAACTCATCGAGTATTTTCCCGGACTTCTCAACGGGAACTCACAGCGCTTTCTTGCTGCTGCAATTGCCGGACTGGCTGTTCTATCTGCCCTGACCGGTTTCAGCTACATTCACTCAAAAGAGAAGTCGGACTTCGTCCACTCTCTGCCCGTAAAGCGTACGGTATGGTTTGGAACGACCTATGTGTCCGGTCTGCTGATCGTACTCATTCCGTATGTTGTCTGCAGTATTCTCTCTATGGTGGTAGAAGCAGCGAGTAAAGGCATGAACCTCCCTCTGGCCGGACGTTCCGCGGAAGCTGTACTCGGCGGCATACTCGCATTTTTTGTGCTGTATAATGCCAGTGTCTTTGCCGTCATGCTGACCGGACGGACTGTCACCGGACTTCTGGTGTCCCTGGCAGTGATTGTATATCCGTTCCTCATATTCACTCTTATCTCGGCACTGGAATATGCATTTTATAATACATTTTACAGCATAGATGAAACACTTCCTATGAAACTGGCAGAGTATCTGTCTCCTCTCGGACTATTTTCTACACTGATCCCGCAAAGCAGCTTAGGCACGCTTGGTCTTGCCGCCCCCGCCGCTGCTCTTGTTATGTCGGCTCTGCTCATTGCCGCGGCAGTACTTATATACAGGCTCTATCCGTCAGAAGCTGCCGGAACTGCCATGGCGTTCCCTATTACAGCGCCGATACTAAAAGTACTGATCTGTATTCCCTCAGCACTGTTCGTCAGTCTGATGATACAGGATATGATGGCACTTTCCGGCAATGAATGGCTCCCAGTCCTGAGTCTGCTCACCGCAGTAATTTTCTGTGCTGTAATCGATTTCATATATACAATGGATCTGAGACTTTTGTTAAAAAGCTGGAAATCCTCACTTTTGTCAATCGTGGGAACACTTGCTGTACTCTGCTTCTTCCAGTTCGACCTGATCGGTTATGATACATATATTCCCGATAAGGATGACATTGAGAGCATCAGCTTCTGCCCGGATTCATTCCAGAATTATTTCTGTTATCCGGAATCAGAATACGGAGCTGATCCCGCTTCCGGATACTTTGCGCCGGAGGATATGACCGATACGCTCTACACACTGGCACTGTCAGGAATCGATAACCTTGAAAAAGGGCTCAACACAAAGAATGTCTACGATATGGATAATATTCCGGATGTGATGCTGTCTCCTACTCTTGCGGGCAAAAAGGATGCCGGTGAGGAATTCTTCTCAGCTGTGTTCCGTTACAGGCTTTCGGACGGACGCATCATCAACAGGAGGTATGCTCTCGGATACAGCGATACGGCCGATGCCCTGAGCAGCCTGCTTGAGAGCAGGGAATACCGGAAGTGTCTTTTCCCGATTTTTGAGATCGATAAAGATTCTGTTACCTCGATCACTCTGTCAGATATTTATAAAACATCAGATGAACTGAAACTTGACAAAGAGCAGAAAAAAGCTCTTCTGAACGCCTATGAGACAGACGTGCTCAGCGCTAGTGCAGATACATTTATAGACGGCAATCCTCTGGGTGAACTGCAGGTGAACTTTACAAACACAGTTCTTAAGGAGAATGGAACGGTTACAGATGACGGAATGATCTCATACAATATTCCCGGTTTATCTTATTTCGGAGACGGCACATCTTATGTGCCCCAGCTCTACATATACCCGGAATATACGAATACACTGGAGCTTCTCAAAGAATATGGATATACCATGCATACCGAAATTGTTCCGGATGACGTAGCTTCCATCATACTTTCCCCGTCCGCTGCCTCGGCTGAGGACAAACGATGTGATGACCTGATCTCCCGTCTTTCCGATACTGCAGTAATCGACTACTATAACGACTCAGCTTATGAAATGACCATTACCGTAACAGCCCGGGAAGATATCGAGCTTATACTCTCATATATGGATCATTATGCCGGGGGTATCCTCGACGACGGAAGCGGGTACCCGGATTATATGGAAGTACAGTATAAAAGCGGATATACCGGCGATTATTCCCTGAAAATATAAGTCTCCGCACTGCTGACGAGAACTGACTGACAATCCGGATTATACACATTACACATAACACCAAAAATATTACGGGATGAGGAGCAGAAATCTTATTGATAAAAATTTCTGTTCCTCATCCCGTTTCTTTTTACATATATACGTTCAATGCGGTCTCAGACAGCCGCGCAGATTACATAATTTTGCGGAAGAGTTCTTTCAGGTCTTCTACGCTTGCATCTTTGGGGTTGCCCGGTGCGCACGCATCAGCATATGCGGACTCTGCAAGGAACTGCAGGTCATCCTCTTTAATCGCCTCCAGTTTTGTCGGAATTCCGACATCAACAGAGAGCTGACGTACTGCATCGATAGCTGCTTTTCTGTATTCTTCCACTGACATATCGTCTACGCCTTTTACTCCCATCGCCCTTGCGATTTCACGGTATTTCTCTCCTGTGCAGTCTGCATTATATTCCATAACGATCGGAAGCATCATCGCGCAGGCAACACCGTGCGGTGTGTCATATACAGCACCCAGAGTATGAGCCATAGAGTGAGCGATTCCGAGACCTACGTTTGAGAATCCCATACCGGCAATGTACTGTCCGAGTGCCATACCGTCGCGTCCCTCTTTTTCATTGGCAACTGCGCTTCTCAAGGATCTGCTGATAATTTCGATGGCTTTGAGATGGAACATATCTGTCATCTCCCATGCGGCTTTGGTTGTATATCCCTCGATCGCGTGAGTCAGGGCATCCATTCCTGTCGATGCCGTAAGTCCTTTCGGCATAGAGGACATCATATCCGGATCTACTACTGCAATGACCGGCATATCGTGAGGATCCACGCACACGAATTTTCTCTTCTTCTCTACATCTGTGATTACATAGTTGATCGTAACCTCAGCCGCTGTACCTGCCGTGGTCGGCACTGCGATGATCGGCACGCACGGTTTCTTTGTCGGCGCCGTGCCCTCAAGGCTTCTCACATCTTCAAATTCCGGATTAGCGATAATGATTCCGATGGCTTTTGCCGTATCCATGGAAGATCCTCCGCCGATCGCTACGATGTAATCTGCTCCCGCGTCTTTGAACGCCTGCACTCCGTGCTGCACATTCTCGATCGTAGGATTTGCCTTGATATCTGAATAAATTTCATAAGCAAGCCCTGCATTATCAAGGACATCTGTCACTTTCTTCGTCACTCCGAATTTAATCAGGTCAGGATCCGAGCATACGAAAGCCTTTTTATACGCCCTCGCCTTTGCTTCCGCGGCGATTTCCTGGATTGCGCCAGCACCGTGATAGGATGTCTCGTTGAGTATAATTCTGTTTGCCATTATTATCAATCTCCTTTTCTTTACCGGACCTGTCCGGTTTCTTATGTTTATATTTTAACAATCCCGGAGATAAATAGAAAGTTACAAAACGGCATATCTGTCACCCTGATCAGCTTTTTTGCCACCTGTCTCTAAAGCAGTTCCAGCTTTTGGAACAGTTCTTTCAGCTCGGCAGGCATTGCATCCACCAGTGATTCAGCCATCTGTTCCGGCGTTGCTTTTATCTTCCCCAGTCCCTCATAAACCGTCCTGCCCTCTCCCATATGTTCAAAGGACTCCTGCAGGATCTTATCGAAATACCTAGTTGATCAGATCATATTTGTCTTTAAAATTCGGGATATAACAAAAGAAAGCAGCGGAATTGCTTCCGCTGCCCCTGAGTCTTATATTTTATTTAATTCTGAGCGTCTGCCGCTGACCCGAGCGTAATGCTCAGTGTCTGTGCTTCATAACCGTTATTTCCGGAGCGCTGCACTACAACATCTACTGTCTCACCTGCCGCATAGTACTGAAGTGTATCCTGCAGCTGTGACATACTGCTTACTGTGCGTCCATCCAGTTCGGTAATGATGTCCCCCTGCTGGATTCCTGCTTTATCCGCCGGACTTCCCTGTACTACTTCTACAACAACAGCTCCTTCCGGCACACCGTAAAGCTCACTCGCCTCTGTAGAAACATCCTGTCCCTGGATACCCATATAGGAAGCCTGACTTGCATCTACTTTATCCCTTGTCTCAAGATTCATCATTTCCTGAAGACTGCTCTGAGCCTTATCGATCGGGATTGCAAATCCGATATTATCTACAGATGCTCCTGTGGATGTACTTGAACTTTTCGCTTCATTAATACCGATCAGTTCACCTTTCATATTCAGAAGAGCGCCGCCGCTGTTTCCTGAATTGATTGCTGCATCTGTCTGGATCAGTCCTGTAGAAGTAATCGTGTTGCCGCTCTCATCTGTCAGAGTCAGGTCACGGTCAAGTGCACTTACATATCCGCTTGTTACAGACTGTCCGTAACCGAGTGCATTACCGATCGCAACAACCTGATCTCCCAGCTTCAGATCATCGGAATCGCCTACTGTAGCGACCTTGATCTGATTCATTGTATCATCCGGGATATCGGAAAGCTTTACAGCTACAACCGCAAGGTCATTGTCAACATCTGTTCCTTTTACCTGACCTTCTACACTCTGTTCATCAATAAAACCTACGGAAAGGCTTGTCGCTCCCTCGACCACATGATTGTTGGTAGCGATCAGAAGTTCTTTGTCATTCTGTCCGACAATAACGCCGGTTCCGGCGCCCTGTACCTCATACTGCTGTGTCCCTCCGAAGAAGTTTCTCATTTCTTCAACTGACATAGTAGAAATGGTAACCAATGACGGCATTGCATTTTCCGCAACAGAAGCAACTGTTCCGGTTCCGCTCTCGGAAGAAGAATCCGACTCTGAACCGCCGCTGCCTGTTGTCTGTGTCTGCGCAAGCTGTGCATTGCTGCCTCTGCCGTTTCCTGTAATGTAGCTGCCCAGTGAATTAACGCCGAACATTGTGCCGCCCGCTATCAGTCCGAATACCAGCGCCATCGATACAACAGCCGCCCATTTCTTTCCGGTTGTCATAGGCTTCTTTGTCTTCTTTGCATGGCCTGATGCTCCGCTATGAAAACCGGTATTGTGAATGCCGTTATTCTGGCTGCCCGGGTTCTGTCCGCCTGCATTCTGGTATGTTCCGTAATATGTGCTGTTCTGATACGCGGTGCCCTTTTCCTGATTGTTCTGTGATGTACCCGCACTATTCTGAGCCGTACTGCTCTGGCCGGTGCCGTTTTCTGACGCCGTGTTCTGTGATGCGGCATTCTGTGAAACCTGATTCAGCTGTTCGCCGGTAAAATGATACTCATTGTTCTTATTCTCTTTATTATTATCATCATAAAATTGTTCACTCATAATATTATTCCTCTTTTCCTCCTGCGTCCTTATTGGATCTTTTTCTTTTTTACACTACATAAGATAAAAGATATTTGTGACGGAATTATGAAGAAGATAATAAAAAAATGTGATTTTGGCCAAAACAATTAAGCCGGCAGAAATCACCGGAATGATCGAACCGTGTCATTCAATAATTATCCGGTATTTATCCCCGTCGTCCCTGATATTATATACCCCTCTGTTATCCGGCGGAATATAGCGTATCCTCATTTCAGGCTCAATGCGTCCGATATCATATCGGTGCAGATAGACAGTCACATCCAGCATGGAAGGCCAGCCTGTCACATCTGTCGAGAGCTTGACGGTCCGGAACGAGTTTGAGCGGCACATCCGGAATATCTCATCGGCAAATGCTTTCTTATCTTCAACGCGTGAAGCATTCGCTGTAACAGTCAGGCTGCATTCCAAACCGTCAGTCGTACTGCTTACTGCGTCAGGCACCCCGGAATTGTCATATTTATAGTATTTATATAATACCGGGAAGACTGCGAAAAACAAAAAACATACAGCAGCAGCCCCAATAAACATAAGACATTTCTTCAGTTTGTTGCTTTTTGCCATATCTGCTCCTTTTTGTCTCATTTTTACAACCGATTATACTGTTCATTTTATATAAAATCAAGAAAAACAGTGCAGAAATTGAGACACTTATAAAAGAAAAGGAGCGGAGTTCATGCCAAAACCAAAGAAAAATACAGGTGAAAAGAATCTGATCAGTAAAAATCTGATCGAATACCGCAAACAGCGCAAGTACTCTCAGCGGATGCTTGCATACAAACTTCAGTTAAACGGATACGATATTGATAAAAACGTCATCACACGGATTGAGACAAATAAACGATATGTAACAGATATCGAACTGAAAGCGCTCTGCGAAGTATTGGAAATTACATATGATGAACTGATTGAAGGCAGTACCAGACAGAAATTATAAACCGGCGGCTGTACAAATATACAGCCGCTCTCATTAATACATTATTTTCTTTCTTTCGCTTCTTTTTTCCATTTGAGATGCCACGCACTGATCACAGATACAATAGGTACTGTAAGGATCACTCCCATAGTGGATGCGATTCCCTGTATAATCTCAATTCCGATTGAGTACATATTGGTAATCTGGACAATACCATACCCATAAACATACATAAACACAAGCGTGTTAATAGAACTTCCCGTAAAAGCCAGTATCAGTGTATTGGACATTGTTCCCATCATATCTTTTCCGACACGTATTCCGGAAGTGAAAAGTTCTTTCCGGCTCAGCTGCGGGTTTCTGAAATGTATTTCACTGATCGTGGATGCGACGGACATCGCAACGTCCATAACCGCGCCCAGCGCAGAAATCAGGATCCCTGCATAAAGCAGTTCCCCTATTCTCACATTTGTCATCTGTCCCACATACTCAAGCTGTTCAATATCTGAAACATTATAGCCGGAAATGCCTGCTATCTTTCCAAACACAACAGCAAGCACTGCCGATATCCCGACGCCCGCTACCGTCCCGATCATGGATGTTATACTTTTGCTTGAAAGGCCGCCGATCAGATACATGGTAACAAATGTAGTCAGCACCGCCACAGCGGCCGCGGCCAAAACAGGAGAAATTCCTCTGTATATCATGGGGAGAAACAGAAACACAATGCACACGAAAGTAAACACAAGAGCTATGGCAGAATTAAAGCCCTGTCTCCCTCCGATTATGCATAAAGTAACCAGAAACAAGAACACAATCGCATACAGTATCCACGTCCGGTCCTGACTGAACACTGTAACATAGAGAGAGTCATCACTTTCATTTACTTCAGCGATGACTCTCATCCCTACCTCACAGTGAGCTCCGTAGAGATAACTCGACGAGCTCACTGCTTCTACTGTATTTCCTTTATAATCTCCGGTTAAAAGTTCAAGAGATACGATCTGATTTCCTATCTGATTCCCGGATTCCGTCTCATTATCTTCGACAATATCCACGACTCTTGCTTTTTCAAACGTCTTTCCTTCTGTATCATAAAGGCCGACACGGTCGATCTGATTATATTGGATCAGAAATACCGCAAATAAAACCGTTATCAGAAGTATAATCAGATGTCTTTTATGTCTGCGGAGAATATGCATCTTATTTCTTTTTTCTCCTGATATATATTGTTGTTCCGCCTATCGCTGCAGCGGCCGCAAGTACTGCTGCAGGTATCACCACATTTGTGGAATCTCCTGTTTGTACAGGTTTTGTTGTCTGCGGCTTTGCATTTACCCCCGGCGCTTTTGTATCTGTTGTCTGTCCTGTCGGATTCTGTGTGGCGGGATCCTGTGTCGGATCTGTTGTCCCGCCCTGTGTTCCCGAAGGATCTGAGGGGTCTTCTGTATCTGCCGGGCCCTGTGTCGCTTTTTTCTCAAGAGCATCCATAGCGCTCTTAAGCGCTGTATATGCATTTGACAGCTCTTCCTCTGTTGCCTGCGCGTTGTCATTTACAGTTTTAGCCGCTTCCAGAGCCTGCTGCAGTGCACTGAAACTGTCTGCAGTGTAGTCATCTTCCTTCAGGGCACCTGCTTCTTCGATCAGTCCGGAAAGCTGGCTGTGATCTGCGGACTTCACAATCATAAACTGGGTATCAATCTTCTCTTCTGTGTCTGTCCGGTATGTATTCAGGGTCAGACTTGTCTCTGTCACATCGATAACAGAGTAGGTCGGCACGTCCTGCTGCCATCTGCTGGCAATATATGTCTGCTGTCTCGGAACCAGATCATAATACTTACTTCCGGATGAAGAACCGGCTGTCAGGTACATAATTCCTTCCGGATTTACTGCCGCATCCTGCCCGTCTGTCAGACTTTCCACCGCGTCGTCGTCCATTACAGAATGCAGATACTCCAGATATTTCTGCTCTGCGGGATCAGTTGTATCATCCTGAATATTTCCCGGCGCCTCAAATCTGGTCTCCGGATTTTCTCCCGCATCCATATCTCTGTCCAGCATCTCGTCAAACTCATCGTCTGTATACTCGTATGTGCTCTGACCGCCTTTGAGCAGTTTTGATCTGGAATATGCGTGGTCATGTCCGGTCAGAACGATATCAATATCATTGGCTTCAAAAATAGGAACAAGACTATATCGAAGGTTGGTAATCTCCGGCTCGTTGGAGTGTTCAGCGGAACCGTAGATATCCTGATGAAGCGTTACGATTCTCCATTTGCAGTCCTGGTTTGCATTCACAGTTTCCTCAATGAACTGTTTGTGCTCGCTGACGTTTGTATCCTGTGTATTCAGAATAATAAACAGAGCATCTCCATAAGTAAAGTAATAGTCGCCTCCGACATAGCCGTTATCGCCAAGGCCGCTCATATTTGCCGTGTTAAAGTGATAGGTGTAATTGGCGTTGTCCGCGTCGTGGTTACCTACAGTTGTGGCAACCGGAACATTCTTCATAAGTTCCGGGCTTAAATATCCCGCATACTCTGTCTCGCTGATTGTATTGTCATCTACTTTTTTTGCATTGGTCTGGATCTGGTCTCCCGAAGAGAGAATAAAGTTTGCTTTGTTACCCGTCTTCGCGTACGCTCTGTTCAGCGTATAATTCCAGTTGAACGTATCATTGCGGACCGCTTCTGACTGAGCTGTCAGGAATGTCGGTTTTTGGATATCTTCCGGCGTCTTTGCCTTCTCCTCATTGGAAGAACCGATCTGCGGGTCTCCTACGAAAATAAAGCTGAAATCACTTGTGTCGTCATCCGTTGTAAAAGAAGCCGTCTCTTTTCCTTCTACCTGATAGTAGTAAGTTGTTCCCGGCTGCAGGTCCTTCAGTGTTACTTTATTGCTCGTATACCCTGACTGTGCGGCCGTCTGTACCGGCTCAACTGCCTGTCCGTCGCTCAGATCGCTTTCTGTTCCATAGACAAATCCTGTGTTTTCACCGTCTTTGCTGTACCACGCAAAGTTCATCTGCGTCTCATCAGCGCCCGGTGACATAGATACCTGAGTCCAGTCATTTTTGATTGTCTCCCATTTATCACACCACGCCTCCCAGGCTCCTCCCTGTGCCGCTGCAGTCTGACTTGCATCTGTCATTCCATCCGGAGCAGCGTCCGCAAAAACACTCATGGGCTGACAGACCAGCGCAGCTGCCAGTATGACCATTGCTGCTTTTTTCCACTTCATTGTCTTCTTCCTCCTAAATTTCAGTATATCTTCTGTGTCCGGAAGAGATTATATCATTAAAAAGGAAGGATTTTCCGGAGTTAACCGAGTTTTAACATAGCTTTCTCCTTCACTTTACTTTATTTACCTGTCTCCAATGCAACGCTGCCAGTCTTGCAACCGGTACACGGAACGGTGAGCAGGATACATAGTCAAGTCCGATGCTGTTGCAGAACTCTACAGAGCTCGGATCTCCGCCGTGCTCGCCGCAGATACCAACGTGCAGGTTCGGATTAACCGGTTTTCCTAACTCGATAGCCATCTTCATCAGCTTGCCAACGCCTGTCTGATCCAGTTTTGCGAACGGATCGTTCTCAAAGATCTTAGCGTCATAGTAAGCGTTGAGGAACTTACCAGCGTCATCACGGGAGAATCCGTATGTCATCTGTGTAAGGTCGTTTGTACCGAAGCAGAAGAAGTCAGCTTCTTTTGCGATCTCGTCAGCTGTAAGAGCAGCTCTCGGGATCTCGATCATTGTACCAACTTCGTACTTCAGATCGCTTCCAGCTGCTGCGATTTCTTCATCAGCTGTAGCAACAACAAATTTCTTAACATATTTCAGCTCTTTCACGTCTCCAACAAGCGGGATCATGATCTCCGGAACGATGTTCCAGTCCGGATGAGCGTTTTTCACTTTGATAGCCGCACGGATGACAGCTCTTGTCTGCATCTTTGCGATCTCCGGATATGTGACTGCCAGACGGCATCCACGATGTCCCATCATCGGGTTGAACTCATGAAGTCCGTCGATGATTGCTTTGATCTGCTCAACTGTCTTGCCCTGAGCATCAGCCAGTTTCTTGATGTCCTCTTCCTCTGTCGGAACGAACTCATGAAGCGGCGGATCAAGGAAACGGATCGTTACCGGGTTGCCCTCGAGAGCCTCGTACAGAGCCTCGAAGTCTCCCTGCTGATACGCATCTCACGGAATGCGTCGATTCTTCCCTCGCCGAAGAACATATGCTCTGTACGGCAGAGTCCGATACCCTCAGCGCCAAGCTCAACAGCTTTCTTAGCGTCTTCCGGTGTATCAGCGTTTGTGCGGACTTTCATTGTTCTGTACTTGTCAGCCCAGTCCATGATGCGTCCGAACTCACCGGCGATCGTAGCGTCTACTGTCGGGATAATTCCGTCGTAGATGTTACAGTGTGAATTTCTTATTAGCCTCGTCCATAACGATGTCGCCGCATCCGGATACACAGCACTCGCCCATACCACGAGCAACAACGGCTGCGTGAGATGTCATACCACCGCGAACTGTCAGGATACCCTGAGCAGATTTCATACCTGTGATATCTTCCGGTGATGTCTCAAGACGAACAAGGATAACTTTCTCGCCTCTCTCTGCCCACTCTACAGCATCGTCAGCTGTGAAGACGATCTTACCGCAAGCAGCTCCCGGTGAAGCGCCGAGACCTTTGCCCATCGGTGTTGCAGCCTTCAGTGCAGCAGCGTCGAACTGCGGATGAAGCAGTGTATCAAGGTTACGCGGATCGATCATAGCTACAGCTTCTTCCTCTGTTCTCATACCCTCGTCAACAAGGTCGCATGCGATCTTCAGAGCAGCCTGAGCTGTTCTCTTACCGTTACGTGTCTGAAGCATATACAGTTTACCGTGCTCTACAGTAAACTCCATATCCTGCATATCTCTGTAGTGTGTCTCCAGAGTATGGCATACTTCGTTGAACTGTTTGAATGCTTCCGGGAATTTCTCTTCCATCTCGGAAATGTGCATCGGTGTACGAACGCCGGCAACAACGTCCTCGCCCTGTGCGTTTGTAAGGAACTCACCGAACAGTCCTTTTGCTCCTGTAGCCGGGTCACGTGTGAATGCAACACCTGTTCCACAGTCATCTCCCATGTTACCGAATGCCATCATCTGTACGTTGACAGCTGTTCCCCATGAATACGGGATATCGTTGTCACGACGGTAAACGTTTGCTCTCGGGTTGTCCCATGAACGGAATACAGCCTTAACAGCGCCTACCAGCTGCTCTTTTGCATCTGACGGGAAGTCTTCGCCGATCTTCTCTTTGTACTCAGCTTTGAACTGTCCTGCAAGAGTCTTCAGATCGTTAGCGTCAAGTTCAACGTCCTGTTTAACACCTTTCTCTTCTTTCATCTTGTCGATGAGCTCTTCGAAGTATTTCTTACCTACTTCCATAACTACGTCAGAATACATCTGAATGAATCTTCTGTAGCAGTCCCAAGCCCAGCGCTCGTTGCCTGAAGCTTTTGCAAGAGCCTCAACAACTTCTTCGTTCAGACCAAGGTTCAGGATTGTGTCCATCATACCAGGCATAGAAGCTCTTGCTCCGGAACGTACGGAAACGAGAAGCGGATTCTCTTTGTCTCCGAATTTCTTTCCTGTGATCTCCTCGAGCTTTGTCATAGCCTCCATGATCTGATTCATGATCTCGTCGTTGATCTGTCTGCCATCCTCATAGTACTGTGTACAAGCCTCTGTTGTAACAGTGAATCCCTGCGGTACAGGAAGTCCAAGACCTGTCATCTCTGCGAGGTTGGCACCTTTGCCACCAAGAACATATAAACCCATTTTGTTGCCATGTTCCAATGACCTCCTCAAAAAATTTGCTAATAACTTCGCATTATTTCGCATATAATATTTTAATGGTTTCAAGCTTGTGCGTCAAGCGTTTTATCTGGAAAGGGTGCACAATCTTTACACGTGTTTTGTGTGCACAAATAACATCATCCGGGGGACACTATTTACATTTTCAAAAATGTGCGATAGCCTTTCACTGCTTCATACACATCTGCTTTGCTCGTCACTTCATAAGGCGCGTGCATATTCAAAACAGCGACTCCGCTGTCGATCACTTCCATGCCGTAGTTTGCCATGATATAGGCGATCGTGCCGCCGCCCCCGAGATCGACTCTGCCCAGCTCTGCGAACTGATAAGCTACATTGTCATCATCCATAGCTTTTCTGAGGGCCGCGATATACTCCGCATTTGCGTCATTAGATCCGGATTTTCCCCGGCTTCCCGTAAACTTATTAAAGGTAATGCCGCTTCCGAAAAATGCAGAACTGCGTTTTTCAAATGCCTCAGCGTACATCGGATCATAAGCTGCACTCACATCAGAGGAGAGCATCCTTGAATTCATCAGCGCGCGGCGGACTTTTAATTCAGATTCACCTTCTGTCAGAGCGATCAGCTCGGCAACCGTATTCTCAAAGAATTTGGAATGCATTCCGGTCGCGCCGACGCTGCCGATCTCCTCTTTATCTACAAGGAGACAGCATCCTGTTCTCTTCGCTTCAGTAATATCAAGCATTGCAAACAGGGATGTGAATGCACACACTCTGTCATCCTGCCCGTAAGAAAGAATCATGCTCCGGTCAAAGCCGCAGTCTCTCGCCTTGCCCGCCGGAACGATCTCCAGTTCTGCCGAGAGGAAATCTTCCTCGTCCATATCATATTTTTCTTTCAGAAGACGGAGAACATTCGCCTTGATTGCTTCTTTTGCCTGAGCTTTCTCTGCTTTTCCCTCTTCCGTATCTGCGGCTGCCGCATCCACTGATGTCAGTTCATCGATAACCTTCTCCGCCGGACGGTTTCCGATAAGGAGATCCAGCTTTTCTCCGTCTATCACTCTGGAAGCTTTCTTCTCCATCTGTTCCTGCGCCAGATGAACGAGAAGATCCGTGATCACAAACACCGGATCATCTTCCGCCTCCCCGACGGACACTTTTACAGTTGTCCCGTCTTTCTTCACGATCACTCCGTGGAGGGAAAGCGGCTGAGCCACCCACTGATATTTCTTGATTCCTCCGTAATAATGAGTATCCAGATATGCCAGTCCCTCGTTTTCATAGAGAGGATTCTGTTTCACATCAATACGCGGAGAGTCAATGTGCGCGCCGAGGATATTCATACCCGCCGAAATCGGATCCTCGCCAATTCGGAAAAGTGCGATCATCTTATTCATACACACAGCATAGACTTTGTCTCCCGTTTTGAGGGATTCACCTGCTGCCATTATATCTTTCAGATTCCGATAGCCGGCTTCCTCTGCCATGCTGATACTGAGTTCCACGCACTCTCGCTCCGTCTTGCCTGCATTTAAGCAGGATTTATATTTCTCATTGATACTGTTCAGCTCTGCGAGCTGCTCTTTGGTGTATGTGTTCCATGCATTTTTTCTGTCCATTTAAAGCCACCCTTTCTTTTCCCGCAGCAGGCGCAGATTCTTCGTCCTGCCGCTTTTTTGCAGACACATTTTTTTGTATCTCTGCTTTCAAAATACTAATAGTATATATAGAAAGGGGAAATATCCCTCATGGAAATATTTCCCCGATCTCTCTTTACTTACCACTCGAATTTTTTCTCGAAATATGCTTTCAGATCTTCGATCTTGATTCTCTCCTGCTCCATCGTATCGCGGTCGCGGACTGTTACTGCTCCGTCTTCTTCTGACTCGAAATCGTATGTCACGCAGTAAGGTGTTCCGATCTCATCCTGACGACGGTAGCGCTTTCCGATATTTCCGCGGTCATCGTACTCGCAGTTATAATACTTGCTAAGCTCTGCGTAAATCTTCTCAGCCCCCTCGTTCAGCTTCTTGGAGAGCGGCAGCACGCCGATCTTGACCGGTGCAAGTGCCGGATGGAAATGAAGGACGGTACGCATATCCGGTTTCTCTTCTGTTCCGATATTTTCCTCGTCATAAGCGCTGCAAAGGAATGCAAGCACCATACGGTCAGCTCCGAGTGACGGTTCGATAACATAAGGAATATATTTTTCCTTTGTCTCGTCATCGAAGTACGTCAGATCCTGACCGGATACATTCTGATGCTGTGTCAGGTCGTAATCTGTACGGTCGGCAATCCCCCACAGCTCGCCCCATCCGAACGGGAAGAGGAATTCCACGTCTGTGGTTGCCTTGCTGTAGAAGGACAATTCTTCTTTATCGTGATCGCGGTAGCGGACTTCGTCATCTTTGAGTCCGAGGGAAGACAGCCAGTTCAGGCAGAAGCTCTTCCAGTAATCGAACCACTCAAGATCCGTATCCGGTTTACAGAAGAATTCCAGCTCCATCTGTTCGAACTCTCTTGTACGGAATGTAAAGTTACCCGGTGTGATCTCATTACGGAATGATTTACCGATCTGTGCGATACCGAACGGAAGTTTCTTTCTGGATGTACGCTGTACATTCTTGAAGTTCACAAAGATACCCTGTGCAGTCTCCGGACGGAGATATACAGTATTCTTGGCATCCTCCGTTACGCCCTGAAATGTCTTGAACATCAGGTTGAACTGACGGATATCCGTAAAATTGTGCTTGCCGCAGGTCGGACACGGAATCTGATGTTCCTCGATAAACGCCGTCATCTGCTCCTGTGACCATCCGTCCACAGAGCCCTCCAGTGTAATGCCTTTTTCTTCGCAGTAATCTTCGATCAGCTTATCTGCACGGAAACGCTCATGGCATTCTTTACAGTCCATCAGCGGATCGCTGAAACCGCCGAGATGACCGGAAGCCACCCATGTCTGCGGGTTCATAAGGATCGCACAGTCAACGCCTACGTTGTACGGGTTCTCCTGTACGAATTTCTTCCACCATGCTTTCTTTACATTATTCTTCAGTTCCACACCGAGATTTCCGTAATCCCATGTGTTCGCAAGCCCGCCGTAGATCTCGGAACCCGGATATACGAATCCTCTTGACTTTGCGAGTGCTACGATTTTATCCATTGTCTTTTCAACCATTGTTATGTTCCTCACATTTCTTTTTCTCAATCGCTACTTATTATAACGGCTGTACCCATATTTTTCAAGGGATGTTGTAATGTTCCTGCAGTTCGGACGTAATATAAGTTTCTTACAGTCATATGACCGCAAAAGGAGCGAAACCGTAATAAACACATCCGTGCGCTTTATATCAGAGTCTCCAATATTTCCAGCGACTTAAAATGTTTATCTACATACACTTCCATCAGCCGCTCCATCACTCTTCCCAACTCATTTAATACTTTTTCTGTCACATTAAATGTATATAACTTCTCGATCGTACTGGATTCTATGTATTGCATACTATATAATGTGGAGTTGTCCAGCACCATGCCGTCTATCACATTTCCGTCGCATTCGCTGCAGACAAGACCTCCTTTTGCCGCGCTGAACACGGCCGGGCGGTCTTTATCCCCACATATTACGCACTGAAATACCTGCGGCGCCTGTCCGTTGACCGTCAGAGCTTTCAATTCAAATATGTAGCGGATCAGCCGATCGGGAATATGCGGATTGATCAATGCCCGCAGGGTCTGATAGAGGAGTTTTAACATTTCCCGTTCATCATTGAATTCTTTTGTATAATAATCCGCAAACTCCAGAAAATAAAATCCATAGTAAGCCCCGACCACATCTTCCCGAAGCTCTGCAAAATAATTTGAAATGTTCGCCGACTGTATCGTATAAGACGTCCTTCCCTCGTACAGCGTAAACTCTCCGAATGAAAACGGATTTACCGCGCCTATAAGCAGGCTGTTCGGACGTCTTGCTCCCCGTGCAAATGCAGAAATCTTGCCCTGTTCTTTTGTCAGTATGACCACACGGCGGTCATATTCCCCGATAGGCATGGTCGACAGGACCATCCCCGTAAGTACGATCTGATTCACGCTGTTCCTTTCCGCAGTTCTGCTCCTGCTCGCTGCTGTTTTTCTCATGCATCTTAAATCTAAGATAATCATCGATTCTGCCGCTTGCCATAAACTGATTCCAGTAATTCTCTTTCATCGGTCCACCTCTTCTTCCGTGTATTCTCTGATCCCAGGCTCAGGAAATCTGAAAGCACCGGCATAATGCAAAGCAGCACTCAGGCTTTCGGACATTTCCCGTCCCCGATTCTTAAAAACACTATACCCCGCAAAAAATACCAGGACTTTTTGCAGGGTGATGCCTTGACAGTCTCTTTTGATATTATAGTGAATTATCAGCCAGATAGCAAATAAGATTTATCCGGATTCGCCGCGCTGTTCGCCGTCCAGTATCATCTGGGTAATATCCCTGCGCACCCTCTCCTGATCATATGCGCTTATATCAACCCCTCTGATGTACAGGACCATATCTTCCAGAACCTGTCTTCCTTCTTTCGTAATTTTCTCTGCCATCTGCTCGCTTTCATTCTTGAGCATCTTTGTCCTTTTATTCATTCCTCTTTCCCTCCTATCTCAATATTTGAACTTATATATCCGATCTTGTCTCCGTATTCAGTCGACGTTAGAGTCTAAGATTCGATATGCAACAAATATTGCCAGAGTTAACACCACCGCCAGTCCCAGATGAATACGGAACACTTTATATGTGATCAGATAATTGGCGCAGACCGCCGCAATGAAAACAATAACCAATACAGCTCCCCATTTCCTATCAAAGGATCTGCTGCTCTCGAATGCATACTTTGTCAAAAGTGTAATGAGGCCTTCCGCCCCTGCCAACAGCAAAATGCCTCCCACCAGATTTCCCAGTGTCACCGGACAGTTAAATGACGGCAGCACGCCGGCCAGAACTTCCGCCAGGCGGCCGGCGCACCAGATCACGAGCAGCACAATCAGCGCGGGAAGCGTATCCCTGATGAAGGCGAGCTCTTTTTCTTTTCTGCTCATGTGCGGGATTTCCGCCACGATGCTGTCGCAGAATTCGCGGTAATCCTCTCCGATCACTTCTCTTGCAGAGGTTCCCCGCTTCTCTCCATCTATCAGCATCTGGATAATGTCTCTTCTGACTTTCTCCTGTTCATACATGGAAACCGGAACTCCTCTCAAATAGACGACGATATCCGTAAGGACTTTCCTCCCTTCATCGGAAAGCTGCTGCTCCAGTTCATTATTTTCTTTTAACATCTCTTTCACTCTTCTGCTCATTTCATTCACCCTCCACATCATGAAAAAGCCTCTCTACTGCTGCCGACAGTTCCTTGTAATTATCTGCGAACTGCCCCAGCTCCGTTCTCCCCTTTTCTGTCAGCGAATAATATTTCCTCTTCGGGCCCAGTTCTGACTGGCGGTATACAGCCGTCACCAGTCCGTTTTTCTCCAGTCTCAGGAGAAGCGGATAGATCGTCCCCTCGGCGATGCTTCCGAACCCGTACTCCTGCAGCTGCCGGGATATCTCATAGCCATATGTCTCTTCTTTACTTATAATCGCCAGAATGCAGCCTTCCAACGTTCCTTTCAACATCTGCGACGGGATCATAATTCCACCTGCCTTAATCTCTTCTCCCGAGTGCTATCTTGTAATGCAAAGTAGTTTTAACTATATTGTATTGCAAGATAGTATGGATGTCAATAGACATGAAAAGAGACCTCTTCGCTTTTTACACAAAGAGATCTCTTTTCTTAATAAATTCATTTGATTTTCCGTAACAGTTCAGCCATCTGATATCAGGAGACGGATTTATGCTCGCATAAGAATCCGGCGACTGATTATCAGATGAGCTGAGCGCCTGTCAATGAGTAAAACAGCGGCGGCAGCCGCAATAAGCACGAAGTGCGGTTTTACGAATGGCGCGGGCTGAACTGTTACGATTTTCCTGCTGCGAGTCCGCTGTTCTCTCTAGTGGCATCCGCCGTTTCCATGACATCCGTGTTTGTCCTCACCACAATGTCCGCCGTGATGGTCTTCTCCATGGTGCCCTTCCCCGTGATGGCTGCATTGGATATCCGGATTGTATGCAAGATTTCCTTCTATAAGTGCTTTTACCGCCTCATCGGCATCCCCCGTAACACCGCCGTACAATTGGATTCCCGCTTCAGCAAGAGCATTCTTCGCACCCATGCCGATTCCTCCGCAGATCAGGGTATCCACACCCAGTTCTGTCAGGAAACCCGCCAGCGCCCCATGCCCGCTTCCATTTGTATCTGCCACCTGTTCTTTTGTGATCTGACCGTTTTCCACGTCATAGATTTTAAACTGCTCTGTGTGTCCGAAATGCTGAAATACATTTCCGCTTTCAAATGTTACTGCTATCCTCATTGCATTTTCCCCTTTCACTGATATATCCTGCGTATTCAGGCCATCCGGTCTGCCGCATCTTTTCCGGCAGAAATGGATCGCCGAGCCGTCGCACAGCCGGTAGTCCCCGCCCGAGATCAACAGGACTTTTCCGTTTACGATGCTGTCCGCGATCTTCTCCCGGGCACTTTCATAAATCTCCGTCACCGTAGTCCTGGAAATATCCATCCGCTTTGCACATTGTTCATGAGTCAGCTTTTCCAGGTCAATCAGCCGGATCACTTCATACTCATCCACCGTCAGCGTTATACTTGCCCCGCCCGGAATTCCGTCCGGCCGGAAACTGCCGTAATCCGGCTCAGCGCAGACTCTCCTGCATCTTCTCGGTCTCGCCATGCAGACACCTCCGTTTTCATTTCCGTCATATGTCGAAAATACTATAGCACAATTTCTCAAAAAAAGCAATTCAAGAAGGGGAGATAAACGCAATACAGTTGGAACCGGCAGTTATATTCAAAAATATTTGTAGGGTTCCAGGAATTTTGATAAAATGAAAAACAGAAACCTTAAAGGAATTTAAACTATGCAGAACATATCATTACTGAAAAAAGACTTATTTTCCATGTTAAAGAAAAAAGGCGCCAAACTTATGGGGGTTGCTGATCTGACCGGTATTGTAAAAGGGAGTATGCAGACAGGAATATCTGTAGCGGTTCCGATCCCAAAACATATTGTCCGGGATCTTCAGACTGCACCTACAAAGGAATACTATGACGCTTATTATTCTCTTAATACACAGTTAGATGAAATCGTCACAAGCGACGCAGAATTTCTGACTGACCAGGGGTATCATGCTCAGGCCAATACAACAAATGTCGTGAAGGCAAACGAAGACTGGCGTACTCCGCTGCCTCACAAAACAGTAGCCACCCGCGCCGGTCTGGGCTGGATAGGGAAAAGCTGTCTGCTGGTAACGCGGGAATACGGCAGTGCTGTCCGGCTTTCCAGTTTACTCACAGGGACTCTCTGGACACCCAAAACCGAAAGAGAAACACTTTTTCATAAAGAAGATTGTAAAAAAATGCAGATTCAGAGAATGAAACAGGCGACAGGCATCGAAACAGATTTGTGCGGTCTCTGCTTTGCGGTATGCCCTTACACCAAAAAATATCTGAAAGAGGGGCAGAGATAAAGTTTACCGGAATCACTCATCTTCCCGATATCCGAAGTTCTTCATCATATAATCGCTGTCCCGCCAGTTCTTCTGCACCTTCACCCAAAGCTTCAGGTTCACCTTGCAGTCCAGCATCCGCTCGATCTCATAACGCGCCGTGCTTCCGATCTTCTTGAGCATACTTCCCTGCTTTCCGATGATGATCCCTTTGTGGGAATCTCTCTCGCAGATGATCGTCGCATCGATGTGCATCACCTTCCGTTCCATCTTCATCCGGTCGATCGCAACCGCAATGCCGTGGGGAATTTCCTCATTCAGGCAGTGAAGCGCTTTCTCGCGGATCAGCTCCGCCACGATCTGGCGCTCCGGCTGGTCTGTGATCGTATCCTCATCATAGAACTGAGGACCGTAAGGAAGGTATTTCAGAATCACTTTTACAAGCTCATCCGTATTGTCTCCGCTCCTTGCCGACACCGGCACGATATCCGCAAAATCATATTCCTTCCGGTATGTATCAATAGCCGGAAGCAGATCCTCTTTCTTCACCATATCGATCTTGTTGATCACAAGGATAACCGGTGTCTTTACCCGCTTAAGCTGATCGATGATGTGCCTTTCCCCTGCTCCGATAAACGTGGTCGGCTCTACAAGCCAGAGCACCACGTCCACCTCATTTAAGGAACGCTCGGCTATATTCACCATATATTCGCCCAGCTTATTCTTCGCCTTGTGGATACCCGGCGTATCGACAAACACAATCTGGCCGTCTTCCGTTGTAAGGACGGTCTGGATACGGTTCCGTGTTGTCTGAGGTTTGTTAGATGTGATTGCGATCTTCTGTCCGATCAGGTGGTTCATCAGGGTAGACTTTCCTACGTTTGGTCTGCCGATCAGGGTGACAAAACCGGATTTAAAGTTATCTTTCATACATTCTCCTCTTCATCGGGGACGTAGTAAACTTGAGTTTTACTACGTCCCCGTTCACATTTTTTCACATTTTAGCTTAATGTTTTTACTTCCATGAACATCTCTTTATTTTCTTCGATCTTCTCTTCGCTTCCGATCACGCAGAGGGAATGTTCCTTCAGCATCGCCTCAAGCACTTTCGCAAGTGCCCGGATGTCTGCCTGATCTGCATCAAGGATCTGCGCCCGCTCCGTGCGGATCATCTCTTCTGTGACGCGGTTCATATACAGGTTCATGGAGCGGCTGCCTTTCGCAGACGGGTTCATCGGGCGGTCGATATTGCTGATCGTGCCGATGATGAATTTGTTCATGTCACGGTCGCTTACATTGAAATTCTTCAGGTAATCTACAACACCCTCATAGATTTCCATTGTCTTCTTCAGATTCGGGTCTCTGTAAGAAATAAGGTAACCCTCGCCGATTCGGTTGAAATTGCTCATGCAGCCGTAAGCTCCGCCTTTCACACGGATATTCTGCCACAGATAGTCGTAGCTTAAGATGACTTTCAGGATCTGAAGCGCTCCCGTGTACTCGGCGCCGCCGTCTATAAAGTTTCCTGTTCTTGCCACATACTGTACTTTCGAGGAAGTCTTAAAGCCCTCGTTGCGCTTCCTGCAGTGAAGGATGCACGGACCGGATACCTCGTCCGCAGCCCCGGCATCTGCGTTCTGCGCATCCGCAGCCCGGCTGCCTGCTGCCGCCGGATCCGCTCCTTCTGCATCTGCGTCCGCTCCCGCCGCGTCATTCAACTTGCTGCCCACTGCGGCAAATGCTTTCTCCATAGGCTCCAGCCCTTCTTCCGCTGATGTATAGCTTACCATCATGTTATCTGCGCGGAAGATTTTTGCCGCGATCGCTTTCAGGCTGCGGATCAGTTCTTCTTTATGACTCTCAAAGTCTTCCTCGATTTCTTTGACTACTTCATAGTATCCGATGCCGTCCGTATCGTCTTTAAACTTGGCGATCGGCGAAGTGTAGGACAGGGAGCGGAGTGCTGCCGTCGTGTGTCCCGATGAGAGGAAGGACATCTGCAGACGGGATTTCAGCATGGCAAGTATCTCTTTCAGTCTCTTCTCGTCGTCCAGCTTCGACTCCATAAGGATTTCCCTCATCATGGAGAGCAGCACATCCATCTTCGGGTACAGTGCTTTTCCCTTCATCTCGAAAGTAGCGCGGAACTCTTTTTCTTTTACTTTTGTCACATCTGTATAGAGCTCCAGAGATGTGCCGATCCCGCCGGTATGAACATTAATCTCATTGAACAGCTCGCCGTATTCGTAATTTGTCGTATCGATAATGCCGAGCACACTCTGCAGAATTCCCACATAAGGAAGTTTCTCTTCTTTAATGTCGGAGAGATCAAACATCAATGTAACATAGCCGATGCCGTTCGTCTCCACATTGTGGTGCACCATCTTCACGCCGTCAATTTCTTTTTCATCATTATAGATCGGCGCAATATCTCTGGAAATATCCTCCCGCTTCAATACCGGGATCTTCTCCAGATCTTCCGGGGCTGATTCTTCCTCCTGATATGCCTCAAGCTCTTTCGTATCCTGCACAAGCTTCTGTACTTCTTCCGGTGTCAGGCTGTCTTTATAAGACTGCAGTTTTTCCGCAAGCTCGCGGTCCATCCTTGCAGTACGTCCCTGCTCCGGGCGGATGATCACAATAGAGCCGTGTGTGTTATCCAGAAGGTAAGTCTGTATCAGATTTTCAAAATATCCGGTCTCCACCTGACTCTTCAGGAATTCGAATGTAGGAATCGCTTCCATATGGATGAACGGCTTCTCCTCATCGTAGAGCCAGCTGTCAAAAAGCTGCAGGCCGTACATGAGTCCCCTCGGATAGTTTCCGAAATCAGCCTCACGGAAACGGAATTCGTGGTAATTGATACCGGCGCGCAGTGCCTTTTGATCAATGCCGTTCTTTACTATATTTTTCAGTGTATCTTCAATTACGCGAATAAACTCTTCCTTCTGCTCCATATTGGCATTCTTCGCGATCACGGAGAAAATCGGCTGGTACACACCATTGTCGTAGGAGCCCATGATGTCCTTGCCGATACCTGCGTCCAGAAGTGCTTTCTTGAGCGGCGCGCCCGGAGCGCTCAGGAGCGCATAGTCCAGAATCTGAAATGCCAGATACAGCTTTTCATCCAGAGATGTTCCGATTACTTTATTGTAAGAAAGGTAAGTATTATCTGAAATATTTTCATCGCTTGCTATGGAATATTCCTGTACAATCTCTTTCATTTCCGTGAAAGGCTGCTGATACCGGATCTCGGAGTCCACCTCGATCTGATCGAAGTCAGAGAGATATTTTTCATCCAGCCATCTCAGCTTCTCTTCCATATCCATGTCTCCATAGAGATAGATATAACTGTTGGACGGATGATAATATTTCCGGTGGAAATCAAGGAACTGCTCATAGGTAAGCTCCGGAATCACTTCCGGGTCACCGCCGGACTCATTTGCATAGGAAGTATCCGGGAAGAGTGAATTCAGGATTACCCGGTCCAGCACGCCCTCAGGTGACGAGAAAGCTCCCTTCATCTCATTATATACGACACCCGACAGCGTCAGTTCTCCGTCCGGGTCATCCAGATGATAGCTCCAGCCCTCCTGGCGGAATGTTTTATCATTCTGATAAATATTCGGATAAAATACCGCATCCATATATACGTGCATCAGGTTCTGGAAATCCTTGTCATTGCAGCTTGCCACCGGATACACAGTCTTATCCGGATAAGTCATCGCATTTAAAAATGTATTAAGGGAGCCTTTCACAAGTTCTACAAACGGATCTTTTACAGGGAACTCCCTTGAGCCGCAGAGTACAGAGTGCTCCATAATGTGCGGCACTCCGGTACTGTCAGACGGCGGTGTGCGGAAGCCGATAGAGAATACTTTATTCTCATCATCGTTCTGCATCAGCAGCACACGCGCCCCGCTTTTCTTATGTTTCAGAAGAACTCCATGAGACTTCAGATCGGATAAATCCTTGTCCTGGATCACTTCATATGCTGTCAGATCATATATGCTCATACTCATATCTCCTTGCTGTTTTTTACGCTCTATTAGTATAACACTATCCGGAGAAGTTTAAAAGTGAAGCATTTTTCTTTTTATAAACTCATCCTTGTCTCCGCTGAAATATGGTATTGTATGAGCTGTATTTGCCGAGGATGCCAGCAGATGGATCTCGCCTTTCTTTATCCTGCACGCCCGGGCAATAAAGTTCTGGGAAAATTCTGCATACTGGATGTTCCGATATCGCACGGAGAGATACTGCTTTGCAAAATATCCTCCTGCGATCTTCAAATATTGTTCGTCCGCCCCTACTCCGGCAGTACGGTATTT
This sequence comes from uncultured Ruminococcus sp., assembly GCA_904377845.1. Lineage (GTDB taxonomy): Bacteria > Bacillota > Clostridia > Lachnospirales > Lachnospiraceae > Mediterraneibacter. The sequence goes on along the minus strand of CAJFGR010000012.1, from coordinate 18,641 downwards.
TAAGAGCATACCGGCAAACAGCATCACGACAAGAACCGCCGCAGCAATCCAAATATACAGACGGTATTCATTTTCCGTCAGAGCATCGCAAGCAAAGGCTCCCGCCGCGACAAAAAGGATATATACCACTGCCGGGACTGCCCATGCCGCCCACACCGTTGCAGGCAGCCGGTCTACAGGCCGCTCTACAGAAGAGGCAAACTCCGGGAGAAGCAGGGAAAGTCTCTCTCTCAGCATTTCTTCCGTACAGTAGAGGACAAGAAAGGAATGCTGTTCCTCCTGGTCATCTCCCATTCCCACATTAACAATTTCCGCCATATACCGGTGCCCGATCCTTGCAAGGAACGACTGACGGATTTTCAGCGCCTGTATCTTATCCACCGGGATCGTATATTCCACTTTTTTCAAAAATCCATACTTAATATAGATCTTATCGTCCAGGCGCTTTGCCCGGAAATCGTAATATCTGACAAAGTCTTTCACTGTATCCCAAAGTGTAGACAGTATGATAAAAGCCGCTACAACGATGCCTGCCGCCGCGCCCGCCAGAGACGCCATCAGATCCGCCCTCCCGATCACCTCGGCAACACTTATCACAGTTCCGGCAATGACAAGCAGGAAAATAACCACTGACAGGATGCTGATGGAAAAGAATCCATGTTGAAGGATATCTCCCATCCCGGCGCGCACGTCATAATCCGCCGGCTCTCTCCCGGCGGAATATGCACCCGGTATGCCTTCTCCGTTATATGAAGATACCCCCGTCATTCCCTCGCTCCTGCCTGCTGTACCTGATGCGCCGGAATCTGCGCCTGCTGCCGGACTCCGGCCTGTCGTCTCTTCCATCTTTCTTGTAACTTCCTGCTGGAACCACAGTGCGTCGGATTTCTTCAGCACAATCTTTACATCCGTACTGTCCGCTGTGGAACGGCTGTTTGTGTCCAGTTTCACCTTACAGGTACCGAACAGCATCTCGATCAGGTTCTGTTCCAGATTGATATTAGAAATATTCCGTATACCGATGGTATTTTTCTTTTTGTTGACTCTGCCCTTTTCTATCACAATGGCGTTTTCTTCAATAGATATGTACGTCCTGACCCAGACGAGCACCTGACCAATCAGGCTGACCGCCAGAAGGGCGATCACCCCAATCAAAATCAGAAATCCCTTACTCGTAATAAAAGAAAGATCCGATTCCATAAGCTCGTCTATGCTCTGAAAAAACTGCGTGATAATAAGTACAAGAACAGCTGCGATCACAGTGCCTGTCTGCTCCAGAATGATTGAAATATGGTTGCGGAATCTCCTGTTCTGCCCTGTTTCTGTCTCTTTCATTTTTCTGTCCCCTTCTATCCGTATGCCGTATGTAGTCTTATTCTGGTCTCACTGTTTCTGACTGCCCGCCCTGCTGTCTCTGTTCCGACACAATCTCATTGATCCGTTTTCTTAAGCTGTCTGCAATCTGCTCTGCCCTTTCATCCTCCAGAAATGAAAGGGTCACATCTCCGCCTCCGGTCGTCACGATCACCTTAGCTACCCGGAACAACTGGTCAATCGGTCCTTTCTTCGTCTGAATCTTATGTATCCGCTCAATAGGGACAATGTTCCGTTTCACAAACAGATATCCCTCGATGATGTCAATGCATTCTTTGTTGATGCTGTAGCGGTATCTGTGATATCTGAAATACGGGCTGACCAGTACATCGACTAATATCAGTATGACCAGCGCAAGAGAAATCCACTTCCCGGCTGTAACATTGTCAGGAAAAATCCAGAAACAGTTAACCGCCGCAATTACAGCAAGCACAATAATCCCTGCAATAATATCCGCCGTATACATACAGCTCAGTGCGCGCTTTGAAAGTTTTTCGTACATACTTCCTCCTTTGCCGGGAAAATATGCTTCCAACCGGAGAGTTTTCTTCAAGCAGCTCTCCGGCTTCAGCCATCTCCCCATCTTGCCTTATGTTTGTACTGTGTATTTAGTACAATAATACAAAACCCATGCCATACTGTCAATATATTTATCTGTCACCCGTTTTTCCGACCCGTTCTGCAATTCGAAACAAGCGGTTATATTTTTCTGCATTTTCCATACAAAGCGGTGCGCCGAACCGTATCTGTGCCGCACCAAATGCCACGGCGAGATCAGCCGCCGCAGTATCTGCTGTTTCTCCGCAGTTGTGTCCGGCAATCACACTGTATCCCGCCTCACGTGCCGTTTTCAGCAGATCGGACAGCCCTGTAAGAGTTCCCTGCTGCCCGGCCCTGATATAAACTGCATTGGCAGCACCTGTGCGGATCCCCCGTTCCAGATTCTTTATATCGCCGCGGAAGATCCTGTTTCCTACAATCTGTATCCTTTCTCCCAGCTGTTCCGTAAGTTTTGCCCATCCGTCCCAGTCCTCCCGGTCCAGCGGATCTTCGATGGAAGAAACCGGGAACTCAGATATAAGCTCTTCATAATAGTCGATCATTTCCTGTGTATTCCGACATATCTCCCGCCCCTTTTTCTCGCTCTCAGAAAAGAAATAATATGTTTTTCTTTGTCTGTCATATAATGTCTCTGCTGCTGCATTCACAGCAACTGTGATATCTTTTGCCCAGCGGTATCCCGCCTGTTCTGCCGCCGCCCTGAGAAGCCTCATATTCTCTTTTATATCCGGCACTGCCAATACGTATCCTCTGCCATCTGTGCCCACCGCCGGGATATCCCGTACTGCAGTTACCTTTCCCAGCATCAGGGATATTTCCCCACAGATTTCGATCTGCCGCCACAGCGTATCACTCGAAGACGGAACGATCAGAAGCTCCTGGAAGTCCATTCCGCTCCCGGATGTTCTGCCGCATATCACCGGCACGGCGGGTACCGGAATCCGCTTTGCCTGAACTCCTCCCAGATACCTGTACAGAGGCTGTCCCAGCGCTGCCGCCGCCGCATTGGCCGCTGCCGCGGACACACACAAGACCGCTCCCGCTCCCATTACACTCATGTTTTCCGTTCCGTCCAGACGGCTCATTGTCCTGTCGATCTCTTCCTGATCGAATACATTTTTTCCGATCAGTTCCTGTGCAATACAGGTATTAATGTTCTCAACCATACGATCTGCCATCTCAGATATCTTATCCGGGCAGTATTTTCCCACATCTGATCCTGTGTCATCCCCGCATATAAGGCCTGACGGTGCCGAGGCTCTTCCTACAATATTCTCTCCCGCAAGCACTTCGGCCTCCACAGTCGGATTCCCCCGGCAATCCAGTATTTTTCTTGCATATATATCACGAACCGGCAGCTTTGCGTCCAGCTGTTCCACCCCGATCAACCTCCTTTTAAGTGAACTGTAACCATGCAAATATTATTTCCCCGGCTTCCGTTCTTAATGCGTTGACTTTTCATATTCCAGAGATTACAATTCGATTAGAAGCACGGAAATCAGAACGACAGAATACATTACGGGAAACAGGGGGAGCAGAAGAATGAAAGACAAGCTGAAATATTTTTCCATGCTGACCTTCAGCACACTTCTCATCGCATTCGGAACTTATTTTTTCAAATTCACGAACAACTTTACATTCGGAGGAATCACCGGTCTTGCCGTACTGGTAGCGAAGACAGGTTTTATTTCCGCCAGTGACTTCAACCTTGTCATGAGCATGATCCTGTTGTTTATCGGACTTATTATTCTTGGGAAAAAATTTGCTGCCAAAACAGCATACTGCAGCATCCTTCTCTCTGTAGCCCTTTCGGCGATGGAGAGAATCTGGCCGATGACCAGTCCGCTCACAGAACAGCCCATGCTGGAACTTTGCTTTGCCATAGCACTTCCGGCTCTCGGCTCGGCCATCCTGTTTAATATCGGCGCTTCCAGCGGCGGCACGGATATCATAGCCATGATTCTCAAAAAATATTCCAGTTTTGATATCGGGCGTGCGCTCGTGATTTCCGATGCATTAATCACCGCCGCCGGCTTCTTTATATTTGATGTGGAGACCGGGCTTTACTCGGTACTCGGCCTTGCAATCCGCTCCTTCATGATCGATAACTTTATCGAAAGTTTCAACCTGTCCAAGTATTTCAATGTTGTGTGCGACAATCCTGAACCGATCTGTGATTTTATCGTACATACTCTGACAAGAAGCGCCAGCGTATGCCATGCCAAAGGAGCTTATTCCGGCAAGGATAAATACATCATTTTCACGGCCCTGAACCGTGTACAGGCTGTCCGCCTGAGGAACTATATCCGCCAGAATGATCCGGAAGCATTTATCCTTATTTCAAATACAAGCGAGATCATCGGTAAAGGATTCCACAGTATATAAAATAAACGGAGAACTATAGAAATGAAACATCTTGTTATTGCAGAAAAGCCGTCTGTTGCACGGGATATCGCCCGTGTGCTCGGATGCGGCAGAAAGAATAATTCTTATATGGAAGGAAAAGACTATGTGGTCACGTGGGCCCTGGGACACCTTGTCACACTGGCCGATCCTGAGGAGTACGGCGAACAGTACAAAACATGGAGTCTGGATACGCTGCCCATGCTCCCCGAACACTGGAAGCTGGTCGTAATCCGCCAGACATCCCGCCAGTATCACGCAGTAAAAGAGCAGATTTTCCGAAAGGATATCTCGGATATTATCATCGCAACGGATGCGGGACGTGAAGGGGAACTTGTCGCCCGCTGGATTCTCGATAAGGCAGGAAATAAAAAACCGTTAAAACGGCTCTGGATTTCTTCCGTAACTGATAAGGCCATCCGCGATGGATTTGCCCACCTAAAGCCGGGCAGAGATTATGATAATCTGTATCACGCTGCTGTCGCAAGAGCTGAGGCGGACTGGGTAGTAGGCATCAATGCAACCCGTGCACTCACCTGCAGATATAATGCCCAGCTTTCCTGCGGCAGAGTACAGACTCCTACTCTTGCCATGATTGCATCAAGAGAAGAAGAGATCAAAAAATTTGTACCAAAACCATATTACGGGCTGAAGGCAAACGCAGGCGGCATCAGCTTCATATGGACTGACTCCCAGACCGGCTCCGGCCGTACATTTGACAGAAATAAAATCGATCAGATCCGCAAAAATGCAGGAAACCGAATCCATATAGCCGAAGTAAAACGGAAAACAAAAAAGGCATACTCTCCGGCACTCTATGATCTGACTGCCCTGCAGCGTGAAGCCAATCAGCGTTACGGCTTCTCCGCCAAGGAAACTCTCAATATCATGCAGCGCCTGTACGAAAACCATAAGGTGCTCACTTATCCCCGCACAGACTCCCGTTATCTCACCAGCGATATGACAGGGACGCTTAAAGAGCGCCTGAAAGCCTGTGCAGTCGGACCATACCGCAAAATTGCCGCCCGCCTTTCCATGCAGGAGATCCGGGCTGACAAGTCATTTGTAAACAACGCCAAAGTGTCAGATCACCATGCAATCATTCCTACCGAGCAGTTTGTCCAGCTGGACCATATGTCAGCCGATGAGCGTAAAATATATGATCTGGTCGTGCGCCGCTTTCTCGCCGTTCTCTCTCCCGTATGCGAATACGAAGAAATTGCGGTTACCGGCATAACCGGAAATGAGAAATTCCACGCAAAAGGCAATGTAATCCTCAAAGCAGGCTGGCGTGAAGTCTATGATACAGACTGGAGAGATATCGAGGCCGACGATCTGCCGGATGGTCCGGCGTATAGTCCGAATGGCGGAACGGAACAAGGCCTGCCGGATGAAAATCTCACCGGATCAGCGCATCAGGCTCTAACCGCAATCCGCGAAAACACAGAACTGCCTCTCACCGCGCTGACAGTCACGGAAGGCAAGACGAGGCCTCCGGCGTATTTTACAGAGGGAACACTGGTCGCCGCAATGGAAAATCCTGTCAGATATATGCAGCATCATGACCGCACACTGGCGCGTACACTGGACGAAACCGGGGGACTTGGCACCGTTGCCACCCGGGCCGATATTATCGAAAAACTGTTCGGCAGCTTTCTTATGGAAAAGAAAGGAAATGAAATTCACATTACCTCCAAGGGTCGACAGCTTCTCTCCCTTGTACCTGCCGACCTGAAGAGCCCGGAACTTACTGCGCAGTGGGAAATGCGGTTGAAAGCTATCTCCCAGGGCAGGGAATCTGACAGGAAATTCATGGCCGAGATTACAGATTATACAAAAGCCCTGATCAATGAAATCAAAAATGCCGACGGAACATTCCGTCATGATAATCTGACGAGACATAAATGTCCCCAATGTGGAAAACTTATGCTGGAAGTAAATGGAAAACACGGAAAGATGCTCGTCTGTCAGGACAGGGAATGCGGATACCGCGAAACCATCTCGAGACGCACCAACGCCCGCTGTCCTGTCTGTCATAAAAAAATGGAACTCGTGGGAAAAGGTGACGGACAGAGATTTGTATGTTCCTGCGGACATAAAGAGAAACTCTCGTCCTTTCAGGAACGTAAGAAAAAAGAAGGAAAAAGCGCAAATAAGCGAGATGTGGCCGCCTATATGCGAAAACAGGCAAAAGAGGCAAATGAACCGATCAATAATGCCTTTGCGGAAGCCTTTAAAAACCTGAAATTGTAATTCATGTTTGTTAAAAAGATGCTGCTGTATCCGTCTGATTTTCGGATCCTTCTCATCAGGAAGTCATCTCCGGCGAACACCCATTTACAGCACGTGGTAGTGTACAATGATGTCTTCGTAATGTCCGTCTTTCATCAGGAATCCTCCCGGTATTGTACCGAGCCGGACGAACCCGAGCTTTTCATACAGCCTCAGCGCATATATATTGCTGGCAACCACTGCGTTGAATTGCAGGATGCGGAATCCCAGTTCTTTTCCTTTCTGCATACAGTGGTTTACCAGCTTCTCACCGATGTGGCATCCTCTTACGTCTCTTCTGACCGCATAGCTTGCATTGCAGATATGGCCGCAGCGTCCTGTATTATTAGGATGCAGAATATACAGGCCGAGAACTTCTCCGCTGTCAGCGTCGCAGGCAAGCCCTGTAAAAGACTGTTCCCGGAAGAATTCATCGCCGCTTTCCGCAGTCAGCAGTTCCATCTGCGGAAATGCCTCTCCATCTTCTACTACCTGATTCCATATTGCGGCCGCTGCTTCTGCATCGGTCCTTTCGTATCCTCTCACACAGATTTTCATCTTTTGTCTTTCCTTTCTTATCTGAAATAATGGTCACCAAGCTGATAGCCTCCGCCACCGGTACTGAAATAAAGGCAGTCCCCTACAGGGTTGCTTCCTGCCAGCGCATCCGCCGCTGCCTGCATCGCGGAATCCGTATATCCGTCACTTGCAAGTACGGAGTCCAGCCATCCGGTCATAGCCGGTGTAAACTGTCCGGACTGATAGATTACTTCCGTGATCGTATTCGGAAAAGATCCGCTTCGCACACGGTTCATTACAACGGCTCCGACTGCCACCTGACCTTCATAAGGCTGGTTTCCTGCTTCACAGAAGATTAATGCTGCCAGAAGTTCCTGATCTCTGGCTGCCTGTGCGGCTGCCGCTGCTTCCCGGGCAGCTTTCTCCTCGGCAAGTCTTTGAGCCTCCTCCGCCGCTTTCCGCTCCTCTTCCACTTTCTTTAGATAAGTTTCCTTAGCTGCCTCTGCCGCCGCTTTCGTTTCATTTACGGCGTCTGCCTGAACCCCGCTTACTATTTCTGTAAAATCCCAGGAAATTCCCGGCTCCTGCGGATCTGCTCCGCTCTCCCGCACATCTTCCGCAATCTGAAGACTTACGGGAACATCCTTTTCTGCAGCCAGACTTGTAAATCCTGTTAACAAAGTTACACTGGCCGTGGCGGCATAAAACATACGAAAAATCCGCCTGTTATGATTATATTTCATATACTCCTCCTCTAACTCATTGCAATATCTTTACAAATGTCTTTTAAATATATATGTTATTATTTTCGTTTTTATTACAGATATTACAAATTTGTTACAGGCGGTATTTTAATACAAACTTTCCAAGTTGTCAACTTTTTTGTTTCCGGCTGTCTGTACACTTTTATATATGACACAGCGCCAATGCATCAAATGCATCGGCGCTGTTATTTAATACTATCACTTTATGACAGACGCATTCTGAAAATCGGACTGATTTTCTTATAGATAAGAAATACAATAGCTGATACAAGCACTCCTTTCAGAATATTGAACGGCGCTACTGCAAAAATCACAAATGTAGAAATACTTGTGATGTTCGGATTGACTGCAGTTCCCATCTCCACAAGCGCATCCATCGGCATACCAAATGCCGTAGCATAAGTCGGCAGGAGTACGTAAGCATTGACTGCACATCCGATCACGGTCATAGCAACCGTTCCCACTGCCATACCGATAAGCGCTGTCGTCCTTGTACGTTTCCTTCTGTAGATCAGCCCTGCCGGAACGCAGAGCGAACATCCGATGATAAAGTTTGCAAGCTCACCGACGCCGGCCGTATCCGTGCCTGTAAATACAAAGTTGAGCAGGATCTTCACGAACTCGATAAGCGCTCCGGCAAACGGCCCCATTGCAAAACAGCCTACCATAACAGGGACCTCACTGAAGTCAATCTCATAGAATGAGGGAGCAAACGGCAGGGGGATCTCGAAAAGCATTAAAATAACTGCAATTGCAGCGAGCATACCGATGTTCACAAGCGCCCTGACACCAAATCTCTCCTTTGTCTGTGACTGTACTGTTGTTTTTGTTTCTGTACTCATCTTTCTTCTCTCCTTTTTCCGCCGCATATGCGGCATATCATTTTGAAAAAGGCAATCTTCACGGAAATTTCACCCATCAGCCGTTTCTGCCCTGCAGTTCAAAGGAACTACGGCAAAAATGAAGCCCCGGAAACGATTTTCCGGGGCTATTTCCTCATACAATGGACTGCTGCCAGGCACTTACACAATAAGCAGGCAGCTATAATTTCTTCTCTCATCCAGACTGTACTGTCGGTACCGGAATTCTTTCACTGAGAAAAGTCACCGGTTCGGCTGCTCAATGGAGCAGTTCGCGGACTATACCGCCGGTTGGGAATTGCACCCGACCCCGAAGATTTTATTCCTTTTACGTGTACTAATATAACTCTTTATAAGCGCGATTTCAAGGGGTTTTTCGGGATTTGTGAAATTTCTTTTTTCACGCAGATTGTCGTAAATTCTTATTTTACGACAGTCATTTGTCGTAAATTTGTCGTAAATTCAGCGTACACTTATCCAGTTTTTTCCTCTTTGTCATCCGGCTTTTTATGATTGAGTTTCTGCATCTGATTCCTGACGCGTTTCAGATTTACATGATCATATGTCTTCTGGATTCTCTTTGCATCTGCGTGCCCCATGATATACACCATAGAACTTAAATCCACTTCTGCTTCTCCCATTCTCGTACATCCTGTGTGACGGAAAATATGATTGCTTATGCGTGGCAGCTTTTCTTCTGCAGTTTCATTATATTCCCTCACGATTCTGTACAAAATCTTGTTCAGATTAATAGGATACAATGGTTTCCCGCTGATTGAAGTAAACACAAAATTCTTATACCCATCCACTTCTACCGTAGACGGACGTTTCAGACGCTCTTTCCTGAGTTCTTTCATACACTCATAGACATCATCTGTCATTGGGATTACCCTTATTCCCTTTTTCGTCTTGGGCTCTTTTGCATAGAACTTAAACTTTCCGTTAATCTTTCTATATAAGATACTGTGATCAATGGTTATCGTTCTTTCTTTCATGTCAACATTATCCCATGTAAGCCCTACGATTTCACCAATACGGCAGCAAGTTCCGACCATAACGCGGATAATCAGGTCATATCTCTGTTTTGTTCTCATTTTAGCCAGACAGTTCATAAATATTTCCATCTGTTCTTCTGTTAATGCAGGTTTATCAGCATCCTCTTCCGGATAATTTTTACAGCATCCATCTGCAGGATTTTCATTGATAATATGATCGTCAACAGCAAGCTGAAAAGATGGTCTTAAAAGCTTCTGAAAGATATGGATTGTACCATTAGCCATTCCGTTTTCTTTGTGCTTTGCATAAAACCTCAGGATATCTGATTTCCTGATCTGTGTTACCGGTCTTTTTCCAAGATCATCCCTCAGAAAATGATTCCACATATAAAGGTAATTCTCCCTTGTTGCATCTGCAAAAGTCCTGATCTGCATATGCAGATCAAAAAACTCATTTAAAGTTATGCTTTTCGGAGAGACAATTAATCCCGAGTTCAATTTCTGCTGAATTTCCTTTTCTTTCTCGCGCAATGACAAGTCCTGCCTTTTCCCCGGAGGGGTTGGATCGGTAGGAACCAGCCTCCAACTGTATTTAGACTTTCTCTCACCGTCAGTATCCTCATACTTAAACTCATATTTTCCGTCTTTTCTCTGGTACTCGTTATCTTTTAATATTCTTCCTTTCCTGTCTTTCCTCTTTTTTGACATATGTACACCTCTTCCTAATAAATGAAGAGCTCTGCTTCTTCATTATAGCATGAAGCAGAACTCTTCACTACTTTAAATCGAGTAGGCATTTTCGACAAATTCGTCAAATTTGCGCCGTTTTATAAGCCGCTTTGTGCCAACCCATAAGACAAATGGACAGGAATCCGAGTTTGTTAGCTCACGGATTCGGTTTTCACCAATGCCCGAATAGGCGGCGGCTTCCTCGATGGTTAAGTTTGCTTTCTGCCAAATTGGAATTTCTTTCCTCATACTGTGTTCTGCCTCCTTTATGTATTTCTCCTGTATATGCGTCCACAAACAGGATTTTTTCTGGCGAAAATCCTGTTGCTTCCTGTTTCTGCCCCTAACTGGGTGGTCAATGCAACTGCCTCATCATACGTCAACCTCCACTTCTTCCTGTAATATCTTTCATGGCTTTTAGGAATCAATTTTTCCGTATTTTCCATTTCCATGAAAGTCACGTACTTTCTGTTATAAAACACGGCGTAAATATGACAGTCTTTAATCTCGTATAAGCGGTTGGGAGTAAATTGATCCATTGGAATCTTCCCTGCTGACTCCTGTTTGAAATATCGGATTGCCTCGTCATATTCAGCATATTTTAGAATTACCGCTTTTTCCAAGTGTAATCCTTTTTCATTAGCAGGATCATGCAGCCATACCCCAATACTAAAACGTGTTTTGATTATCCAGAACATCTTTTTTCACCTCGACCCGCCATAATGATATTTCGCCTTTCCGAGATGCTTTCTTTACCTCTAAATCATAGCGTGGAAATTCTGTCTTTATTATTTTTTCGATTACTTGTTTCCCGGGAGCTCTGTTTCCCCGTTTTTCATATAATCCCGCCTCACAGAAAAGCTTTCCTAATTCCTGTCTAAATTCATTTTGCCTTTTTTTGTCCATCCACACCCCAGCAGATCTTTTGAGATATTCATTCACCTCCGCATACACTTTCTCTTTTCTAACATCCGGCAACAGATTTTCCTCAGAAAAATCCTCTTGCATATCAAGCCATTTGAGCTGTTCCTTTATAAATGCCCACTCATCCTCTTGCATAGCCTCTTGCATATCACAAAGGAACTTTGCAATTAAAGATAATTTATACGCTCCTGCAGGATTCAACATCAATATTCCGTCTCGAACAACATAAAATCTTCGAGTCATTTCATATACGGTGGAATCTGCAAAGCATTCTTTCATCAAATCTTCTGACGTCCTGCCTGCGTTAACGAGATCTAAAGATTTCCGAATAGATAAATTGAAATATCCGGAAAAATACTTTAGGCTTTTCTTTGGAATGAACAAGTTTGCCGTCTCGTCTTCAAGTATACGTTTACGTCCTAGCATTTGAAGAAACTCAACTCTTGAAATCGTGTCAATCACAATGTTGCACAACTGCTGATCTTTGAAATTCACACCATTATCTAAGAGCTTCGTCGTAATCAGTACTTGCTTTTCAAATCGCTCATATTTCACAATCTGATCTACGAGCTCCTTTTCTTTATTATCTGCATAAATGACATCTACAGATTTCCGAATTGCACTTTTCCACGATCCTACAGATGCTTTATTACTGACGAAAATCAGCCATTTTTCTTCGCTCCTATTGATCAGTTCGACAATTTGGTGAAAATCTTTAAAGTATTTTACGATAAGCTTTCGCCTTTGTTTTGGTATGGAGTACTTCCATATATACTTTTGTCTCCCTAGACACTGATAAATATATCCGTCTAATTGCTCTCTCTCGACAAATTCATTTAACCTAACGTTAGAATACGGTATGATCTTTCCAAGTATTTCAGTATTTAGCAAATAGTTTTTTGTCTCTTCCAACGTTGCTGACATAAATACTTTTATACTCTGAGCTTTCTGGATGAACTGTAGCAGATAATAAATATGAGGATTAAATATTGAATCTTCCAAAATATAATGGATCTCATCAAAAACCGTAAATTTATAGCGTTCTCTGTTCAAATATCTCTCTGCATTATCCATCTCCATTAACACCTGAACTTTCTGATAGCTTATTACGGTGATTCCTTCAAACTCCTCAATCTCTTCCAGCCAATTATTATCTTCAATTGGTATCCCCTGCCTCTTTGCAACTGAATGTTTTATCTGCTCCTTCAGAAGATACCGATTGCTGAGGAATAGAACTTCTTGCTGATTATTCATTGCATCTGCCACCAACTGATCAAGAACAAAACTTGTCTTTCCCATACCGGTCGGTGCTTCAATGAAAATACTTTCACCCCCTTGCCACGCCTGATAATCCGTGATAAAATTTTCAAGGTACACTAACTATCTCGCCTCCTTTGCCGCACCCCTCTGTGGGAAACGGTATATAAGGGATGCGGCTTGTTATCACCGGTGTAGCATGATCATATCACAAAATTGCTTTTATTCTAATGCATTTTAATGGCTAATTTTGCCGTGTAATTTGCCAAAATTTCTCTCGAGCCCAATTTGAATAATTTCCTTTTGTTATATTAAGTTTTTCTCCATTTTCTCCGCATTCGATATAACAAATTCAAACTATCCAATCACTCTTTTTCTGATATAATATTGTCATCAAAATAAAAGGAGATTTGCAAATGAAAACAACTTCTCGAAGAAAAGTAGATGCATTTTCACTTTTCAATGCCACAAGTTTACCTGATTCTACATTCCTTGAAACCAAGCATTTTCTTTCTGAAAAATTTTTAATTTCTTTTGATTCTATTAAAGATGATATTGCTAATGGCAAAACGAAAAATTCCAAGAACAATATTATTGAAATTATCTATAATGCCGTGTACTCAAATGTGTTCGGATATTCCTTAAGCATGATAAATAATACTACTTATGGCATATATACGCACAAGTACACGCTTTTATCTACTAACCATGCGTTATTAATGGATTTAGATTCACAAATCAAATTTCACTGTATAGTTGAATCTTTATATACTGCTCATGCAATTCTTAACAGTACATATATGCCACTTGCAAAGCTTCCTCTTTCATATACTTCTAAAGGATATATAAATAAAAGTAACGAAGAATTAATATATCCGTTTTTTGACTATTCTTCAGCAGACGATGGATGCATTGATAAATTACGTTATGCCTATAACACTTTACTCGAGCCACTTTCTCAAATACCAACTGACTCAGGATATGCAGATTTAGTAAGTTCTAAATTTAAATCCGGCAAATTTAACCCAAAGGATATGACTGAATTAGGTATAGCAAAAATTCCAAACTGCCTCCTTGCCAACGCTTTTAATTATTTCGATAATAATTCTCCACGCCAAGTTCGAGAATTTCTTAAAGAATTTTCATTTGATTTGTTGGTAAACCAAACACAACAAGGATTCAATCTGGTAAAAAAATTGAAAACTATTCAAAATAACAGACAGCAGCCTAATCACTTTCGCCGTGAAGTGAGAAGGTTTTTAACCGATATGGAAACGATAGATGATAACTTTTTTAGTACATCTGATTCTATAGAAACCTTACTTTATAATTGGAAGAAAGATCATGTATTCCACCTTCCTATGCTTTCTTACCTTATCAGTTCTCAAAATAACTATATAGGAATGCCATATGCGGAGAATTTGTTACTTTTCCCTACTTTTGCGTCATTTTCTCCGCTCATTAAATTATTAGAAAGTATTTCTGCCGCCCCGTCAAATGAAGGAAATATTATATTTTTATTGCGTTATCTGTCCGAAATAACTATTCCTGTATTTTCATATACATTCTTTATTGCATTATATGAATCCCTCGAATATTCTTTAGAAAATATTCAAAGGATGCTCACAGTTTACCTACGTCAACATTCTATCTCAATAGAGAGCAGCGGCTATTTTGCTGACGCCGACCAGCTCAACACAAAATCTATAGATCAGCTTGGCAATATACTTTTAAATGCATTTTGGGTTCCCCCCTTCTCTCACACAGAACCTTTTGATTCATCTTTTTCTTGTAATTTGCCTTGTGCAAAGGAATATATTGACGATCTTAAATATATTCAAAGTGACGTCGGATTAAGATATTACGAAAATATATTATGCTGACTATGAAGAAATTGGGGAGATTACATTACATATTAATCGTGTAATCTCCCTATTTACCTGTTTAAGCTTAATATTCACACTATAATTTTCACTTTGCTTTCTAAAATTTCATGCCGCAATCTCCACTTTCCTGCTCCCTCTCTGATAATGATAGACTTCATCCGACAGTCGGTCCATTTCATCCACCACGCCGCAGTTTACAGACCGTACCATCCGCCTTAATTCCTCCACAGGTATTTCATCATCTTTCAAAAGCAGCACTTCATGGATCGAGCTTGGCAATATGTAGAGATCACAGCCGCCCATTTCAGCAAATTTCTCCAACAGATCTGTCCTGAGCATCCCCACTGCGCCACGGTTCTGGTACTTGTTTGTAAGTACATAGAGCGCAGACTCAAATTTATTCTTATCCGGCAGCCCGGTCAGGTCGCCTTCAGGGTAAATAAACCGGAGTACTTCATTTACATCTTTGATATCAAATTCTTCCGTTTTCAGATTGGAAAAAGCCGCCTCCCACAGTTCTTCTTCACTGATCCCCCACTCTTTGAGCATATAGTTCTTGACGATCATGCTGGCAACTCCGTTCTCATTCTTGTCAATAATAACCCGGCAGTACAGAACCAGATCAAGGAAATCTCTGTGCGGTATCCCCGATATGGTATCTGCGTTCCAGGCTTTGTTAATCACTGCCATTTCAATTTTATTGCGGACAGTCTTCCAATCCTTATAAGCTGTATCTATATCAACTCCCATAACAGAGCGGTACACTTCCACGGTAAATCCAACGCAGACCGATAATTCCGCCCCGGCGCAGTACTGGCTGTATATACTTTCCAGATAGATCAGCGGCTGCAGATTGTTTTCTTTATCCGAAAATGCAATCGCTTCTTTAGGCGTTCCGTTGTTCTTCTGGATTACGGTAATCTCAACTTCCGCATCTTCTCCGGCTTCTTCACGTACTCTTTTTAATATTTCCTTTTTAAATTCTTCGTAATTTAACATTTTCATCTTCTCCATTTCTTAATTGATCTGATTTTATCCTGTTTTCTGGTGTAATAAGTTTAAACAGACTGTATCAGGTGTTATCAGGTTTATGCCGTCTGTTCCGTGTATTCCGCATCAAAGATATTCTCTCCGCTGATCTCGGACATATCTTCAGAAATCTCATTTTTAACTGTTTCATCTGTAGATAGTGCTCGCCTGAAATCCGCCTTGATCGGTGCGTATTTAAGAGCCTGTTTGATCACCGTTTTCTTTGCCATTGCTTCATAATTGGTTTTCCACGGGCTGAATAATGAATCAAACGCTTTAGAATATTCTTTTGAGTATGCATCCATAGCCTCTTTACTCATCACCTCAAATCCGAATCCTCCATTGACGAGTTTAAAAAGACCGTAGAAAAGCCTCAATTCTCCACGGTCATGCAATGCCGGTCTGTGCTCAAGTTTTGGATTCAGACCGAGTTCATATTCAAACTCGTCGTTCTCATATACTGCCTGAGCGGAAATGATCTGCATCTGGGGATTGCGGTATCCTAAATCAATCAGTCCTTTGTATCCGATCTGGAACTGACATTCCATAGTTCCCTTATTATTAAACGGGATCAGATATGCCTGTCCAAGCGGTGTGTTCGGTTCCAATCCCAACTGGGCGGCATTCATCAGCGCCGCAAGGAAACTCATTTGCGTACACTCCTGTAATTTAGGCGTTGTATTAAGTGCTGACAGCGCCATCCTTGTAAACCTCTCCGGCGTGATCACTTCCGGCAGAGCCTTTTTTATCTCCGGCGCCATTGCCTTTATCAGATCTGCAATGCTCATAGATCTTGTCAGTTTCTTTTCTCCTGCTTTCATTTCCGCTTTCTTTGCAAGTTCCTCTTTCACACTGTTTGTAGCTCTCGTTGCCATTTTCAGTCCTCCTTCAACAAAATTTTAAGAATCCAATATAACAATTTTTCTCTGTATTTCATTTCCCGACCTCAAAAGGGGCAGGAACATAATGTCCTGCCGCCTAATCTACCTGCTTTATGCTGCTTTCACTGTAAATCTCCGGCTTGTAGTTTCCCTCCGGTATTTCTCATAGATCTCCGGCTGTTCTGCTTTCAGGCGTTTTTCGTCTATACTGCTCCGGCTGAAATTTTTCCATGACACCCGGTAATGTTCATTTTCAGCAATTTCAGCATCACCGAGATATAATTTCAGTTCCTGATCGATCTGCCGTTTTTCCGTCTCAATCTTCTCCAATAAAGACAAAATCTCCTGTCTGCGTTCCAACCGTTCATCAAATCCCGTCAAAGGAATGGTAGTGCTTTTTGATTCTTTGAACCGTTCTGCAATCGCCGCATCTGCTGTCTTAGAACCATCCGGATCTGGAATAACCCGTTTCAGCACATATTCATTCCAGAACTCTTCCTCTATACGGATCAGATTTCCGATTACTTCGTCGTCTCTTTCAATCCTGTAATATTTAAAATCTCTTCCATAGATCAGCACGGCAATATACCATGCGTCCGCATTGCACACACTCATATAGTGATAACATTGAAGCTGATAGGACAGCGGGATTTTATCATCCCGCCATTTTTCTTCTGAATACGGACTTGCAGTTTTACACTCCAATCCCGCATTTTCCCCAACAATCATACGGTCCACGTCTGCAAGCATGAACGGATTCTTTTCATCATAAAACATAGCGTTCGCACGCCTGACTCTCTTGCCGGATGCTTCACAGAAACGCTTCGCCACATACTCTTCAAGCTCCCTTCCCTGCCTCATAGCTTCGTTGTCAATCTCCTCTATTGAATCAGAGGTCTTATCATAGTAGACCTGAATCGCAGTACGGTATGGGTTCAGTCCGCATACAGCACCTGCGTCAGAACCGCCGATCCCCTGTTTTCTGTACTGCAGCCAGCTTTCTTTATCAATATGAAGTGTAGATATTAATTTTTTCATGCCGCATGATCCTCCTTTTTATCGCCTGCCTGGTCGTTCTGTATTTCGCCAAGCGATCTGCAAAGCGACTCCTGTAATTCCTGCATATGGGAATCCTCTTCTTTCATCCATTCCTCATAAAGAAAAGCCAGCAGGTTCGGATAAAGAATGACTGTTTCCAGAATCTCTTTTCCCAACTGTCGGCTCATTTCCAATAAAAGCTCATATATCGTGATTATCGCATCTACCTGATAGGCGCGTGCCAGTATTTCGTCCAAATCCATTTTTTCAATCTCGCCCTTGAACTGCTCTAATTCTTTTCCTATCTTAAAGCAAAACAAGACTTCCAAGTCTTCTCTTAACATTCTCTCCCTCCTATGCCGCCATACTTACAAGCTGATACGCCCTGTCGATCAACGGATTACCCTCTACCGTCTTCGAGAACAGATTCTCTTTATACTTTGCGGTCTGTCTTAACGGTTTCGCATGGGTAGCGAAGTCGGATACCGCATTGATAAACCTGTAAGCATTCTTCCCGGTATCTTTCAGATCGGGAGCATCAAAATACCTGCTCTTCATATCTTCCTGCAGACGCTTCATGTTCCTGATCTGCTGTGGCGTTGATCCGTCCTCAACCGGAAGCAGGATTTCGATATAATCCATGACCTCCTGATCGGTGAGCTTGTGCATCCTGAGCTGTTCAAACTCTTTTCCAAGTTCATCCATATACCGCTCTGCTTTGAAAAGCGTGTCGCTCGCTTCTTTCATTTTGCTTTTAATATCCCCTGTGTGGATCATAGACCATGTCCGTTCAGCTGTTCTGAGCGCCAGATTCAAAGTATTATTACATACGACACGGATAGGAGTCAGGGCTACTTTGATCGCTCCTGATCCATCATGGGTATTGGAAAACAGGAGATACGGGCTTATCCGTTCACCAGAGATGATATATTCATGGGGCATATGTGCCAGTAACCATACTTTCTTACCGTCCTGAAGACTTCCGGCTGTTTCATATCTGACACCCTGACCAAGAAGTTCATCCGTAAATGAAAAGGCTTCGTGATTCTGAACAACCTTATAGCGGTCTGTAACGACTCCCAGCACCTTGCGGTCTGAATCACGGACATTTGCTTTATAACCTTTGATCGGCTCATTTTCTGTCGTATAA
>CAJFGR010000011.1 GCA_904377845.1 uncultured Ruminococcus sp. | reverse complement strand
GTGAGGACGGAAGCAGGGAACAGGAGGTAGAAATCTTCTACCGCTTTATCGGCAAGATTGATTGAATGACACCAATATCTTTAACTATGTGATACCGGCAGTTCGTATCCGGAGATGGAGAAGATCCTCCAGTTGTGTGATCTGTTCGAGTGCCCGATGGACATCCTCATAAGAGGGGATGCACAGGAGTCCCTCAGGGAAGATACAGCGGATTACGACGCGCATATGGATCGACACTCGAAAGAAATGACAGGCGGAATCGCGATTATTATGGCGGGCGTTACATTTGCCGCAGCGGCAGAAGGCTTTCGCCTGCCGGAATTTGTGATGACGGCAGGGGCTCTTTTATTGATTATAATTGGCGTGCTGATCCTGATAGCAGGCGGCATGAAACACAGCCGGTTTAAGGAAAAACATCTGAGGATCAAACCATTCTACTCAGAAGAAGAGAGAGAACGAGCCGATGAAAAGTTCACAGTCAGGATTGTGACTGGGATCGGTATCATACTTGCAGGACTTGTGTTTGCAGCTGTCTCGGAGGGACTCCCGGTTCCACAGGGGTATACGGCAATACTTTATGAGTGGAGTTTTCTTGCGTTTGCGACTGCCGG
The DNA here is from genome assembly GCA_904377845.1 of uncultured Ruminococcus sp. Lineage (GTDB taxonomy): Bacteria > Bacillota > Clostridia > Lachnospirales > Lachnospiraceae > Mediterraneibacter. The sequence continues at coordinate 46,777 of CAJFGR010000011.1, read as the reverse complement.
CGTGTCTGTGCTCGTCTATGCAGGACTTCAGAAAAGCAAGTATAACATTGAGGAATATAATAAGGAAAATGCTTTGGAGCGTGGTTATGAGGACTACGCTGCACGGAAGACAGAAGAAATCCTGAGCCAAGGAAGAAATGCAGACAGAGGAAACCAGTTGATCGGAGTAGTGAATGCGTGTATTATGATTTTTACAACAATCATTTTTCTGATCTGCGGACTTGGATTTGATCTGTGGGAGAAGTGCTGGATCGCCTATCCGGTGGGGGTGCTCCTTTGCGGGATCGTTTCGATTATATTGAATTTCATATATAATCGAAAATAGCGCCTATATCTATACAGATGCAGGGAATCAGGGCAACCCGCTGCCGGCGTCGTTATCTTTCTCCGGCAGAAACGGCAGCGACGGCGTCTCCCGGATAAACTGCTTCGGCGTCATGCCGTACTTCTTCTTAAATTCCCGATAGAAATATGACAGGTTGGAAAAACCGCATGACATGGAGACGTCAAGTACGGACTGGCCGCCCTGCGCTAAGCGCGAGGCGGCTTTTTCCAGCCTTAAATTCTTGATGTATTCCAGGCAGGATACGCCGATGTATTTTTTAAAAAAGCGCATAAAATGATACTCGCTGAAAAAGCACAGGCGCGCGAGCTGCGGGATCGTCAGCTCCTCTGCATAATGCTCCCCGATATATTCAAGGACCAGCTTAAGCTTGGCAGTGTGTTCATCTTCAAGCTGCGGCCGGGTATTCTCCGTCTGCCTGTAGGGCAGCAGGAGTGCTACAGAATAGAGAAGCAGCGCTTTGAGCATCATTTCATATCCGGGGCCCATTTCGCTGTACGCCTGTTCTATTTCATGAAAGACCTTCAGAAGTTTCGGATAAACGGGATGGTCTTTTTTTATAATATAGGGGAGCATCAATGTGTGCCGGCTGATCGGATTCAAATATTTTACAGCGCATATGTCGGCAGAGTCGGCATTCAGATAATCCATGTGAAAAACATAAGTCGTGGATGTCATTTCCATGCCCGGTTCTATGCTGATCGAATGAAGTTCAGCGGGAGGGATAAACAGGATATCGCCGGTCTGAGCCTCATAATTTTCAAGATGGATATGATAGGTGCAGATCCCCTCCGTGATCAATGTCAGCTCTGCCTCTTCATGCCAGTGGGCGGTGACTGCCGGGTAGAGGTCTGAAAGTTTCGTGATATATCTTTTCAGCGGAAACATCTTTTCTCCGTGCTGCGCCTTCTCTTTTTGAGCCGGTGACAGATCAAAAGCAGATTTCATAAAACCATCCTCCTAAAAAGCAGAATTGTGTTATTAATTCAAATGATTGTGCAAGAATTCTTTCCTCTTTAAGCCTATAATAACAGCATCATACAAGAAACGCAAGACAGAATGATGGGTAGGATTGTGGAAGTGCGCAGCATGGAACAATCCGCAGGTATCATACCGTCCCAAAAGAGAGGAGTGCACTTCTATGAAAAAGAAATGGTGGCATGATAAGGCGGCATATCAGATCTATCCGAAGAGTTTTCTTGATACGAACGGCGACGGGATCGGAGACCTCAGGGGAATTATCTCAAAGTTAGACTATCTCAAAGATCTGGGGATCGACATTATCTGGCTTTCCCCGATCTATCAGTCCCCGTTTGTGGATCAGGGATATGATATTTCTGATTATTACAAGATTGCGGAAGAATTCGGCACGATGGAGGAGTTCGATGAGCTGCTCGCCGAGACGAAGAAACGGGGAATGTATGTCCTGATGGATCTGGTGGTCAACCACTGCTCCGACAAGCACGAGTGGTTCCAGAAAGCCCTGAAAGACCCATACGGAAAGTACGCAGGGTATTTTCATTTTGTAAAAGGGAAAGACGGCAAGGAGCCGAGCAATTACCGCTCCTATTTCGGCGGAAGTGCGTGGGAGCCGGTGCCGGGAACAGATCTGTATTATCTCCATATGTTCGCGAAAGAGCAGCCGGATCTCAACTGGGAGAATCCGGAACTGAGACAGGAGATCTATAAGATGATTAACTGGTGGCTGGACAAAGGGTTGGCAGGGTTCCGCATTGACGCAATCATCAACATTAAGAAAGATCTGAGCTTCCCTTCCTTTGAGCCGGACGGCCCGGATGGCCTGGCTTCCTGCGTGAAGATGGTAGAGGAAGTACGGGGCGTCGGAGACTATTTTGAAGATATAAAGAAAAATACATTTGAGAAATATGATGCGTTTACCGTGGCGGAAGTCTTCAATATGAAAGATGATGAGCTGGCAGAGTTCATTAGCGATGACGGACATTTCTCAACAATGTTTGACTTCAGCGCACATATGCTCGCACAGGGAGAGAGCGGCTGGTACAACAGTCGGAAACCGTCATTTAAAGAGTGGCGTGACACAATCTTTGCTTCACAGAAGAGGATGCAGGGAGTCGGATTTCCGGCAAACATTATAGAAAATCACGACGAACCGAGAGGTGCGAGCCGCTTCCTTCCGGATTACGCGCAGAATGAGGCTGGCAAGAAAATGCTTGCCACAACATCTATATTCCTGTATGGTATCCCCTTTATCTATCAGGGGCAGGAGATCGGCATGACAAACTGCCGGAGAAATGATATCTCAGAGTATGACGATATCAGTACAAAGGACCAGTACCGGGAGGCTCTGGCAGCAGGATGCAGCAGAAATCAGGCGCTGGAGTGCTGTTATGAGAACAGCAGGGACAACGCAAGGACGCCGATGCAGTGGAGCGCCGGAAAGGGAGCGGGATTTACAGACGGAACCCCATGGCTTGCCCTCAACCCCAATTATACACAGATTAATGTAGAGGAACAGGCAGAACGTCCGGATTCTGTACTGTCCTATTATAAGAAGCTGCTCGCACTGAAGAAATCTCCGGAATATAAGGAGACATTTACATATGGCAGATTTGTTCCCGCTTATGAAGAGCAGGACGGTATCTTCGCTTATCACAGGATTTCAGGTGCGGACCCAGTTCAGGACATCCTTATTACTGCAAATTACGGGACAGAGCCGTGTGTGTTGAAACTGAACGGACAGTCCGGAAGAGTACTCCTGTCCAACACAGGAAAAGAAGAGGAAGGAATCCGCGAGATCACAGGGACGGGAACCATCACTCTCAACAGCTGTGAGGCGGCAGTGATCCTGCTGCGGTAAGAACGGATCATAACAGTTACGCCCCCTGATGGCTGAACTGTAAAAGAATAACTTGTTATTTCTTCACACTTCTTATACAATAATAGACAAATGCGAGTGTCGGAACAATGGGAGCGGCTGCGTATGCGGCCGCTCCTTTTACGACACTGACAATTCAAGGAATGGAGAGTAAAAAGTTATGGATGGTTCTATGTTTATCGGAACATGGTGGGCACTGATCCCGCCGCTTCTGGCGATCATTCTCGCCTTTGTAACAAAAGAAGTGTACAGTTCCCTTTTCCTCGGTGTGGCTGTGGGGGCCATACTTTACAGTGGATTTCACCCGTGGGAATCGTTTGTGAATTTCTTTGAGATCATGAAGAACAGCATGAATCTGAATATTCTGATCTTCGACGTCCTGCTCGGCATGATTATCGTACTGATGGCAAAGACCGGCGGATCCGCAGCCTACGGTAAATGGGCGGGTACCAAGATCAAGTCGAAGAAGAGTGCGCTTCTGGCCACGACAGGACTGGGAATCCTGATCTTTGTAGATGACTATTTCAACTGTCTGACTGTGGGATCAGTTATGCGTCCTGTGACGGACCGCTATAAAGTGTCCAGAGCAAAGCTTGCGTATATTATTGACTCTACCGCGGCTCCGGTGTGTATTATCGCACCCATCTCAAGCTGGGCGGCGGCAGTCAACTCCTATGTGCCGGAGGATGCGGGAATCACCGGATTCCAGCTTTTCCTGCGGACGATCCCGTACAACCTGTATGCGATCCTCACACTGTTCATGGTGATTTTCATTACTGTGACGGCATTTGACTTCGGATTGATGAAAAAGCACGAGGAAAACGCCGCAAAGGGTGATCTCTTTACGAGCGGCGCGGAGGAATTTGAGCAGATATCCGAAGACGAGGTCAATCCGAACGGAAAGGTGATCGACCTTGTTCTCCCTGTAGCAGTCCTGATTGTATCTGCCATCGGGGCTATGATCTATACCGGATATCTTGGCGGTGCCACAGATGTGATTACGGCATTTTCCGGATGTGATGCAGAGACTAGCCTGATCTTTGCGACCATGATCACGATCTTCTTCATGCTCATCCTGTATTTGCCGAGAAAAGTGGTGACATTTAAAGGCTTTATGGACAGCCTTGCAGAAGGTTTCAAGCTGATGGTGCCGGCGGTGACCATCCTGATTTTCGCATGGTCTCTGAAAGGTGTGGGAGACGCCCTCGGCCTTGCAGATTTTGTGGGACATATTGTGGGCGACAATGCATCCGCCAGCATTTTTATTCCTGTTGTAATGTTTGCCGCTGCGGTATTCCTTTCATTTTCAACAGGAACGTCATGGGGAACATTTGCGATCCTTGTGCCCATCGCGACGGCTATGTTCTCAGGCGGCGCAGATCTGGAGATGATGGTGATCTCCGTATCGGCAGTTCTTGCAGGGGCTGTGTGTGGAGACCATGTATCGCCGATCTCTGACACTACGGTTATGTCTTCGGCGGGAGCCCAGAGCAATCATATCAATCATGTATCTACGCAGATGCAGTATGCGGCGGTTGTGGCTGCTGTCTGCATTGTGGGATATTTGATCGCCGGAGTCGTACACATCTGGTGGGTTGTTCTCGGTATCAGCCTGCTCCTTCTCATAGGAGTGCTCCTGGTGATCCGTAAAGTGACAGGGGCAAAACAGGAAGGCAGGAAATGAATAAGCTAGGAAAGAAAGTTATCATCCATGCACCATACATCGATCAGAGCGTGCGTTATCCTACCGGGTGCGAGAGCGTTTCCGCCGTGATGCTTCTTCAGTATCTCGGAATTGATATTACCGTGGATGAATTTATTGAAACGTATCTTGAAAAGCAAGATTTCCAGGAGAAAGACGGAGTCCTTTTCGGCCCCGATCCGCGGAAATATTTCTGCGGGAGTCCGTATGACGAAGATTCATTCGGCTGTTACGCACCGGTGATCGTAAAGGCCATAGAAAAAGTATTTTCAGATGTGAAAACCGGAAAGTGTGGCGAAAAATATGCGGATGGCGGGCAATATCGGGCTTTGGATGAGACAGGCACGTCATTAGAAAAACTTCTGACAAAGTATATAGACGACGGAATGCCGGTGATCTGCTGGGCGTGTATTGATATGCGCGAGCCGGTCATCGGTCCGCAGTGGCACCTTCTTGAGACTGCAGCGGGCCAGAGTACGGGTGAGATTTTTACCTGGATATCCAATGAGCACTGTATGCTGCTGGTGGGATATGATGAAGAAAATTATTATTTTAATGACCCGCATAATGGGAACGGACTGACCGGATATCCGAGGGAAATCACAGAAAAACGCCACCGCGCGCAGTATATGCAGGCGGTGGGCGTTAGAAAAACAATATAGATAACAGTTCACGCGTCAGGGATGGCGCGCTGAACTGTTTTTTAATGCATCGTCTTCTTTGTAAGCAGTTCATGCATCACAATCATGAGAATGAGCACCACCATCAGATAAATCGGGAAAAGCGTAATGCTGATATGGTTGGCGATCAGTCCGAACAAGGGCGGCATAAGGCAGGTGCCGACATAAGCGCTTGCCATCTGTACGCCGATGATTGCCTGTGACCGTTCCGCGCCGAAATGATCCGGTGTAGAGTGGATGATGCAGGGATACACAGGTGCGCATCCCAGTCCGATCAGGATCAGTCCGGCAAGGGATATGATGTCCGGGCCCGGAAGAAGCATGACAATGATGCCGGCCGCAATGATTGCCTGTCCCAGACGGATCATCTGTTCATCGTTCAGCTTCATTGTGATAAAACCGCTGATCGCCCGGCCCACAGTGATTCCGATAAAGAACATACCTGCAAAGCGCGCGGCGGTTTCCGCAGGAATCCCTTTAAACAGATGGAGATAACTGCTGGCCCACAGGCTGGCAGTCTGTTCGATGGCACAGTAGCAGAAAAAGCAGAGCATGACCTCCTTCGCTCCGGGGATCCGTATGATCTCTGCAAGGGAGAGCGGTTTGCTGTCTGCTTTTTTCGACGCATCGTCCGACGCCTGTACTCCGATCCTGTTCTTCTGTTTTGTCCAGAGCGGAAGACTGAAGATCAGGAATGCAGTCAGTACGATCTGAAGCACGCCGATATAGCGATAACCGGAATTCCATGTCTTTCCTCCGGAAAGGGCGAATCCCATGATGTAAGGTCCGAGTGTCGCGCCCACACCCCACATACAGTGCAGCCAGCTCATATGATGGCTCTTATAGTGCAGCGCTACGTAGTTATTCAGCGCGGCATCCACGCTGCCGGCGCCCAGCCCGTAGGGGATGGCCCAGAGGCAAAGCAGCCAGAAGGAGTGGGTAAAGGAAAATCCCAGTAGGGCAACGGCGGTCATTGCCACGCTGATGGCTGTGACCCTTCCGGTACCCAGTTTCCGTGTGAGCCGGTCGCTCTGCAGGCTGGATATGATCGTGCCCAGCGAAATGATCATAGATATGATTCCCGCGTAAGAGACGGGAACGTTAAATTCCGTGTACATCGTAGGCCACGCGGAACCCAGCAGTGCGTCCGGCAGTCCGAGGCTGATAAAAGCCAGATATATGATCGCGAGTAATAAGTGTGTCATGTCAATTTCTCCTTTGATGTAATAAGCTGATAACATTATACCGGCATATATCCGGGAGTGCTTGCAGTATTCTGCATGATTATAACACAATTGTGCCGGACGGAGACCGATCATCCGACAGCTGTCTGTCAGACAGCATAAAAAGACAGAAATCTGAAAGCATGAAGACAAAAAATCTCCTCAGCCATCTGAACAGCTGAGGAGATCCTGGATTTTATTTCATTCACCGGAATATTACAGCAGGTTAATGCCGTGGGCAAGTGCCTCTTCTGTCACATCGTCCGGCCAAAGTGAAGACTGCACCTCGCCGATGTGCGCTTTTCTGAGATAATACATACAGATACGGGACTGCCCGATCCCGCCGCCTACTGTATAAGGCAGTTCTTTGTTCAGCAGAGATTTCTGGAACGGCAGCTCCGCGCGCTCTTCGCATCCTGCAATCTTAAGCTGGCTCTTAAGAGACTCCTCGTCTACGCGGATGCCCATGGAAGAGAGTTCCAGTCCCATGTCAAGCACCGGATAATATACGATAATATCTCCGTTTAATTCCCAGTCGTCATAGTCCGGCGCACGGCCGTCGTGTTTCTCGCCTGAGGCAAGGATCTTGCCGATCTGTGAGATAAATACGGCTCCTTTTTCCTTAGCTATCTTATTTTCTCTTTCTTTCGGAGTGCAGTCCGGATACATATCTTCAAGTTCCTGTGAAGTGATAAAGAAGATATCGTCCGGAAGAAGCGGCTCGATATAGTTGTACCTTCTGGATATGTAATCCTCGGTATCCTTCAGGGCGCTGTATACTTTGCGCACTGTGTACTGAAGTGTCTCCATATTGCGCTCTTCTTTGGAGATGATTTTCTCCCAGTCCCACTGATCCACATAGAGAGAGTGGATGTTGTCGGTATCTTCATCCCGGCGGATGGCGCTCATATCAGTATAGAGACCTTCCCCTGAGTGAAAGCCGTATTTCTTCAGCGCATAACGTTTCCACTTCGCGAGGGAGTGAACGATCTCAGCTTTTGCGTCGTCCTGTTCTTTAATGCCGAATGACACAGGGCGCTCCACGCCATTTAAATTGTCGTTCATCCCCGTCTCCGGGCGGACAAACAGAGGAGCGGATACACGTGTCAGATGCAGGGATTTGGCAAGCGCCCGCTCGAAATGGTCTTTGACCTCCTTGATAGCCACTTCTGTCTCCCGGATTGTGAGAGGTGAAGAATAGCCCTCCGGTATTTTCAGGTTTTCCATTGTTAAGACTCCTTTATTTTGACATTTCCATTCTATTTTAAAGGTACCTCGTATATAAGTCAACCGGGCAGTTTGATGAATATATAACAATTATAAATCTTCTCCTGCCATCAGATGTGTGATTGGATATATAATATAATTAACTGATAATTATTAAATAATATAAAAAATATCAAAAAATAAGTTGACAAAAACAAAATATAGAGTTATTATAATGTCAACAAATAAAACTGATTGAAAGTTTTATAAAACCCATTGAATAGCGGAATTGAGAAATGGGTAATCAGATATAGAGAAAGATCATAATGACGAGAAAGTTATGAGAGAAGTAAAATCTATATCAGCGGAAGATTATCGAGGAGCTCAAGTTCAATGGGAATTTAAGTAAAGGAGGTACGGACCACCGGGAACATAAGTTGAATCTATCAATCAAAAAAGAAAGATAGAAGAAAGAGGTAAAAAGAATGATAGAAATATCAGTATGAAAGTGGATGTTGATCAAGATAAATTGGTTGGCATCCACTTTCAGTGTGTAAATAAATCCGGTTCTGTCTTGTCAATCGGCAGGATCATTGGTAGAATAAGCAGGAAGCAGACATCGAATATACAGTGGATATGCCAAACGGCGTGCATACAGGGGAGACCGGAAAAACGTGGCAAAGAGCAGAGATCAGAAGGGGAAAATCTTATATTTAATGGAGATATTTCTTGAAGAGACAGATGAAGAGCATCCGGTCTCACGCAAGGGACTCGAAGAGCGGCTGGAAGAACACGGTATTCATGTGGAGCGGAAGACTCTTTACAATGATATTGAGACTTTGAAAAACTTTGGAATGGATATTATATATCGGAAAGAACAGCCGGAAGGCTACTATCTTGCACACAGAGATTTCGAACTGGCTGAACTGAAGCTCCTGGTGGATGCAGTGCAGTCTTCAAGATTTATTACCCAGAAGAAGTCCGGCGCTTTGATACGCAAGATTGAGAAGCTGACCAGCAGGTATGAAGCCCGCAAACTGCAGCGTCAGGTTGTAGTTGCAGACCGCATTAAAGCGATGAATGAAAGTATCTATTATAATGTAGATAAACTACATACTGCAATTGCACTCAATCAGCAGATAACTTTCCGATATTTTGAATGGACGGTTTCAAAGGAAATTCGCATGAAAAAAGACGGACAAAGCTATCATGTGAGTCCATGGGCGCTTACATGGGATAATGAGAACTACTATCTCATAGGTTATGATATGGAGGCTGAACTTATCAAGCATTTCCGGGTTGATAAGATGCTCGATATTGCGCTTGCCGGACAGGAGAGGGCGGGACGTGACGAATTCTCAAAATTTGATCTTGCACGCTATACAAAGCGAACGTTTGGTATGTTCGGAGGCAGTGAAGAGACAGTGCGCATCAGGTTCCACAACCGGTTTGTGGGAGTAGTAATTGACCGGTTCGGAAAAGATGTGCCGCTTCACCCGGACGGCGGAGAGCATTTTATCGCCCGGGTGGAGGTGGCTGTAAGTGAACAGTTTTTCGGATGGATTACCGGTCTGGGCAGGGATGTGCAGATTATATCGCCTCAGTCCGTTGTTGAGAAGTACAGGAGTCTGCTTGCAGACCTGGGGAAATTGTATGAAGAAAATAATTTAGGGGTATAGGTGTGATGTTATGAATGCAAATGAAGTTTTTGAGACAATACGGAATCTGGATTTGGGGGAAATAATTCAGGAACTGGGCGGAGAAAGTCATATTCTGACCACAACAGAGATAATTATACTTGCGGCATCGGCTGTAATCGGTATTCTTCTCTGTATGTTCGGACTGAAGATTGTCCGCGTGTGGGCGGCGCTGACCGGGCTGGCGGCCGGATTTGCTGCCGGCGCTGCGGCAGGCAGTATGCTGGGTCTGGAGGAGACAGGAATACTTATAGCGGGTGGCGCGCTCGGAATTATACTGGCAGTGGTCGGTGCGGTGGTCTACCGGGCAGGAGTATTTCTTCTTGTGTTTTTTTCAGCAGCAGGTTTCAGTATGGGGCTTGTGAATCCTCAGGACTGGAATTCAGCTGCAGCCTGCCTGGCGGTCAGCCTCGTGGCGGCTCTGCTGGCACTACGTTTTGTTACTGTGCTGACGATTATCGTGACTTCACTTTGCGGAGGTCTTACAGCCGGAGCCGCTGTGTATTATCTTCTTCCAGTGGATCAGGGAGTGCTTCTGCCGGTCCTGTGCGTGATATTCTGTGCTCTGGGCATTGTTGTACAGCTTCTGCTTGAATCGGGAAGGCAGAAGAGAAAAAGTCTGAAAAAGGCGGCGGAGATACGAAATGAGAAATCTACGGCAAATGAAGTTGAGAAAGCCCGTGCGATGATGGATAACCTGGATGAAATTCCGGATGAAGATTCGGGAGAAGACACCGTGGGAGAAGATCCGGATGATGATACAGATTATGATCCGGACGATGACTTGGAGGACGAATTCGATGATGATGATATGACAATTATAGAATTTGATACGGAGAATTTGTCAGAAGGAGATAAAAAAGGTTAAGAAATTCAGAAAAATTTTGGTTTACAAAAAGTAAAGTCCGTTTTATGACACACCTGATCTGTTAGGATATATCTGTCAAAAGGAGACAAAAGGTAAGTCTTAGCAGAGAAAGGTGTGTTTTTTATGGATATCAGAAAATCAGTATTTAATGGGATCATTTCAATTTCAGGGATTATTTCTTTAATCGTACTGGCTGTCTTGTACTGTTTTACAGAGATTTCAGTTCCTACTCCGGTATATGCAGCGGCATGGTTCGGGTGTATTGCTGCTGTGCTGGCAGCTACTAGATCGTGAAAAGTCCGTGATCTTATATTGTCATTGTTCTGTTATTTGATGTATAATTAGTTTGTGATAACCACATCATAAAGAGAACAGAACAAAGGGGGCTTGTGTATGAAGATTGATATGCACTGCCACGTAAAAGAAGGTTCCATCGACAGCAAGGTCGGTCTGGAAGAATACATTACAATATTAAAGCAGCATGGATTTCAGGGAATGGTCATAACGGATCATGATACTTATAACGGATACCGTTACTGGAAAGAGCATATCAAAGGAAAGAAACATACAGACTTTGTAGTGCTTAAGGGGATTGAGTATGATACCAGGGATGCAGGACATATCCTTGTCATCATGCCGGAAGGAGTCAAGATGCGGCTCCTCGAAATGAGAGGGATGCCACTTGCACTTCTTATAGATCTGGTACACAGAAACGGCGGTGTGCTCGGACCGGCTCACCCGTGCGGGGAGAAGTATATGAGCTTTACCCATGCGAGAAGATTCTATCTCTCACCTGAGATTACGAAGCGGTTTGATTTTGTCGAGGCGTTTAACAGCTGTGAGCCAACAGAGTCCAATGCCGGCGCGGAAAAGCTGGCAAAGAAATACGGTAAGGTTACGACAGGCGGCAGCGATGCCCATAAGCCGGACTGTGTAGGGACAGGCTATACGATCCTGCCCGAGCCGGTGACCTGTGAGACGGAACTGATCTCTCTGATCCATAAGAAAACACCGTTCAAAGCCGGCGGAACTCTCTACGGAAAGACGACAAAAGAAAAGATCGGGAAGATCAACAAGCTGCTCGTCTATTCATTCTGGGTATATAATAAGAGCGGCGAGCTGATCAAACGACGCGGGAGAAATAAAAAGATGGAAGAAGAGCATCCGTTCGATCCCATCGATCCGATCGAACTGTATTATCACTCATAAAAGAAAGCTGCCTGTCAGTTATCTGCGTAACTGATAGACAGCTTTTCCGTTTTCCTGCGTTTCCGTGATCATTTTCTGCTTTATCATATATGGCAGAATGGAGTCGAGAAATTTCTTCGGATCGGTGACGGCGATCTGTTCCCTGCTGAAAGGCTGTTTTGCCGTAAGATCCTTTATGAAAGGCTCCAGTTCCTTTTCTGTCAGGGAACCGTTTTTCTTCAATGCTTTTTTGACTTTTGAGATGCCTTTCGCGCTCAGCATATTGGAGAGATCCTGCTGCTGGCGCATGGCGCGCCACATTCCCCATGCATAGACGATCATAGTCACAAGGGCGAAAAGGAGGACATAAGGGATATACTTTAACATTACTTTACTTTTTCTCCTTTCCAGCGGATCAGATGATTGTCATGGAGTATCTCGAGAAATTTGATCAGCCTTGACAGTGATTTCTCCATTTTCGGAAACTGTGCGTCAAGTTCTTTGGAAAGCTGATGCACGTCTTTTTTGTCGTCAATGGCAAGCCACACAAAGCTTCCGTAGTCATCCATCTTTACATCGCTTACGCGGGGACGGTGGAAGAACTTCTGGGCGATTTTGTGATAAAAGCCCTTCCATTCAATGAAGACCGTAACTTTTCCGTTTTCGTCTGTCTCAAATTCAATCTCCGGATTTTTCACCGGAATGTAGTCAAGATAGTTGTTATCATTCTTTTTCTTCATATTAATAGAGAATTCCTCCTGCTGAAACATAACATAACACAGAAAGAAACAGCCTGCAAGAGGCAGGCTGAATCTTCTAAGTTGCTTTATTTTTTCTCTTTCTTCATACAGCGTGTATACAGGAAGAACAGAAGAAGGATGAAGATGATCAGGCTTCCCAACTGCGGGAGCTGGAACGGAAGCTGGATCACGGAATCTACTTCCAGTACAGCGAGCACTGCCAGTACGATACCCATGATACCTTCTCCGGCGATCAGACCGGAAGTAAAGAGGACACCTCTGTCGGAGCGCTCTTTCTTCTCTTCATCAGTTCCTTTGATCTTCTCAACGATGAAACGAACAACACCGCCGGCCATGATACCTGCACTTAAGCTGAACGGCAGATACATACCTACAGCAAACGGCATGACCGGAACTTTCAGGATCTCAGCCATAACTGCAATGAATACGCCGATAAAGATCAGTGCCCACGGAAGTTCTGCGTTCATGATACCCTCAACGAGCATCTTCATCATTGTAGCCTGTGCCGCCGGGAGCTGTTCTGTACCGTATCCCCATGCTTCATTGAGCAGGTAGAGTACGAATCCTACCGCTGCCGCGGAAACTACAACACCGAGCATCTCGCCGAGCTGCTGTTTCTTCGGTGTAGCGCCTACGATGAATCCTGTCTTCAGGTCCTGAGATGTATCACCTGCGATAGCAGCGACAATACAGATCACACCGCCGATGGCGATAGCTCCGACCATACCTGTCGTGCCGTCTGTTCCTGTAACTTTCAGGAGAAGAGTAGCGATGATCAGAGTCGCGATAGCCATACCGGATACCGGGTTGTTGGAAGAACCGATCAGACCGACCATACGTGAGGATACGGATGCAAAGAAGAATCCGAAGATTACGATGATCAGTGATCCTATCGGATTAACCGGGAATGTCGGGATGAGCCAGATCAGGATGACGATAGCTACGATGATCACGAGCAGGAACGGCATCGGCAGATCCTGCTGTGTGCGCAGTGCATTTTTCTGTGCATGTTTCTTGCTCATACTTGCCATTGCCTGTTTAAATGTACGGATGATCAGCGGGAAAGTCTTGATCAGGCTGATCACACCGCCGGCTGCAACGGCTCCGGCACCGATGTATTTAATGTAGTTTGACCACAGAGCGGATGGTCCGTCCGCAGCAAGGATAGTGGAAATCGGGTCAGTTCCCGGATAGATTGTTGCGTCACCGCCGAACAGTGCGATCGCCGGCATCAGCACGAACCAGCTTAATGTACCGCCGGCCAGCATATAGCTGGAGATCTTCGGACCGCAGATGAATCCTACACCTGCAAGTGACGGGAGTACCTGAATACCGATCTGGGATCCTGCATAGCTCTTGAATGCATATCCGATCTCGCTCGGGAAGAGCTTCAGACCGTCTGCTATGAATTTGTAAACTGCAGCGATTCCAAGTCCTGTGAATACAGAACCTGCCTTGCTGCCCCCTTCCTCACCGGCAAGAAGAACTTCCGCACAGGCAGTTCCCTCCGGGAACGGCAGTGTTCCGTGCTCTTCTACAATGAGAGCCTGACGCAGCGGCACCATGAAGCAGACTCCGAGGAGACCGCCGAACAGTGCGATAAAGAAAATAGTGAGAAGGCTCGGGTATTCGATCTTTCCTTCTCCTGCCCAGAGAAACAGTGCGGGAAGTGTAAAGATCGCACCTGCAGCCAGAGACTCACCGGCTGAACCGATTGTCTGAACCAGGTTGTTCTCGAGGATGGAATCTCTTCTGAGGATCACACGGATGATACCCATTGAGATAACTGCCGCCGGGATAGAAGCGGAGATGGTCATACCAACGAGAAGACCGAGGTATGCGTTCGCCGCACCGAAGACAATTGCGAGAAGACAACCGATCAGAGCTGATGTCACCGTAAACTCCGGGACGATTTTGTCCGCCGGAATATACGGTTTGAACTCATTTTTGTTGTCCATGTTACATACATTCCTTTCTTTTGTTTTAACGACTTCTTAACGCAGTCTTGACCATTATATCACTTGACCATGATAAAGGAAAGAAGAAATTTCATACAATTTTTCATACAATTTTTATATTTATGAGCTGTGAACATATTATATGGAGAAATTGATACAAAAAATGAATGAACAGAGAATGAAAACTTCAAAACAGAGATGAGATACAGCAATAATTCGAAGAAAGTGGATGAAAAAATGCAAGAAAGCATTGACGAACCGTCATTAATCAGATACAATACCATTCAGTGACTAAAAATGATGAAGAAAGAGTGGAGGAGTCCTGCAATGACTGCGTACAAAGATTTAAGTAGAGAAGAGTTATTGGAACTGAAGAGTGGGCTGGAGGCCCGTTTTACAGAGATTAAGGCCAAAGGGCTGAAGCTGGATATGTCCCGCGGAAAACCGTCTGCCGAGCAGCTGAATCTGTCCATGGGGATGATGGACGTATTAAACAGCGGTGCAGATCTGACCTGCGAAGACGGAGTTGACTGCAGGAACTACGGCGGCCTGGATGGAATCGCCGAAGCAAAACAGCTCCTTGCAGATATGATGGAAGTGCCGAAAGATAATGTGATCATCTTTGGAAATTCCAGTCTGAACGTTATGTATGATACAGTTGCACGCGCGATGACACACGGAGTACTCGGAAGCACACCGTGGTGCAAACTGGACAAAGTAAAATTCCTCTGCCCGGTACCCGGATATGACAGACACTTCGGTATTACAGAGCATTTCGGAATCGAGATGATCAACATCCCGATGACACCGACGGGACCGGATATGGATCTGGTAGAGAAATATGTCAATGAAGATCCGGCTGTAAAAGGAATCTGGTGTGTGCCGAAATATTCTAATCCGCAGGGAATCACATACTCAGACGAAACAGTATTCCGCTTTGCAAACCTGAAACCGGCGGCTGAAGACTTCCGTATTTACTGGGATAATGCATACTGTGTACATCACCTGTACGAGGATAAGCAGGATTACCTGATTGAGATTCTGACAGAGTGTAAGAAAGCCGGAAATCCGGATATGGTATACAAGTTCTCATCTACATCAAAAATTACATTCCCGGGATCAGGTATCGCAGCCCTCGCGGCATCCAAAGCGAATCTGGATGAGATCCGCGGCATGATGCAGATGCAGACAATCGGTCACGATAAGGTAAATCAGCTGCGTCACGTGAGATTTTTCAAAGATGTTCACGGAATTGTTGAACATATGAAAAAACACGCAGATATCCTGCGGCCGAAATTTGAAGCTGTTATTGACGGCCTTGAGAGAGAGCTGGGCGGACTGGAAATCGGTTCCTGGATCAAACCTCTCGGCGGATACTTTATTTCATTTGATTCTATGGAAGGATGCGCGAAAGCAATCGTTGCTAAGGCAAAAGAGGCAGGTCTTGTCATGACAGGAGCAGGAGCTACCTATCCGTACGGCAACGATCCGCACGATAGCAATATCCGTATTGCGCCGTCTTATCCGACGCCGGAAGAGCTGGCAGTGGCAACAGATATCTTTGTGCTGAGTGTAAAACTGGTCAGCATCGATAAACTGCTTGGCAATCTGTAAAGAAAGACATGAGTTCCTGCAGACCGGCTGCCTGCATGGGCGGATGATGAAGTATTAAATCACAGATATAAACGAAGAAGCCGGAATAATCCCAATGTCGTGAAAGTGGGATTATTCCGGTTTTTGTGACTGCGTCGGGCCAAAGTACGGGCTTGCCTGTAACCTTGGGGACCGTTTACAATTCCGGAATGTGTTTTTTTGCACTTCCGTGATTTAACAGATCGAATATTTCAGGGAGGAAATATATGGATTTTCAGACATTATTCAGATCGCAGTGCCTGATTACGGACGGAGCGATGGGAACATACTACAGTGAGATATACGGAAAAGAATCAGGTTCACCTGAGAATGATAATCTGACGGATCCGCAGAAGATTGAAGACATCCACAGAGAATATATTAAAGCCGGAGCGGATATCCTGCGGACGAACAGTTTCGCATCCAATATCCATACTCTGTGTGCGGGCAATGCAGGAAGTATGACAAGAGAAGAACAGCTGCAGACCGTTTATGAAAATGTTGCTGCAGCCTGCCGGATCGCGCAGTCTGCGGCGGAGCAGGAGCTGACCTGTGCAAAAGAAGAAGGAATAGAAATAAAAGAAATCTGTATCGCCGGCGATATCGGCCCCGTGCCGGAAAAGCGCGGAGCCGAAGAGCAGGATGAGGAGCTGGTTGAAGAATATAAAGTCATGGCCAAGGCACATCTGGACGCCGGGCTGAAACTGATCTGGTTCGAGACATTTTCGGATTTCGAGAGAATCCTTCCGGTGGCTGAATGGATCAGGTCCGTCAGCGATGCTTTTATCATGGCGAGCTTTTCTGTCAATGTGTTCGGATATACGAAGACAGGACTGGGTATGAGAGAACTGCTCAAAACAGCGAAAGAGAGTAACCTGATCGACGGGATCGGATTCAACTGCGGCATCGGGCCGTCCCATCTGGGAAAACTTCTGAAGCGGCAGGATCTGGGGAATCTGATTGTGGCGGCGGTGCCTAACGCAGGATATGCGGATCGGATCGAGAACAGGATGGTATATCGGGACAACTCCGGTTATTTCTGTGAGGCAATGGAGGAGATCGCGGTTCTCGGGGTAAACTTGATCGGGGGATGCTGTGGAACCAATCCGTCCTATATCAGGAAACTGGCGCAGACTATGGGGCACCGGTCTCTCGGAAGACGGCTTGCGGACGCACCGGAGAAGCGCAGAGAATCGGAGATCCGTTATGACAATAATCTGTTTATCCGAAAGCTTTACTCAGGAGAAAAAGTAGTGATCGCAGAACTCGATCCTCCTTTTGACGGAAATGACAGAAAGATGATGGAGGCGGCAGAAGTCCTGAAGCGTGCAGGTGTGGAGATGATCACATTTTCCGACTCTCCCATGGGGAAAATGCGTGCCTCGGCGGCAATGTCGGCTGTTAAGGTCGCGGGCCGGCTGCAGATCGAGACAATGCCTCATATGGCGTGCCGCGACAGGAATGTAATTGGGATCGGAGCGGAAATTCTTGGCGCGTATATGAACGGGATCAGGAATTTCCTTTTTGTGACAGGGGATCCGGTGCCGGCAGGCGAACGTGGGAATATTACATCTGTCTATGATTACCACTCTGTTACCATTATGAATTATGTGCGGCAGCTGAACCGGGAACATTTCGCCGAGGATCCTGTCGCTTACGGCGGAGCACTGAATTACGGAAGAAAAAATATCGATGCAGAAATAAAAAGAATGCAGAAAAAGTGCGAGGCGGGGGCGGCGTTTTTCCTGACCCAGCCCATTTATTCCGATGAAGATATCGAGAGGATCCGGTACATAAAGAGCAGGATCGACACGAAGATCATCTGCGGGATCATGCCGCTGGTCAGCTATCGCAATGCTCTGTTTATGAAAAATGAGATCACCGGGATCCATGTGCCGGACGAGATCATCACACAGTATGACAAGAATATGAGCCGGGAAGAAGCGCAGGGCGTGGGTGTGCAGATCGCCGCAGAGATTGTGGAAAAACTCGCTGATATCGCAGATGGTTATTACTTTATGGTGCCCTTTAACCGGGCGGGGATGATTGCGGAGATTATGGAGAAGATGTAAAGAATGCGCTTATCTTAGGATTTCACTCTGGATATTAAACCTGTGATGATGTTATAATAATTTTAACAGTTCACCTGGTTAAAGAACTGTGCCGTTTAATCAAAACAAGGAGTCATCCGGAAAGGAAAGATTATGAGAAAGACAAAGATCATTTGTACACTTGGACCTGCCACTGACAGAGAGGGGATTCTGGAAGCTCTCATCAGAGAGGGCATGAATGTGGCGCGTTTTAACTTTTCACATGGCACCCATGAAGAACAGAAGGTGCGTCTGGAGAAACTGAAGACACTGCGCAAGCAGTTTGACAAGCCTATCGCAGCGCTTTTGGATACGAAAGGACCGGAAGTGCGTATCGGATGTTTCAAGGATAAGAAGGTTACATTGGAAGAGGGACAGGAGTTTACCCTTGTAAATGATGAAGTCGAAGGAACACAGGAACAGGTGACGATCAGCTATAAGGATCTCTATAAAGATGTAAAACCGGGTGATTCCATCCTGATCGATGACGGACTGGTGGGAATGGAAGTCGTAAATATCGTGGATAAAGATATTGTCTGTATTGTAAAGAATGGCGGAGATATTTCGGATCACAAGGGAGTCAATGTGCCGGGCGTGGAGCTGAAGATGCCGTTTATCAGCCCGAAAGACAGAGACGACCTTCTGTTTGGAATACAGGAAGATTTTGATTTTGTGGCTGCTTCATTTACAAGAACAGCCGAGGATATCCGGGAGATGAGACAGCTTCTCAATGATAATGGCGGTCAGGAGATCCACATTATTGCCAAGATTGAAAATCAGCAGGGTGTGGATAATATCGATGCGATCATTGAGGCTGCCGACGGTATCATGATCGCCAGAGGCGATATGGGCGTGGAGATCCCGTTGGAACACGTGCCGATCATTCAGCAGAAGATTATCCAGAAAGTCTATGAGGCCGGAAAGGTTGTCATCACTGCGACGCAGATGCTGGACTCTATGATGATCCATCCCCGTCCGACCCGTGCGGAGACGACGGATGTGGCCAACGCCATCTATCAGGGGACCAGCGCAATCATGCTTTCCGGAGAGACGGCTGCCGGAAAGTATCCGGTGGAAGCCCTTAAGATGATGGTCAAGATTGCGGTTCATATGGAACGGAATATTGATTACAACGCGATCTTCCGCAGCAGGGCGAGAAGCGAGGATCCGGATATTACAAATGCGATCTCTCATGCGACCTGCATGACAGCCATCGACCTGAAAGCAAATGCGATCCTCGCAGTCAGCAAGACCGGAAACACGGCGCGGATGATTTCCAAGTACCGTCCGGAATGCCTGATCGCAGGATGCTCCAGTTCAGAAAGAGTCTGCAGGCAGCTGAATCTGTCGTGGGGCATCCTGCCGCTGCAGATCAGGGAAGAGTACAGCTCGGAAATCCTCTGCCTGCGCGCTATCGAAGCGGCACAGGCACATGGCATTGTGGAAGAAGGCGACAAGATCGTATTCACCGGTGGAATTCCGCTTGGCATCCCGGGCAGGACAAACCTGATCCGCGTATGTATTGTAGGAGAATAAAAATCCGATATGAGTTTTCTGTATGAGCAGCAATCAGGCTCAGCAGTATTTATACCAGAGACATTCCTATGATCGCCACAGCGCCGACAGCGTACATCAAGGTGATCACAAGACAGATCTTCATCAAATTATTTTTCACTCCTGCTGTCGTATATGACAGCAGGGTGAATATCCCGCTGAATACCATGAATGCCGCATAGCTGTATATGATGATCTCGGCTGTGGGGGATTCCAGCGCCCAGTCAAATGTGCGCAGGGGCAGGATCGTCCACGGAATAAAGATCATAAGCGTGCTGACGATGGCGGAAGAAAAAAGGTCTCGGACAGAACAATCGGTGGAAAGAATAAAAGCCTGCTGTGTGATTTCTGTGGAAGATGACGGAGCAGGCGCCTCCGAAGAAGAAATCGAAAAGCTGAACCATGCGCCCCATTACATGGTGTGCGACACAAATACAAGAGAGCAGCGGCACGGCCTGGGGCTGCTGATCGTAAAGCAGATTGCGGAGTCCCACGGAGGAAAGGTGGAAATTGAAAAGAGCGGACATGGAGGATTTGGAGTGAAGATCATGCTGCCACTTGACACAGAAAGAAAAAAGGAACAGAATAAAAAACGGAATTTTCAGATTTAAGTTTTGGATAAAAGGAGTCTTGTATTATGGACAATCTGATCTTCAGCCTGAACGCTACAGTTCCCATCTTTCTGCTGATGGCACTGGGCTTTATATTAAAAAAACTCGGTCTGATCAACGATGTGTTTGCATCAAAGATGAACAAGTTCGTGTTCCTCGTTCCTCTGCCGGTTCTGCTGTTTGAGGATCTCTCAACAGTGGATTTTTCCCAGGTATGGAACCTGAAATTCGTATTGTTCTGCTTTGCAGTCACGCTGATCTGTATTATTATTGCGGCGCTGGTGTCTTTCCTGTGGAGGGATAAGAGCATACAGGGAGAATTCATTCAGGCGTCGTACCGGAGCAGCGCGGCGCTTCTGGGCATTGCGTTTATCCAGAATATATACGGAGATGCTGGGATGGCGCCCCTTATGATCATTGGCAGTGTGCCGTTATACAATGTCATGGCGGTTGTCGTTCTTTCCTTTTTCAAACCGGAAAGAAAAAAGCTGGACAAAGAAGTTTGGATGACAACGCTCAAAGGAATTGTTACAAACCCGATCATCCTCGGTGTTATTGCGGGCCTGGTTTGGTCAGCTCTTAAGCTGCCTATGCCGTCTATTCTGGAGAAGACGGTATCGGACGTGGGAGCAACGGCTACCCCGCTGGGATTGATGGCGATGGGTGCAAGTTTCGATCTGAAGAAAGCATTCGGGAAAGCAAAACCGGCGGTGACTGCCTCCGTTATGAAGCTGGTGCTGTTTGCCGCTTTATTTCTGCCTCTGGCTGTGTGGATGGGCTTCCGCAGGGAAGAGCTGGTGGCGATCCTTGTCATGCTCAGTTCGGCGACGACGGTGAGCTGCTTTGTGATGGCACGGAATATGGGGCATGAAGGCGTGCTGACATCCAGCGTAGTCATGCTGACAACGTTGTTCAGTGCATTTACAATGACAGGATGGCTGTACATACTGCGGAGTATGGGAATGGTGTAATTTTCCTTTTTCTCCTGTATTTCCCGGGGATATATACGCTGAGTTGTGTTGACAATTATCTGGCCGGATTAGTATACTCATGTCGTGAAATTATCCGAAGATCAGGCGCCTGCGGATAATTTCAGAATACAACCCAGACAGGAGAAAAATATGAAAAGAAAATTTTTGGCTGTAGTGATAACATCAGCGATGGTAGCAAGCGCGATGCAGGGAGTTGTTACAGCGGCAGAAGATAATTCCGGGGAACAGACAGTACAGGACATTGAAGAAATAACTGAAGAGATAAACAGTGCAGTGAACCAGCCGGAGGTGATTGATACACAGCAGGAACTCACAGAGGCGATCGCTCAGGGAGGGAAGATTGACCTGACGGGTCAGACGATAGAGCTGACCAGTGCACTTTATATCAATAATGATGTAGTAATCAAAGGAGGAACGCTTGTCGGGACAGACAGCGTAAACGGAAATCTGGTTACTCTGACGGGCAGCAAAGTTACGCTTGAAGGAGTGACAATCCGTACATCGGCGGGAAACAAATCAGCACTCCATGTATATGGAACGAGTCTGACTGTAAACGGGCTGACGATTGATCACAGCAGCGCGGCAGGCGGAGCGCCGATTATCATTAATAACGGGGCTGAGGCGGTCTTCCGGGGTGCGATTGCACTTACGTTAGGGAACCATTCATGGTACGGAATCAATGTGGATAATGCAAAGGCTGATTTTTCCGGCGCTGTCGTAAACATGACTCCGGTGACGGCTACACAGTCGGTAATATGCAGTGAGGGTGACAACGCGTCTGTAACCGGTACAGGGCTTACTGTTGTAGTGACAGAAAAGGACGGCGGTGCAAATCAGCGCCAGACAGCATATGTGGCAGACACCAATCTTGCACAGTTTGTGAAAGCAAAGACGGAAGCAGGAGCAGATGTTTCACTGATTGAGCTGAATAAGGATGTTACCATGACGGCACCGCTGGTTATCAGCGAAGCAATGACTGTGAGAAGCACTTCAGGACGTTATATGATCAACGGATCAGATGTGCTTGGTGCTGAAAATGTAGTAACGATAACGGCAGAGGGAGCCGCACTGGAGAACGTAGGTATCCGCACATCATCAGCGAATAAATCGGCCCTTCATGTATACAGAGTATCTGCAAGGCTTAAGAATGTAACTCTTGACAATCAACAGACCGCGGGCGGAGCGGGTATGATCGTCAACGGAGGAACGGTGACAGTCGAGGGTGAACTCAGTCTCCTTCTCGGTGAAAATTCATGGGGCGGTATCAATGTAGATACAAAAAACGGAGCAGCAGGCGTTACATTCGCGGATGGTTCGTCTGTAAAAATGACAGGCAGTGATCAGGATGTTATCTATATAGATGAAGATAACGATGCGGATCAGATGACCATCATCGGCGCGGAGAACGCAGGACTGGCCCAGGATGCTGACGGGAACTATATCATTGCCGGTCAGGACGGCGGACAGGATCCGGAGCCGGAACAGCCGGGAGATGAAGAAGACGGGCAGAATCAGGATGACGGAGATTCTCAGGACACCGATACAACTGTGAACGGAGATGAGACGGCAGACGGGGAGACGACAGATAACGATGACAAATCGAATGATACGGCGGCAGCAGAGAATAATATGAGAAAAGCTCCTCAGACCGGAGATAACAGTACGGGATTTTGCCTTGCCCTGACAGCACTTCTAGGTTCAGGCGCAGCAGCAGGAACTGTGCTGAAAAAGAGACGAGAACGGGCAGAATAATGAAAATAATTACGGCGTATCCGTGGGCTTTTGAGCAGCCGGATACGCCGTTTAAGTTTTGAGGTATCTGATGCAGGGTTATTCAAGACCTGCGATATACTCCCAGGCCTCGGGATCAAATTCCCTGTTCTTATAGTAGTATTTCTTGTCGTCTTCGGTGATCTGTTTGATCACTCTGCACGGATTTCCGACAGCTACGACCCAGTCGGGAATATCTTTGGTCACTACGCTTCCGGCGCCGATGACAGTATTGCTTCCAATGTGTACGCCCGGCATAATGACCGTGTTGCCGCCGATCCACACATTATCGCCGATAGTTACGCTGATGCCGTACTCATACATAGAGTTGCGTGAAACAGGATGGAGCGGATGCCCTGCCGTGTAGATGGCCACATTGGGCGCCATCTGGCAGTTATCGCCGATCTTTACCTTTGCCACATCGATGATCGTGCAGTTATAGTTTGCAAAGAAGTTTTTGCCTACTTCGATGTGGGAACCGTAATCACAGTAGAACGGCGGATTAATAAATGCTCCGTCCGACTTCCCGAGGAGCTCTTTGACGATTTTCCCGATCTCGTCAAAATCAAAGCGGTCTACTGTGTTCAGGCGCTGCAGAATTCTGCGGCATACTTTCTGTTCCTCCATTACAGACTCGTCGGAGATATATGCCATCTCCCGGTCTCTTCTCTCGATATTATCCATTTTTTTCTTCTTTTTGGATATGGGGACGTAGTAAAACCCGATTTTACTACGTCCCCATATCCGTTTTCGGTTATTTTAATACCCGGCAGTTTTTCTCCATATCGTAATCTTTATGTACTCCGTCATCGTCATAAAGTACATATTCGGATCCTTCATAACCGATCATCCGGATCGTATCCATATTGATCGCATCCACGCATTCTGCTGCATCTGCTACCGGAATGCATTTGCCGGAGCGGATGAAGAGCGGTACTTCGTTAAGGGCGATATCTACATAATGGATGCCTTTTCCGAGGACCTCTTCAGAGATGCTTCCGTCGGGCAGGAATTTGATGAATTTCATCTCTTCCGGCAGGTATATATATCTCCCTTTTGCGTTCTGCTCGTACACCGGTGCGATCATGATCTCATTGCCCAGCATGAGCTGGTCTTCGATGCGGCGCGCCATTTTGTCATCCGGATATACGAAAGCCAGCGGTTTGAAATACATATCGTCCGCTAAGGCTGCTTTCATGTATTCGCTGTACAGGTAGGGCAGCAGGCGGTATCTGACGCCGACTACGTGACGGAAATCTTCCATATTTTCAAACTGGTAACATTCCTGGTCCCTTGTGCCCAGTGCAGCATGATTTCTCATAAGCGGAGTGAAGACGCCCAGTGCGAGGAAACGGAGCAGCAGATCTCTTGTCGTGTCAGAGCCGAATCCGCCAAGATCAGCTCCCGCATAGAGAAATCCGCACATATTCAGGGACGGCATCATCTTCAGATTGAGCAGGATATGGGACCACCAGGATTTGTTATCTCCTGTCCAGATGCCGCCGTAGCGATGCATTCCGATGTAAGAAGAACGGGAGAACATCAGGAAACGTTTGTCAGGATCGATTCGCTCAAATGCTTCTCCTGCAGCTCTTGTCATGTTGAAGCCGAACAGGTTGTGTACCTTGTCGTGGCGTACCATCTGTCCATTTATATTATGGTAGAATCTCTGATAATCATCCGGACTGTTTGAGAGACTGCCCAGCTTGTCGCCGAGCTGCCATACACCGATGTCTTCTTTTGCTTCCTCAGCTTTTTCACTTCCGTCCCAGTTGCTCGTTCCGGTCTCAGCAAATTTACGCGCCATCTCCTTCGCCTCTTCAAGTCCTTCTTGTGAATAGAAGATGGCAGGCTCGTTCATATCATTCCAGAAACCTTCGATGCCCTGATCGGTGAGGAAACGGTATTTATCCCCAAACCATTTCCGCGCTTCGGGATTCAGCACATCCGGGAAATGTGTATCTCCCGGCCAGACTGCCGCCACGAAGTCGCTTCCGTCCTCTCTCTGGCAGAAGTAGCGGTTTTTGACGCCCTCTTCATAGACGTCGTATCCGTCCTCGATCTTTACACCTGCGTCGATAATCGGGATCAGGCGGATATGCTGGTCTTTCATTTTCCGGACAAATGCAGGGAAATCATTAAATTCATCATTTACAGTGAAGTCTTTATAGGAATCCATATAATCGATGTCCATATAGATCATATCCAGCGGAATGTGATTCTCGCGGTAGCCCTGCGCGACCTTTTCAAAATCCTCTTTTGTCTTATATCCCCAGCGGCTCTGGCCGAAGCCAAACGCAAATTTCGGCGGGATATAGCTGTGCCCGATCATGCCGCGGAACTGTTTTACGATATCATAAGGAGTATCCCCGTCGATAACATACAGCGCAAGGTCCGCATTCTCGCAGGAAACTTTCAGTGTGTCCATACGGGTGTAGCCGATGTCAAATGTGATTCTGGCCGGATAGTCAAAGAACAGTCCGAAGCTTTTCTCTCCGGCGATGATGATAAAATTGTGGGCGCCGTAGAGGGAACGCTTATCTTCCGTGTGGTTCGGATCGTCCGTACAGTCGCTGATATAGCAGTAGCCGCGCTTGTTGATGCCGCGGTTGGCCTCGCCCAGACCATAGACGATATCATCGCCATTCATGATATAAGTAAAAGAAAAGCCGTCCTGTGTGTCGATGATGCCGTATGCAGGCGTTCCGTCTGCCGGCGCAATATCAGTTACGACAGCTTCTGTGTCAAAAGGTGCTCCATAGATGTATTTGCGGATCATGTCATTTCCTCCTTTGATCTTATAAATCGTAACAGTTCAGCCCGCGCCATTCGCAAAACCGCACTGCGTGCTTACTGCGGCTGCCGCCGCTGTTTTGCTCATATACTGGCGCTCAGCTCATCTGATTATCAGGAGCCGCATTCTTATGCAAGCATAAATCCGGCTCCTGATAATCAGATGGCTGAACTGTTACTATACATTGTATTATAATGCTTTGCATAGGATAAGACTTGCAGTATTCTGCAAAGTTATGACATAAAACTGCTTTTTCAACTGTCGTCAACTGAAGTCGACTGACGCGGCGTATTGATTTACATTCTTTGGTATACTAAAATCTATTTAAGATTTGACAACAGACGAGGAGAGATATGCATGAAACAACTGTATACCAGATGGGGAAGAAATCTTGACCCGCAGAACGTCCTTCAGGAGTATCCGCGTCCGCTGCTGAAACGAAGCAGTTATATCAATCTGAACGGATACTGGGACTACGCATTTACAAAAGAATTTAAAAAGCCGCAGGAATATGACGGGCAGATCCTTGTCCCGTTTTCGCCGGAGACTGTGCTCTCCGGCGTATGCCGGCAGCTGAAACCGGACGAGTATCTCTGGTACAGGCGCACATTTACACTTGAAAGATGGAACGCAGGAAAGAACGGCAGACGTCTGATTCTGCATTTCGGAGCAGTGGACCAGGCGTGTGCTGTATATATAAACGGGAAGAAGGCGGCAAGACATACAGGAGGATACCTGCCTTTTGAGACGGATATCACCGCACTGGTCCGCGACGGAGAGAATGAACTGACCGTCGCGGTAAAAGACCTGAGCGACACTTCTTATCATGCCAGAGGCAAACAACGTCTGGAACGGGGCGGTATGTTTTATACTGCCCAGAGCGGGATCTGGCAGACCGTCTGGATGGAGGAAGTGCCGGAGAATTATATCACGAATATCGAGGCTGAGCCTGTTTTTGAGAAAGGTACTGTTCGGATTCGTGTGTCAGCGTCGGAAAATCTCCAGACCGTACATCCGGTAAAGATACAGATACGACAGGCGGGATTATATACAGACGGGAACGATAGAACAGAAGCTCTAAATACAGATCCAATGGCAGACAATGTTTCCTCGGAAACGAGCCATCGGCAGATGTGCAGCATTTCCGGTATTCCAGGTAATTGGATTGAGATTCCGATCCCGGATATCAGGCTCTGGACCTGTGAGACGCCGTATCTCTACTTTTTTACAGTGACTATGGGAGAAGACTTTGCAGAGAGCTATTTTGCCATGAGAAAGTTCTCGGTTGAAAAGGACGAAAAGGGAATCCCGCGTATCTGTCTGAATGGAAAAGTACACTTCCAGAACGGCGTTCTGGA
Organism: uncultured Ruminococcus sp.; assembly: GCA_904377845.1. Taxonomy (GTDB): domain Bacteria; phylum Bacillota; class Clostridia; order Lachnospirales; family Lachnospiraceae; genus Mediterraneibacter. Next base: position 19,493 of record CAJFGR010000011.1, on the reverse strand, counting down.
TCAGGGATACTGGCCGGACGGTCTGTATACGGCGCCGTCGGACGAGGCAATGATCTTCGATATTACAGAAATGAAGAAGAGCGGATTCAATATGGTACGGAAACACATCAAGATCGAACCTCAGAGATGGTACTGGCACTGTGACCGGTTCGGGCTGATTGTGTGGCAGGATATGGTGAACGGCGGAGAAGCCTATCGGTACTGGTTTGTGACTTATCTTGCTACGGTGATGTCATGGAGAGGCATTACGATAAAGGATACTCATCCCTGGCTTCTTGCAAGAAGAGACAAGGCGGGCAGGGCAGAATTTGTCCGTGAGATGAGAGAGACGATCCGGCTTCTGAAAGGGCATCCCGGTATATGCACGTGGGTGATTTTCAATGAGGGATGGGGACAGTTTCAGACAGAAGAACTTACCCGGATCGCGAGGGAAGAAGATCCTGCAAGGCTGATCGATGCGGCAAGCGGCTGGTTTGATCAGGGCTGCGGAGATCTGCAGAGTGTCCATAATTATTTCTTCAGATTAAAAGTACATCCTGAGAAAGAGCGTGCCGCCGTACTCTCGGAGATCGGCGGGCATACTTACCGGGAGCCGGGACACAGCGCCTGCGAAGAACTGTATGGCTACGGTGCGTGCAGGGATAAGAAATCCCTCGGGGAATCGTACCGGGAACTGACAGAGAAAGTGCAGAAGCTGATCCCACAGGGACTGTGTGCCAGTGTATATACTCAGTGGACGGACATCGAGGAGGAGATCAACGGGGTGTACACCTGGGACAGAGAAGTGAAGAAGATTCTCTGAGAAATAATCTTCTTATCCCGCCAGTGTCCACAGCCAGTAGATCAGGCCCAGTATCCAGCTGGTAAAGATTCCGTAGAGAATTACCGGTCCGGCGATGGTGAATATCTTGCAGCCGATTCCGAATACCTGCCCTTCTTTCTTATATTCGATGGCGGGGGCGGCCACGGAGTTGGCAAAGCCGGTGATGGGGACGAGCGCTCCGGCGCCGCCCCATTTTGCCAGGCGGGGATAGATCCCGGTTCCGGTGAGGAGAACGCTGATCAGGACGAGCGTCAGTGAGGTCCAGCTGCTGCACTCATCTGTGCTCATTGAGCGTAATTCACAATAATGAGAGATAACCTGCCCGAGGGTGCAGATCGCTCCGCCCAGCAGAAATGCTTTAATCATATTCAGCCAGACGTTATGCCTGGGAGTCTTCCCTTTGACATATTTCTCATATTCTTTTTCCTGTTTTAAACGCTGTATTTTATCCATAGGAATGTCTCCTTTTTCTGCCGGTTTTCACCGGCGTTTTTATATCTGTTTTATTAGTATTATGAATTTCCCTGTAAATATACATTTCCGTAATAATAGAAAAATCCGGGCGGACATAAGAGTTAAAATCTATTATCTGCGGAGTAGAGTGAATATTTTACAGAACAGAGCAGATAATAAATCCAGATGCAGAATCCAGAAGAAAGGAGGACATCAGTATGAACCAGATTATAAAAGGAAAGCAGAGCCTGATCTTTACAAATCCTCCATATATTATAAGCGCCGCTTCTGTGGCCGGAAGCAAGGAGGCGGAAGGTCCGCTGGGAAAACTTTTCGATATGACAAATGAAGACAATCTCTTCGGGACCCAGACATGGGAAGAGGCGGAGAGCACCATGCAGAAAGAAGCCTGCGTGCTGGCTTTGGGAAAGGCACATATAAAAGCAGACGAGATCCGCTATCTCTTCGGCGGCGACCTGCTGCGGCAGGGAATCGCCACATCCATGGGGGTGGAGGCGCTGCAGATCCCTATGTTCGGACTGTTTGGCGCGTGCTCTACTTCAGGCGAGGCTCTTGCCCTTGCAGGTATGTGCGCAGCGGCAGGGTACGGGAAATATATGCTTGCCGTGACCTCAAGCCATTTTGGAAGCGCGGAGAAAGAATTCCGATTTCCTCTCGGGTATGCGAGTCAGAGACCTCTGTCTGCCCACTGGACGGTAACCGGGAGCGGAGCTTTTCTGGTACGAGCTGCGGAACCGGATGAAGGAACGAAAGAAAAGCGCGGACAGGCTGATGATGCGGATACGTCGGAGTGTGCTGCTGAAACTGATGTCAGCACCTCCCATATCTCTCATGTGCGTATCGCCGGCGTGACTGTAGGAAAGATTGTGGACTACGGACTGAAAGATTCCCAGAATATGGGAGCGTGTATGGCTCCCGCGGCGATGGATACGATTGTGCAGAATTTTATCGATATGGGCAGAACCGAACAGGACTATGACCGTATTATTACCGGGGATCTGGGATATGTGGGACAGTCCATCCTGTTCGATCTTGTCAGGGGAAAAGGTTTCGATATCAGAAAAAGACATCTGGACTGCGGCATGACAATCTTTGATCAGGAGACACAGGATACTCATGCAGGAGGGAGCGGATGCGGATGCGCGGCAGTGACTCTGGCATCTTTTGTCATTCCCAAGATTGAAAAAGGCGAGTGGAAGCGAGTCCTTTTTGTCCCCACGGGAGCGCTGATGTCTACAGTAAGCTTCAACGAAGGCGCCAGTGTGCCGGGGATTGCCCACGGGATCGTACTGGAACACTGCCCGGCAGAAATATAAAAAATACCCGGTACAAGTATAACCGGCGGCAGAATAGCAGGAGGAAAAAACAATGGAATATATCACAGCATTTGTTACAGGAGGCCTGATCTGCGCGGCAGTTCAGATTCTGGTTGACCGGACAAAATTAATGCCGGGGAGAATTATGGTGCTGCTTGTATGCACTGGAGCACTGCTCGGATTCTGCGGAATCTATAAGCCTTTTCAGGATTTTGCCGGCGGGGGAGCCTCCGTGCCGCTGCTGGGATTTGGCAACGTACTCTGGCAGGGAGTAAAAGAAGCAGTGGATCAAAACGGATTTATCGGTATCTTTATGGGCGGCTTCAAAGCCAGCGCGGTGGGAATCAGCGCAGCGCTGATTTTCGGATATATTGCTTCCTTCATTTTCGAGCCTAAGATGAAGAAATAATGACATTATGTCATGGGAATTCTGTCATGTCAGGGGCAGGGGAGTCAGGCTGATATGTGACATATGCATATTGACAGTAAAAATTCCCGATGGTATGATAGAACCTGAATTTGCAGATGTTATTTTCTGCAAAATGATTATAATCAAGCTGGCAGGGATAGGATTTTTCAAAAAATTACAGAAAGATTTTATCCCTTTTTTTCAATGGAAGACAGTAACAGTTCAGGCTAAAAAGGAGGCGCAGGATATATATGTGCGGAATAGTAGGATATGTAGGAGAAGAACAGGCGGCACCGATCCTTCTGGGAGGACTGGCGAAGCTGGAATACAGAGGATATGATTCAGCGGGGATTGCAGTGCGCAATGAGTCCACAGGAGATATCTCTGTCGTTAAGGCAAAGGGAAGACTGAAAGTCCTTGCGGAGAAGACAGACAACGGCAGGAGCGTACACGGTACCTGCGGTATCGGCCACACCCGCTGGGCGACCCATGGAGAGCCGTCCGAGAATAATGCACATCCTCATTGTACGGACGACAGATCTGTCGTTCTGGTACATAACGGAATTATTGAGAACTATCAGGAGCTGAAGGATAAGCTGCTCAGATCAGGGTATACATTTTATTCCCAGACAGATACAGAGATAGCAGTAAAACTGGTTGACTATTATTATAAGAAGACCGGCACCCCGCTGGAGGCGCTTACAAGAAGTATGCTCCGTATCCGGGGATCCTACGCATTCGGCGTTATGTTCCATGACTATCCGGGCAGACTTTTCGCGGCGAGAAAGGACAGCCCGCTGATCATAGGAAGAAGCTCATCCGGAAGCCTTATTGCTTCAGACGTGCCGGCAATTCTGGATAGGACGAGAAACGTATATTACATCGATAATATGGAGATTGCGGAGCTCACAGCGGATGAAGTACATTTCTACAACATCGACCGGGAAGAGATCCAGAAAGAATCAGTAGAGATCAAGTGGGACGCCGAGTCCGCAGAGAAAGGCGGATATGAGCACTTTATGCTCAAGGAAATCCACGAGCAGCCGAAGGCGGTTCAGGATATGATCGGTGCATATGTAAAAGACGGTGTTATTGATTTCTCCGAAGTGGGACTGACAGAAGATGCTCTGAAAGATGTAGAACGAATCTACATTGTTGCCTGCGGCTCCGCTTATCATGTGGGTATGGCGGGAAAATACGTGCTGGAAGATCTTGCACGTATTCCTGTGGAGGTGGATCTTGCATCGGAGTTCCGCTACCGCAATCCGATCATTGTTCCGAATTCTCTGGTGATCGTAGTGTCACAGTCCGGTGAAACTGCGGACAGCCTTGCGGCTCTCCGTCTTATGAAAGAGCGGGAAGTGCCTGTGCTGGGCATTGTGAATGTAGTGGGATCGAGCATTGCACGTGAGAGCGATTACACGCTTTATACTTACGCGGGTCCGGAGATATCAGTGGCTACGACAAAGGCGTACAGCACACAGCTCATTGCCATGTATCTTCTGGCAATCGAGTCGGCGAAGATAAAAGGAACTATTGACGAGGAGCGCTACGGAGAGCTGCTGACAGAGATGGAAACACTGCCGTCCAAGATTCAGAAAACCCTGGATGACAAAGAACGTATCCAGTGGTTCGCAAGCAAGTTTGCCAATGCGAGAGACATCTTCTTCATCGGCCGCGGGCTGGACTATGCGATCAGCCTGGAGGGCAGTCTGAAGATGAAAGAGATCAGCTATATCCACTCAGAAGCATACGCGGCAGGTGAGCTCAAACACGGACCGATCAGTCTTGTGGAGAACGGCATCCTCGTAGTGGGCGTGCTGACACAGAGCAGTCTGTTCGAGAAGACACTCAGCAATATGGTAGAAGTGAAGAGCCGCGGTGCTTATCTGATGGGGCTTACCACTTACGGCAACTATAATATAGAAGATACTGCTGATTTCTCTGTCTACGTGCCGAAGACAGAAGAGTATTTTGCGACAAGCCTTGCAATCGTGCCTCTGCAGCTGATGGGATACTATGTCAGTGTGGCGAAAGGCCTTGATGTGGATAAGCCGAGAAATCTGGCTAAGTCTGTTACGGTGGAATAACTGATATATATCATCTGACTGATCCTCTGTTGATAACAGGCGGAGTTCCGGATGCTGCTTCTTCCAGAAACCGCATCAGTTTTTCCACATCGAATACCATTACGTCCCGCACAGCATTGACCGGGACTTTACGGTATTCTTTCAGACTGTCGAGTATTCCGGATAATCTGGAATACTCGATTTCTTTTATACCCGGATCACAGGGGGGGGGTCAAGATATTCCGGAAGATGATACCGTTCGCACAGCCACGTATTCATTTTTGTATAATCCCCGTAATAATATTCTTCGGACAGATATTGATTCCGTGTGATCATCTGTCCGTTTTTTTTGATCCGGACAGAGCAGACATCCCGGCGCAGTTCTGCCGGCTGTCCGTTTTCATTCAGGAATTCCACTGCCTGAGGAAGATATTCGCTGAAAAACACTTTGTCAATGTACAGATGAAAATAGTATCCGAGGTATACCGGTTCATTCATATGAGAAGCATATTTCCGCCGGAATTCTTCCGGCCGGGGCCATACGATCATGCGGTCCAGATATTTCGGATTCCGGAAATGAGACGCCGTTTTATCGCCGACCGCATCGGGCAGAAGGTTACCGATATAAAAGTCATTCTGCAGATCGGGACGGCAGCGGAGCGGATCACCCTCCGGCAGAGTATTCAGAAACATATGGGCTGCTGTTAAATGTAAAATATATCCGGGCATATAAAACCACCTACTTATTATTTATAGTTATATTCAGAAGCTGCTGTATTCAGATGATTCTGAATTTCGGCAGCTATTGTTATATTACAACAGTTGGGCATCCGTGCCAATAGATGTTTCGTCCGCGTTATTCGCAAGTTCAGCTCCGGCATTTTGGAGACAGAGCTGTTGCAGTGCTGTTTTACAAACATTTAACACAAACTCTTTCGCCCCGGTTTTCCCGGTCTGTTATAATGTCTTTAAATAAACGGAAGAGCAAAAAGGAGATATTTCTGTAGATTATCTACATCCTGCAGAAAGTAAAACTGAATATGAAGAATAATATCATGACACTGATCGAATCCGGGTATGCCGATCTGAGAAAATCGGAGAAGCAGGCCGCGGATTATATTCTGGACCATATGGATCAGGTTCCGGAGATGCCCCTCGACCGCCTGGCAAAGGCTGCCAAAGTCAGCCAGCCCACGGTATTGCGGATGCTCAAAGCTCTGGGATACGACGGCTATAAAGACTTCCGGTATCAGCTCGTAGCAGAGCTTGCCAAGGCGGGGAGCGGGAGCGAAACAGGCGGACAGACGCAGTTTATGTACGGATATACGCTGGATAAGAAGGCCGGTCTGGACGAGATACCGGTCAATATTACAATGACGACCGGGAAGATGCTGGAAGAGACGATGAAAAACTTCCCGGGGAAGACTTATAGAAAAGTGATTGAAACGCTTAAGAACGCACGTCTGATCGATATCTACAGTGTGGAGAACTCTGAGGTGGTGGCGGTAGACCTGCTGACGAAGCTTCTGTATCTCGGGCTTCCCTGCCGGCATTTTACAGACTGCTATCTGCAGCAGATCACGGCAGGACAGCTGACGGACCGGGACGTGGCCGTGGGTATTTCCTACTCCGGGGAATCGAAGGACACCGTAGACGCCATGAAGGCTGCGAAGCGCTCCGGCGCCTGTACGGTCGCGATCACGAATTTTAAGGAATCGACGATCAGTAAATATGCGGATATATTGATCTGCCCCAGTCAGGAACAGCATTTCTATGGCAATGCAATCTTCTCCAGATCGACGCAGATCCTGATTGTGGACATGATTTATATGGGTCTGATTTCATCGGACTATGAACATTATGTAAAACAACTGAATAAGTGCGAAAAAGTCGTGCGCGGAAAGGCGTATGATCCTCAGCGAAAGCACTGAACAGTCCGTCGGAATGTTGGTAGAAAACCTACATTTTAAAGTATGTTAAGCCTCTGTAAAGTTTACAATTCCTTTACAGAGGCTTGATTTTTTCTTGATAGAAATACCGGAAACGACACGGGTATAATCTTACGTGCAGACAGCCGGAACCGCGGACTGTCGGAGACACTTTGTAATAGTTGAAAGTGAAGAGGAGTTAAGTATTATGCTTGAGTTGAAAAATGTAAAGAAGAGCTATGACGGCGCGCCGGTACTCACCGACATCAGCCTGAATATCGAAGACGGAGAGATTGTTTCTATATTAGGACCGTCCGGATGCGGCAAGACGACGCTTCTGAATCTGATCCTCGGAATTGTGGATTCAGACGGCGGACAGATCATCTACGACGGGGAAGATATCACGGAAGTTCCTATGGAAAAGAGAGGATTTAATATTGTATTTCAGGATTATGCGCTGTTCCCGAACCTGAACGTATATCAGAATATTACATACGGACTGAGAAATAATCCGGAGATCTCATCCAAAGAGGAAGTGGAAGACCTGATCCATCTGCTGGGACTTGAGGAACATTTAAATAAGAGGATCGGACAGCTATCCGGCGGTCAGAAACAGAGAGTCGCTCTGGCAAGGACCATGGTAATGAAGCCGAAGATTCTGCTGCTCGACGAGCCATTGAGCGCTCTGGACGGCGTGATCAAGGAATCCATTAAGGACAGGATTAAGACGATTGCCAGAGAATACAATCTGACTACCATCATTGTAACCCATGATCCGGAGGAGGCACTGACACTCTCCAACCGTGTCATGATCATCAATGAAGGAAAGATCGCCCAGTTCGGTAAGCCGGAAGAGATCATCAGCAGGCCGGAAAACGGATTTGTGAAGAAGTTCATTCTGAATCAGCTGGAGATCAAGAAGAACAACATCTACACTCTGTTTGCAGGACAGCTTGCGGAACAGGCACAGGTCTGCTGAAGAGGTGAGAGCCATGAGAAAGAACAGAGAGATTAAACTCATCTTTGCGCTGATCGCAGTCTTTTTCGCGGGATTTCTCGCAGTACCGATGATCAGCGTGGTGATGAAATCATTTACGGGAAACGGCGAGGCGGCATCTCTGGCGCATTATGTGGAAGTGCTTACGGGAAGGGGTTTTTTAAGAGCGCTGGGACACAGTATGGTGATCTCTGTGTGCAGTGCCCTGATCACGACGGTGCTGGCATTTATCCTGGCGTATGCGATCCACTATACAAATCTCGGGAAGCGCTATAAATGGCTGATCAGTAAGGCGGCGATTCTGCCCATGCTGCTCCCGACTATTACATACGGATTCGCGATCATCTATTCCTTCGGAAAACAGGGGCTTCTGACAAAACTTTTCGGAAGACAGCTTTTTGACATCTACGGGTTCAACGGACTCCTGCTGGGGTATGTGGTCTACACGCTTCCTATTGCATTTACACTGATCAATAACGCCATGGGCTATATCGACAAGAGATTCATGATCGTGTCAAGACTGATGGGAGATTCTCCGCTTCAGACATTCCGCATGACAATCGTAATCCCGCTGCTCGGCACACTGGCAACGTCATTTATACAGACATTCTTCCTGTGCTTTACGGATTTCGGAATTCCGGCGTCTGTGGGCGGACAGTATGAAGTAGTGGCAAGCGTCCTTTATGAGGAAATGCTGGGAAGTATTCCGAACTTCGGAAACGGCGCGGTGGTTGCTCTTGTCATGATTATTCCGTCTGTGGTAAGTATTACGGTACTTCATATTCTGGAAAAATATAACGTGCGCTACAATAAGATCTCGCCTATCGAACTGAAGAAAGGTGTGAAGAGAGACGCCGTATTTGCAGTATTAAGCGGCGCGATCATCGTGTGTACGCTCAGTATGTTCGTTGTCATGTTTGTGGCTCCGTTTATCGAGGAGTGGCCGTACCGCATGAACTTTACACTGGAGCACGTACAGGCGGTGTTTGAAGACAGACAGCTCTACGGTGTATATGTGAATTCGGTGATGGTGGCTGTCATTACGGCACTTGCGGGCACACTGATTTCCTACGGCGGAGCGCTGGTTACGGCCAGAAGTACAGTGAATGGGAAATTAAAGAAAGTGATCGACAGTATCGCCCTTGTGACAAACACGATTCCGGGCATGGTCATCGGTCTTTCCTACCTGTTTGTGTTCACGGGCACGCCGCTGCAGAATACATTCCCGATCATCATTATATGTAATATCGTGCATTTCTTCTCGACGCCCTACCTGATGATGAAGAATTCTCTTTCCAAGATGAACGCTTCATGGGAGACGACGGCCATGCTCATGGGAGACAACTGGCTGAAGACGATTGTCAGGGTCGTGACGCCGAATGCACTGTCCACACTGCTGGAAGTGTTCAGCTACTATTTTGTAAATGCAATGGTTACGGTCAGTGCCGTGGTATTCATTGCAGGTGCAAGAACGATGGTCATAACGACCAAGATACAGGAATTACAATATTTCAATGAGTTTAACGAGATTTTTGTTCTGTCGCTTCTGATTCTGTTTACTAATCTGATCGCAAGAGCGGTGTTCCGCAAGCTTGCAAAGGTCAGCAAAAACAGACAGAACACAGCAAAGGTATATCAATTCTCTGCCAAAAAGGCAGCATAAATAATAAAAAGGAGAATTTACAGTTATGAAAAAGATGAATATTAAGAGAGCAGCGTCACTGACACTTGCAGCGGCAGTAGCCGTGACAGGCATGGGCCTTACAGGATGCGATACAAGTGCATCCGGCGACCAGATTATTATTTATTCCAATGCGGATGAGGAAGCAATCACGGCAATGGAGAATGCGCTGGACGATAACGGATATGAAGGACAGTATATGTTCCAGACATTCGGAACCTCTGAGCTTGGCGGCAAGCTGCTGGCTGAGGGAAAGGATATCGAGGCAGATATGGTGACAATGAGTACTTTTTATGTAGAGAGTGCCCAGGCTCAGAATGAGATGTTTCAGGATCTGACATTTGATGTGGATACAATTGATGAGTTCGAGCCATATTGTGCGCCAATCACTTCCCAGGAGGGAACTATCATTGTGAACACAGAGATGATGGAGGAGAACAACCTGCCGATGCCGGAGTCTATCGCTGATCTGGCTGATCCGGTGTACAAAGGATTTGTATCCGTGACGGATATTTCAGCATCTTCTACGGCATGGCTTCTGATACAGGCGCTTGTGTCTGAGTACGGCGAGGATGGAGCGCAGGACGTACTGGCGGGCATCTATGAAAATGTAGGAGATCATCTTGAGGATTCCGGTTCCGCACCGCTTAAGAAAGTGCGTGCAGGAGAGGTGGCAATCGGATTCGGTCTTCGCCAGCAGGCAGTTGCGGACAAGGCAGACGGGCTGCCGATCGACTATATCGATCCGGCGGAAGGCAACTTCAGCCTGACAGAGTCTGTAGCTGTCGTAGACAAAGGCGATGACACCAACCCGCTTGCAATGGAGATGGCACAGTGCATTATCGAGAACGGACGTGAGGAGCTGCAGTCCTACTATCCGAACGCTCTGTATAACGGAGAGTCCACAGACGCGGCAAATAAATCTGCAAATCCGAAAGTATTCCCGGAGAAACTGACGGTTGATCTTCTGGAGCAGCATCAGGCGATCTCTGAGGCGGCGAAAGAGCAGGCAGGACTGTAAACTGCTCCCGCAGAAGCTGGGTCCGCGTCATTCGCAGAGGCGCAAGAATATAATAGAGAGAAGAGAGGAAATACAGATGAAATCATATAAACTTCTTACACCGGGACCGCTCACCACAACGGACACGGTAAAACAGCAGATGATGTTCGACCACTGCACATGGGACGACGATTATAAACAGATCACACAGGAGATCCGGAAAGGGCTTTTGAAGCTGGCCCATGTATCTGAGGATGAGTACACGGCAGTACTCATGCAGGGAAGCGGAACATTCGGAGTAGAATCTGTACTTACAAGTGTCATCGGATCCGGGGACGAGCTCCTGATCTGCGCCAACGGCGCATACGGCGAGCGTATGGCTGATATCGCCGACCACGCGGGAATCAGGCATCAGGTGTACAATGAGCACTACAATAAAGTGCCCAATGCCCAGAAGATCGCTGAGATGCTGGACGCGGATCCGGCCATCACACACGTATCCATGGTGCACAGCGAGACGACTTCCGGTATCTTAAATGATATCGAGGCAGTGGGTAAAGTTGTAAAGGAAAAAGGCAGAGTTTTTATCGTGGACGCCATGAGCAGCTTCGGCGGCGTGGATATCCCGGTGAAGGACTGGGGGATTGATTTCATCATCAGCAGCGCCAACAAATGTATCCAGGGCGTGCCGGGATTTTCCTTCATCATTGCAAGGAGAGACCTGCTGGAAGCAAGCGCAGGGAAAGCGAGAAGCCTGTCTCTTGATCTCTATGATCAGTGGAAGACTATGGAAGTGGACGGCAAATGGCGTTTTACCTCACCGACTCACGTAGTCCTTGCATTTGCCCAGGCCATGAAAGAACTGGAAGAAGAGGGCGGCATCGAGGCGAGAAACAGACGCTACACGGAAAACAACCGTCTCCTCATCGAAAAGATGGCTGAGATGGGAATCCACCCGTACATTGACAGTACCCACCAGGGTCCGATCATCACGACTTTCTTCTATCCGGAAGAGTGCCACTTTACATTTTCACAGATGTACGAGTACATCAAGGACAGAGGATATGCAATCTATCCGGGTAAGGTGACGGAGGCTGAGACATTCCGCATCGGAAATATCGGAGAGATCTATCCGGAGGATATTGAAAAGGTATGTGCGATCATAAAAGAATTTCTGGAGGAGTACAATCATGAAGAAAATTAAGGCAGTGATCTTTGACTGGGCAGGAACAACAGTAGATTTCGGATGCATGGCGCCGGTGCAGGCATTCGTGGAAGTGTTTAAACAGTACGGCATTGAGCCGACTATGGAGGAAGTGCGCGAGCCAATGGGTATGCTCAAGATCGACCACATCCGTACCATGCTGAAAATGGACCGGATCAAAGCACTCTGGACAGAGAAATACGGAAAAGAGCCGGGAGAGGAAGAGGCACAGGCGCTGTATCAGATCTTTGAGGAGAAGCTTTTAAGCATCCTTCACCTCTATTCTGATCCGAAGCCGGGCGTGGTTGAAACGGTAAACCGTCTGAGAAGAAACGGTATCAAGATCGGTTCCACTACAGGATACAATGACAAGATGATGGAGATCGTCGTTCCGGCGGCAAAGGAGAAAGGATACGAGCCGGATGTATGGTTCAGCCCGGATTCCACCGGACAGAAAGGCCGTCCCTATCCATATATGATCTTCCACAACATCGAGGCGATGGGAATCAAGAAGGTGCGCCGCGTCCTGAAAGTGGGAGATACGATATCTGATATCAAGGAAGGGAAAAATGCGGGCGTATGGTCGGCCGGCATCGTAGTCGGAAGTTCCGAGATGGGACTGACACAGGAAGAGTACGAAGCACTCTCACCGGAAGAAAAAGCGGAGAAGTGCAGAGAAGTCTCTGAAAAATTCCTGAACGCGGGGGCTGACAAGGTATTCTACACAATAGAAGATCTGGGAGAATTTCTTCTCGGGTAGTTGTAAAACCGGTGTAACGACGTCAGAAGTAAGATAAAAAAATCCCGTCATATTTGATAAAAGACAGAGTAAAAAATGGCCCTGATTTGTGCGAAACGGCGCAAATTGGGGCTTTTTGCGACTTTACATAGATTTAACATAGAGTTGATTTTACATTTTACATTTCTCTTTTATGATGAATAGCGTCGACGGGAGAGAACGAACCGCGGCAGCGCGAAAAGCGCATACATACAATAATCGAAATTCAAAAAATTGAAAAAGGAGATTATGAACAATGAAGATGAAAAAGTTTATCGCAGTATTAGCAACAGTGAGCATGGTAGCAGCTATGGCAGCAGGATGCGGAAGCAGCTCAGATGACACATCTGCTGAAGGAGATGCAGCAACAACAGAGGAAGGCAGCGAGTCTGAGTCCGGAAGCTGGGATGCAGCAAGCGCGATCACAGTAGTATCCCGTGAGGAAGGATCCGGTACAAGAGGAGCTTTCACAGAGCTGTTCGGTGTTGTAGATGAGGATGACAACGATATGACAACTCTTGATGCTCAGGTTACAAACAACACATCCGTTATGATGACAACAGTATCTGAGAACGAGTACGCAATCGGATATATCTCACTTGGCTCTCTTGATGAGTCACTTGTAAAAGCAGTTAAGATCGACGGAGCTGATGCTACAGCAGAAAACATTGAGAACGGATCTTACAAAGTATCCAGACCGTTCAACGTAGCAATGAAAAAAGGTGCTGACAATGCAGTTGCAACAGATTTCATGAGCTTCATCATGAGCACAGAGGGACAGCAGGTTGTATCTGACGAGGGTTACATTCCGGTAGCTGATGTACAGGCTTATTCAGGAAGCGCTCCGGAAGGAAGCTGTGTAGTAGGTGGTTCTTCATCTGTATCTCCGCTGATGGAAAAACTGATCGAGGCTTATGCAGCAGTTAACCCGAACGCATCAATCGAGCTTCAGACATCTGATTCTACAACAGGTATGACATCCGCAATCGAGGGAAGCTACGATATCGGTATGGCATCCAGAGAGCTGAAAGATGAAGAGGCTGCTGAGCTTGACGGAACAGTAATCGCTACAGATGGTATCGCAGTTATTGTAAACCAGGCAAACCCGACAGATGATCTGTCAGTAGATCAGGTAAAATCCATCTACATGGGCGATGTTACAACTTGGGATGCAATCTAAAGTAAAAGTTCAGCCCTATGAACTGAGCGCCAGTATATGAGCAAAGAAGCGGCGCAGCCGCAGTAAGCACAGGAGTGCGGCTCTGCAAGTGGCGCGTGCTGAACAGAAATACAAATCAGAGAAATTCTTGAAATAAGAGACTTTCCGCTTTAAATGTATGAGCCGGGCAGATATGAGGTATGTCTTCCCGGCTCATTAGGAGGAAAAAATGAAATCAAAAGCATGGACTGAAAAATTCATGCAGGGAGTATTTTTCGTTGCCGCATGTGCATCCGTGCTGGCGGTGGCACTCATTTGCATCTTCCTGTTCGCAAATGGTATCCCTGCAATGAGAGAAATCGGATTTATCAAATTTATTACAGGAGAGATCTGGCGTCCGAACAGCGAACAGTTCGGAATCCTGCCGATGATCGTAGGAAGCCTTTATGTAACGGCCGGAGCGATTATCTTCGGAGTGCCGATCGGAATTCTCACATCTGTTTTCATGGCAATGTACTGCCCGAAGCAGATCTACAAACCGCTGAAAGCAGCGACAGAGCTTCTTGCCGGTATCCCGTCGGTTATCTACGGTTTCTTCGGACTCGTTGTCGTAGTTCCGCTGATCAGGCAGTTCGGTACAGCTCTTCACAAGGCAGGGATTGTTGAAAATCCCGGAAACGGAAACAGTATCCTGACTGCTTCCCTGATCCTCGGAATGATGATCCTACCGACGATCATCGGTACGACAGAGAGTGCGATGCGCGCAGTTCCCTCTCATTATTATGAGGGTTCTCTTGCACTGGGGGCAACAAAAGAGAGAAGTATCTTCCGTGTTATCATCCCGGCTGCTAAATCAGGAGTGATCACGGGAATCGTCCTGGGAATCGGACGTGCCATCGGCGAGACTATGGCGGTTATCATGATCGTCGGAAACCAGGCACGACTTACAAACAGTATTCTGGATGGTATCCGTACCCTGACCGGAAATATCGTAATTGAGATGGGATATGCTACAGGTCTGCACCGTGAGGCGCTGATCGCCACAGGCGTTGTTCTCTTTGTGTTTATCCTGATCATCAACTTATGCGTAGCACTGTTAAAGAGGGGGACAGATCATGAGTAATAAAACAACGATTGGAGATAAGTTCAGGACTTACCTGAAACATCCGGGTTCATTTATTATGATGCTTCTTATAATGCTGGCATCGATCATTACATTTGCTGTGCTGATCTTCCTGATCGCCTACATCCTGATCAATGGATTTCCGCACATCACACCGTCTCTTTTCTCGCTGGAGTATACCTCGGAAAATGCATCGGTTGTGCCTGCCCTTGTGAATACGATCATTATGACAGTGTTATCCCTGGTGATCGCGGTTCCTTTCGGAATCTTTTCCGCTATCTTCCTTGTGGAATACGCCTCCAGAGGTAACAAATTCGTAGAGATCATCCGTCTGACGACAGAGACACTTTCGGGTATTCCGTCTATCGTATACGGCCTGTTCGGTATGCTGCTCTTCGTTAACGCGCTGGGATGGGGCTTCTCCCTTCTCGCAGGTGCATTCACAATGGCGATCATGATTCTTCCTCTGATCATGAGAAATACAGAGGAAGCGCTGAAAGCTGTACCGGATTCCTACCGTGAAGGAAGCTTCGGACTGGGAGCCGGAAAGCTTCGTACCGTGTTCCGTATCGTACTTCCGTCTGCAATCCCGGGAGTCCTGGCAGGTGTTATCCTTGCAATCGGACGTATCGTGGGTGAGACAGCGGCGCTGATGTATACATCCGGAACTGTAGCCCAGATCCCGGACAGCGTCATGGGATCCGGACGTACACTGGCACTGCATATGTACAACCTGTCCAGTGAGGGTCTTTACATGGATCAGGCATATGCGACGGCAGTTATCCTGCTCGTACTTGTTGTAGGTATCAATGCATTGTCAAGTTTCATTGCGAGAAAACTTACGAAAGCATAGAAAAGAAAGGGAAAGGAAATGTCAAAGATAAGTATCAAGAATCTTGATTTATATTACGGCGATTTTAAAGCCCTCAAAAATGTAAATCTTGAAATCGAATCGAATAAGATCACCGCTTTCATCGGACCTTCCGGATGCGGTAAATCTACACTTCTGAAATCCATCAACCGCATGAATGACCTCGTTGAGGGATGCCGGATCGAGGGAGAGATCCTTCTGGATGGCGAGAATATTTTCAAAGGTATGGATGTAAATATGTTAAGAAAGCGCGTCGGAATGGTATTCCAGAAACCGAACCCGTTCCCGATGAGCATCTATGATAATATCGCATATGGTCCGAGAACTCATGGTATCCGCTCCAAGGCAAAGCTGGATGATATCGTGGAGAAGTCACTGAGAAATGCAGCAATCTGGGATGAGTGTAAAGACCGTCTGAAAACAAGCGCGCTTGGTATGTCCGGCGGACAGCAGCAGAGACTCTGCATCGCCAGAGCTCTTGCGGTAGAACCGGAAGTGCTTCTGATGGATGAGCCTACATCTGCCCTTGATCCGATCTCTACATCTAAGATCGAAGACCTTGCGATGGAGTTGAAAAAAGACTATACTATAGTCATGGTTACACATAATATGCAGCAGGCAGTCCGTGTATCTGATAACACAGCTTTCTTCCTGCTCGGAGAAGTTGTAGAATACAACGATACGGAGAAATTATTCTCAATACCGTCTGATAAGAGAACAGAAGACTATATCACAGGGAGGTTCGGTTAAATTATGCGTAATAAGTTTGATGAGCAGCTGCACTCACTTGACGAGCAGCTTACACACATGGGAGAGCTCTGCGAGACTGCGATCGCGAAAGCAACACAGGCACTTAAAGATGGCAGCATCGAGCAGGCAAAGATCATTATTGCAGAGGATGAAGAGATCGACCAGATCGAAAAGGATATAGAGAGACTGTGCTTAAAGCTCCTTCTGCAGCAGCAGCCGGTTGCCAAGGATCTTAGAAGAATTTCTGCAGCACTTAAGATGATCACAGATATGGAGCGTATCGGAGACCAGACTTCTGATATTGCCGAGATCATCATTTCCTCCAAAGGCGTGGCGGCTACAGATGAAATCCATGTGATCGGTACGATGGCATCTGAAGTCAGCAAGATGGTACGCAACAGCGTAACAGCTTATGTAAACAGAGATCTTGAGCTTGCGCAGAGTGTTATGAAAGCCGACGATGAGATCGATCAGTACTTCGAGGAAGTCCGCGATGAGATGATCGACTTCATTAAGGAAGAAAAAGGCGAGAACGGCAAGAGGATCTTCGATCTGATCATGGTAACAAAATACCTTGAGCGTATCGGAGACCATGCTACAAATATCGCCGAGTGGGTAGAATTTTCTATCACAGGCGTGCACAAAGACAGCGCGATCATTCACGAAGGCTGATGCGCTGCGAACTGCCGGAAGGACAGAGATGTCCATGCCGGCAGATAAAGATTTATTTAGAAGACGAATCTTATATAAAATACAGATCTTATATTAAGATAGAAAAGAAGGAGAACTGAAAAGATGATATATTGCGTGGAAGACGACGACAACATCCGCGAACTTGTAATATATACACTGGAGACAACCGGGCTTAAGGCCAGAGGGTTTGCAGACGGTTCTGCTTTTATGGAGGCTCTGGCGTTTGATACGCCGGAGCTTATTTTGCTTGATATTATGCTCCCCGGGGACGACGGCCTCGAGCTGCTGAAGAAGCTGAAGTCTTCACCGAAGACAAAGAGTATCCCGGTGATCATGGTGACTGCAAAAGGTTCGGAGTACGACAAAGTAGTCGGTTTGGACTCCGGAGCAGATGACTATGTGACAAAACCCTTCGGTATGATGGAGCTTGTCTCACGTATCAAAGCGGTGCTCCGACGCACCGGAAAGGTAGAGGACCGGATGGATATGGAGACAGCCGGTGTTCATGTGGATGTAAAGAAACACGAAGTAACGGTAGACGGCAAACCGATTTCCCTTACGCTCAAAGAATTTGAGCTGCTGGAAAAACTGATGCGCAATCAGGGAATCGTTCTGACCAGAGATCAGCTTCTGACAGAAATCTGGGGGTATGACTTCGACGGTGAGACAAGGACGGTTGATGTACATATCAGGACTCTGAGACAGAAGCTTGGTGAAAAGGGCGAGATCATTCAGACGGTTCGCGGCGTCGGATACCGTGTCGGAGGAGCTGCATGAGAAAAAGAATTCAGAGAAGTATGGTGATGGTGCTTGCTGTCACCCTGCTTCTTTCTTATATAATATTAACACTGCTCATATATAATAGGAATCTGTCTACACTTGAATCGGAAGTCAGACAGGAAGCCAGATATATTCAGGCGGCGATCAATATATCGGGATCTCAGTATATGGAGGAGATGGACGGCGTTGACGGGTCGACCCGTGTTACACAGATTGATGAGAACGGAGATGTTCTCTATGATACGCGAAGAGACGGCAGTACCCTTGAAAATCACAGCGGCAGAAAAGAGGTAAGAGAAGCTCTGGCAACAGGCGAGGGCGAAGACGTCAGAATGTCCGATACTGTCGGGCAGGAAATGTATTATTATGCCCTCCTTCTGGATGACGGGACAGTGCTGCGTGCTTCCAAATCAATGGACGGCCTGATCAGGACTGCGCTTAATAATCTGCCGGTTATGGCAGGGCTTGCCGCCGTTATGCTGGTTCTGGCCTATTTTCTGGCAAAATGGCAGACAAAGCGGTTAGTCAGACCCATCTATGAGCTGGATCTGGAACACCCGCTGGAAAACAAGACGTATGAAGAACTCACCCCTTTCCTCGAGGCAATGGACAGACAGAATAAAGAGAAAGAAGCTGTCTCTAATATGCGCAAAGAGTTTTCTGCGAATGTTTCCCACGAGCTGAAGACGCCTCTTACTTCTATTTCCGGTTATGCAGAGATCATGAAGAACGGTATGGTGCGCACGGAGGATATTACTCTGTTTTCTGAGCGTATTTATAAAGAAGCACGCCGTTTGATCACTCTTGTTGAAGATATTATCAAGCTGTCAAAGCTGGATGAAGAATCTGTAGAACTTGAGAAGCAGGATGTAGATCTCTATGAACTTACGCGTGAGATCATCAGCCGTCTGGCGCCTCAGGCAGCCCAGAAAAATATCCGCATGGAAGTGACCGGTGAGCCGGTGAATTACTTTGGAATTCGTCAGATTCTGGATGAAATGATCTATAATGTTTGTGAAAATGCCGTGAAATACAACGTTGAGAATGGACGGGTATCCGTTTGGGTCGGAAATACGCTGGATGGTCCCAAAGTTACAGTGTCTGATACCGGAATCGGTATTCCACAAGAACATCATGAGAGAATCTTTGAGCGTTTCTACCGTGTGGACAAGAGTCATTCAAAAGAGCGCGGCGGCACCGGACTGGGGCTGTCCATTGTAAAACACGGCGCACTCCTCCACGGTGCAAAAGTCAGTGTAGACAGTATGCCGGGACGGGGGACACGGATAGAGATGCAGTTTCCCAAAGAGGTGAAATAAATTCCGATTTTCCGGACTGGTAAAGTATCCGCCGGGAGGCAGGTATTGTTAACGCACCCGCTTTCGCTCGGGACGTAACGCAGCGGTACATAGGAGCGCAAAAGACGCGCTCCAAGTGC
>CAJFGR010000010.1 GCA_904377845.1 uncultured Ruminococcus sp. | reverse complement strand
AAATCCTGTTATCCGCATCCACCTCCTGAAAATCCGGTTATACCGGATCTTTACCTCGCTGGAATCAAGCTTGCAAATCTGTTTCGCAATTACCTATATCCAGAATACCATACAATTTTATATAATACAATATTTTATTATAATTACAAAATTATAGGTTTTATTATTATCTATTGTATCTTAGAAATATGTCATATATAATAAGACATATTTCCAGATTGGAATGTAAAGATAATATTGTATCTATATGTTAGTGGTGTCATAGTGGAACAATAAAATGGGGGAAAATCCCCCCTGCACGAAAAAGGAGACAACTCTGAGGATCTGGCCTTTTAGCCATAAATCCTCTGGATTGTCTCTTTTTCGTTATCCTCTCTTCTTCTCCTCTTACTTTTCCTCACAAACCTGAAACACATAAAACTTCAGATAATAAGAATCCCTCGCTCCCCACAGTATCGGATGATCCGGCGCCTGTGTTCTAAATTCCACCTGTCTCAGTCTCTTATGCACATTCTGCGCCGCCTGCCCGATCGTCTTGGTAAACAGTTCATAATCCATAAAATGGGAACACGAGCAGGTCGCCAGATATCCGCCATCCTTCACCAGCTTCATCCCCCGCAGATTGATCTCCCGGTAACCCTTCACTGCTTTTTTGATCGAACTTCTCGATTTCGTAAATGCCGGCGGATCAAGGATAACCACATCATATTTCTCGCCCTGCTTCTCCAGACGAGGAAGCAGATCAAAGACGTCCTCGCAGATAAACTCCACCCGGTCTTCCAGTCCGTTCAGAGCGGCATTTTCCCGTGCCTGGGCAACGCCCAGCTCAGAAGCATCCACTCCGATCACGTGCTCCGCTCCTGCAATTCCTGCATTCAGGGCAAAGGAACCGGTATGGGTAAAGCAGTCCAGTACCCGGGCTCCTTTGCAGAGCTTTGCCACTGCCCGTCTGTTGTATTTCTGGTCAAGGAAGAAGCCGGTCTTCTGTCCGTCCTTTACATCCACATAATAGCGCACACCGTTCTCCACAATCTCCACTTTCGTATCAAAAGGCGCGCCGATGAATCCCTTATAGCGCTCCATTCCTTCCTGCTCGCGGACTTTAGCGTCACTGCGCTCATAGACGCCCCGGATATGGATCCCGTCTTTCTCCATCAGCTCTTTTAAAATATCCGCGATCATCACTTTAAAGCGGTCGATGCCCAGAGCAAGTGATTCTACTACAAGTACGTCCGCAAACTTGTCCACCACGATCCCCGGCAGGAAATCCGCCTCGCCGAAGATCACACGGCAGCTCGAGATGTCATCCATCACCTTTTTCCGGTATTCCCATGCATTTTTCACACGCATACGGATAAACTCCTCATTAATTTCCGTGTCACGGTTTCTCGTCATCATGCGCACCGTCAGTTTTGAATTTCGGTTGATAAATCCCCGGCCCAGCGGATAGCCGTCGAAATCATGGACGAGCACGATATCACCGTCCTCAAAACTTCCCATAATACTTTCTATTTCATTGTCATAAATCCATGGGCCGCCCTGCTTGAGTGTGCGTCCCGCGCCTTTTTTTAAAGTAACAACTGCATTAGACATAATCTTCCTCCTGTGTCATATGATTAATCCTTCTGAATTCCAATATTATAAAAGTTCAACCCGCGCCATTCGTAAAACCGCACTTCGTGCTTATTGTGGCTGTTGCCACTGTTTTACTCATTAACAGGCGTTCACCTCATCTGAATGTCAGCCTCCGGATTCCTATGCAAGCATAAATCCGTCCGCTGACATTCAGATGGTTGAACTATTATGGAATATCATACCACAAATCTTACATAAATTGATGTTTTCAGCGAAAGAGAGTATAATTACCATACTCTATTCTGAAAGGACAATCGCACATGAAAGATAAAATACTGATTCGCGGAGCGCGGGTCCACAATCTGAAAAATATTGACGTTGATGTGCCCCTTGGGAAGATCGTAGGTATCGCCGGCGTATCCGGCTCGGGCAAATCTTCCCTCGCCCTCGGCGTCCTCTACGCAGAAGGATCAAGACGCTATTTGGACGCTCTGTCCACCTACACGAGACGACGCATGACGCAGGCAGCCAAAGCGGACGTGGATGAGGTTCTGTACGTTCCTGCTGCCCTTGCGCTCCACCAGCGCCCCGGAGTTCCCGGCATCCGCAGTACATTCGGTACGGGGACAGAGCTTTTGAACAGCCTGCGTCTGATGTATTCGAGACTGGCGAATCACAGATGTCCCAACGGGCATTATCTTGCTCCTTCTCTGGCCGTCGCCGCCGGACAGGAGCTGGTCTGTCCGGAATGCGGCGCCCGATTCTATGCTCCATCCTCAGAGGAACTGGCATTTAACAGTCAGGGAGCGTGCCGCACCTGTGACGGAACCGGTACGGTACGCACAGTAGACCGATCCACCCTTGTTCCTGATGAATCCCTCACCATCGATGAAGGTGCGGTTGCGCCATGGAATTCTCTCATGTGGTCTCTTATGACCGACGTCTGCCGGGAAATGGGTGTGCGCACGAATATTCCTTTCCGCGACCTGACAGACAGAGAAAAAAATATCGTTTACAACGGTCCCGCCGAAAAGAAACATATCCTCTATCATTCCAAAAAGACCAATCAGGCAGGGGAACTGGACTTCACCTATTACAATGCTGTCTACACAGTAGAAAACGCTCTCTCAAAAGTCAAGGACGAGAAAGGGATGAAGCGGGTGGAAAAATTTCTGAAGCTGGATATCTGCCCGGACTGCGGCGGCACGCGTCTGTCCGAAGCCGCGAGAGCACCGAAACTGCGTGAAATTTCTCTGGATGAAGCCTGCCGCATGACTCTGGCAGATCTGACGGAATGGGTGTCGGGAGTTCCCTCGTCCCTGCCGGAGGAAATGCGTCCTATGGCAAAGAGCATCTGCGAATCTTTTCAGGTTGTGGCAAAACGGCTGCTGGATCTTGGTCTGGGATACCTGACTCTGAACCGGGCATCTTCTACATTGTCCACCGGGGAACGGCAGAGGATGCAGCTTGCCCGCGCGGTGCGCAACCGTACCACGGGCGTCCTCTATGTTCTGGACGAGCCGTCCATCGGGCTGCATCCTTCCAATATCGTCGGGCTGCTCGGCGTGATGCACGACCTGATCGCGGACGGCAATTCCATTCTTCTGGTTGACCACGACACCCAGATCCTCTCCGAGGCAGACTGGATCATCGAGATGGGCCCCGGAGCCGGCATCGACGGCGGTGAAGTGATTGCACAGGGAACCGTACCGGAACTCGCCGGGAATACCGCTTCCCTGATCGGACCTTTCCTCACAGGGAAGCCTCAGGAGCCGATAAGACAACAGGCAGACCCTTCCGAAATGTTTACCGACGGGAAGATTCATCTCTCTACTTCAGCCATCCATACCGTTAAGCCGCTGGAAGTGGATATTCCGAAAGGGAAACTGACAGTAGTTACCGGCGTGTCCGGTTCTGGCAAGACGACTCTCATCCTTGAAAGCCTGATTCCCGGCCTGGAAGCTGCAATTCACGGGAAAGCGCTGCCGGATCATGTGCGCGCCGTCACCGCAGACGGGATTACACAGGTGAAACTGATCGACGCCACACCGATCGGCATCAATGTCCGCTCTACCGTAGCCACCTACGCCAATGTCCACGACGAGCTGCGCAAGACATTTGCGCGTACCGCGGACGCTAAGGAACTGGGCTATAAGGCAGGAGACTTTTCCTACAATACGGGGAAACTGCGCTGTCCGGTCTGTGACGGAACAGGGGTGATCAGTCTGGATGTACAGTTCCTTCCGGATGTAAAGATTACCTGTCCAAAATGCCGTGGATCAAGATATTCAAAAAGTGCGGAGAAAATAAAATACGCGAATAAGAAAGATAAAAATGGACATTCCTTCTCTCTCCCGGAACTGATGGAAATGAATGTGAGCACAGCGCTGAAAGCCTGCGCGAATCTGAAATCCGTCCGGCAGAAGCTGCAGGTACTGGAAAATCTGGGGCTCGGATATCTCACACTGGGAGAAGAAACGCCCAGTCTCTCCGGCGGAGAAGCGCAGCGCCTGAAGCTGGCAAGTGAGATGGGAAAAGCTCAGTCAGATTCCGTTTTCGTATTTGATGAGCCTACCATCGGGCTCCATCCTCTTGACGTACGCACTCTGCTGGGAGTCTTCCAGACGCTCATCGAAAACGAAGCAACCGTCATCGTTATTGAACACGACCTTGACGTAATCCGCAATGCAGATTATATCATTGACATGGGACCGGGCGGCGGAGAGGCAGGCGGACGGATCGTAGCGGCAGGAACGCCGGAGGAAATCAGGAAGTCTCCTGAAAGTATAACTGGAAAGTTTTTATAGAAATTCAGTCCTTTTCGGCGCGGTGCTCGGCATAAGCGAATCAATCCATAAGAAATAAACAGCGGCCGGCCCATCTCAACAGAGCCTGCTGCTGGAACAAATGCATACTAGAAACGGAGAGCCCGCATCCGGAGCTCTCCGTTTCTTTCTTCCTGTCAATATTAATGAATGTCAAACACACTTCTTACCCGAAGTCCGTCCGGTTTTCCCCGCAGGATGCGCACTTTCTTTACCCCTGCGTTCATATCGAAGTAATTATCGCTCAGGATCAGATCTTCCTCCTCATTCAGGATTTCCACGCTCTTGGCATAGGCGTCCGCACGGACAGTGATCCACTCGCCGTCTGTCTCTGCCTGCAGATGGGGATTCTCATAGCGGAAATATTTCGGATAAGAGAAGATGACCGTGCTGTCTGCGATCTGTGCCTCCTGCATAGAGCCGTCTCCTCCCGGAAGTATGCTCTCTCCGCCCGCTGTCACGATGTCCCCGGCATCCGTCACACTGTCTGCGGACACACCGGTCAGGTCGTACGCCTGAAAGCTTACATACTCTGTGAACACATCGATATCCGGAAGCAGCACTTTCCCGGTCCACTGCGCCGAAAGCGCCGGAACCGTGATCTTCATCTCCTCGCTTCGGAGCATTTCCGCCTGTGCGTTTCTCACCTGCCAGCGCAGGAGGATCTGCCGGTCCTGTCTCGTCTCGTTGGAGGCATTGAACCGTACGGATTTTTCAAACCGGAAATGCTGACGGTTCATATTCGCTTCCTGAGTCATCCAGCTCTCCTCCTCGCAGGATACGAGCACCGGGGCAAAGAAGCGTTTCGCATAATAGTGCAGCGCTTTCCATCTCCCGTGATAATCGATGGATGACCATGAGATTACAGGCCAGCAGTCATTCAGCTGCCAGTAGACAGCGCCCATGCATCTGCCGCGGTTTCTGCGGAAATGCTCCACACCGTAACGGATGCCGTCCGCCTGCAGCAGCTGGGAGGCATAGATCAGCGTGCCGAAATCCGTCGGATACCGGTATGCCTGCTGCATATAGCTCATAATCTTGCCGTTAGCGCCGTAATTGCGCTGGTGCTTCTCCATAATATAGGAGAAAATATTCCAGTCTGCCGGATCGTCTGTGAAGGATTCGATCGTCTTCTTCGACGGGAACGCCTGAAAACCGAATTCCGAAATATACCGGAAGTAATGCTTTCTGTACTCAGAGAACGGGCGGCTGCCGTGCCACACTTTCCAGTAGTGGACGTCGCCCCGGTCAGGATCATTGGGGTTGTCAAAAGCTCCGCCGGAGGAGGGGCTTGCAGGCCAGTAGAATGTCTCCGGGTCATATTTTCTGAGGACTTCAGGGATGATCCTCTCATACATGAACAGATAGTCTCTGACTTCACTCGGTTTTGTCACCCAGCACCGCTCGTCCACAAACATTTCCATCTCATTGTTTCCGCACCACAGGCCGAGGCTGGCGTGATGGCGGAGCCTTGTAATATTATCGATAAATTCCTGCCGGATATTCGCCTCAAATTCTTCCGTCAGTTCATAGACGGAGCAGGCAAACATGAAATCCTGCCAGACGACCAAGCCCAGTTCGTCGCACAGATCATAGAACCAGTCGTCCGGATAGAAGCCGCCGCCCCATACACGGATCGAATTAAAGTTTGCAAGGCGGCAGTCCTCAAGGAGCCGCTGTGTCCGTTCTCTGCTCCGCCGTCCGAGGAGGTGGTCCTCCGGTATATAATCTGCTCCCATGGCAAAGAAGCAGACTCCGTTTACCTCATGGGCAAAGCTCTCGCCCCACGCATCCTTTTCCCTTTTTACAGTCAGCGTGCGCAGGCCGATCCTTTTCTTCCAGACATCGCATTCTTTTTCTCCGATCCGCATGGATACTTCCACATCGTAAAGCGGCTGGTCTCCCAGGCCGTTCGGCCACCAGAGCTGCGGTTCTTCAATGACCAGCGCTCCTCTGCCGTCCGCCAGAACGGCCCGGTATGTTTTTCCGTCAGGGGATGTGACCGCTGCCTGCCAGCAGATCTTTTGTTCCGGTTCTCCGGTATTTCCGCCGGCGGGACTGCTGCCGTCCCCTCTTCCGCTGATACATGACGCTTCGGCTTCTAAGAGAAGTGTTACCTTACTCTCCTCATGCCTCTGCCTGATATAGACACTGCCGATCCGTCCTTCTTCAATCCCCAGAAGAGAGACACTGCGGAAGATCCCGGCATCCGGAAGATGCGCGCCCCAGTCCCACCCGAACATATAGTGGGCTTTTCGCAGATGCATGAAGCCCTCGTAAGTATCGTCATTTCCGATATTGCCGTACTTCTTATACGCCTGCGCAATGTATCTGAGCGGGGAGTGAAACTGCACGTTCAGCAGGTTTTCTCCCTCCCTCAGACTGTCTGTGACGTCATATTCCCAGATACGGTGCATATTGCAGGGTTCTCCCAGAAGTTCTCCGTTCAGGTATATGGATGCGCAGGTATCCAGCCCGTCAAACTTAAGCAGCCGCGTCCTGCTCCTCATCAGTGCTTCATCCGGCACAAACCTGCACTCGTACTCGTAATCGTCCTCCATAAGGGCGCACGCCGAATCCTCGTTGTCCTTCCAGTAAGGATCTTCCATATTTCCGTTTCGTAGAAGATCCGTATATACGGTTCCCGGAACCACAGCGCTCTGCCAATCTCCGCCGGACATACAGCGCATTCTCCAGTCTCTGTTTAACTCTGTCCTTATCATGTCTCTCCCTTTCTGTGTGCAAAAAGGGCTGAACAGGCAGAACTGTCAGCCCTCTGCAGGATTTTATGTATTACTCCTCTGCTGCCGGATACTCATTGCAGAGCAGACGGTATGCAGGCTCATCTTCCTCGATGGTCGGGAATCTTCCGATCGGTTCATAGAAGCGGTTGTCGTTCTCGTCGTCGTTGCACATAGATACTTCTCCGAGCAGAACAGCTCCCGTTCCTTCCTCTACATGGAAATCATGATAGAGATAAGGCTGGATCGTAATACTCTCTCCCGGCGTCAGTCTCACACGTGTTCCCGCAGGCACTGTATAGGTTCTTCCGTCGCTGTGCACAGTCACGTCTGTATCCGCGAATTCTCCATCCTCCGTGGAATTGTATACCGTGATCAGGACATTGCCGCCTCCTCTGTTGATGATGTCTTCCATCTTGTTCCAGTGGAAATGCATGGGCGCCATCTGTCCTTCATTTACCATGAGCAGTTTCTCTGCATACGGTTTTGTATATCTGTCGTCCTTTACATTTCCGTTTCGGATCGTGATCAGGGCAAATCCCACTTCATCAAATTTGCCAAGGCCGTAGTCAGTAATGTCCCAGCCCAGCATATTGTCTCTGATCTCATCATATTCATGGTTTTTCGTCTTCCAGCCCTCCGGCGTCCAGTTACAGAACGGCGGAATCTCGAATCCGTGCTCTTTGATCAGTTTTTCCATGTCTTTAATTACTGCGTTGATTTTTGATCGTTTTATGTCTATTTTACACTGTCAGACGCTGTATTTCATCCAGTTCTTCGCCTTCCAGTATCCTTAAAGTGAGATTCATCGTCTCTGATTCAAAAGGTCCCAGCATATGCAGGTCTCCCTGTTCCTCGTGGAACCCTCTTCCGTATACACTGGAGTTCGCCGGTTCAAGCCCCACCACATAGTCGCCGCTGGCTCTTGATTTCCACTGCATAAAGTGCGGCAGGTTCTTCCGCTCGAACTCCAGGCAGAGGCCCAGGCCGAACCTTTCGTTGATCACGGCCGCATAAAACTGCCGTTTCACAAGCCCCGCGATCATCTGCCGGATCTCTTCATTTTCTTTTGCCGGAAACAGAAAAGGACGGATCTGTGCCGTGGAGTCTCTCAGCCACATCGCCGGGATGTCCCCGGTGATCACGTACACAGTTCCGTCTTCCTTCATTCTCACTGTTGTCTCAAGGGTATTCAGAAAACAGCGCTCAAACTGCTCCAGCAGTTTGTCTTCTCCTTTTGCCTTCTCTCTGACTTCCTTGAGAAATTCATTTAAATTTTCATTACTGATCATACCCATTTCAATTCTTCTCCATCTGTGTACTGATTCTTTTCCTGTCTATTTTATATTCCAAACAGAACCGTTCACAGTGAAAAAAATATTGAAACGGGGGAATTATTCCATATATCTGCTTATTTATCTTTCATTTCCAATATATTATGTTCTATCTGCCTGATCACATCCATAAATACCGCATCTTCCTTACCGGTCGGATCGTCCAGTCCCCAGTCAATAACCTTCCTGCCGGGAATATTTGGACACGATACATTACATCCCATGGACACATAGATATCTGCTTCCGGTATATCTTCCAGCAGCTTCGGATACTGGTCTTTTTCCATATCAATGCTGTACTCCTGTTTCATCAGCCTTACGGCGTCCTGATTGATCTGCGGCTTCACTTCCGTTCCCGCGGAATAGCACTCATAACGATCGGACAGATATTTCCTTCCGAATGCTTCCGCGATCTGACTCCGGCAGGAGTTATGAACGCAGATAAACGCAATCTTCTTTTTCTTCGCATTTACTCTGGAAAACGGACACCTTTTCCCGATACACTGATTGTTCTGGCTGGTGTAAGCACAGACAATGTCTGACTGTTCCATCTCGATCCCAAGATTTTCTTTTACGAAATCAACCGCTCTTGTTATGGAGAGATACGAATCTCTCTTGCAGCAGCGGGGTCCTCCGACCTCGCCGATCGCGTCCAGTGCTCTTGCCGTCATCTTGTGTGACAGACCGAAATTGTCTTTTCCGAGCGGCGTAGATCCGGTAACGATAGAAATAAACATTCCCGCGCTGATTCCTGCCCCGCAGGCGCCCCAGAATCCGCAGGCGCCGCCCGGAACCGAACTTCCCCTGCTGTTCATCTCGATCAGAGACCGCTTCAGGTCAATCTCGCCGCCGCAGTTCTTATACGCAGTCAGCAGCGCCATCCCTACCATGACATGATGCTCCGGCCCGTGCATATGGCAGAACGGCATGGACATCATTTTGTTGAGTATCGCCACCGGATTCCCGGATGTTTCATTCAGACACAAGCCGATCAGGCTGTCGATTCCCTGCATATGACATTCGTTACAGACATAATGACCGTTTATGCATCTTGTTTTGCTTTTTTCTTTTTTATGGCATAATTCACACTCCATCTCAATATCTTCATTCAGATATTCCAATGGAGCTTTGCAGATCAGACATTCCTCTTTCATAGGTTTCTCCATTCAATAACAAAACGAGATAAGTACCGGCACAGCAGCAGAGCAGATAATCCCGTTAAACACGGAAAGAACTACCGTCTCTTCATTCGTATAGCGCATCAGCATCGGCAGAGTGGTATCCTCACTCGTGGCAGCCGCCGGGGCGATACAGGTACAGACATTAAAATGTCGGGAAATATAAGGGATCATAAAGAAGGCGCCGATCTCCCGCATCAGATTGCTCAGAAATGCAATACTTCCCGCCTCTGCTCCGGCCAGATTGGTTATGGATACTCCGGCCAGACTGTACCAGCCCAAGCCACCTGCGATGGAGACAGCCTGTCTGACCGGATAATGCATCAGCAGCCCGCACACGACGCCTCCTGCCAGTGAACCTGCGATTATCCCGGCAGGGATAAGCAGGATCTTCACATGGTGCTGCCGTATCCCGGCCACGATTCCCCGATGAAGCCCTACACTGATTCCGACTGAAAACATGAGCAGACCGAGCAGCCAGTCCGTATGGTCGGACAACGGCTTCAGAATGTGTGCCGTCAACGGAACCGCTCCGAATCCGATTCCCAGTAGCAGCGCGCCAAGAGCCAGATATACCATGGGATCGCTGTCTTTCGTATCTCTCCGTCTTCCGCCTGCATCTCTCCTGCTCTTTTCTCCTGCTCCGTCCATAAACCATCTGGTCAGCAGATAGACAACCGCAATCGACAAAATTGTCGGAATCAGAAAGAACAGGAAACTTGTAAAGCCAAGGCTGATAAGCCCGGAAAAGAATCCGTCTCTCTGTCCCAGCCCCACACCCATCAGGAAAATCAGAACAAGCGTACACAGCAGCTGTATCCGTTCATTAAATATTTTGTACCGGACAGGAAAGACACGTCCCACCGCAAATCCGAGAATCATAAATACAAGCGCTGCCATTACTTCCTCCATGTTACCGGCGCTCCGGCTTTATATGCTGCAATTGAAGCTCAGGGGGAATCCTCAGTATCAAAAGCCATATTCACATTATAGACTTTCTGATTGATAACCACAAGCTGATGTTTTATATTAAATTTATTTATTCTTCTGCGGCCTTATTTACACAGGTAACTGCATTCAGACTGCGGGGATACCCGATATAAGGCAGGCACTGGGACACGACCCGGATCAGAAATTCTTTATCATTTCCAAGATTCATATTTCCTTTCGCATGGGCGATAAGCTGCGGTTCACAGCCTCCCTGAGCCATCAGGAAACAGAACGTGATCATTTCTCTCTGGGCAAGATCAAGTCCTGTACGGGTGTAATAGTCGCCAAAGCAGTTGGCGGCAAGCCAACGGTTGATATGTCCGTTTTTCCATGCCTCTTTCATCTGAGGGCCGAAAATATCCGCCTGAGCCTGAGCTCCTTTTTCCAGACGGTTTTCCATGGTTGTTGTAGATTTCCCGCTGGCCGGAAGAGTAATCTTGCGCTCTGCAAATATCTCATTGGTCGCCTGCATGAAAGGCCACATCCGGCCCATGCCGACATAGTCCACGGACTGATATACCATTTCCTTCACCGCCTCCGGCTGAATCCCTTCATCAAGAGCACGCGGCAGGAATTCTTTGTAGGCATCCAGTCCCTGAGAGCCCACCAGGGCCGCCAATATAGCCAGCCAGCGAACCGGAGCGTCCAGCTGTTGATTTTCTTCATTTACAACTTCATCAAAAGCAAAATGTTCTACCCGTTCCATAAATTCCGGGTCTGTTTCATAATATTTCATACGTATTCCTCCTTCAGATTTTCTGTTCTCCGGCAGACCAGACATGGCTCTTACCGGAAGCCGCAGCTGTGTTCTGCGCCATTACATCTACCAGCTTATGTGGAACATAAGGCTCTTCCAGATAATTGATCTTCTCCGGGTGCTTCGACAGTCTGCCGCCTGCCAGAGAGCTGTACGGCGTCATGGACGGAGTACCGCACCCAGGATTGCCGTCCGTATTTTCTGATTATCATCCTGCAAAACTACAATTTTCATAATTCTCTCTCCTACTATGTATTCTGGCATTGCTCTGTAAATGGATGCCTTCATTCCTATACAAACTGCATCCGGCATTATTCATCTGTAAGTGTGAGGGTTGCCGTGATGCTTCCTTTTCCGAGCACCTTTTTCAGCTCATCCGCGGACAGATCCTGCACCTTACCGAGTCTGGTAAAGTTCCACGTGTTGGGCGCATAATAAATCACCAGCAGATTTCCTTCCGAGAGGATCACATCCCCTGCCTCGGTTGTGATCATTTCGTCGTTCGCAGGCAGCTGCATTCCAAAACTGCCGAACTTCTCCATATGGGCATAGTCTTTCATATTGAGCGTAAACGGGCCTTTCCTGAGCAGTTCTTCCAACGCTTTCGCCGAACTGTTGTCATACAGTTTTACCTTAATATCCGTCCCGTTGACTTCCATATTCATCATGATTAACCGCTTCCTTTCCCTGTTTTATCGAATTTGTACTTATAAGCTTGTCAGAACAGGATTATTGAGATAATCATAGACCCTTCTGACCTCGCTGATCTTACGGGTATCTAACATGGAAGGACAGTTCTTATCCAGTTTTTCAATTTGTCCCATATCCTCAGCATCCAGCTCAAAATCCCAGATATCCAGATTTTCTTCCATGCGTTCCCGGTGGACAGACTTCGGTATCACGATAACACCCTGCTGCACATTCCATCGCAGAATCACCTGTGCCGGCGTCTTCCCGTATTTTGCGGCAATATCCGCCAATACCGGCTCGTTAAACATTCCTTTCAGCCCTTCCGCAAATGGAGCCCACGCCTCCGGCTGAACTCCGAGTTCTTCCATGATCTTCAGCTCTTCCGCGCGCTGATAATGGGGATGTCTCTCGATCTGGTTGATCTGCGGCTTAATATCCGCATTATAACACAGATCCAGCAGACGGTCCGGCAGGAAATTACAGACGCCTATAGCCCGAACCCTGCCCTGCCGGTAAAGCTCCTCCATCGCCCGCCATGAACCGTAATAATCTCCAAACGGCATATGGATCAGATACAGATCAAGATAATCCAGTCCCAGCCTTTTCAGAGAACGGTCAAATGCCTGCATTGTATTATCATAACCCATTTCCTGAATATAAGCCTTTGTTGTAATAAAAAGCTCTTCTCTCGGAATCCCGCAATTTTGAATTGCCCGTCCGACAGCCTCTTCATTCTGGTAAGAACTGGCTGTATCAATCAGACGGTATCCGGCTTCTATCGCATCCCTGACAACACGCTCGCAGTCTGCCTCCGGTATCTGAAAGACCCCAAAGCCTTCCATTGGTACAGATATGCCGTTCGACAACTTTATCGCTTCTGTCATACTATCCGCCTCCTTCTGTATTTGCTTTTATTATAGATCCGGAAAAGCAGAAATAGCAAACAGTTATAAATTCTTATTTACCATCGTTTCTATCGATGATAAAATTACAGTATATCATATGCCAAATCCTCCATACCTATGATATGGCAAACCATGACCACACTAAAATCTATACCTGACAAGGGGGAAAGGATTGTACAGCCGTGATAGAAACAAGATTACTGCATTATTTTCTCGCCGTGGCACGGGAGCAGAACATTACAAGAGCAGCCCAGTCACTGTTTATTTCCCAGTCTACTCTGTCCAAACAGTTGATGGATCTGGAAAAACAGCTTGGCAGACAGCTTTTTATCCGCGGGAAAAGGAAAATAACTTTGACAGAAGACGGAATCTTTCTGCGCAACCGGGCCCGTGAGATTATGGATCTGCTGGAAAATACAGAGACTACGCTTCATGCGGATACAGATAATTTAAGCGGAGATATTTATATCGGATGCGGGGAGACTGTTGCTATGGATATGATTGCAGAGCTTATAGCCAAATTCCGTATTCGGTATCCTGATGTGTATTTCCACACTTACAGCGGTGACGCAGACGCTGTTACGGAACGTATCGACAAAGGCTTGTCTGATATGGGGTTATTGCTCGGACCGGTGCGTCAGGAAAAATACGATTATCTGAATCTTCATATGAAGGATATATACGGACTTCTGATGCCGAAAGACTGCCCCCTTTCCCGCCAGGAAAGCATCAATATCGACCAGCTGAAATCCCTGCCCATGATCCTCGCCGACCAAACGTTTTCCGGCCATCAGGATCTGGACTGGTTCGGGGAAGACGCCCTTAATGTAGTGGCCACCTACAATCTGATCTATAATGCCACATTTTTAGTGGAGCACGGCATCGGCTATGCCCTCTGCCTTGACCGCCTTGTGAATACAATCGGACGCAACCTTACATTCCGTCCGATCAGTCCGGAGTTATCTGTGGGATTATATATCGTAACGAAAAAATACCAGGCATTTTCTCCTGCGGCCAAAGCATTTTTAGAAGAAATAAAGAGAAACGGGGACGGCAGGTATCATCTCACCGTCCCCTGAAAGGGTGCCATCTATAGGCACTGTTACAAATACTGACTAAATTCTATTTTTTCCTTATTGGGTCCTTCGATCGTAAAAAACCTGACCCCGTTTTCCCAAAACGGAAGGAAATGCAGAATGTCTTTTGTCGTATTCATATCGTTTTCATTTATCCATTGGTAAACGCTTTCTACATCCTTGACATCTATCGCAATATGATCAATCGCGCCGCTCTCCATTTTCGCCGCCTTGTTTTCATAAGTTTCGATCACAAGCGTATTCAGTCTTAAAAATGCAACCTTTTCATCTGCTTCTTTATTAACCGTCTGCAGGGCAATCTCAAATCCCAGCTTTTTATAAAAAGTGATCGTCTCCTCTATATCATTCGTCGGGATCCCGATATGCTGGATCCCTGTCAAATTATCATGTAAATTCATGTTTATCACACCAGCCTTTCCTCCACCTGCTGTAAGTTCGGCATTGCCGGAATCGCTCCTCTTTTCTCCACACAGAGGCTTGCGACCGCATTTCCAAACCTCGCAATCTCTTCCAGTTCATCTAATCCCAGATCATCAAGACTTTTTTCCATTTTACTGATCCTGTACAGGAAGCCTCCCCAGAAAGAATCGCCTGCGCCATTTGTGTCCACAACACGGCTTTTAAAGCCGGATACCTTACGTCCTCCTTCTTTACAATAAACGTAAGCCCCTTCGCCGCCAAGCGTGATCGCAACGATCTTGATTCCCTGACGGTATAATTTTCTCGCAGCCTGCTCCGGATCCTGGTAATCCGTTAATAGCTCCGTTTCCTCATCAGAAATTTTTATCATATCTACATACGGAAGCAGGCTTCTCATATGCCGCTTTGCTGTTTTCTCGTCTTCCCACAAAGAAGCCCGGTAATTCGGGTCATAGGAAATAATACTCCCTTTATTCTTCGCCCGTTTCACCGCATAAAATGTTGTATCCCTGGCCGGCTGACTGGTAAGGGACAGCGAGCCTATATGGAAAATATTTGTGCGGTCTAATATGTCTATATCCAGTTCTTCCTTCTGGATCTGCGTATCCGCTCCCGGTTTTCGTGCGAAAGAAAAGGTGCGCTCGCCGGCTTCATTTATATCCACAAATGCCAGTGTTGTAAAATAGTTTTCGTCTGAAAGAAGCCCTTTGGTATCCACCTGTTCCCTTTCTAACACTGTGCGGAGAAATTCTCCATGCATATCTTTTCCCACCTTGCTCTTCACACTCCGCTTCGTTATCTGTATGGATATGCAGCTCTCCTTCTTCAAATTTCGGCATACTCAATACGCCGAGCATAGATTTGGCATTCACCACATAGCGGCCGTTACATAATTCCGCGTCATATGGAATGTGTTCTACAATGCTTACCAGTTTCCTTGCATTCTGCATTGTTCCTAAAACTACTTTTGCGATCATTTCTCTCGTCCTCCTATGCAAACAGACTGATAATAACAGCACATACTAAACCAGTAATACCTACTATCGTTTCCATGATCGTCCATGATTTCAGCGTAGTTTTTTCATCAATCTCCAAAAGAGAGTTGACCAGCCAGAAACCGGAATCATTGACATGGCTGAAAGCAGTCGCTCCTCCGTTGATCGCGCAGACCATTGCCGCAAGATAAACCGGAGATAATTCCGCAACGCCCGGCATGGATGCCATGATACCTGCCGCCATTGTCATTGCCACTACTGCAGCTCCTACGGACGCGCGGATCAATGCCGCGATGAGAAAGGCTACAAGAACTAACGGGAGACCGCTCTTTTCCAATGCCGGCCCGATAATATTTCCCATACCGCAGTCCTGCAGCACCCAGCGGATGATACCGCCCCCGGTGATGACCAGAAGAATCTGTCCGGTAGGACGCAGTGAACGATCCAATATCTTCTTTAATTCTTCCCCATTATAGCCCTGCCTCTTTCCCAGGAAAAACATAGCCAGCAGCACTGCAATGATCAGAGCGACAAACGGCGTTCCCAGGAATTCTAATACCGGACGCATAAATTCTATGCCTGGAATGTATTCCGAAACGGTACTGCACAGGATCAGGACGAGCGGAACCAGAATAATAATTAAAACCGTAGAAAATTTAGGCAGATTTCCCTCTTCTGCTTCCCGTACCTCCTGCACATTGGACGGCAGTCCGGTATTGATCCGGTTTCCAATAAACTTTGACCAGAGTATCCCCGCAAAGATCAAGGATAGAATACCTACCGGAACACCTACCGCGATCATGACTCCCAGATCCACATTCAGCATATTTGCAACAAGCACTGAACCTGCAGCCGGAGGGATAAAGGCAAAACCTGTGGCAAGCCCTGCCAAAAGCGGAATCACATAATATAAGGTGGACTTTTTTGTCTTCTTGGCAAGACCGAATGCCAGAGGGATCAATATCACAACGCCTGCCTCAAAAAACACGGTCGTGCCAACTACCAGACCCGTAACTCCCAGAGCAATCCCGGCCTTTTTTTCGCCGAACTTATTGACCAGAGTCTGGGCAACACACTGTGCTCCTCCCGAAACCTCCAGGATCCCGCCAAACAAAGAACCCAGACCGATCAGTAACACAATACCCTGCAAAGTCTCCCCGGCCCCTTTTTCAACAGTGGATACCAGGGTCGGGACCGGCATCCCGGCCCCAAGCCCGATAAACAGTGCAGAAATCAGCAGCGATAATACTGGATGTATCTTAAATTTTATGATAAGCAGCAGTAACAACACGATTCCTGCCGCTGCTGCGATCAGCAGCCTTGCAGGCTCTGCCGCAAATACCGGTTTTGTCATTTTTGTCTTCCTCCTACATATTTATGTACAGTTGCTTTTACCGCGCCTGGTCCGGCGATCATTTCGCGGAACATAGTTTCAATCTTTTCTCCCAGACCGGTCTTATAAATATCAGTAAAGAATATCCTCTCATTGGAAAGAATGGGCTTTAACTGGTCCGTAAATGTTTCCGGTTTTCCCACTACGATATCTTTGAGCTGTTCCTGAAGTTCCTCATTCATCGGATCCGGAGCAAGTTCATATTTCTTACCTTCGTCATCCACCGCCAGCATATATCTGAGCCATCCCGCAATTCCGAGCGGAATAGCAGTAAGACGTGAGGCATCGCCATATTTTTCCACATATGCTTTGATCGTCTCGCCAAAGCGGATACCGACCATCTGGGATACGTCGACAGCAAGACGGAGGTTAGTATCTCCCAGATACTCATTTGGGAACCGGTCATTGAAAAGCTCATCTACAAATTCCTGCGGGGAAAGGATTCCCGGATCCGGCACTACCGGAAGACCTTCATCATAGGCTACCATACGGGCCATTTTCATCATATCCGGATCTGTATTTAACATATGGGCAAACAGATCATATCCCAGCACCACTCCAAGAGGGCCTGTCGCAGAATGTACCGGATTCAAACATACTGTTACCTTCATACGCTCAGACCGATTTACGGTTTTCCTGTCGGCCATATACACGCCAAAGCCTTTTTCCAGAGCCGGGCGGCCATTCGGGAAGCTGTCTTCGATCACGAGATACTGCGGTTTCTCAGCATTGACAAAAGGAGCAATATATGTCTTCTTCCCTGTGATGACCGGCTGCATATCCTCCACACCCAGCATTTCAAGATCATCCGCAATCTGCTCGCTGGGACGCGGTGTGATCTTGTCGATCATCGTCCACGGGAAAGCGACCGTTTTTTCATCGCTTACATAGTCTGCGAAACCTGCATCTACATACCCCTTTTTCTTCCACTCTTCTGTCATAGTCAGCACAGACTCACGAAGCTTTGCGCCATTCTGGGAACAGTTATCCATAGTTACCAGAGCCAGTGGATAACGTCCTGCTTTATACCGTTCATAGAGCATCGCTGTCAGCACTGCCATCGCTCCGGCCGCTTTATCCGGACCATTCTCGATATCAGCCTCCACAAAAGGAAACCATGTTCCGTCTGCTTTCTGCAATGCGTATCCCTTTTCTGTGATCGTAAAAGATACTAATTGTAAAGAAGAGCTGGTAAAAATCTCTTTCAGACGATTCCATTGTGCCGGATCAGAAGACTGCGCCTTTACCGCCTCAGCCAGAGATCCCAATACCTTGTATTCCCTTGTTCCATCTCCATGCAGGATCACACTCAGTCCCAGATTGTCATAGGGCTTGTAAATCTTGTCAACCACGTCATAGTCAAATGTCTCTACACAGGTAATACCCCGGTCCATCGCTCCGTCTTCAAGGAGACCGTCTGCAATGCCGCCGATAAAGATACGAAAAATATTTCCGATGCCGAAATGCACCCACTGCGGTTCTCTCTTGGCTTTCTCAGAAACCTCCTCCACATCATATCCCGGGAGTACAATGCCTGCCTTTTCCCACGGCTCACGATCCTTAATTCCTTCCAATGTTAATTTCATGTTGCTACCTCCTGATTCTCTTTGTTTTGTTTGTAACTTACGCTTATATCTAAGTTGTAAGTTAAATATATAACCCCGGTTCCCATATGTCTATTGACAAAAAACACAATTTTGGCGCATCATTTTTGGGCATTTTCACCATGAGCTTTACGATAAGTGTATTTCTGTAAGAAAGATAACGTAGATTAAAATCTATCAGAAAAGAAAAGACTTAAAAAAAAGGGTTATGCACCGTGGTTTCTCTCCACAGAACATAATCCTCTTTTATATCCGGACTGAATTCACAAGAATTGTTCTCCGGTCATGATTAGATCAGAATTTTCCATTATAGAAATCTTGTAGTATTCATCCCTCATTTTTCATTCTATTTATACAGTAATCCGCGTGAGCAGAGCAACCGTCTCAACGTGCACCGTCTCACAGAACTGATCCACCGCCGTCATCTTCTCTACCCTGTACCCCGCGATCTGCATCATCTCCAGATCTCTCGCAAGGCTTGTCATCTTACAGGAGATATACACGATCCGTTCTACACCATAGCTTAAGATCTTCGGCAGTGCTTTCGGATGGATTCCGTCTCTCGGCGGATCAAGAACAATGACATCAGGCTTTTCTTCCAGCTCATCCAAAACCTGAAATACATCGCCTGCTATGAATTTACAGTTGGAAATACCGTTCCTTGCGGCATTTTCTTTTGCAGCCTCCACCGCTTCTTCGACAATCTCCACACCTACCACCTGCTTCGCAACGGGAGCCAGCACCTGGCTGATAGTCCCCGTCCCGCTGAAGAGATCAAACACAGTCATGTCACGGATATCCCCGATATAGTCACGCACTGTCTCATAAAGCACTTCTGCGCCCCGGGTATTGGGCTGGAAGAAGGAAAACGGAGTAATCTTGAATTCCAGGCCGAGCAGTTTTTCATAAAAATAATCCTGTCCCCAGAGAATACACGTCTCATCGCTTTTCACTACGTCAGAGAGAGAGTCATTAAGGATATGCAGGATACCCACGATCTTACCGTCCAGATCCAGTTTCAGGAGCGACTCGACCAGCGGCTTCAGATCGTGTTCCTCCTGCGTGGTGGTCACCAGATTTACCAGGATTTCGCCTGTTGTATCGCCGCGCCTTAAGAGTAAATGCCGCAGATATCCGATATGCTGCATCTTCCTGTAAAAATTTACATTTCTCTCACGGAAATATTCCAGCACACACACAAGAATTTTATTCATATCCTCATGCACAAGGCGGCAGTCTGCAGCAGTCAGTATATCATATGTGCTCCCCTTCTTGTGCAACCCCAGTGAAAGCGGGCCGTCTTTGTATGCATCTCCAAAGGAGAACTCCATCTTGTTCCGGTAGCCGAATTCTTTCGGGCTTGCCTTTATGCCCTCGAAGACATAAGGACCGTTTACTGCTTCATCCATGATACGATGGATCTGTCCTTCCTTCATCTTCATCTGCTCTTCATACGGCATAGTCTGGTACATACATCCGCCGCAGGCCGGGAAGATGCTGCACACCGGTTCTCTTGTTTCAAGAGGAGACTTTTCCAGTACCTCCAGCAGACGCCCCTCTGCGTTTCCGCGTTTAAACTTGTTGATCACAAAGCGTACTTTCTGCCCGGGCATCCCGTTCTTTACTGTTACGTATTTCTCTTCTTCAGGTACATATACGATCCCTTTATTCGGGAAATCCACTCTCTCAAT
The DNA here is from genome assembly GCA_904377845.1 of uncultured Ruminococcus sp. Taxonomy (GTDB): domain Bacteria; phylum Bacillota; class Clostridia; order Lachnospirales; family Lachnospiraceae; genus Mediterraneibacter. Next base: position 94,637 of record CAJFGR010000010.1, on the reverse strand, counting down.
AATTCCTTCGAATGTCTGTCCTTTTTTCATCCACTTCTCCATATCATCAAAATATATTCATATGCTGCCGGCAGGCATGGCGGCCGCTTGCCGGGCTTATCGCGCAATCGCAAAAAGAGGCAGGGTGCAATGTTCTGCATCCCGCCTTTCCGTTCTGTTTCCTGTTCTATTTTACTGTCTGGTCTTATACCTGATCGTCTTCGCTGAAATAATCATCAAAATCATCATCGAAATCATCCTCAAAATCTTCCAGATAAGCTGCAACTGCCCCGATAATGGCCAGTACCCAGATCACTGTATTTTTCTGTTTTTCAGCCTCATTCTTATGAAGAATCTCACTTAATTTTGATTCAGCAATAAGCTCTTCTACTTTGCTCATAATACACGTCCTTTCCCTGTCCCTGAGACAGTGCTTACTTTCTAATATTATAACACTAACATTTTGAGATTACTACTAAATTTTCACTAATTTTGCAAACATTGCAAACATTTTTCTGACGCCCGCAGTATCAAACTCAACAGTCACCTCAAAATCTCTTCCACCCTCTTTAATATCGAGAACAGTTCCCTCGCCGAATTTCACATGGCGGACACGGTCGCCCGCACCATATGCCAGGCTGTCACTCTTCTGAGCCGTCAGCTGACTTCCTTTTGTCAGAGCTGTATAAGGTTTCTTCGAAGCGTAAGCCCTGCTTCGGGAGCTGCCTGCAGTTGCAGATCTGCCGCCGGAATACAGACCGTTTCCATCTGTATTTTTCCCTGTTCCCGCATCTTCTGAAAGATATGTACGTTTCCTGCTGCCTGTATCAAGCAGCTCCTGAGGGATCTCACTGACAAACCGGGAAATCCTGTTGTACTGCGTCTCCCCCCTTACCATTCTTTTCCGGGCGCAGGTTAGGGTCAGCTTCTGCTCCGCCCGGGTAATACCCACGTAACAGAGTCTTCGCTCCTCTTCCAGCTCTTCCGGATCATCCCCCGTGATTGTCATATAGCTGGGGAACAGTCCGTCCTCCATTCCCGCAAGATAGACATGGGGGAACTCCAGTCCTTTTGCACTGTGCAGTGTCATGAGTACGACGTAATCCTGATCTTCTTCCAGGCTGTCGATATCCGCCACAAGAGCTACTTCCTCAAGGAATCCGCTCAGCGTCGCTTTTTCATCCCGGTCTTCACAGTCTTCCTCATAAGCCGCAGCCTTATTCAGAAGTTCCTCGATATTCTGCAGCCGGCTCTCTGCATCTATCTCATCGTCAGCCTCAAGATTCTGTGTATAGCCCGTCATATCCAAAATCTCATTTAACAGATCGGTCAGGCTCTCTTTTTCTGCCTGTCCTTTAAAATACTCGATCAATGCCGCAAAGGAGTCCAGTTTCGATGCGCTGCGGCCCACACCGGGGATCATCTCCGGCGCCAGCAGCGCCTCATAGAAGCTGATCCCGCGCTCGTCAGCCGCCTCCTGAATACGGTTGATCGTCGTAAGGCCGATTCCTCTCTTCGGCACATTGATGATCCTGCGCACGGACAGATCATCCTGACCGTTATCCACAGTCTTTAAGTACGCCAGAATGTCCTTGATCTCCCTGCGGGCATAGAAATTAATGCCGCCCACGATCTTATAAGGAATATTCATGGCAATAAATTTTTCTTCCAGAAGGCGGGACTGTGCGTTTGTCCGGTAAAGGACCGCGTTATCGTTATATGACGCTCCGTCCCGCACCTCTTTTTTGATATCCTCGGCGATAAATTCAGCCTCGTCATAGGCAGTATCAAACTGTCTTAAGCTGATCTTCTCTCCCTCGCCGTTGGCCGTCCAGAGTGTCTTGTCTTTTCTTCCTTTATTGTTGCTGATCACGCCGTTCGCCGCGTTCAGGATATTCCCCGTGGATCTGTAGTTCTGTTCCAGCTTGATCACTTTCGCGTCCGGATATTCTTTCTCAAAGTCGAGAATATTCCGGATATTGGCCCCGCGGAACTTATAGATCGACTGGTCGTCGTCTCCGACCACACAGAGATTTCTGTATTTTCCTGCCAGGAGGCTGACCAGCTTGAACTGAACGGTATTCGTATCCTGATACTCATCCACCATGATATAACGGAACCGCTCCTGGTAGTTTTCCCGTACATCCGGCTGTGTCTGTAGAAGCTGTACTGTCTTGACAAGCAGGTCATCGAAGTCAAGCGCATTGTTCGCCTTGAGCTGCGCTTCATACTCACGGTATACCTTTGCGATCTTAAGCTGTGCGAAATCTCCTCCTGCGTTCAGCTCGAATTCTTCCGGCAGGATCATTTCATTCTTCGCCGATGAAATCACAGAGAGCAGCATTCTCTCTTTAAACTGCTTCGTGTCGATATCGACTTTTTTGCACACTGCTTTCATCAATGTTTTCTGATCGTCTGTATCATAGATCGTAAAGCGGCTGTCATATCCGAGCCTGTCGATAAATCTGCGCAGAATCCGCACACACATAGAATGGAACGTGCTCACCCAGATACTCTCCGAGCCGAATCCCACCAGATTATCCACTCTCTGCCGCATCTCGCCTGCCGCTTTGTTCGTAAAAGTAATGGCAAGGATATTCCACGGATTGACGCCCAATTCCTCAATCAGATAAGCGATGCGGTGAGTCAGCACTCTTGTTTTTCCCGAACCGGCACCCGCCAGGATCAGAAGCGGACCGTCCGTGTGAAGAACCGCGTCCCGCTGAGGTTCATTTAATGTATCATATATACTCATATACTGCTCCTTATTCTGAATTATCCATATATTCGGAAATATTTAAGAATCTGATATCCTGCATCCTGCAGGAATCGACTGTGACCGTAATTATAATATAGACGAAAGTTCTCTGTCAATGTATGCCGAATTCCGTACATTAAACTATTTTCCGCTTGTCATCTGGTTTTGAGTACTATATAATGAACATATTGAGGTGATACTATGAAAATCGATACGAATGATATACTTAACAGCATACTCAACAGTCTTGATCATGTCGACTATATCCGCCCGGAGGAAATCCCGAATATAGACTTATATATGGATCAGGTCACTACATTTATGGATGAACATTTTTCATCTACAAAGCGCTACAGTGAAGATAAGATCCTGACAAAAACGATGATCAATAATTATACGAAAAATAACCTTCTGCCTCCCTCGGTAAAGAAAAAATACTCAAGGGAGCATATGCTTCTCCTGATTCTGATCTACTATTTTAAAAATATCCTTTCGATCAAGGATATAGAAACCGTGCTGGAACCTCTTCGGGAGAAATATTTTTCCACGGACAGCGCACTGCAGCTCTCCGACATCTACAGAGAAGTCTGTGAAATGGAGAAATCCCGCATTGAACCGATGAAAGCTTCCGTCAGGGAGGCCTACGGAAAAGCTCAGTCTTCATTTGAAAATGTACCGGATGGCGAGGAAAAAAACGAGCTGCAGCTTTTCACATTCTTATGCAGTCTCAGTTTCGACGTGTATCTGAAAAAAATGATGATCGAAAAGATCATTGATGAGCTTGCATCAAAAGATAAAAAAGAATAAACTTACAGCCGGGATCACGTGTGCACTGCATCATTTCGCGATCTCCGGCTGTTTTTATCTCTGCTTCAGTCTTTGTGCTCCTCTTTGTCCGAATCTTCCTTGTTGATCCTCTCAAAGACCATATCATATCCGTCATTTCCGTAATTAAGAGAACGGTTCACCCTGCTGATCGTAGCTGTGGAAGCCCCGGTCTTCTCCGCGATTTCCAGATATGTCTTCTGTTCACGGAGCATTTTTGCGACCTCAAACCGCTGTGATAAAGAAAGCAGTTCATTAATCGTACAGATATCTTCAAAAAATATATAGCATTCTTCTTTATTCTTCAGGCTGAGTACGGCTTCAAAAAGACTGTCAACGGCCTCTGTCCTTATTTTCTTACTCATATTACCCCTATCTCCTTTTCACCGGTAGCATAAAATCTGTCTGAAACACAATTCCTTATCTGGTATGTGTTTCAGACTGCTATTATATTTTAGCACAGTAAACTTCTAAAGTCCACCACTTTATTTTGCGAAAATATCTTACAGGGTTTTATAGCAATTGAGATATGGCTTCAGTTTCTCCAGATCAGTCGTTACGACAAGTTCCTCCGGGAAATTACAGTAAGTAAGGATCTCACTCACATTGGCAAAGTTGCCCGCATCAGCATCCACATGAGCATCGCTTCCTGTTGTCACCGGCACTTCGTATTGTTTACACAGATCCAGCATCGTCAGAATATTTTCCCGCGTGCCGACCCTGCTGCTCGACGGACGCATGGAAGAGTTGTTGACTTCCAGAAGAGTGCCCGTCTCTTTCGCCGTCTTTACAAGGATTTCATAGTCAAAGGGAAATCTCCCGTCATCCGGATGGCCGATGATATTAACATAGGGCTTTTTCATCACTTCTACATAGGCCCTGATATTTTCCTCCGGCGTATGATCCGTCCCATAACACGGAGTATGCATACTTGCCACAACAATGTCCAGATCTCTGCAGGTTTCCTCCGGGAGGTCAATCCCTCCGTCCGGATCCATAATGTTGACCTCGGCTCCCATCAGGAGGCGGATGCCACCGCAGTCTCTGGGCACCACATCAAGATTCTGAAAATAGAAAAGGCCGCAGGTTCCCGGCATCTCCGGTGCGTGCTCAGTGAGCGCCAAAGCCTTCAGTCCCCGTGCCTTCGCCGCGGCCGCCATCTCCTTGATCGTACTGTATGCATGGCCGCTTGCCAGTGTGTGGGAATGTGTATCTGCTATAAATTTCATATTCTCACCTCATATTTTTATTCAAAATAATCCCTGAACATTATAGCATATTTCTTCCAGAATACAATTTATCTGTGCGGAGAAAATATAACATGGCAGTTAATCCATCTGATATCAGAAGCCAAATTTATGTCTGAATCATGAACCGGCAAATAGCGCAGGCTGAACTATTATAAAATAACCGAGGTGAAAAATAATGATGAAGAGCAAGAAAAATTCTGAAAAAATAATTGATGACTACGACTATCTCTCCAGTGCCGCCTCCGCTACGGAGTTTACAGGTCTTATACCCTCTCTTCCACAGAATGAGGCGGAACTGGAATCCTACAACGATATCTGGAAGTTTCTTCCGTCCGTCAGTCCAGAGGCTCCGGTTCCGCGGCCTTCTCATGAAAATGGACGGAAATAATTCGACAAAACCGGTCAGATATTGTAATTTTTCATTGTTCTTGCCCTCTCTTAATGTTATAATAAATTTGTTGTAAATTCTGTTCAACAAAAGAGAGGAGTATAGATTTATGAAGTGTCCAATATGTGGAAAAGAGCTCGAATTGCGTAACAAACAGATTGGCACCAATGAAAACGGTGATCCGATCTTTAATGAATATGCGATCTGCCGGGACTGTAAGAAACAGTGGAATCTTGACAAGCAGCGTGCGAAACGCTCAGCTGCAAAGAAAGCGGCCCAGGAGGCTGCCGGACAAAAAGAGTCACCTGTAAAAGAAAAAGCACCTGTCCGTGAAATTGCAGCAAAAGAAGCTGATCCAAAAGAAGAAGCTCCGGTTAAGAAACCTGCTTCAAAAGAGGAAGCTCCGGTTAAGAAACCTGCTCCAAGGAGGAAGTCTCAGGCCGACAGCGCCGCTGCAGCTCATGAAACCTCAGCGAAAAAAGCTGAGTCAGGCTCAGATGAAACCGGGAAGAGACCGGCACCGAAGCGCCGTCCGAGACCGGAAGCAGAAAGTTCGGAAGCTCCGGCAAAGAAACCTGTCAGGAAGAGACATCCTGAAGAGAGCGAATCTGCTGAAGACAAGCGTTACAGCAACATTCCACCGGAAAAAGTCCGGAACAAACGTGAAAAGGCAGCCCGCAAGAGCTACGAAGATATGCTGGAAACAGGCACCATCGAAAAGAAGGCTGTTCGCAGGAAAAAGAAACAGCTGGACGACGATGAAACCGGTGAAATCCGCAGCGCTTCCTCTGCCAAATCTTCATCCGGCAGACGGGCTGACGATGATGCTAAAAATGTTTCCAAAAAGAATTATGAACCGGAAACAGACGAATACGATGATGATGAGTATTATGATGATGATCCGAGATTCCGTCCGATGCGTATTGTTCTCGGCATTCTCTCTCTTGCCGCTTTCGGCTACCTGATCTACAGAGGCTTTGTAACCGGGCTTGCCGATACAACGGAAGGCGGAAGTGTATCTTCCGGAATGACTTACATTATTGTCGCTCTTTGTATGCTTGTATCAGCTTTGCTTTACTTCATTATGCAGAGAAAGAATACAATCTTCGCTTTCCTGCTTCCGATGATATTCTATCTGGGCGGCGGCATATTTGCATTCCTGCAGAGAGGCAATGACCTGCAGCTGCTCATTTCGGCAATTGCAGGTGGCGTGCTTGCTGTTATTTCTCTCATTCTTGCCATCACTTCACGTGGCGGCGGGTATGACGATGAAGAAGATGAAGAATATGATGCATTTGAAGATGACTATGCAGATGAGGATTACGATGACTGATCTTCTGTCAGATTTACCGGGATGCCGCACAACGCGGCATCCTTTTTTAGTAACAGTTCAATCAGCCGGAATGCCGCAGACTGAACTGTTATTTTTTTGTAATCCCTTCTCACTGCACATTTCCTCTGTATCTCACATATATTGTAAAGAATCTATCAGTATATTCATTATGGAGGAATTATGAAAAAGCGTATATTGGCATACCTGTCTGCCGCTGTTCTCTCCCTTTCCCTTCTTGCCGGATGCACTCCGGACACAAATGAAGGAAAAGTTTCCAAGGACAGCACATCCGAAGAAGAGTCAGCCACAGACAGCGCAGATGAGAAGACAAAAGATTCCGAAACAGTCAAAATCACATTAAATGAAGTAGCTCATTCTATCTTCTATGCACCTATGTATGTAGCAATCGAAAAGGGATATTTTGAGGAAGAGGGAATCGATCTTGAGCTCGTATGCGGGTTTGGGGCGGATAAGACAATGACTGCCGTCATCTCCGGCGAAGCGGATATCGGATTCATGGGTTCGGAGGCATCCATCTACACCTATGCGGAGGGTGCCACGGATTACGTTGTCAACTTCGCCCAGCTTACCCAGCGCGCGGGGAACTTCCTTGTTGCACGGGAAGAAATGCCCGATTTCACATGGGATGACCTGAAGGGGCATCTCGTACTTGGCGGACGCAAAGGCGGTATGCCGGAAATGGTCTTCGAATATATTCTCAAAGAAAACGGCATTGATCCGGAAACAGATCTGGAGATCAACCAGAATATCGACTTTGGATCCACTGCGGCCGCATTTTCAGAGGGACAGGGAGACTTTACCGTTGAGTTCGAACCGGGCGCCACTACTCTCGAATCCGAAGGCAAGGGCTATGTCGTTGCCTCCCTCGGCGAAGACAGCGGATATGTACCCTACACGGCGTTCAGCGCAAAAAAAAGCTATATTGACAACAACCCCGAGATTATCCAGGGCTTTACAAATGCACTCCAGAAAGGTATGGATTATGTCCAGGAACACACTCCGGAAGACATTGCGTCAGTCATAGAACCACAGTTCCCAGAGACGGATCTTGAAACAATCACTACGATCGTAACGCGCTACTATGAGCAGGATACATGGAAGAGCAACCTGATCTTTGAACAGAGCAGCTTCGAACTGCTTCAGGATATCCTTGAGAGCGCAGGAGAACTGGAAGAAAGGGTGCCTTATGACGATCTCGTGACAACACAGTTTGCAGCGATCGCCGCGCAGTGATATAATAATCAGGGTGGACTTTCCGGTTCCACCCTGATATTTTATTTTATATTTTTCTGCCGGCAGGAAAAGCCGCAGAAGATGAGCTGATACATTATTTATCACATTTGAATAGCAGAAAGGATTTTACAATATGATCGATAAAAGACTGGTGCCTTACGGCGGACTGAAAAAGGAACCTTTCTCCGGAAGTCATAATGGTATGAGATATTATATGAATGGCGATGACGGCAAGAGCAGCACTACATTTACCGTCTGGGTGTATCCCGAGCCGTGGTGCTTCGAGCAGACTCCTGATGAAGACAAGGAAAGCGCCACTTTCCCATTATCTGACGAGGGGATGGATCAGGCAATTGTCTGGCTGAATGAGCGGTATGAGGCAGAAAAAGAGCGATGGGGCAGGTCACTTCAGGATATGATGCACACCATCGCTAATTCCGATTGAATCTGTTTAGTTTCTTTTAATAAATTTTAAGATTTCTTCCATATATTGACACAATGGATTCACAATTACCTGATATCCTTATATCATACAAACAAAGAAGACAATGGCTGTATCGACAGCCGTTCGTACGGCCATTGGACTTCGCCTAAAAAGGAAATTCAGCTTTGAAAAAAGCTTTTATATATCATTCCCGGCTTTTCTTTCCGGGAATATTTTTTTGAGATCAATTTTTACAATGTAGTAATACATACCAATCAGAAGGACAGATGCAAGCACCCAGGCCGCCGGACTTGCGAGGCAGACTCCGAGATAACTCTTCTGCCCGGCCGCAATCACAGCCACTACTCCCCTTCCAACCAGTTCAGCCACACCGGTCATCATCGGCAGAAGCCCGTATCCGAGTCCCTGTATTCCATTCCGATAAATATTTACAATAGCAAGAGGAATGAAGAAAGTTCCCACGCATTTCAGATAAATATCCACAGAATCCATAATCAGTTCCACATCTTCCGATACAAACAGATAGCTCATATATTTTCCAACGGTCATAACAAGAGCGGCCGCGATAAATGCATAAATTATGCCGATAATCGTCGATGCCTTGAATCCCTGCCGGATTCTCGGCACATTTCCGGCTCCCATATTCTGGGCTCCGTATGTAGCCATTGTAGTTCCCATTGCAACATACGCCTGCGTAACCACCTGCTCAATCTTGCTCGCAGCGGTAAATGCGGCAACGAGCGTAGAGCCAAGTATATTAAGGGAGGACTGCACCATCATAGTACCGATGGCAGTGATGGAATACTGCAGAGCCATGGGAATACCGATTCTGATCTGTGTCATTATCAGTGTTCCTGAAGGATGCCAGTCTTCTCTGCCCATCCTGAACATGGGAACTTTCTTTACAATATATACAAGGCACAGAAGTCCGGATACGCCCTGGGAAATCACAGTTGCAATGGCAGCGCCCGCCGCTCCCATATGAAATACAATAATGAACACCAGATCGAGTACAATATTGAGCAGAGCTGAGAGAATCAGGAAATACAGCGGTACTTTGCTGTTGCCCAGCGCCCTCAGTATGCTCGCCAGCAGGTTGTAGAGCATCTGCGCAAGGATGCCTCCGCTGATGATCATAATGTATGCATAAGCGTCCGCAAATATATCCGACGGCGTGTTCATAAGAGTGAGCCATGGTTTCATCAGTATCATAAAGACTACCGTCAGAATCAGGCCGATGATCAGCGAGAGGATAGACGCACCGGCAACAGTCCGCCGCATGGCCGGCATATCACCGGCCCCGAATTTTTGGGCGGTCAGTACGGTAAATCCCGCAGTCATCCCGACCACAAAACCGTAGATCAGGAACATGATCGTCCCTGTGCTCCCCACTGCTGCAAGTGCTTTCGTACCTACAAACTTTCCGACGATCACCGCGTCTGCCATATTATAAAACTGCTGAAATACATTTCCGATAAAAATCGGCAGAGTGAAATCAAGTATAATCTTCATCGGACTTCCCGATGTCATATCATGCTGAACTGCTTTCATAAAACACCCCTTCTGTTACACAATAATAACAGTTCAGCACTTATCTCCTGACATCAGATAACTGAACTGTTTCGTAAAATCCAAGGGCAGATTATATAACAGAAGAGGCTTCTTGTAAATACTGTTTTTCAATTTTTAACCAACAATTTTCATTCCTGAACAAACCGCCTTTTCATCTGAGAAACAGCAGCCTTTCCTCATCGAACGCCAGATAAGCCGGCATTCCTTTTACCTCCAGTTCGCGCAGCCGTTCTCTCTGTACAAACCAGCAGACAGTTTTTTTTGATTTTATGTAATAATTCCGTTCAAATGGAAGTTCCGCGCTGCTTTCCAGGTCAAATGGCAGCCAGCCGTGCTTTTCTTCTTCGTCCCCATGACACACGGAATCTTGCTCCCATATCGGGATAAAGTCATGTGCACGGTATCCCACATACTCTGTATACTCCGGTATCTCCCTCTCTGTAGTGAGCGTGACTCCCCACTCCTCCGCCACCACTGTGTGACCATCGATCCTATGTGCTTTCGAGAAATTCTTACATCCGGTCAGACGCGCCGCTTCTCTGCTCACAGGATTGCGGAAGATCGCTTTTGTCTCACCCGATGCCGCAATCTTTCCCTGATCGATAATGAGCAGTTCTTCGCTGAAACGGTAAACCTCATCTCTATTGTGTGACACCATAATCACCGTTCCCTCATAATCTGCAAGCATTTCTGCAAGCTCCCTCTGGAGCTGGTCCTTTAAATACATATCTAAAGCGGAAAAGGGCTCGTCCAGAAGGATCATCTCCGGTTCGTAAGCCATAATGCGGGCAAGCGCCACTCTCTGCTGCTGTCCGCCTGAGAGCTGTCCAGGCAGACGCTTCTCCAGTCCCTGCAGACGGAACTTCCCCACCATCTCACGGACACGGGCATCTCTCTGCTGCCTGCTGCCCTTTAACCCTGCGGCAATGTTCTTCTCCACTGTCATGGTAGGAAACAGTGCGTAATTCTGAAAGAGATATCCCACATTTCTGATCTGAGGCTTCAGGTTGATCTTCTTTTCCTTGTCGAAAAATGTCCTGCCTTCCACCTCGATATGTCCTTCATCGGGCAGTTCGATTCCCGCGATGCTTTTCAGTGTCATGCTCTTCCCGCATCCGGAAGCGCCGAGAATGCCGATCCGGCGGGCATTACTGTGGAAATTGATATCAAGAAGGAAATTATCCAGTTTTCTTCTGATCTCTACTGTGACTGCCATGGCTTACCACCTCCCGATGTGTTTCATCTTGCTTCCCGATATGATATTCATCAGGAAGATCACAAGAAATGCAATGATCATGACGATCGCCACCCAGATTCCGGCGGTAAGATAGTCGCCATCCTGAATGACCATGGCAATCTTCTGGGAAATGGTTCCGGTCTTGCCCGGTATATTTCCGGCCAGCATGGAAGTAGCGCCGTACTCGCCCAGCGCCCTTGCGAAGGTAAGGATAGTCCCCGAGGCGATACCCGGGCCTGCTGTCGGAACGATAACCGTCCAGAATATCTTTGTGTCTGACATTCCAAGCGTACGCCCTGCATAGACGAGATTCATATCGATCTGCTCCATGGCCGCACGGGCATTTCTGTACATAAGCGGAAATGCGATGACCGTTGCCGCGATCACGCAGCCGAGCCATGTCTGCACAACTTTAAAATCGAACTGTTCAAACAGGAATTCTCCCAGCGGGCGTCTCCTGCTGAACAGAAGGAGCAGGAAGAAACCTGCCACCGTTGGCGGCAGCACCATCGGCAGGGTGAGAATGCCATCAATGACCGCTTTCTTTCCCGGTGTAGCCTTTACCACTTTTCTTGCTGCAAATATCCCGAGAAAAAATGAGATAAATGTCGCCACCACTCCGGTTTTCAGGGATATAAAAAGCGGACTCCAGTCCAGGTCTTTTAATATCTGCATAATTTCTTCCATAACTTCTCCCTTTGTACGCCGCTTTTATGCGGATTTTTAATTTCTTTAAAGCCGGTCCGGGCTATATCTTTCCATTTTATACGTTCGCATCAAACTTATACGTTAGTATCAAAATAGTAGGACTCAAATACAGCTTTCGCTTCGTCTGAAAGGATAAACTGAAGGAAATCCTCCGCTGCTGCTGTCTGTACGTCGTCTGCTTCCTCATTTACCACGCGTGCGATCGGATAGATCACGTTGCCTGTCAGGTCATAGCTTACAGTCTGCAGGATATCAAGGTCATCCTCATATCCGTATGTGTCAGAATAATAAGTCGTTCCCACTTCACAGGATCCCTCAACAACTGCTGACAGCACCTTGCTCACATTGTCCTGCTCGCTGATCTCCACGCCTCCAAGTGCCTCGGAAATTTCTTCTGTTGTAATAGAAGCCGGATCATCTGTCTCAGGCAGCGTGCCGAGATTAATAAGCGCCTGTCTCGTGTATCTTCCCACCGGTACACTTCCTCCAGCCAGAGCAATGCTCTCCGCTTCGTTCAGATTCTCCAGGCCGGTCACTTTTGTTCCGCTGTCTTTCAATGATACCACAACAACCTGATTGTTGACTACATCTGCTCTTGTCCCTTCTACCATCAGGCCGTCCGCCTCAAGGTCATCCATCTGCTTCTGTGCTGCCGAAAAGAAAATGTCACACTCATATCCTTCCTGGATCTGTGTCAGCAGTGTGCCTGAACTGTCCGCATTGTATGTAATCTTGACCTCCGGATGTTTCTCATTGTACATTTCCGCAAGCTCCGTCATTACTGTGTTAAGGCTCGCTGCGATAAATACCTGGATTTCCGTCTCTTCTGCCTCCCCGTCCGTGCTGCTGTCCTCGGAAGATGCATCCTCAGAGTTTCCTGCATTGTCACTGCTGCCCGAACTTCCGGAGCAACCTGCCATTGATAATACCATTGCTCCCGCAAGCATTGCTGCTAAAATCTTTTTCTTCATACTTATTATCCTCCTGATTGATTCTGGACTGTCTGCACACAGCTCTTTCATTCAGTATAACCGATTATTTTTTAAAAAACAATCGCTATCAGATAAAAACCTGTCCGACAGGTGCGCAGCCGACATCTTTTTTCACAAAGATACAGCCACTGACGCCGTACGGACAGGCAGAATACTCTTGTTCAATAATCATTTATCCATATCAAATATCTCTCTGTATTTCTTTTCCGCAAATTCTGTAATCTCCCGTTCCAGCCGCTCATACCGTTCCATAAGCCTGTGTCCGGCGGAACTCACCCGGGCCATTCCTCCGCTCTTCCCACCGGGGCTCCTTTCCACCACCGGGCACCCCTGTTCTTTTTCTGCCGTCCGGATCAGCGACCATCCCTTACTGTAGGACATACCGGCTTTCTCACAGGCGTCACGAACATTTCCCAGAACATCGATCTGTTTCAGGAGCACCATCATGCCCGGTCCGAAGAATGGTTCATTGCGCATAAGCTGCAGCTTTACCTTCGGATGAATATCCGCCTGCAGCTCTGTCGCAGCCAGTTCTTCAAAATGATCCTCGCTTCGGGCGCGCAGAATTACTCCGTCATCTTCAACCGGAAGAAGAAAGATCTCAGCCCCGGACGCATCAAGAGCGCCTTTCAATCCCCGCTCGCCTTTATACTCCGCGATATTCTCTGTAAGTCCTGCGTCGATCAGGACCGGATGACCTTTCCTGCCTCCGCAGACCGGGATCACCACCGGAGCATCCTGAGCAAGCATCATTGCCAGCGTATTCTCCGTAAAAAGGGGAACATCTGCCGGGCAGAAAAAAATCCGTTCACAGTTTTTCAGATACCGAAACCCTTTGACTGCAAGATCCAGCATTTGCACATTCTCATAATCTCCGCACCTTAAGAATACCGCGCCAAGCTTAGCAAGGCTCTTCTCCGTCTCTTTTGCCCTGTATCCCGTCACCACGGCAACATCTTCCACTCCCGCACGGCGGAATGTATAGATCATTCGTCTCAGCATAGCGCCCGCATCTGTATTTTCCAGTTTGTCGTATGCACGGAAGCCGCCCGGCGTTCCCGCGGCGGCAATCACTGCTCCGACCCTCATACAAAACCCTCCTTTTCTCCGAGATCTTTTCATGCCTGTTTATCCAGTATCTCTCTGTTCTCCCTGAATGGTCTCCTCTCCGGTTTCATCAGATATCTTATGCTCTGATACTAGATTATCAAAAGTAACATTCAATATTTTTGACAGTGCGATCATTTTCTCCAAATCCCATAGATACCTTCTCCTTTCTGTGAACGAATATCTGCGGCACCGTTCATCATCTGTTATGGTATTCCTTTTTTCAGTATTCGTCTGTTCCTGTAATATGTTGTAGTATGTTCAGAGTATAACGGCATCATCAGAAGCATTCCACCACAGTAGAGTTGCATATGCGCAAGTTCAGCTTGCAATCTCAGTTTACAGCAGTTCGGACTGTTTTCATGGTTCCTTCCAGAAGCCTCCCGTGTGAAAATTCTCATTTCCAAGCGGTCTGGCCGTCAACCGAAACATCACGCATCCGTCAGGACATACGATCGTTTTACTGTATTTCCCGTCCCCACCGAGATTTTCCAGATTCCCGCCGCTTCTGACTGCTTCCATCAAAGGATAGAGCATCATCATTGTTTTTGAACAGATACCATATCCCTCCTTGTTGACAGGACATCCGTAAGTACACGTATATTTATCTCCGACTTCTTCGCCATTTCTGCAGTAATGTTCCGTATGATCTCCTCTGAGAAAACCAGTAACTTCGATTTCAAATTCATATTCCTCATCATACCATTTCTTCATGTCAGATTTCCTTTTGCTCAGGATCTTAAGTTATGATTTCATAACTAAAATACTGTTCCTGAAAAGCAACCTGCACCTCTCCGTCCGGCGACATTATACCTTTTATATACCCATAATTAACCGGATAATATATATCTCTGTGGTTTGGGTGATAACTTCCCATAGGTCTGTCGACTGTTACTTTTACAATTTTTCCTATCACATCCAACTTCTCAACGTGCTCCAGTTCTTATATATTCGATTAAAGTTTCCACATCATCAAAATCATCATAGTCGCCATTTATGCCCTCTCGATGATAAACTATTCCTCTATTCTCGTTTCTTTCAAGGCAGTCTAAAAGGTAATCTTCACCATACCTTCTGGCAAACTCAGTAAAAGCATATGGTTTGATTTTGCCTAATAAGCCTTTTCTGCATTTTTCTTTGCACTCATAACAATGCCCGATCTTTTTAGAAATCGAGCATTTTCTGTTTTCACACCAGTCTTTATCCGGACACTCTACTGAATCACATCCTCTGCAAGACGCATTTTCGGTACATAAGCAACAGGCAAGTCCGCATCTGGCGATTCCTAATTCTCGTTTCATGGTAACGTCACCTCCCGTTTTCCTTCTTTGTCAAGCAGCAGGTAAATCCGCCTTTCCTCATTATACCTTTTCCGCCTTATATTGAGAAGATGTTTTCCCATCCTTTATCACACATAACTGTTATATCATTAGAAAAGGGGATTATAACTTCTTCAAATCATAATCCCCTTTTCTATCATATTTTACCGCTTTCTATTTCATTTCACTGCTTTCTGTTTCTTCGAGTAATACGTATCCTCCATCGGAAGTTTTGTCCTGAGCACATGATCCATCGCGTAATATGCCCCCTGCGCCGCCGGAGCGGTGGGGATGGTCGCGATCTCCCCGATGCCTTTCGCGCCATACGCGAACGGCAGAAGCTCTTCTTTCTCCACGTAGATTGCATGGATATCCGGGATCTGGGTGGAGCGCATGAGCCCGAGTGTTCCGTATCTCACCTGAGGCACGCCGTCCTTGAGGGGGAAATCCTCGGTCAGGGCATACCCCAGTCCCATGAGCACGCCGCCCTCGATCTGCCCCTGTATGGAGATCGGATTTACAACCTTGCCGGAATCATGAGCCGCGTACACTTCTTTTACCCGACCGTCATCGTCCAGAATAACTACATGGGTGGCAAATCCGTATGCCACATGGCTCTTCGGATTGGGCACGTCGGCTCCCAGTTTATCCGTCGGATCAAAGAATTCGGCAAAATATTCCTTTCCTTCCAGCTTAGTCAGATCGCCGTCCGCTTTCTTTAGATCTTCATTCAGATCCGCGGAAGCCATCCGGACCGCCTCTCCGGTGATGAGTGTCTGTCTGGAACCCGAGGTCGTACCGGAGTCCGGCGCCACTTCGGAGTTGGCCCCTTTATTTATAATCTGTTCTTTTCCAAGTCCCGTCGTCTCGGCCACCATCTGTACAAATACTGTCGCGCAGCCCTGGCCGATATCGGACGCTGCGCTGTACAGCTCGACTTTTCCGTCATGCACAACCAGTTTCGCGCGGCCCTTGTCCGGCAGGCCGACGCCGACGCCGGCGTTCTTCATGGCGCACGCGATCCCTGCCCTGCCCGGATTGCTCTCATAGGCATCTTTTACTGCAAGAAGCGTCTCTTTCAGCGCTGTGGAGCAGTCTGCGATCTGACCGTTTGGCAGTACCTTGCCCGGCTCGATGGCATTGCGGTAGCGGATTTCCCACGGGGAAATCCCAACTTTTTCCGCCAGCAGGTTGATATTGGATTCCAGCGCGAATTCACTCTGGCACACGCCGAATCCCCGGAACGCTCCGGCCGGCGGATTATTTGTATAATATCCGTATCCCCGGATATCTGTATTCTGATAACAGTACGGTCCTACGGAGTGAGTGCAGGCTCTCTCAAGGACAGGTCCGCACAGGGATGCATATGCCCCTGTGTCAAAATAAATCTCGCAGTCCAGTCCCGTAAAGATACCGTTTTCATCGCACCCGAGGGTAAATTTTCCCTCCATGGCATGGCGTTTCGGGTGGAAGTTGATTGACTCCTGTCTGGAAAATGTCACTTTCACCGGGCGGTTCACCTTCAATGCTGCAAGCGCCGCGATATGCTGGGCGGATACGTCTTCTTTTCCGCCGAAACCGCCGCCGACCAGTTTGTTTTCTACAACAACTCTGTCCGGATCCCAACCGAGCATGATCGAGATTTCTTTTCTTGTATCATAGACGCCCTGATCTGTGGAGAGCACCTTGACGCCGCCCTTATAAGGGAATGCCACCGCGCACTCCGGCTCCAGAAATGCGTGTTCCGTAAATGGCGTCTTATAAGTCTGTGTCACCACATATTTTGACTCCGCCAGAGCTTTCTTCGCATCTCCTCTCGTCACATGACGGCTCTGGCACAGATTTCCTTTTGAGTGGACTTTCGGCGCGTCCTCCGCCATTGCCTCTTCCACCGAGGTTACAGGTTTCAATTCTTCATAATCGATTTTTATGAGCTTCTTGGCTTTCTCGAGGATTTCTCTTGTCTCCGCCACTACCAGACAGATGGCGTCACCCACACATCTGGTAATGCTGCCTTTTGCAATCATCACATCCCAGTCCTGCTGCAGATGCCCCACCTTATTGTTGGGAACATCGTCTGCCGTCAGAACTGCGAGGGCTCCCGGAAGCTCCAGCGCCTTCTCCGCATGAATATCCAGAATCCGGGCTCTCGGATACTTTGAGCGGACCGCTGACGCATAGACCATTCCTTCCATCTCCACATCGTCCGGATACTCCCCGTATCCAAGCACTTTTTCCCTTACATCAAGACGGAACGCGTGCTGTCCCACTCCATAGACATCGCCTTTTTCCAGATCCGTCTCAATCTGTGCATCACCCCGCAGGATCGCGGCAGTGAGCTGGATTCCTTCAATGATCTTCTTGTATCCGGTACAGCGGCATACATTTCCTTTTAATGCCACTTTGATCTCTTCCTCTGTCGGATCCGGCACACGGTCGATCAGTGCCTTTCCCGCCATGACCATGCCCGGAATACAGAATCCGCACTGGACAGATCCCTTGGAACCGAACGCATAGACAAATGCTTCTTTTTCCCTGTCGCTGAGTCCCTCTGTAGTGATGATATCCTTTCCCACAGCCCGTCTTGTCGTCAGGACACAGGACTTTACCGCCCTGCCGTCCACAATGATGGTACAGGTTCCACAGGCTCCCTCGCTGCAGCCGTCCTTCACCGAATGGAGATGCAGATCATCCCGTAGATACCTCAGTAAAGGTTTATCCTCTGTTGTAGTTCTCTCCACACCATTTACTGTAAAAGTATAAGTTTCTTTCATGATCCCACCTGCGCTTCCCGAATCGTAAAGATCCCGTTATAGTCTCTGATTGCTCCACGCGGGCATTTTACTGCGCACATACCGCAGGCAATGCATTTTTCCTCATCAATCACCGCATGGTTATTCTCGATGTAAATCGCATCCATCGGACAGTTCCTGACACAGATCCCGCAGGCAATACAGCCCGTATCACATATTTTTCTTGTCTGCGCTCCGGGATCTTCACTGACGCACGCGGGATAAATGTTATACTCTGGTGCTGTAATCCGGATCAGATTCCGGGGACAGGCTTTCACGCACAATCCGCATCCCACACATTTCTCCGGATCCACCTCAGCCACACCTCTGTAATTCATATGAATCGCCTGTAGCCGGCAGACTTCTGTACAGCTTCCTCCCCCCAGACATCCCCATCGGCAGAACTCTGCTCGCGGTTCTGTTTCAGACATTTTGCTGCAGCTGCCTTTTCCAGTCTCCGACGACCGGGGCCTGCATCCGCCCTGACACTGTACAACCGCTATTTTCTTTTTCCGTACCTGAGCCATATTACTCATCTCCTCTCGATCTGTCTGTTACAGGTCTTCTTTTCTGTCGATATCCTTAAGCTCCTCCGGATCTGCCTGTACAATCCGAACTTTGTCTTTATGCCTTCTCATGATCTGCCTGCCGCCCTCATCACCTGTAAGTTCCAGCAGCTCCTGAAAATACGCCTCATCCCAGCATACCGGATTTCCTGTCCGCGTCCCGCTGCCCGCACAGACAATACTTCCCGGATGACGAAACGACATACCGAAGATCTGCTGCATCGTTGATGTGTCAAGCCCCGGCTGGTCGCAGACAGAGAAAAGGATTCCTCTCCAATCCGTTCTCATTTCCAGTGCTCTGTGAAGCCCCATCGTAAGAGAAAGCGCTATTCCCTTCTCCGGCTCTGTATTTTTCACCGGAGTAATTCCTCTTTTCTCCGCCTCCCGGGCAATCTCTTCGGATCCGGTAACGATAAATGCCGGGAATGCTCCGAACGCCTGAACCCTGTCAAGGGTATGCTCATAGAGGGGCTTGTTTTTTACAAGAGCGTTCAGCTTATTCCCGCCGAACCTTGTACCTGCACCTGCGGCGAGAATAACAATGGCAAATCTGTCTTTCATCCGCTCAAATCCGGTGACGGCTTCCAGCACACCGCCCCCGATGGCTCGCGCCTTGTCGGAAATGGTATAGCAATGGGAGACTTCTGCCCTTGCATCAATATCCCCGATTTTCAAATTGCGCGTCACTTCTGCGCCTGCCTGAAGCATCCCTCTTACAACGCCTGACATCTGCGCGTATACCGGCATTCCTCCTGTAACAGCGACAGTCTGTCCTTTTTCCACGTAATCTCCAATCTGTACTCTCGGTTCCAGTATTCCGTCTGCAGCAGCACGGATCAGCCTCTCGATCGTATATCCCGCTACATTTCCCGGAACTCCGGTATTAGGGATAGCGCTCCCCTTCCAGATAATATTTCCCAGAGTATGCCCCCGTTTTGTTTCCACCACGCAGTTGCAGTCAACCCCCGCTGTAAATCCCGGGCCGACTCCGATAACAAAAGGAGCGTCCGTAATCTTTGTCCCGAGATTTCTCTTTGCAAGGATCGCATCCACAATCACATCCGGTTGGAACCACTCCCGGCAGGATACTGTTTCATCCACTATGACGGCGATATCTCCATCCGCTATGACCTGTTCCGCGCCCGCCTGATCCTTTACGAGAACGCCCAGCATCTCCTCGACCTGTGCGCTTCCCTCATAGACCGCTCTTGACAGCGCGACGGTACGTCTCACGGTAAGCGGTACCTCTATCTCAGTCATCAGGATCTGATGTCCCGCTCCATAAAGTCTGGATGCGATTCCTGTCGCCAGATCTCCTGCACCTCTGATCAATATCTTCATTTTTATCTGCCTTTCTGATTTGCCGTAACAATTCAGCTTTATGGCCGACCTGTTACGATTTTTTGACTCAGGATTCCTGCCGTCCGGTTACGATTACCTGGCGGATTTTTCTGTCCTCCAGCGCACGGCAGACGGCCAGCGCAGTTCTTTTCCGAGTCTCGTTATCTGCTTTATTTAAAACAACTGTATATCCGGCTTTCTCCGGACATCCCTTTCTTCCCCCATATACAGACGAGGCAAGTATGGCAATGTCCTCTGCCGAAACGCATTCGTTCTTTTTCTTATTTAATAGTTTTTCCGCCAGTTCATGGCGGAATACAACATCTTCTATCTTCTGCCCGATGCTGTCCAGTCCATATACGGACAGCACATATGTCGTACACGGCAAGATCACAGGCTCATGCTTTGCAGGCACCTTGGCCGGCAGCCTTCTGGCGCCGTCCGCCTCGATAAGCACCGGAATCTCCCACTGCAGTATCTTCTCCAGGTCGGTATCCGCAAGCCTGCCCAGCTTTCCGCAGGATGCGGGTTCCCCCACCCATACCTGACCGATCTTCTGTAATTGTCTTCTGATCTTTTCTTCTGAAAAGCCGGACAGAAACTCCTCCCTGTCCTCTCTCATAATATGTGTTGTCGTTGTTACGATTACCGGTATTCCCGCGCAGACATACTCGTCAGCCAGGCGGTGCAGCGTAGTTGTCTTGCCGCCTGCGCCGACCGCCGATATGACCGGGCGCTGTCCCCGGAGTTCTTCCTTCTCCGGTTTCAGCGCCTGCATCAGAGAATCTGTCTCACACAGTTTACCGTCACTGTATATATAGATCATTCTACTCAACACCGTGGCGAACATACACGCCTGCCTTTTCCTCGAGAATCTTTCCGTTCTCCGCCGCCAGTTTTCCTCTTAAATATACCTGTTCCGCCCTGCCCCGGATCTTCGTTCCCTCCATCGGGCAGTAATCGCAGGCTGACTGCTGGCTCTCGGCTGTCATTGTCCACTCGATATCCGGATTCCACACAACAATATCCGCATCGCTTCCTGGAATCAGGGCACCTTTCCACGGATACAGTTTATAGAGTTTTGCCGGATTCTCCGCCAGATAGATGCACATCTGCTCTGCCGTAATCCGATTTTCATTTACACCAAACTGCCATATCAGGGCCGGGCGTTCCTCCGCTCCCGGCATACCGCACGGTGTCTTCGAAAAATCTTGTGCCCCCGCCATCTTCTGCTCTTTCGTAAAACTGCAGTGATCTGTGGCGATTGTCTGGATACGTCCTTCTTTGAGCGCCTGCCAGAGGACTTCCTGGTTCTTCTTTTTCCGAAGCGGCGGGGCAATCATGTAATGTCTCGCTTCCTCAGCCGGAAGTGAATACTTGCCTTCATCCATTACAAGGTACTGGGGACACGTCTCCACGTAAACTGTCTGACCTTCCTCCCTCGCTTTAAGAATCTCACGGTATCCGGCTGCAGTACTCAGATGTACGACAATGATCGGGGTATCCACACATTTCGCTATCTTGAGCAGACGGCCGACAGCCTCCGCCTCCGCCTCTTTCGGGCGTGTCCACGGATAGTCTGATACGTCTGTCCTTCCGCCTTTTATCTTCTCCAGTTCTTTGAGCCTTGCCTGAATGATACCGTTATTCTCACAGTGTACGCCGGCGATTCCGCCCAGCTCTTTCAGCCGGGAGAGAATTTCATACATCGTCTCGTCATCCACCATTGTGTCATAGGTCATGTACAGCTTAAACGAACAAGTCTCTTTCTGAACGATTTCCTCCAGCTCACGGCTGATCTCCTCATTCCAGTCTGTCAGCGCCAGATGAAATGCATAATCGCAGGAAGACTGCCCGTCTGCCTTTTTATGCCAGTTGTTGAGCGCCTCGCGCAGACTCTCTCCCTTGTACTGTGTGGCATAGTCCACAATACACGTGGTCCCGCCGGCAAGCTCCGCTTTTGTTCCGGTCTCGAACTTATCCGCCGTGATCGTATTGCTCACTTCCAGTGCCATATGGGTATGCGCATCGATAAAACCGGGGAAAAGGAGCTTTCCGCGGACGTCCACGATCTGGGCGTCGCGGAATTCCAGATTCTCGCCCGCCGCAAGGATTTTCTCGCCTTTTACCAGTAGATCAAGTTTCTTCATACCGTCACCGCTTACGATCGTTCCGCCTTTAAATAAAAGTTTCATGCCGACTCCCTCTTTCTGTAATAAAATGATGTTGGGGTCAAATTTCCCCAACTATGATGCCTACGGATTGTTTCATGTCCATTAGCCCGGCAGGAAATACAGCATTCCCGCCGGGCCATTATCATGTCTTACCATTTCTTCTGGAGATCACAGTCCAGCCAGCGCCGGCTATTATCTCAGAAGATATGCATAATCTGTACAGACAGTCTCCATCAGTTTCTGCAGTCCCTCCGGGATCCTTGTCTCTTCTCCCTTTGTCCAGACATATGTCTCTCCGAAGAAGCGTACTCTGCATTTCACCTGCTCTTTATCAAGTACTGCAAATCCCTGATTCTTGCTGTCTTCCATATCTTTCTCATCTGCAAACAATGTGAACTTATCAAGATACGGTGCGCTGTCGTACGGGCAGAAGCTCTTACAGTTGCCGCACTCATTGCACATATAATCTACATGGATGATCTGGTGCTTCTCCATGCCCGGTACCCGGATGGAAATATTTGCACGGTTCGGACATACTTCCACGCAGTTCTCACAAATGCCGGAGCATCCGAGGCATCTTCCGCTCTCCTCTGCATCTTCTTTCATATCAGAGAGATTTCCTTTTCTTCCGTAGATCGTATCTTCATCTGTCTCCGGCTCGAAATCTCTTACAAGAGCACCGCCGATCACAGCCTGCGCGGCTTTTAAAGCATCTGCAATGCCTTCCACAACTGTCGCAGGACCTCCGAGTCCGTCTCCGGCAAGGTATACGCCCGGACGGCTCGTCTCACAGGTCTCCTCATTGACTATCGCGCGGCCTCTCTCATTGACATTGATGCCGCAGGACTCATAGAATGCCGTGGGCACTCTCTCGCCTACTGCTGCAATGACCGTATCCGCCGGAATCTCTTTCTCCTCGCCGGTCTCCACCACGCCTCTTCTGCCGGAAGCGTCGTAGTCTCCCAGTTTCATTACCTTGCAGAGCAGTTTTCCGTCTTCCAGTTTCACAGGTGAGAGCAGTTCCATAAACTCTACGCCGTCGTCCACCGCCATGACAAGCTCTTCCTCATCTGCCGGCATATAGCGCTTCGTTCTTCTGTATACAAGATACGCGTGCTCCACACCTTTCGTACGTTTCGCCGCTCTCGCCGTATCCATCGCCGTATTTCCGCCGCCGATGATGACAACATTCTTTCCAATATCAAGATCTCCATCCTTTGCCTTGAAATCCGCAAGGAATTCAAGTGCGTTGACCGGCTCGCCTTTCTCCAGTCTGAGCACACCCGGTTCGGAAGCGCCCACTGCAAGGATAACCGCCGTGTATCCTGCATTTTTCAGCATATCCAAATCCGTGATCTCGCTGTTCAGACAGATGTTGACGCCAACCTTTTCAAGAAGCGCCGCGTCTTTGTCAATGGCGCTTCCGGGGATACGGAACTCAGGAATCACGTGGCGTACCACGCCGCCGAGGGCATCTGTTTTCTCAAATAATGTAGTCTCCATGCCTGAGCGTCTCAGGAAATATGCCGCAGCCATTCCAGCCGGACCGCCGCCGATAACAGCCGCTTTCCCGCTCTTTGTTATCGGTGAAGCGGTGATCTTGTCAATCAGTGCATCGTATCCATTCTCTGCTGCGATCAGTTTCATGCCGCGGATGTAGACGGACTCTTCATAGAAATTGCGGGTACATTTATTCATACACGGATGTGCACAGATCGTCCCCGTAATAAACGGAAGCGGATTCTTCTCCGTGATGACTTTCATGGCTTCCTCATATTTTCCTGCTTTTACAAGCTGAAGATATGCCGGAATATCCTGATGGATCGGACATCCTTCCTTACACGGAGCTACAAAGCAGTCCAGAAGCGGAACCTGTTTCTTCATCTTTCTGGACGGGAGGGGTTTCACTGCCTTTACGTGGTGCGGGTCTGTCTTTGCCTCTTCCACGAGCCTGCTCACCGCATCAGCATCTACTCCTGCAAATACTGCTCCCTCTTTCTCAAGAAGGGACGCCATCTGGGACATTCTGTCATATCCGCCGGGCTTCAGAAGCGTAGTCGCCACTGTCACCGGCCAGATTCCTGCTTCTACGATATCTTTAATATTGTGGAAGTCTGCACCGCCGGAATAGGAGATACGCAGTTTCCCGTCAAAGTCTTTCGCCAGCTTCGCCGCCACAGAGATGGACAGCGGATACAGGGACTTGCCCGACATATACATCTCTTCGCTGGGCAGTTCATTCTGTTTCACATCTACAGGAAATGTATTTGTGATCTTTACTCCGAACTCAAGATTTCTCTCCTCGCAGACTTTCATCAGCCTTGTAAGCATGGGAACTGCGTCCTCATACTGCAGGTCGTCTTTGAAGTGGAAATCTCCGAACGCCACATAGTCGTATCCCATTTCATCCATCATCTTTCTCGCATACTCATAGCCGAGAAGTGTCGGATTGCATTTGATAAATGTATGGAACCCTTTTTCCGTGATCAGGTACATGGCGATCCGCTCGATCTCCTGCGGAGGACATCCGTGCAGTGTAGAGATCGTAACAGAATTGCAGATATCTCCTGAAATGCTCTCAATATCCTCTTTTGTCACTTTCTCGAACAGATCCGCGTGTGCAAGAAGATATTCTTTGCAGGATCTGAAAATGTCAGAATCCTGCGCGTGTTTCATTGTATTAAGGAAGTTGTCGATCTTCTCGGATTTGATTCCTTCCAGATCGTAGCCTACGCTGATGTTAAACTGGAAGCCGTCCATACTTCCCAGCGAGAATTCCTTTGCGATCACCTTGCACAAAAACCACGCCTTGATATACTCTTCCATGGCCTGCGGCACATAAAGCTCCGTGGACCACTCGCAGTTATAGCACTCATCGTCCGCCTTGATGCACGGTTTATTCACACAGGCGGATAACTCCGCACCGTCCATGACCTGCACGGTCTTCAGCTCAAAGAAACGGCTGCCTGTATAGTATGCAGCCACAATATTCTGCGCCAGCTGCGTGTGCGGCCCTGCCGCCGGTCCGACGGGCGTCTCCAGCGTTCTCTCAAAGATCGTTCTGTTATATCTGGAATCCGCATGATAGGGGTGATGCTCCCCGAATACGGTTCCTCTCTTCTTGTGTTCTGTCAATGTCCAGTTTAAGAGCTGTTCAAAAGACATCGGTCTCATAATATCACTCATAGCTATTCCCTCCTGTTATTGCGGTATGCACGCTTCTCACTGTGCATCCGGCTTGTCTTTCGGCAGAATCAGGTTCAGAATCACTGCAAATATGGTTGCCAGTACGACCGGCGATGATGCGAATGTATTGTTGATGATGGACTGGAAGCTCTCCAGGCTCATGCTCATATTAAGAGCGTTGTGGATGCTTGCTGTCATCTGGTTTAAGCAGCCGTCGCTTAAGGACACGCCCATACCAATTGCTATGGAAAGTCCTGCAACAGTCGTATTCCTGTAAGTCAGTTTCTCCGTCACCAGCAGCTTGATTCCTGTCATGGCGATAGATGCGAATACAGATGCAACCGCACCGCCCAGCACACACTGCGGAATTGTCCTAAGCAGTGCGGAAAATTTCGGGATCAGTCCTGCGATGAGCAGGATGATGGCTGCGACAGAAAATACCTTTCTTGCCACTACTCTCGTGGAACCGACGATACCTACGTTCTGGCTGTATGTAGCTGTCGGAGGGCATCCGAACAGAGCGCCTACCATATTGCTGACGCCGTATCCGATAATACCGCCGTTGAGCTCATCGTCTGTCGGAAGTCTGTCCATACCGCCTGTCGTTGTAGCGGAGAAATCTCCCATCGCCTGGATCGAATTGACCAGGAACAAAATCGCAAGCGGCAGGATTGCCGATATATCAAACCTAATCCCAAAAGCGAGCGGCATCGGAACCTGGAACCATCCTGCGGATGAAAGTGCCGAGAAATCAACCATTCCGAAACACAATGCCACTGCATATCCGCAGAGAAGACCGATCAGGATAGAAGCAAGCTTAAACAGCCCTTTTCCATAATGGTTCAGGAGAACAACGATCGCCAGTGTAATAAACGCCACCAGCCAGTTCTGCCAGGATCCAAACACAAGCGCCTCTGTTTTGCCCTGCTGCTCCACGATCACTTCGTATGTGTTGGATGAATTTCCTGCCATATAGTTGACCGCTGTGCTGTAAAGTGACAAGCCGATCGCCAGGATTACAGTCCCGATCACGAGCGGCGGAAACACCCGGCGGATCTGCCGGATGAAAAGTCCTACGAGTATCGCGACGATACCGCCGATGATCATGGCTCCGAAAATCGTATTGACGTCTTTCGCTTGTGCGGCAATGGCTGTCATCGTCGGAACATATGCGAAGCTGACGCCGATAATAACCGGGAGTCCGCTTCCCAGTTTGATCTTCTTAGCATATAGCTGTAACAATGTAGACAGCGCAGCAAACACAAGAGATACCTGGATCAGAAGTCCCATATCCACATTTCCGCCGGCATTATTTGCAGCATTTGCTACGAGGATAGCCGGCGTTACACAGCCTACTACCGCCGCCAGCACGTGCTGTGCCGCCAGAGGAAGCACCTGCCCGAACGACGGATTGCCATCCCATTTAAATAATTCTGAGTTGTCCTTTTTCTGCTTTGTATCATTCATTTCTATTCACCTCATTAACCGTTGATCCGCCCGGCAAGCTCTTTCGCCGCCTGTCTGCAGTCGGCCATCACTTTGGCCGTATCGATCTTCGTAAGCCTTCTGTCTTTCATCAGGACTTCGCCGTTTGCCACTGTCGTAATCACGTCATGTCCGGTTACTCCGAATAAAAGATGGCTGTTTATATTATTTTCATTCATCGGGGTAAGCGGATCATAGTCAACGATGATCACATCTCCTGCCGCGCCTTCTTTCAGGACGCCCAGCTCCTGCTTGAAGTACCTTCCGGCAATCTTCGCATTGTTCTCGAAGAGCATCTGCGGCACTTCGCCCCATGCCGCATTCGGATCGCAGAGATGATGTTTGTGCAGAATGTTCGCCACTTTCCATGATTCCATCATATCATGCGTATATCCGTCCGTGCCGAGACCGGTGAGGATTCCCCGGTGCACCAGCTCCATCGTCGGCGGGCATCCGCACGCATTGCCCATATTGGACTCCGGATTGTGGACCACCATAGTATCCGTTTCCTTAATTAAGTCCATCTCATGCGAATTAATGTAAATGCAGTGTCCCAGAAGCGTCTTTTCTCCGAGGATGCCGTGGTCCATCAGACGGTCAACGATCCGTTTCCCGTAATGCTTCAGGCAGTGATGCAGGTCTTCGATCCCCTCGGCCACATGAATGTGATATCCCACTTCATCCGGCTTATTGGCAGCCGCCAATTCCATCGTTTCATCAGAGATCGTAAACTGCGCGTGCATCCCCATCATTCCCGCGATCATCCCGGAATCATCCTGAAGCGCGTGGCGGATAAACTCTGCATTCTCCATAACAGACTCTCTTGCCTTGTCCATCCCGTCTCTGTCTGAGATCTCATAGCAGAGACAGGACCGCACTCCGGTCTCTTTAGCCGCTTTCTCAATCTCAAAAAGAGAGCCCCTGATCGAGCCGAAACTTGCGTGGTGGTCAAAGATCGTTGTCACACCGTTTCTGATGCAGTCAATATAAGTAGCCATAGCACTTAAATATGTATCATGCAGTGTAAGATTGCGGTCGATCGTCCACCACTGTCCGTCAAGGATGTCAAGAAATCCTTTCGGATCGTAGCCCTTTATGGAAAGCCCTCTTGCAAACGCACTGTAAATATGCTCGTGTACATTGATAAAGCCGGGCATAATCAGGCCGCCTTTGGCATCGATGTACTCTGCATCAGGATATGCGTTTCTTACCTCCTCCGAGGAGCCCACTTTACAGATTGTAGTGCCGTCGATCGCGACTGCGCCATTCTCGATCAGCGGATATGCAGCATCTCTTGTGATAACTTTTCCATTACCTAAAACCAGCATATTAATTACTCCTTTTTATTTATTTTCCACATACTGTTCTCAATGCGCTTTTGCAGATTACTGTGCAAATCGCACACTAAGCCCTGTCACTGATTATAGAATACCATTAATATTGTATAAATGCAATATGAATTCTAAATAATTTTTAGAGCATCTAAAAAATTTTTAGGTATTCAAAAACAGTGTTTAAAATCCTGCGCAGATTAAAATATTTATATATGCGAAAAGGCGCCTGATCCGTAAATCAAGCGCCTTGCTTCGTGAGTTAATATAACCTTTTTTTACACGTCCGTCAACATCATTTTTGTCGCTTGAGCAGCATTCCTAAATATTTTTTAGATTGCCTAAAAATTTTTTAGAAAAAGTATTGACTCTGTGTTTTTTTATGCTATGATGGGTTTAGAGACACACGACAGACAAGCTTACCAAAAGGCAGGTGAAGCAATGGAGCAGAAACTTCATTTTCTTAAGCAGCTTGCACACGGACTTGCAGCCCAGTTCGGGAATTCCTGCGAAGTCGTCATCCACGATCTGACAAAAAAAGACCTGGACAAATCCATCGTCTATATTGAGAACGGCCATGTTTCCAACCGCCATACCGGCGACGGCCCGTCAGGCATTGTACTTGAGACACTGAGATCCGATCCCGGAAAAGTCAAGGACAAACTTGCATATCTGACAAGAACAGATGACGGCAGGATCTTGAAATCCAGTACCCTCTATATCCGTAATGAAGAAGGGAAGATCGTGTATATCTTTTCCATGAATTACGACATCACTACCCTTCTCGCAGCAGAGAGCTCGATCCGGGGACTGGTTCAGACCGAACCGGAGGACAGCCACGGAAATGATACCTCAGGTTCTCCCCAGAGGATCACCCACAATGTGACTGAACTGCTCGATCAGCTCATCGAACAGGCAATCGCCAGAGTAGGCAAGCCCGTCGCGATGATGAACAAGGACGACAAAGTCGCCGTAGTGCAGTATTTGAATAACGCCGGAGCATTTCTCATCACAAAATCCGGCGATAAAGTCTCATCCCTGCTGGGGATATCAAAGTTTACGCTATACAGCTATATGGACAAAGGATGAATATGCGCCGAAATCGGCAGTATATGCTGTGCAAGCTTGCTTGCAAGCAGCAGATAATGACGATATCGGCATATGGCGGACGCCATCAGCGAGAAGCAGCCCCGAAGGGGCGGATTCGAGCTGGCATATTCTCAATATTGTAAATCAATAACATTTCATATATTTATAAGGAGGTTCCACAATGGACACAATCAAATGGGCAGTGAACAAGATGCCGAAGACAGCGGATTCCAACCTGAAAGTAATGGGGCTGGATGAGGTCAGAAAAGCGCGCACGTTCCATGAGAGTTTTCCGCAGTACAGCGTCACTCCGCTGGTGAAACTGGATCATATGGCAGCGCGCCTCGGGCTGGGAGAAGTGTATGTCAAAGATGAGTCTTATCGTTTCGGGCTCAATGCTTTCAAAGTGCTCGGCGGTTCATTCGCCATGGCGCGCTACATAGCGAAGCAGACCGGCAAAGACGTCTCCGAGCTTCCCTACAACGTGCTCACTTCCGAGGAGCTGAAAAAGGAGTTCGGACAGGCTACATTCTTTACAGCCACAGACGGCAACCACGGACGCGGCGTTGCATGGGCTGCCAATAAACTGGGCCAGAAAGCCGTTGTCCTCATGCCGAAGGGAAGTACACAGACCAGACTGAACAATATCCTTGCAGAAGGCGCACAGGCGACCATCGAGGAATACAATTATGATGAATGTGTCCGTATGGCAAATGCCATGGCGGAAAAAACAGAAAACGGCGTCATGGTTCAGGATACCGCCTGGGACGGATATGAGGAAATTCCTTCATGGATCATGCAGGGTTACGGAACGATGGCAATGGAAGCGGACGAGCAGCTCCATGGCTATGACTGTGAGCGTCCGACCCACGTATTCATTCAGGCCGGTGTCGGATCTCTTGCAGGAGCCGTTCAGGGATATTTTGCAAACCGCTATCCCGAGAATCCTCCGAAAGTGATCGTAGTAGAAGCCGAAGCTGCTGCCTGCCTGTACAAAGGCGCCTGCGCAGGAGACGGAGATATCCGCATCGTAGACGGAGATATGGTAACGATCATGGCAGGACTTGCCTGCGGTGAACCGAATACTATTTCATGGGATATTCTGAAAAATCATGTAGATACGTTTGTAGCATCACCTGACTGGGTGGCTGCAAGGGGTATGCGTATGCTGGCCGCTCCGGTGAAAGGCGATCAGCCGGTGACATCCGGCGAGTCCGGCGCCGCGCCCTTCGGAACACTTGCCTGCATCATGACAATGGACGAGTACCGGCCGCTGAGAGAGCATCTCGGACTGGACGAGAATTCGAAAGTACTCCTCTTCTCCACCGAAGGTGACACAGATCCCGAAAGATACGAATCCATCGTCTGGGGCGGGAACGACAGATAGACAGTCTGTTCCATATAAATACGAAACTAATCAATTAATTATTCCGGTCAGGCAGTCCGGACCCGCGCCCTCCGCGGTCCGGCGCCTGATGAAACACACTCATAACATTTTCAAAACACCGCAGGGGTGTACCACCATGTCGTGTAAACCACGGCGCAAACAAGGAAAGGAGATTACAACTATGGACTTCAACAAAATCAAAGAAGCTGCACAGGGTTATCAGAAAGACATGACCGCATTTCTTCGCGCTATCGTGAAGAATCCGGGCGAGAGCTGCGATGAGAAAGCACATATTGACACGATCTCTGCTGAGATGAAGAAACTGGACTTCGACGAGGTCGTTATCGATCCTCAGGGAAATGTCATCGGCTACATGGGAACAGGCGATAAGATCATCGCATACGATGCACATATCGACACAGTAGGTATCGGAAATATCGACAACTGGGACTTTGATCCGTATGAGGGATACGAGAACGACACAGAGATCGGAGGGCGCGGGGTATCCGACCAGTGCGGAGGTCTTGTATCCGCAGTTTACGGTGCAAGGATCATGAAAGACATGGATCTGATCCCGGAAGGATGCAAGATCATGGTCGTAGGAACAGTTCAGGAAGAAGACTGCGACGGCCTGTGCTGGCAGTACATCATCAATGAGGACAAGATCCGTCCGGAATTTGTCGTATCCACAGAGCCGACAGACGGCGGTATCTACCGCGGACAGCGCGGACGTATGGAAATCCGCATCGACGTCAAAGGCGTTTCCTGCCACGGTTCCGCTCCGGAACGCGGCGACAATGCGATCTACAAGATGGCCGACATCCTTCAGGATGTGCGCGCTCTCAACGAGAACGATGACGCAGACGAGACAGAGATCAAAGGTCTTGTGAAAATGTTAAATCCGAAATACAATCCGGACTGGGAGGAAGCTCGCTTCCTCGGACGCGGTACAGTTACCGTATCCCAGATCTTCTACACATCCCCGAGCCGCTGTGCGGTAGCTGATTCCTGCGCAGTATCACTTGACCGCCGCATGACATTCGGCGAGACATGGGAGAGCTGCCTGGATGAGATCCGTGCTCTGCCGAGCGTACAGAAATACGGCGATGATGTAGTCGTATCCATGTACAACTATGACCGTCCGTCCTACACAGGATGCGTATACGAGATCGAGTGCTACTTCCCGACATGGGCGATCCCGAAAGACCACAAGGTAACAAAAGCTCTTGAAAAAGCCTACACTTCTCTCTATGGAGACAAGAGAATCGGCGCTCCCGAGACACTGGAAATGCGTCAGAGCCGTCCGCTTACAGACAAATGGACCTTCTCCACAAACGGCGTGTCCATTATGGGAAGAAACGGAATTCCGTGCATCGGATTCGGACCGGGCGCTGAGGCTCAGGCACACGCTCCGAATGAGAAGACATGGAAACAGGATCTTGTAACTTGCGCTGCTGTATATGCTGCACTGCCGAACTGCTACTGCGAATAACATGGGTTAAACTGTTATAATTTTCAGGAAGTAATTTTAATTTCATTTATATCAAGGAGGACAAATAAAGAATGAAAACTTTACAGGATTATATCGACAAACTGAACGCCCTGAACTTTAAGGATATGTACAACGGAGACTTCTTCCTCACATGGGAGAAGACAGACGATGAGCTGGAAGCTGTATTTACAGTAGCCGATGCTCTCCGCTACATGAGAGAAAACAATATCTCTACAAAAGTTTTCGAGAGCGGCCTCGGAATCTCACTGTTCCGCGACAACTCCACGCGTACACGTTTCTCATTTGCATCCGCATGTAACCTGTTAGGTCTTGAGGTTCAGGATCTGGACGAAGGGAAATCCCAGGTTGCACACGGCGAGACCGTCCGCGAGACAGCAAACATGATCTCTTTCATGGCTGACGTTATCGGTATCCGCGACGATATGTACATCGGCAAAGGAAACGCTTATATGCACGAAGTTGTTGACGCCGTGACACAGGGAAACAAAGACGGCATCCTTGAGCAGAAACCGACGCTTGTCAACCTGCAGTGCGACATCGACCACCCGACACAGGCCATGGCTGATATGCTCCACATCATCCATGAGTTCGGCGGAGTCGAGAACCTGAAAGGCAAGAAGATCGCCATGTCATGGGCTTACTCTCCGTCCTACGGCAAACCGCTCTCCGTTCCCCAGGGAATCATCGGACTAATGACACGTTTCGGAATGGACGTTGTGCTGGCACATCCGGAAGGATACGAGGTATTCCCGGAGGTTGAAGCTGTCGCTGCCGAAAACGCAAAGAAATCCGGCGGTACATTTACAAAGACAAACAATATGGCAGAGGCATTCAAAGACGCCGATATCGTATATCCGAAGAGCTGGGCTCCGTTCGCAGCTATGGAGAAACGCACAGAGCTCTACGGGAACGGCGACTTCGAGGGCATCAAAGAGCTGGAGAAAGAGCTCCTCGCACAGAATGCACAGCACAAAGACTGGGCTTGTACAGAGGAACTGATGAAGACTACAAAAGACGGCAAAGCTCTCTATATGCACTGTCTGCCGGCTGACATCACAGGCGTAAGCTGTGAGGAAGGCGAAGTTGACGCAAGCGTATTCGACCGCTACAGAGATCCGCTCTACAAAGAGGCAAGCTACAAACCGTACATCATCGCAGCTATGATCTTCCTTGCAAAATTCGCAGATCCGGCTGACATCCTCAAGAAACTGGAAGAAAAAGCAACACCGAGAGTTTTCAAATAGAAATTGCAGCTTTACGAATGGCGCAGGCTGAACGGACTGAACAGTTACTAATCTAAAAAAGAATCATCAGGAGGTATTTACATCATGTTAAAATATGTTGACACAAAAAACGCACCTGCAGCAATCGGACCGTACTCACAGGGAATCGTCCTAAACGGAATCGCATTTTTCTCAGGCCAGATCCCGCTCTCACCGGAGACAGGTGAAGTAGTCGGTACTACTATTGAAGAGCAGGCGGAACAGGTTATGAAAAATGTAGGCGCTCTTCTGGAAAGTCAGGGAGCTGCATTTACAGACGTTGTAAAGACAACCTGCTTCCTCGCAGATATGGCTGACTTTGCAGCATTCAATGAAATCTATGCGAAATACTTCACCGGCAAACCGGCACGCTCCTGCGTCGCTGTCAAAGCTCTTCCGAAGGGAGTGCTCTGCGAGGTAGAGGCCATCGCCGCTGTAAAAGAGGGCTGATCCCAAGGAGGCAGTTTATGGAAAAGAAAAAACGTATCGTTATTGCCCTGGGCGGGAATGCCCTCGGCAATACTCTGCCGGAGCAGATGAAGGCCGTTAAGATCACTTCCCGCGCTATCGTCGATCTGATACAGGAGGGATGCGAGGTCGTGGTTGCTCACGGAAACGGACCTCAGGTGGGCATGGTCAACAACGCTATGATCGCCCTCACACACGAGGATCCGCATCAGCCGAACACACCGTTGTCTGTCTGTGTTGCCATGAGCCAGGCATATATCGGATATGACCTGCAGAATGCACTCCGCGAAGAGCTCTTAAACAGAGGGATCACGGATATTCCGGTGGCTACCATGATCACACAGGTGCGTGTCGATCCCGATGACCCGGCATTTGACCACCCGTCCAAACCCATCGGCCGCTTTATGACAAAGGAACAGGCTGATATCATGACCGAGAAATATGACTACATCATGAAAGAAGATGCAGGCCGCGGCTACCGCCGTGTGGTTGCATCCCCGAAACCGCAGGAGATCATTGAGATCGGAACGATCCGCAATATGGTGGACTCCGGCGACGTAGTCATCGCCTGCGGCGGAGGCGGTATCCCCGTCACACGTCAGGGCAATCACTTAAAAGGCGCCAGCGCTGTCATTGACAAGGACTTCGCGAGCTGCCTGATGGCAAAAGAGCTGGACGCTGATTTCCTTATCATTCTGACTGCCGTTGAAAAAGTTGCGATCAATTACGGAAAGCCGGATGAAAAATGGCTGGACGACATCACAGTTGCCGAGGCGAAGCAGTACATAGACGAAGGGCATTTCGCACCGGGTTCCATGCTTCCGAAAGTTCAGGCAGCCGTAGATTTCGCAGAATCCAAACCGGGAAGACAGGCGCTAATCACGCTGCTTGAGAAAGCAAAAGACGGAATACTCGGCAAGACCGGCACAAGAATCCATCTTTAAAACAGATAGCTAGCAATCTCCTAAAAATATAAAATGAGGACATCCGACAGTTATGCCATGTACTGAGCGGATGTCCTCATTTATTTACAGTTTCCCAAGCCGCTTCTTCATCGTCTTCTCCACGGCATTCAGGATATTTTCATACCCTGTGCATCTGCACAGATGTCCTGAGAGCAGCTTTCTCAGCTCATCTCTTGTGTATTCTTTTCCGCTCTCAAGAATCTCTACAGCACTCATGATCACGCCCGGCGTACAGAAACCGCACTGCACTGCCGCCTCATCGATAAATGCCTGCTGAATGTCTGAGAGCTCGCCGTTCGGTCCCATTAGTCCTTCTACAGTACGGATTTCTTTACCGTCTGCCCACACCGCCAGATAGATACAGGAATTGTAACACTCTCCATCGATCATCACGTTGCAGGCGCCGCACTCTCCCACCTCGCAGCCTTTCTTGACGCTGGTCAGGGAATAATCATTCCGCAGCATATCCGTGAGGGACGCTCTGACATCCACCATGGTCTCACGCTCCACACCGTTGATGCGGCAGCGGACGAGTTTATACTGCTTTCCGCTCTCAGAATCCGTCATGATCGTATTGCGGGACGCTCCTGATGACACATCCGTCTGTTCTTTCTTCTCCAAGGTCTCGACCGTCCTGCTGTTCGAAACTGCCGGGGCTTGTTCCACCGTCATTCCGCCTGCCCTTCTGACCGCTTCTCTCAGCGCTCTCTTGCACAAAAGTTTAGAGATATGCTCCCGGAATGCCTTGCTTGCTCTCCAACTGTCGCGGGGCGTTACATCCTCGAGTACTGTATCTCCGATCTTCTCGATGTTCTCCTCTGTCACCTTAAGCCCTCTTCCTGCTGCCTCTGCATGGACGGCACGCATGGGAACAGGTCCGGCCACACCGTATGCAATGCGGATATCTGTAAATGTTTTCTTGTCATCAGAAAGTTTTACATTTACAGAACATCCCAGAGTCGCAATATCCATAGCATTTCTCATTGCGTATTTAATATAATGGCCTTCGTATCCTTCATATGCTTCTCTCGGGATCAGGATAGCAGTCTGTATCTCGCCGGGTCTTAAGTCTACTTTTCCCGCCTTGATATAAAAGGCTTTGATAGGAATCCTTCTGATCCCGTCCGGACCTGTCAGCTCGATCACTGCATCCCACGCAAACAGGGTGGACGCCGAGTCTGCTGATGTCACACCGTTACAGGTATTCCCTCCGATGGTTCCGATATTTCGTATCTGGGGTCCGCCTACCGTATCTACGGCTTCGCCGAGAACGTTGATATATTTCTGGATGATCGGGTCTTTCGTAATGTGTGAGAAACTGGTCAGAGATCCGATCCGTATGGTTCCATCCTCTTCTATAGTCACACCGCGCAGCTCATCCAGCCCGTATATACTCACCAGCTCTGCACCTGCGCGCTTTCCTTCTCTCATCTGGACGAGCACATCGCTTCCGCCTGCAATGACCTGCGCCTGCGGATACTCCTGAAGCAGTCTGACCGCATCGTCCACACTCTTTGCCTCATGCAATGCCTTCATATCATACATAATCTTCCACCTCTTTTCCGTGTCAGAGCAGCCCCGCCTCTGTAAACTTCTCAAACAGCAGATGGGGTCTCATCGGTATCTCATTAAGCGCAACGCCGGTCGCCTGCAGGATGGCATTGCGGATCGCCGGAGCCGGTGAACAGGTCGGCGGCTCTCCCAGCGCTTTCGTCCCGTATGCGCTGGTGGGCTCATAGTTCTCAACAAATGAAGCGTGAAGATCCGGATGATCCATAAATGTGGAAAGCTTATAATCAAGAAGATTATTGTTGAGCGGTCTTCCGGTTCTCTCATCATAGAGCATCTTTTCCGACAGGGCATATCCGATCGCCATACTCATACCGCCGTGCACCTGTGCTTCGGCAAGCGCCGGATTGATCAGGCGTCCGCAGTCGTGAACATTCAGAATATCTGTCACCTGCGCCCTGCACCCGGGTATATCTACCTCTACTTCCGCAAAGGTACATCCGAATGAATATGCATTATTCTTGATCTGGTAACTGCTCTCTGCCGTGAGATGCCCGTTGTTCGTCAGACTGTACAGCTTCTCTGTTGCCAGTTCACCCAGTGACATAAGAATCTCTCCGTCCGTCGTTCTGACAATATTCCCGTTTACAATATCCAGATTTTCTTTCATTTGTCGTGTTAATTCATGCGCCGTCTCAATGATCTTTTCTTTCAGCAGTTCTCCGGTCTGACGAATGGAAAATCCTGCCATATAGGTCTGTCTGGACGCATACGCTCCGGTTCCGAACGGCGTCACATCTGTGTCCTGCGATGAGACTACGTGGACCATCTCAAAAGGAATACCGAGTGTCTCTGCCGCCATCTGGGCAAATGCAGTGTCCGCTCCCTGTCCGATCTCCGTCTCACCTACCTGCACCTGAATGCTGCCGTCCTGATTGAGCACCATACGGCAGGCGGACGTCTCAAGGGAGATCGGCCATACACCGGTATTGTACCAGAAAACCGCCATTCCCACGCCGCGCCGTATATCGCCGGTCTGATGAGCATATTTTTCTTTCCGTCTGTCATAGTCGAACTCTTTGCGTCCTTTTTCCATACATTCCCGGAAAGAATCATAATAATTTACATTTTTCGAGAATCCGTCCTTAAAGCCTTTCGGCATCACATTTTTCATACGGAACTCATAGGGGTCCATGCTGATCGCCCTTGCCACATCTTCTGTGTGGCTCTCCATAGCGAACATCGCCTGTGGAATCCCGTATCCTCTCATAGCGCCGGAGACCGATTTATTTGTAAATACTGTATATGTATCTGCTTCGATATTGGGGCATGGATACAGCTGCGGGAAGCAGCCCATTCCTTTCGCCGCAATACTGTGCCCGTGGGATGCATATGCCCCCTGATCTGACCAGCTCTCGAACTTACGCGCTGCAAAAGTTCCGTCCGGACGCACATAAGAAATAATATGGAAATGAATGGCATGGCGCACACGTGTCGACACAAACGTCTCTTCTCTGGATGTATCGATCTTCACCGTCCTGCCGCCCACCTGTGTACAGAGATATGCGCAGAGAGGTTCATACAGAATATCCTGCTTGTTGCCGAACCCGCCGCCGATATAAGGCTTGATCACTCTTACCTTTCCCCACGGGATGCCCAGCGCCTGTCCGACAACTCTCCGGCAGATATGGGGAAGCTGTGTGGAGGTCACAACCACGATCCGCCCCTGTTCCATATATGCATAACAGACCGGATTTTCAATATGGCAGTGCTGGACAGTAGGCGTCTGATACCATCCCTCCACCTTTATCAGCCCCGGTTCTTTGACAGCCGCTTCATAGTCGCCGTTGCGTATTGATGTGTGCTTGAGAATATTGTGAGGGTACTTTTCATGGAGCTGCGGTGCTCCGTCCTCCATAGCCTTGTGTACGTCGAGCACGAAAGGCAGTTCTTCATATTCTACTTTAATCGCCCTAACAGCCTGCGCGGCCGCCACCTCGTTTTCCGCGACCACGGCTGCCACGTCATCCCCGTAGAACCGAACGTGCTCCACCAGCAGCAGCCGGTCTGCGACGTCCTGATGCGCCTCCTCCGTGGACCATGGATGTCCTGCCGTGGGATAATAATATTTCGGGACATCGAAACAGGTAACGATCTTCACCACTCCCGGAATCTTTTCCGCTTCGGATGTGTCAATGCACTTCACATATCCGTGTGCGATCGTCGAGTGCAGTACCTTTGCCACATAGGCATTTTTATCGCACAGATCATCCGTATACTTTGCCCGTCCGGTCACTTTCTCAAATGCATCTACGCGCTTCACACTCCTGCCGACTATATGTTCCCTCTCGCTCGTATGATTTTTACCAGTTACATAGCCTTTCTCCTCCATATTTTTCACCTCCGTTACACTTACGGCAGACTGAT
This sequence comes from uncultured Ruminococcus sp., assembly GCA_904377845.1. GTDB lineage: Bacteria > Bacillota > Clostridia > Lachnospirales > Lachnospiraceae > Mediterraneibacter. The sequence continues at coordinate 55,975 of CAJFGR010000010.1, read as the reverse complement.
TTCTTTCCCTTTTACGTATTTGGCCCTGATCTCCCGTTCGTCCGCCAGATATATCATACGTTCCAGCCGGCTCCTGATATCAAGCGGCTGCGGATGCTTCAGACGGCTGTCATCCAGCACTACCGCGTCAAACTCATATCCCGGCTCAAAACTTCCCACTTTTCCGAAAAACTCTCCGCCGCCTTTTGTAGCCATATAGAACACTTCCTCAGCGGTCAGCGCTTCCAGACTGTTATCCTGTAATCTCCACCGCAGTTTTGACGACTGTACGGCATGAGCCATGGCGCGGAACAGATTTTCCGTGGAGCCGCCTGCCACATCACTTCCGATTCCCACGTGCAGACCTTCTTCAAGGAATTTCCTGACCGGAGCGATTCCGGATGACACATTCATATTGGACTCCGGGCAATGAGCGACAAACACACCGTTCTCTTTCATCCGTGCGATCTCTTCATCGCCGCTGTATACGCAGTGCGCCATAATGGTCGGGCAGTCAGCTCCGAACAGTCCGAACCGGTCATACACATCTCCATAGAATTCCGACCACGGACAGAGTTCTTTTACCCACTCAATCTCACCCGGATTTTCCGACAAATGTGACTGTACAGGCAGAGCATAGCGCATCTGCAGTTTCTTCAGTTCTTCCATCAGTTCATCCGTACAGCTCGGCGTGAACCGCGGTGTAAGAATTGGCTTTGTATTCTTGTATTTTCGATGGTTTACATCCTTGATCCACTCCAGCGTCTCATCTGCCGACTCCTGCGTCTCCTCACAGATATAATCCGGACAGTTGCGGTCCATATTTACTTTGCCCACATAGGTGTCAAGTCCGCTCTTCTCCAGCAAATCCATAAGAAGAAGTGTTGCCGGACGGTGCACCGTGGCAAAGATACAGGCTCTCGTCGTAGCACTGTTCTTAAGATTCTCCGTAAAGATCCAGTAGGACTTCTCCGCATAATCAGTTTCTTCGAATTTAGCCTCCTCCGGGAACGTATTTACCTCAAGCCACTCCAGAAGTTCCATATCCATCCCAAGTCCCCGGTAGGAATACTGCGGCGCATGGATATGAAGATCCACAAGTCCCGGGATGATAAGACAATCGCCGTAATCCCGGATCGGATTGCCTCCCAGCCTGAACGGCAGTGTCTGATAAATCCCGTCCACTCTGCCGTCTTTACAGACAAGATATCCATGTTCGCAAATAGCAAACTCTGTCTGGCTTTTACTGTAGATAATATTTCCTTTTAAAATAAAAATAGATTCATTCATCAAGTCTTGCCTCCTCTCTCATATACCGGATGATGTGCCCATCTCTCCGGCATACTTATAGTCAGCCGTTTCCGGCGGCTGGTAGAGACGTTCACCCGATTATGAACCTATATAAGTACGCGATGTTTTTTCTATGTAAATATGGTAACACCGGTCGAAATATGTGTCAATCAATTGATGAAAATTTATCTGGTTTTCTGAATAGCACAGGCTAAACTGTTACCCTCTCCAGCATGACTTCCACAACTCCGCCGCATACCATTCCCTCATCTTCTGCCTGATCAGCCGTCATATCCACTGTGCAGATCTGAAAATCCGGCATATCCGTACGCATCATGAGGAGAGCTTTCTGTATGATCTCACTCTCCACGCATCCGCCGCCGATCGTATCCACGGTTGTTCCGTCTTCAAGAATAAGCATCTTCGTGCCCACGCTGCGGGGTGCAGAGCCTTTGCGGGAAATGATCGTCGCCAGAACCTTCTTCTGAACCCCGATATTTTCCCTGTCGCTTTCCGTGCCGAGAATACAGGAGAGCATTTCATCGGAATAGCCGCCTGCTTTTCCGCCGCCCTCTTCACTCCGGGCGTTCTTTACCTGTATGATCTCAGCCATGACTGACACGGCGATCTCCTCCGGCGTTTCCGCCCCGATCTTCAATCCGATCGGTGTGTGGACAGAGTCCAATACTTCACGGCTTATCCCCTTTTCCTCAAGCTGGTCTTTTACGATCGCCGTCCGGCGCCTGCTGCCCATCATCCCCACGTAAGCATAGCGCTTCTGCAATATAGACTCAAGGCACTCGGTATCGTACCTGTGTCCTCTCGTCACAATCACAAACCATGAGTCGGAGTCTCCCGGGATATCCGCCAGGCCTTCCTGAAATGGCAGGCAGAAGACCTGATCCGCCCCTGCTGCCCTCGCATTGTCCGAGAACTTCGGACGGTCTTCTATGACAGTGACAATAAAGCCCAGCATCTTTCCCATACGTATGATGGGCATAGACACGTGCCCCGCCCCGCAGATGATCAGTTTAGGCGTGCGCCTGATCCGCTCCCTGAAAACTCTCTCATTGCTTCCCGTCCTGTCTTTCTCAGGATTTACAAGCAGCTGCTTTTCTCCGGCGCGATCTCCTGTCAGAACAGTCTCCGCCCAGATATCGCCTTCTGAACATTCCAAAGCATTCTTTAGCTCCATATAAAATGTATTCATCTCTTTCCTCCCTGATACCGGTCTGCCTCTTTCCGGGCAAATGTCCGCTCATGCAGGCATGACAGCCACTTGCCGGACTTATCGCGCAAAAGGCGGCACCCTTTCAGGGTACCGCCCGTTATCTCGTATAATACCGGAGCACTATGCAGCCAGTCTTGCAAGTACATCCTTCAGCAGTTCATAGAACCGCTCAAAGGAATCCAGCGGTACATTTTCATCCGGTGTGTGCACGTTGTAAAGTGTCGGTCCGACTGCAATCGCATCCAGTCCCGGCAGTGCTTCTGAGAAGAGTCCGCACTCAAGCCCTGCGTGCAGCGCTTCCAGCCTCAGTTCTGTTCCGAAGAGTTCGCGGTAGCTCTCTACAAATACTTCACGGATTCTGGAATCTTCCTTGTAATCCCATCCCGGATATTCTCCGCTGTAGTCGATGGCAAATCCGAAAGTCTCCGCCAGAAGAGCGAATCTCTCTTTCGTATCTTCCTGAAGAGAAGCCACGGAAGAACGCGGGGATACAACGATCACGAGCTCTTTCTCGTCCGCTCTTACCACACCCATGTTAGAGGATACGACTACAAAACCGTCCATCTTGATGTTGCGTCTGTACACTCCGTTCGGAGCAAGGCGGATGGCGCTTACAAATGCTTTCGCATCCTCATCTTTCAGTGCAGAGACACTCTGTCCCTCTTCCACGGAAAACTCGCATCCAAAGTCCGGCTCAAAGGATGAAATCTCCTCCGAAAATGTCTCGGCAAGTTCACAGGCAAGTTTCTCTGCTTTCTCCGCCTCTGCTTTCTCTGCGTAGATCAGGGACGCCTCACACTCTCTTGTAATGGCATTGTCCTTTGTTCCGCCTGCAAATGTGACAAGCTTTCCGTCTGTATTTTTCATCAGGTGCTCCACCATGCGCGCCATCAGGATATTTGCATTCTGGCGCTCCTTGTCGATATCTGTACCTGAGTGTCCGCCCAGCAGTCCCCCGATCTTGATCTGTACCAATGTCCCTTCTGCTGCGATCCTTTCCACAGGTCTTGTAAGCTGGACTCTTAAGCCTCCTGCGCAGCTTATGGTTGCAACGCCCTCTTCCTCAGAATCCATATTGATCATTGTGCGGGCAGTAATCTGGGATTTATCCAGTGCCTGTGCACCGTTCAGTCCTACTTCCTCTTCTGTAGTAAATACACACTCAACCGGCGGATGTTTGATATCTTCATCGTCCAGCACCATCATCATAAGTGCAATCGCAACACCGTTGTCAGCGCCCAATGTAGTACCGTTTGCTGAGAGTACGCCGTCTTTGAGTACAAGGTCGATTCCCTCTTTCTCAAAATCATGCTCTACTCCTGCCCTTTTGTCGCATACCATATCAATGTGTCCCTGAAGCATGACGGGAGCTTTATCTTCCGCGCCTTTGCTTCCACCTTTTTTGATGATCACATTATAGCTGTCATCCTGATATACCCACAGTCCTCTGTCCTTTGCAAACTTTACAAGGAAGTCGCTGATTCCCTTCTCGTTGCCCGATCCTCTCGGTACAGCGCAGACCTCCTCAAAAAAATGAAATAACTTTTCCGGCTTATAACCGGTAATCTTATACTCCATGATTAATTCCTCTCTTCTTGGCTCTGTTTTTGCAGTACTGTCAATCTGCCTGTTTATTATAACAGATTCTGCTCTGTTTTTCACTTATTTCAGATACAATATCCGTCTTTTTTCAGTTTCCTGCCTGTTACCATATAATGCAGGCTGTTATCGTAGAGTTTTCTGCGCTCTTCTTCGGTCAGCTCTCTTTTTATTTTCGCCGGATTGCCCGCCACGAGGCTCCCGTCCGGTATCACCATATCTTCAAGCACCACGCTTCCCGCTCCGATCAGACATTCTTTTCCGATCTGCACGCGGTTCAGGACAACAGCTCCCATCCCGATCAGGCTACCCGTACCGACTGTACAGCCGTGCACCACTGCATTGTGGCCTATAGTCACATAATCGCCGAGTACGGCGGGGCAGCCTTTATCCGTGTGGATGGTACAGTTGTCCTGAATGTTGCTGCATTTTCCTACTACAATCTCCGCACAATCGCCGCGGAGAACTGCATGGAAGAGAACAGTGGAATCCTCCCCGATGGTGACATCTCCGAAAACCACCGACTGTTTCACAATATTTGCCGAGGATGCAATTTTTGTATTTTCCATATCTTTATGACGCCTCTCTTTTTAATTCTATTCTCCGTTTATTATTGTCTCACTATATCTGATGTTTCATCCGGTGTTCCCTGTTCAGGAGCCCAGAAATGCACAGATCACTGCGATCACAATAGCCGGAAGCATATTTGCGACTTTCAGTTTTTTCTCCCACAACAGGTTGATTCCCACACAGAAAATCAGCATAGAGCCTGTCAGAGAAAGATTGGAAAGTGCGCGCTCTGTCATGACCGGCTGGATCGCTCTTGCAAGAAGTGTAATCACTCCCTGAAATATGCCCACCGGGATCGCCGAAAAGATACAGCCCTTTCCCATGGATGCAGTCATCACGCAGATAATAAGCATACGCCGTTTGCCTGCATCAGGGTGTCCTGATATCGGGGACTGATTGCTTTACTGAAAAGGAGACCGATCAGCCCGCCGATGGTAATGGCGGAAACGTTGATGATCGTACCCAGTCCTATCATATTACTGCTTCACTGTCCTTCCTTAATATAAATGTCATTTTTCCATATATTTCCGGTCGTCTTCCGGACGGATCGTACGGATCACCCTGCACGGATTTCCACCCGCCAGAACATTGGCGGGGATGTCATTTACCACTACGCTTCCGGCCGCTATGATCGTATTATCCCCGATGGTAACGCCTGAGACGATCGACACATGACCGCCGATCCAGACATTATTCCCGATATGTACCGGACGGGCATACTCAATTCCCGCCGCTCTTCTTTCCGGGTCAAACGCGTGGCCTGCCGCATAAATACCGCAATTTGGCCCGATGCGCACGTCATCTCCAAAGGTAACTTCATTTCCTGCAAGAAGTACAAAATTATAATTTGAGAAAAAGTTCTCTCCCAGAGTCACCCTTCCCCAGAAATCACAGTAAAAGGGTGCTTCAATACGGAATTTCTTCCCCGTCTTCTTCATTTCACGGCGTATGATCGCCTCGCGTTCCGCCGTCTGGGACGGACGGAGGCTGTTATAATCAAAACTTAATTCCTGACTGCGCAGTCTTTCTTTGCCCAGACTCTCCTCCTGCGCGTCATACAAATATCCGGCAAGTGCCTTTTCTTCTTCTGTCATAATATCCTCCTTGATCAGCACTCTGTATGGCTGCTGTTAACATTGATACATTATACAATAGTCTTCTTGGATGCCGCAAGAGTTCACAGGTGTTTTTAGGGCCTTCAACATTATCCGGGTATGTGTTAGAATGGTCAGAAAGATACAATAAAAACCAGAGAAAAGAGGCTGAATATGAAATACGATTTTACCACCATCCTGGACAGAAAAGGGAAAGATGCAATTGCCGTGGACGCCCCTGATATGGAGAGCTGTTTCGGAGCGGACTATTTCTCAAAGGCAAAACCGAAACCGGGATTCGACCGTATCCCCATGTGGGTGGCGGACATGAATTTCCCCACAGTTCCCACAATTCCCGAAGCAATCATCGAGAGAGTGAAGCATCCTGCCTATGGCTATTTTGTGCCTCGGAATGAATATTTTGAAGAAATTATTCAGTGGCATAAGAAACGAAATAGAATCATTGGGTTGAAAAAAGAGCACATCGGTTATGAAAACGGAGTTCTGGGCGGTGTTGTGAGTGCGCTCAATGTCCTCTGCTCCAAAGGCGACTCTGTACTTCTGCACTCGCCCACATATATCGGATTTACCGGCGCGCTTACCAACAACGGTTACAATATGGTGCTCAGCCCTCTTATACAGGATGAAAGCGGGATGTGGCGCATGGATCTTGAGGATATGGAAACAAAAATCATTGAAAACAAGATCCACGCAGCCATCCTCTGCTCTCCTCATAATCCGACCGGAAGAGTATGGGAGCGGGAAGAACTTGAAAAAATGATGGCGCTCTACCGAAAGTACGATGTTTATGTCGTCTCTGATGAGATCTGGTCCGACCTGATCCTTGCAGGACATAAGCATATACCGGTGCAAAGTATTTCTGAAGATGCAAGACAGCGGACGATCGCTCTCTACGCGCCGTCCAAAACCTTTAATCTTGCCGGACTGATCGGAAGCTATCACATCATATATAATACATGGCTCAGAGACAGGATGGACAAAGAAACCTCTCTTTCTCATTATAATGACATGAATGTATTGTCCATGTATGCCCTGATCGGCGCATATAAGCCGGAGGGATATAAATGGGTTGACGAGCTCTGTGAAGTGCTCACGGGGAATATAGATTATGCATACCAGTTCATCCGGGAGCGTTTTGAAGGAGTAAAAGTCATAAAACCGCAGGGAACTTATATGCTTCTTCTGGACTGCGAAGAGTGGTGCAGGAAACACAGCCGGACGATCGACGAACTGCAGACCGCAGGACTGGAAGTCGGAGTACTCTGGCAGGACGGACGCCCCTTCCACAGCCCGTTCGGCATCCGTATGAATCTGGCGCTGCCGCTTTTAAGGGTGAAAGAAGCGTTTGACCGGCTCGACAAATACGTGTTTAATTCGAATGGCGCGGACTGAACTGCCGCGTATTAAAGATGCAGAATTTTCCCTTGACATCGGCATTTCGTTGAACTACAATGTACACGTACAAAAACAGAATACATCATTCGGTAGGTGAGGTTACCACAGGGATAAGGATAATCCCGAAGATTGCTGCCGCGAGATCGTGGAGACACGATAAGATGGTCAGCAGGCTGTGTCGTGAAGGTGCAGCCTAATGCAATTGATATGCCCTGTGATACTAAAGCTTGAACGATGCATCCCGGTCATGTTTATTTTTGTGGATTGATTATGACTCCGTCATTGTTCAGGCAGTGACGGAGTTTTTGTGTTCTATAAAAATATTATTTACAGTAGCAAAAGGAGGTGAGGTTATGGACTCTGGTGCCAGTTGCCACATATGCAGCTTAATGACAAAAAACAACATAAAGAGAGGTACTTATCATGAACAAAGATATTTTTGTAAAACTTCTCCAGCAGCGTCAGTACAAAGCTGTGAGGAGTATTCTGGATGTAATGAACGAGGTGGACATAGCCTCACTGCTCTCGGAGCTTGATGATAAAGAACTTGCTCTGGCTTTCCGCCTGATCCCGAAAGATAAAGCGGCGGAAGTATTTGCCAACATGGACAGCTCTATGCAGACTTATCTTGTGGAAATGTTTTCCGAGAAAGAGCTGAAGGAACTTCTGGATGACCTGTACATGGACGATACAGTAGATATGCTCGAAGAGCTTCCCGCAAATCTGGTCAACCGGATCCTCGACACAGTCAGCACCTCAGATCGAGCGCTCATCAACCAGCTTCTGAATTATCCGGAAGACAGCGCCGGAAGCATCATGACAACTGAATATGTGGATATACGGAAAAATATGACGGTCGCACAGGCTATGGCGCATATCAAAGAAACCGGAATACACAAAGAGACGATCTACACCTGCTATGTGACGGAGCGGCGCAGGCTGACCGGAATCGTCAGCGCCAAAGATCTGATGACGACAGACGATGATGTACCTATTCAGGATCTGATGGAGACAGAGATCATCTCTGTCAAGACACATACAGATAAAGAAGAGGTTGCAAAGCTTTTCACAAAGTATGATTTTCTCGCCATCCCGGTTCTGGATACAGACGGGCTGATGGTCGGTATCGTCACATTCGATGATGCCATGGACGTTATGGTAGAGGAAGCGACCGAGGATATCACGAAAATGGCTGCCATCAACCCCAGTGAAAAGACTTACTTTGAGACATCTGTATTTGCTCACGCAAAAAACCGTATCCCGTGGCTTTTGATCCTGATGTTCACATCAATCATCACAGGAACGATCATCACGAAATACGAAAATGCATTCGCCGCTATCCCGCTCCTCGTATCGTTTATTCCGATGCTGATGGACACCGGCGGAAACTGCGGTTCCCAGAGTTCTACTCTGATCATCCGCGGGATTGCGCTGTCGCAGATCCGCTTCAAAGATATTTTCCGCGTGATCTTCAAGGAATTCCGCATCTCCCTGATCGTGGGAGCGGTACTTGCAGTGACAAACGGCATCCGCATCATGATTCAGTACGATAGTTTTGAACTGGCTCTTGTTATCGCCCTTTCACTGATCGGCACTGTTATCATGGCAAAGCTGATCGGATGTATGCTTCCGTTGCTTGCAAGCAAGGTGCACCTTGATCCGGCGATCATGGCGTCCCCGCTCATCACGACACTGGTGGATATCTTTTCGATACTGATCTATTTTAATATTGCAACAATGCTGTTTAACCTTTGATCAAGCCTTGACTTTCATGTTATATTTTTTTATTATACTGGTGTTTTTCACCTGAGTTAGAGAGGTCAAAACAAATGGGAAATTACATTCTGGAAACCTGTGTGGATTGCGTTGAATCAGCTCTGGCGGCTGAAAAAGGAGGCGCAAGCCGCATTGAGCTCTGCAGTGATCTTGTGATAGGCGGTGTGTCGCCGTCACTGCCTTTATTCCGACAGATCCGTAAATACACAGAACTGAAAATCAGGGTTCTGCTCCGACCGCGGTACGGCGATTATTGTTATAATGACTACGAATGCGATGAGCTGAACGAAGAAATTGAAATGTTTCGCGAAGAGGGTGCTGACGGAGTAGTTGTAGGCATACTGAATCCGGACGGTACGCTGAACACAAAACAGCTTGGCCGATTCAAAGAATCAGCCGGCAATATGGAAATTGCACTGCATCGTGCATTCGATGTATGTCTTGATCCTATGAAAGCCATGGAACAGGTAATTGAACTTGGTTACAATACAATTCTGACAAGCGGACAAAAACAGACCGCGTGGGAGGGACGGGATCTGCTGAAAGCACTTCATAAAGCGGCCCGGGGACGAATTGAGATTCTCGCCGGCAGCGGAATCTCATTAGAGGCCATCAGGAAACTGGTTCCGTATACCGGTATCTCTTCTTACCATATGTCCGGCAAGATTGAAGCCGACAGCGCCATGACATTCCGAATGCCTGAAATCAGTCTCGGATTATCGCCCGAAAATGACTATAAGCTGCTTTTGACAGACAGTCATTCCGTCAGTGCTTCCGTTGAATATCTCAGGCAAATATTTAAATAAAAAAGATTTCCTTTTCTTCTTCAGCACTTGGAGCGGGAGACTTCTCACAGAGGACGTGTTTGCCATACCGGAGTGCCTTGATCTTCCACTCATAATGCATGGTATTCGGGAGCGGAATATATACTGCCTCTACCTCAGAATCATTGAGCAGATCCTCATAGTTCCCGTATGCCCTTTTAAATCCATACCTCACTTTTTGCCAATATTATCACTTCGGATCGCGCTTTGCGAAATCATCAATTGAATCATTATACTACATTTACCCGAAAATGAAGAGAAGCCCCCTTACAGGAGCTTCTCTGCCGGATAATTCTGTCTTATCTGTATGAATGAAATGATAAATTATTCGATAACTTTGATCCAGCCTTCCGGAGCCTCGATGTGTCCCATTTGGATACCGGTCAGTGTATCGTACAGTTTCTGTGTAACCGGTCCCATCTTCTCCATTCCGCTCGGGAAACAGATCTCTTCTCCGTGGTTGACAATTTTGCCTACCGGGGAGATTACTGCAGCCGTACCGCACAGACCACACTCTGCAAAGTCTTTTACTTCGTCAAAGTATACGTCTCTCTCCTCGACTTCCAGTCCGAGATAATGCTCTGCTACATACATGATAGATCTTCTTGTAATGGAAGGAAGAATCGTGTTGGAATGAGGCGTAACGACTTTATTGTCTTTTGTAACGAAGATAAAGTTTGCTCCTCCTGTCTCCTCCACTTTTGTCCTTGTAGCGGAATCCAGATACATATTCTCGTCGAATCCGTTTGCATGAGCTGTCACGATCGCATGAAGGCTCATAGCATAGTTCAATCCCGCTTTAATATGTCCTGTTCCGTGCGGTGCCGCGCGGTCAAAGTCTGATACACAGATTGTAATCGGTTTTGCGCCGCCTTTGAAGTACGGTCCAACCGGAGTTGCAAAAATCCTGAACTGGTACTCGTCAGCCGGTTTTACACCGATAACAGGATTGATACCGAACATATACGGTCTGATATAAAGTGTAGCTCCTGAGCCGTAAGGCGGTACATAAGCAGCATTCGCCTTAACAACCTGCGCTACGGCATCTACAAAACGATCCTCCGGAAACGGCGGCATTTCAAGACGTTTTGCGGAATCCACCATACGGGAAGCGTTCAGGTCCGGGCGGAAAGTAACAATATGTCCGTCCTCTGTCGTATACGCTTTCATTCCTTCAAAAACAGTCTGTGCATACTGAAGAACTCCCGCACATTCATTCATCACGATGTTCGGATCATCGATCAGAGCACCGTCGTCCCATTTGCCGTCTTTATAGTTAGCTACATACCGTTTGTCGGTCTGAATATAGCTGAATCCCATATTTTCCCAGTCAAGATTTTTCTTCTCCATTGTATCTTCCTCCTCTGCTTGGAAAAGCCTGTCATTACTCTACGGTGACCATTATAATACTGTGATTAATAAAAATCAAGAGTGCGCTCGGTTTTTTAGTTTATCAGTTCAGGCATCTGATGTCAGGAGACGGATTTATGCCTGCATAAGAATCCGTTGACTGGCAATCAGATGTACTAGCGCCCGTCAATGAGCAAAGAAGCGGCGGAAGCCGCAATCAGCACACAGTGCGGCTTTGCGAATGGCGCTCCTGAACTGATTACGGACGCCCCCAGTACCAGTATGCGAAGTGATTACCGAACTTAACGCTCCATCATGCTGATGGACTCAATGCCCACGCTTCCACCTCTGACCACTTCAATGGTCTTAAACTCTTCTTTCATCAGCTTCACCACCGCATCGTTCTTGGTCGCTGTCTGCACGAACTCTACAAGCACGCTGTCTCTTCCGTAATCGATCACTTTCGCCTTAAATGTTTCCGCGATCTGAAATACTTCTACCTTATCCGCCACGGAACACTTCATAACCTTTACATAAAGGATCTCTTTCATCCTGACGAAAATATCGGTAAAGTCAATTACCTTGATCACTTCTATCATGCGGTTGAGCTGCTTTTTGATCTGCTCGAATGTCTCATCGTCACTGACCGTTGCAATCGTCATCCTTGACACGGTAGGATCTTCCGTCGTTCCCACGGTGAGACTGTCCAGATTGTAGGATTTTCCGGAGAAAAGTCCGGAAATCTGAAATCCATCTTTTTTTCATTGTGTTATCCATTCTCATGCACTCCTTCCTCTAGCAATCCATGATCATCTCTTCCAGAGTTCCGCCCGGCTGGATCATCGGGTAGACCATTTCTTCCGGATCAATGATAAATTCGATCAGTGTCGGTGTCTTTGTATTTTTCTTAGCTTCTTCAAACGCGGCAGCAATATCCTCTTTCTTCATAACACGGATTCCCTTCGCGCCGTAGCTCTCTGCCAGCTTTACAAAGTCCGGTGTATACTCCGGCATCTCCTCCCCGTTCGTCCTGCGGTACAGGGCTCCGGAGCGCAGGTTTGTCATGCCGTAGCGCTTGCCGTAGAAAAGTTTCTGCCACTGGCGCACCATACCGAGATACTCGTTATTGAACACACAGAGGATAAGAGGCAGCTCCTCAAGCACTGCCGTAGCAAACTCCTGAATATTCATCTGCATACCGCCGTCTCCTGAAATAGCAATGACGGTCTTGTCAGGGTTTCCGATCTTTGCGCCGATCGCCGCCGGGAATCCATACCCCATAGTTCCCAGTCCCCCGGATGTGACAAGCTGTTTCTTCTCATTGATCTCGGCATACTGTGTAACAAACATCTGGTGCTGTCCCACATCTGTCGTAATGATAGCGTCATCAAACTGGCGGTTCATCTCCTGAATAATATCCATGGGGCTCATATGTCCCCTGTCCTTCATCGTCAGCGGATGCTCTTCTTTCCATGCTTTGATCTGTTCCAACCATTCTTCTGTCTCACATTTCTCCACATATTCATTCATTTTTGTCACAGCCTCAAGGGCATCTGCAACAATCGGTACATGGACATGGATATTTCTGGAAATGGACGCCGTATCAATATCAATGTGGACAATCTGTGCATTGGGGGCAAAAGCATGGAGCTTTCCTGTGATACGGTCGTTAAATCTTGTTCCGATCGAAAACAGGAGATCGCACTCGCCGACCGCCATATTTGCCGCATACTGACCGTGCATTCCAAGATTCCCGATATACAGCGGGTGATTGGTCGGAACTGCTCCCCGCCCCATGATCGTTGTTACCACCGGCACATTCGTCTTATTTACAACTTCCGTAAATATCTTGTTTGCCCGGGCAATATTTACACCGCCGCCTGCAAGGAAAAGAGGCTTCTTCGCCTTTTTGAGCATTTTAAGGGCACGTTTCAGTTGTCCCATATGCACGCTTGTATTCGGTTTGTACCCCCGGATATTAACGGAATCCGGATAGTCCGCGCTGCCGAGTTCGCACATCACATCCTTCGGAAGGTCGATGAGCACCGGTCCCGGACGCCCTGTCCGCGCAATGTAAAACGCCTCTTTGATAATTCGCCCGAGATCCTCACGGTTTCTCACGGTCACGCCGTATTTCGTAATGCTGCGGGTGATGCCTACAATATCCACTTCCTGGAATGCGTCGTTTCCGATCAGGTGTCTCGCTACCTGTCCTGTAAAACATACAAGCGGAACACTGTCATAATTTGCCGTTGCAAGTCCTGTAACCAGATTTGTAGCACCCGGTCCGCTTGTCACCAGACACACGCCCACCTTTCCTGTCGTCCTTGCATAAGCATCAGCCTCATGTACAAGTGCCTGCTCATGGCGCGGAAGGATGACTTTAATATCATCCTGTTTGTACAGTTCATCGCTGATATCAATGGTACACGCTCCCGGATACCCGAAGATCGTGTCCACTCCTTCCTCTTTTAATGCTCTTACCAGTAACTTGTTGCCTGTAATCTGTCTCAATTTCATACCTCCTCTTTGCAAAACGGATGCTCCGGACTCTTCCATAGATAAAAATGAGTTCCGCCTGCGGAACTCTCGCGCCGAGCGCGGTCGTTTCAGCGACAAATTTCCACATCGCGCGGGTGCGCATCCCGCGGAGCATTTTATTTAATAGGGAAGAAGGTTCCCTATCAAATAAAAATCCCTGAGCATCATATGCTCAGGGCGAATCCTTCATCCGTGTTACCACCTGAATTCAGAGAATAATCTCTGCTCTCTGCCGGTACGGGAATCAATCTGATCAGCCATTTTCTCTGATCGCCGCTGTCATCCGATACCGCTTCCCTGTAACGTAGGAAAACGTTGGAGCCTACTTGTACTGTCCGCGTCAGCCGCGCCTGTATTAGCGTTTAATGGATTAATGCTCTGCTGCCGATCACACAAGTACGTTCAGTCCACTGCTCGAAGGCTACTTCCATAATCCCTTCACGAAGATTTACACCGTCCATCTTCTCTCTGTGCATCCGAAGATTATGTACTCCTCCCTGTCACTGCATTTCTGATAGTTAAAAATTTAAATACATTATAGTGTGTATTTTTATCCTTGTCAATCACGTTTTCTTGATCTTTTTTAATCCCAAACAATAATATTTCAGGACTGCTTTTTCTCCCACGGAGCACGATATCTCCCCGGCCGCTTCCATTCTCCCGGTTACTGCTTACTTCATAGTGTCTCTGCATAAACGCGCACATTCCGAGCATCATCATATGATAGCTGTTCTCACTCTTAAGATCGTGATATGACGGCAGTTTCATGAGAATCCCCTGATAATCCTCAGCGAACCTGTCCATCTTCCCCGCCTCAAGATCATACAGCATTGTGCCGTGCTCGATCAGAGTATTATAGTCCCGGACGAATGAGTCGTCCCTCTGTTCCATTGCATTTTTGATGATACTGTTCTCGCCCGTATTCACCCAGTAGGACTCCAGTTTCCGCCTCGCGGCATAACAGGATATGGACCAGGGATTATACAGATCCGTCATGCCGATCTGATAACCGTCATACATTTCTTTCACTTCCCCGGTAAACGGTACGCCGCAGTATTCCAGCAGATCACGGACTTCTTCCGTAAACCCGAAGCAGTCTTCATAGTCCGAATCCTTTACTGTACACACAACCAGATTATTCAATCCGGAAAAAATGTTTTCCTTTGCCACACGCTGAATCCCCGTGAGCAGCGCTTTCTCTATGGACGGATTTCCCTTCAGCGCGGACCGCATCATGCCGGTCAACATCTCCCTGACCTCGTCGTAATAGCCGCCGGAATTGGCAGAAATGAAAGGAGTGTCATATTCGTCCAACAGAAGATATACTTTCTTTCCGTAATACATTTCTAAGGTTTGACATAAAACCGAAATAGAATGAATTCTTCTGGAAGACCACTGTCCTTTATCATCGGAGAATAACGCATATATTCACCCTGCAGCGCTCCACCCAGCTGCGCTGTCATCATCGATGCGCTGTCCGCCTTTACATTCTGAAATGAGAGAAATACGACCGGATGCTGATTCATCTCCGGCATCCATTCACTTCTGCTGATCTTTGTTCCGGCAAAAAACGAAAATCCTGCACTCCGATCGCGAGCTTTCTCTTTCTTCTGCCGGGCACTTCCCCTGTCTTCCGCTCCAGCATCTCAAGATCCGGAGAACGGTTGCCGCTCTCATAGTTCGCATAGGTGGATCGGGAGATCTTCAGTTTTTCTGCAATCCGGGCCTGTGTATACCCTCTTTGACTGCGAAACATTGCGAGATACTCCGGAAACTTTGTTTTCATAAATATTCTATTTTTAATGCTCTATTATTTTTATGATTTTTCTTTCTTCTTCATCACATTCTGCTCATAATCCTTCAGCGACGCCAGCGCTTTCGGCGCCAGCGGGATGAGCGCGATCATATTGAATACAGTCATAAGTCCTACCCCGAGGTCTCCCAGATCCCAGACAAACTGGTAGGCTGCCAGACCTCCGACAAAGAGCATAACGAGTGCCAGCACTTTATACAGCGTCTGGGAGATCCAGTTATCGCCGAAGAGATACGCCACATTCGATCTGGCATAGAACAGGATGCCGAGGAATGTGGAAAAGCTGAACAGCCACAGGATCACTGCAATAAAGATAACGCCAAACTCCCCGAGATGATACTGCATCGCTGTCTGGAGCAGGTCCATTCCTTCAAGCCCTTTCGTCATAGACTCCGGCGTCAGCAGCATGATCATAGCGGAGCAGGTACAGATCACAAGGGTGTCAATAAAGACTCCCAGTGCCTGCAGAAGGCCTTCTTTCGCCGGATGGCTGATGTCAGCCGCTGCAGCCGCACAGGGCGCAGAGCCTGATCCCGCTTCATTGGAAAAAAGTCCTCTCTTGGCTCCGTTCATGATCACGGCGCCAATCCCGCCGCCTACCACCTGACGGATGCCGAACGCCTCTGAAAAGATTCTTCCAAACACGGCCGGGAGCTGTCCTGCATTTGTCACGATAATGAAGATCGTGATAAAGAAGTAGCACGCCGCCATGATCGGGACCATGATATCCAGCACTTTCACCGTCGCATTCTTCCTCAGAACGATGACCGCCGCGATCACCACAAGGATAACAGTGGAGTAGATCGGAGGAACGTGGAATGCATTTTCAAAAGAAGAGGAAATGGAGTTGCTGATCACCTGACTGATCCCGCACCAGCAGATCAGACCGGATATGGCAAACAGTACAGCCAGTATAGATTTCTTCCTTTTACTGCCTTTTTTGATAAACAGGGCATGGATATAATACGCCGGGCCGCCCCGGTATCCGCCGTAAAGCGGATCTTTCTCTTTGTAGATCTGAGCCAGAGTCGCCTCGATAAAGGCTGTCGATGAACCGACCAGCGCAATCACCCACATCCAGAATACGGCTCCCGCACCGCCGGCAGAGATTGCTGCCACCACGCCGACCAAATTTCCCATACCCACGCGGCAGGCAGTAGAGACGATCAACGCCTGTACACCGGAAATACCTTCCCGCTCTTCTTCTCCGATCTTCTTATTATTTTCCAAAGTCACCTTCAACATCTCCGGAAAGAGACGGAAGGGGAGGAATCTGGTCCGTATCGTGAAATAGATTCCCGCAGGGACAAGGATCAGCACAAGAAGAGAAAGCCCCAGCGAGCTGCCGCCCGGCAAGGGAATCGTGATCAGGTCGCCCCAGAGTATATTATAAATTGCATGAAATAATGCCATATCTTTATCCTCTCATTTCTATCATTCACATCCACAGCCGCATTGCAAAAAGATACACCGCAGCATAATACAGGATCAGTACTAATGCGCTGCACAACTTGCTTCTGTGTTTCCCCAGACGGTTTCTGCCAAGGAGTACGTCAGATACCGCAAAACAAAGTCCGCCTGCCGCCGGGATCAGTCCGCCCGCCGTCACGGCAAGAGCGGCCATCAGACTCAGGATCAGGACATAAGCCAGCAGGGGATAGAACAATTTCTTTTTCTTCAGCGAATGAAAATATCTGTGAAGCGCAGCGCAGGCCAATGCGACAAGAACCGCGCAGACAGCCAGTGCCAGACAGAGCAGGCCAGCGTCGATTACATAGCCGCCGTTTTTCTCCAGATGAAGTACAGACTCCCCGCCCAGCAGAAAGCCTGCCGCCATGCATATATGGCCGATACTGAAGCTAACCGCTCCCCAGATGAATCTGCACTCCAGAAGCACATCCGCAGCCATATAGAATACGATCGCCGCAAAGGTAGCCGCAAATGCTGCTCCCGCAGCTACACCGTCCGATCCTCCGGACAGAATGCCGCCGGCAGATCCCCCGGCACGCGCTCCGTACAAATATCCCACCAGCAGAAAGCCCGGAACAGACGTAGCAAGCGCCTTGCATAGAAGTGCCGCTTTTCTGTGCCTTTTCTTATTCTGAAAATAATAGGTACCGAAAACCGCCATCAGGACGGCGCCGAAAATTCCTGCTATCATCATCATTTTCCTTTATTCCTGATCAAACCGATCAGGGTATAGATCAGCAGAGCCGCGATATTTGCCATCACTACACTGGCTCCCGCCGGCGTGCCCCATACATAGGAAATCGTGATTCCGATCACCAGACATACCACGGAGATCAGCGCCGAATTAATGATCACACTCTTAAAAGTCTTGCATACACGCATGGATGTAAGAGCAGGAAATATGATCAGACTGGAGATGAGTAGCGCTCCCATCATACGCATACCGAGTACGATCGTCACCGCTGTCAGTATAGCGATCAGAGTGTTGTACAGATCCGCTTTTACTCCCGTTGCCTGTGCAAATGTCTCGTCAAATGTAATGGCAAAGATCTTGTGATAGAAAAATACAAACAACACAATCACAATCACTGCCATGATCACGCTCAGCCGAACATCCTCATCGCTCATGGCAAGAATGCTGCCGAACATATAGTTATATACATCTGTATTCATCCCTGTTGTCATGGAGATCACCATCACACCCACTGCCAGGGAGCTGGTGGAGATCAGGGCGATTGCCGCATCTCCTTTGATCCGGCTGTTTCCCCGGATGCGAAGAAGCAGTACGGCTGCCACGATAACGACCGGGATTGCCACGGCAAGCGGCGCCGCATTCAGGGACGCCGCGATCGCAAGGGCGCCGAACCCCACATGGGAAAGGCCGTCACCGATCATGGAATACCGCTTTAGCACAAGGCTAACTCCGAGAAGGGCGGAACACAGTGCAACCAGCGCTCCCACAGTAAAGGCGCGCACCATGAAAGGATAAGAGAACATCTCAATGATCATTTCCATCATGCACACCTCCCAGAAATGTTTTGCCGATCCGGCTCTTCCTGTAGTCTTCTGTCGTTCCGAAGAAAAGCGCTGTCTCCTGGAGATGGAGGATATGCGTCGCATCTTCCACTGCGCTCTCGATATCATGGGAAACCATCACCACAGCAATGCCTGACTCCCGGTTGATCCTGCGGATCAGTTCATAGAATTCACCGGTCACAATGGGATCCAGGCCGGTCACCGGCTCGTCAAGCAAAAGCAGGCTCTTAGTAGCGCACAGTGCCCGTGCAAGCAGCACTCTCTGCTTCTGTCCGCCGGAGAGATCCCGGAAACACTGCCGCTCCAAATCCCGTATCCCGAGGAGCTCCATCTTCTCCAGCGCCTGTTTTTTGTCCATTGCAGTGTAAAAAGGATGGAATCCCCGGCTGCCCTGCCGTCCGGAGAGGACTACCTCATAGACGCTGGCAGGGAAATCCTTCTGCGCGTCTGTCTGCTGGGGCAGATAGCCGATCTCGTTCTGCTTCAGCCCGTCTCCGTAAGTAATCCGTCCTTTTTCTACGTTTTTAAGTCCGAGAAGACTTTTTACAAGCGTACTCTTGCCGGAGCCGTTTTCTCCGACAATACACAGATAGTCGCCTTTTTCTATTGCAAAATTTAAATCTTTTACCACCGTCTGACCTTCGTAGCCGATGGAGACATTTTCACATTTTATCAGGGGCATCAGTTCAGTACCTCCTTCAGAGTCTCTACGTTTTTCTGCATCATGGAAAGGTAGGTCTCCCCGTTTTCAAAATCATCTGCGGACAGATTATGGCAGCTGTAGAACACTTTCACCTCGGTTCCCGTCGCCTCTGCGATCGCATTTGCGATGTCGGCGTTGCTCAGTTCCATCTTCAGAACCGCGGGCACCTGCTCTTCTCTCACCTTTTCAATGAGAAATGCCATGGTCGCCGCGCTGGGCTCTGTATCACCCGCGCATCCCGGAAACGCCGCATAATATTCCAGTCCGTACTCGTCGGCAAAATACCGGAACGGGAAACGGTCGCCGAAGATCATAATATCCCGTTTCGCATTGTCCACTACCTCCCGGAACTCCTGATCCAGCTCTGAGAGCTGTTCCTGATAGGCAAGCGTATTTTCTTCATACAGCTCGCTGTGATCCGGGTCTGCCTGAGAGAGAACATTTTTGATCTGTTCCACGATCAGAGATGCATTAACCGGAGAAGTCCAGACGTGTTCATCCGCCTCGTGCGGGGACTCTTCCGCACTTTCCCCGTCATCTGCTTCATCCGTATGGCCGCCATACGCGTCATCATAATCCCCTTCATCATGATCATGCCCGGCAGTTCCTTTCATCCCTTCTACCTGCTCCTCTTCCACTGTATCCACACAGTCCACAAGACGCAGTGTCACCATGTCCGAATCCGGCATGGAACTTAAGATATCTTCCACCCATACATCGTTTTCTCCACCTGTATAGATGAATACATCACTGTTCTGTATGGCGATGATATCCTGCGGTGTCGGCTCGTAGGAATGGGTCTCCTCACCGGGTTTCAGGAGCATTTTAATATCTGCCTCGTCCCCGGCAATCTCCCTGACAAAATCATAAGGCGGAAAGATCGTTGTCACTACACTGATCTTCCCCTCATCAGCGCTGTCCGCCGAATCGCCGGAATCACCAGACGCCGTCGTACTGCCGCCTGTTCCCGCGCATCCTGCCGTCATCAGTGCCATACAGGAGGCCAGCAGTACAGCGGTGATTGATTTACGCCGCAGTTCTGCAGATACATTTCTTCTGCTGTTCATGTTTCTATTTTTACCTGCGCTCATATTTTGTAAAACAGAATTCCAGATCAAAACAGGTCTGCTCCTCGCTTTCTTCTGTCATCACCCACTCATCCATCTCGTCCAGATTCGGGAAGAACGTATCCGCCTGAAATGCGCGGTCGATCTTCGTCACATACGCCGTGTCACAGTACGGCAGCATCATGCGGTAGACGCTCTCCCCGCCGATCACGTAAACATCGTCCGTATCATACTTTTTCAATTCCTCCATCAGTTCGTCCTCGGAGTGGACGACAATGGCATCCTTTACCTGATAATTCTGATTGCCGGTCAGGACAATATTGGTCCGATTTTTCAGAGGCATCCCGTTCGGGAAACTTTCCAATGTCTTTCGTCCCATAACTACAACTTTTCCAGTCGTTGTCTGACGGAAAAACTTCATATCCGAGGGAATGCTCACAAGCAGATGGTTGTTGTACCCGATCCCCCAGTTCTTATCTGCTGCTAATATTGCTTTCATATATCTTTGCCTTTCTGCATCATATCTTTTACAGGTATCATAATTATACCGCAACGGGAATATTTTTCATCTGCGGATGGGTCTGATAGTTGTCCAGTCTCACATCATCCGGAGTGAATTCATAGAAGTCTTTTACCTCCGGATTCAGCCAGAAATCCGGCGCCGGATATGGTTCTCTTTTGATCAGTTCCTCCACCATGGGAATATGCCGGTCATAAATATGCGCGTCTGCAATGACATGGACCAGCTCCCCGGCTTTCATTCCGCACACCTGAGCCAGCATATGGATCAGCACCGCATACTGGCACACGTTCCAGTTATTGGCCGTCAGCACATCCTGAGAGCGCTGGTTGAGGATTCCGTTCAGCGTCAGCACATCACTGTCCTTCTCTTTGGTCACGTTAAAAGTCATGCTGTATGCACACGGATACAGATTCATTTCATGAAGATCCTGATGCACATAGATGTTCGTCATAATGCGCCGGCTGTACGGATTGTTCTTCAAATCATAAATCACACGGTCTGTCTGATCCATCATTCCTTCTTTGTATTGATGCTTTACGCCCATCTGGTAGCCGTATGCCTTGCCGATGGATCCGTTCTTATCCGCCCAACTGTCCCAGATATGGCTTTTAAGATCATGTACATTATTGGACTTTTTCTGCCAGATCCACAGCATCTCGTCCACACAGCTCTTGATTGCTGTGCGCCGGAGCGTGAGCGCCGGGAACTCTTTTGAGAGGTCATAGCGGTTGACAACCCCGAACTTCTTGATCGTATAGGCGGAAGTACCGTCCTCCCACACAGGGCGCACCTTCTCTCCCTCTGTACTTGTGCCGTTTTCAATGATATCCCGGCACATATTGATAAACACTTTATCTGCGTAACTCATAGTCTCCTCCTTTATCACGGATCTGCGATATTATACAGCAGCTTTTCCAGATTTCTCCTCAACGCATCGACCTCACGTTTCGTCATTCCGCGCGTCAGCTCTCTGTCCAGCTTTCTCCGGTCGATATCCATTCTCCTCTGAATGTCATATGCCTTTTCCGTGAGATAGATATTTTTCTTTCTCCTGTCATGCGCGTTCGGCACACAGAGGATATAGCCTTTTTCATCCAGACGCTTCAGGATCCCTGTCACCGTCGGATTCTTGAGATTTAAGTTCTTCTCCACATCCCGCTGGCTTACCTCTTCCTTGCTCGTACGGAAAAGATAATCCAGCACTGCACACTGGGATGATGTGACGCCGATCTTCTTTAACCGCTCGTTCAGATCTTTCTCATATACATTGTTGATCTGTTTTATCAGAAACCCGATTGGCTGGCTTCTTTTCTCCATCTGTATTCCTCACCTTATCTGTCTTCCATTTACGGCAGTGTGCCTGCGAATCAATGCGGCAGTTCAGCCCCGCCATTCAAAAAGCCTCACTGCCGGTTAATACTCACGGATCACGCTGCTGATCTCATAGATACTCTCCATCTGTTTCAGTTCCTCTGTGGCATCTTTCATATGCCGCTCTTTTACTTTCTCTGTCACAATGACCAGTTCCGCACGGTCTGAATGTGCGTTTTTCTGTACAACTCTTGCGATGCTCACTTTATGCCCGCCGAACACCTGGGCGATCTGGGCCAGCACGCCCGGGCGATTCTTCACCTGCATACGCAGAAAGAATTTGTTCTCTACCTCCCCGAAGTCTTTTACCGGAATCTGCCGGTAGCAGGTACAGCTGATCCGTCCGGTACAGTTGTACGCAAGATCTCTTGCCACATCGATCACATCTCCGACAACCGCACTGGCTGTAGGCATTTCACCGGCTCCCCTTCCGTAGAACATGGCGTCATCCACCGCATCGCCGTGGATAAACACTGCGTTGAAAGACTCCCTTACCGATGCAAGCGGATGATCCTTGGGCAGCATTACAGGATATACGCCCACTTCGATCCCGTCCCCTGCATTGCGTGCAACGCCGAGCAGTTTGATCACACTGTCAAACTCTTTCGCATAGGCAATATCCGCCGCCGTAATCTTTGTAATTCCTTCTGTATAAACATCAGAGAACACAACTCTTGAATGAAATGCAATGGACGCCATGATCGCCACTTTGCGGCCTGCATCAAGGCCTTCCACATCTGCAGTGGGATCTGCCTCTGCATATCCCAGTTCCTGCGCCTGTTTCAGCGCATCGTCAAATTCCATCCCGTCCTCAAACATCTTGGTCAGGATATAATTGGTCGTGCCGTTTACGATGCCCAGCACATCTGAAATTTCATTGGCAGCCAGGCACTGCTTCATAGGACGGATAATAGGGATTCCGCCTGCCACTGCAGCTTCAAAAAGGAAATCCTTTCCATGCTCCCGGGCAGCGTCAAACAGCTCTCGTCCTTCTTCTGCGATCAGATCCTTATTGGCAGAAACAACATTTTTCCCAGCGCGCAGCGCTTCCATGATCATTGTCTTCGCCGGTTCCATACCGCCGATCACTTCAATGATAATCTGAATTTCTTCGTCCTCAAGAATTTCTTTCCAGTCATCGGTCAGAAGACTCTCGTCCACACCTTCTCTTTTCTTATTTTTATTATGAACAAGTATCTTCTTGATCTCCAGCTGCGCGCCGGCCGTCTGCTCCATTACATCCGAGCGCATCCGAAGCAGTTTATATACACCGGTTCCCACTGTTCCAAGGCCGAGCAGGCCGATCTTGATCTTTTTCATCCAAACTCCTCTCTTCCACCGTCCGCACGCCGTATTATCGGGCAAGATACACACGGCTGCGTTTTAAAACATCCTGTTTCCGTTCAGTATTCACAGTATAGCATAGCGCCGCGGCCTCAGCAAGCACAGTCATGTGTCTTTACAGATGATGCGGGCTGAACTTTCAAGGTCACCTTTCCGTTTATTCTCTTTCAAGCGTCTTTCTGCGTACCCGGCACGCAAGAAGTCCGATCACGAATCCCGCCAGCGCCGGACACACCCAGCCGAATCCCTGTTCCGAAAACGGCAGAAATGTGGCAGCGGTATCTGTAACTCTGGCAATTACCGGAGATGCGCTGATCGCTTCCGGCAACGCGCGCAGGAAATCAAATATAGCCCCAAAGGCTGTAAATGCCATCGTATACTGATACACAATTCTGTCCCCACCGAAAATACGATGGGAAAACGTAAGTGCAATAAGCACAATTGCCAGCGGATACAGAAACATCAGTACCGGCATGGAATATGCAATGATCGCATTGAGCCCCAGATTAGCAATCAGAAAAGAAAGCACACTGAATACAACTGCCCAGATCCGGTATGAAGGGCCGCCGGGAAACAGTTTCACAAATGTCCTCCCGCAGCTTGTAATCAGACCTACCGCCGTCTTCAGGCAGGCCACTGTAACAGTAACGGCAAGGATCAGCGCTCCGGCTGTCCCGAAATAATAGCCGGCTATCCGTGCAAGAGCCTCCCCTCCGTTCTCTGAGGCAGGAAATACGCCTCTGCTCTGAGCGCCCACCACGGTAACCAGCACATAGATCAGCGCCATCAGAAGAGAACTGAAAAGCCCTGCCTTTACCGTACTCTTCGCGATCTCTCCCGGCTCTTCCGCTCCCAGTCCGCGTATTGCCTCCACAACCACGATCCCGAACGCAAGTCCTGCAAGGACATCCATTGTGTTGTATCCCTCCAGCAGCCCGGTAAAGAAAGCCCCCTGTATATATCCGCCCTGAGGTGCCACATCGCGGATTGCCCCTGCCGGGGATACAAGAGCCCTCACAAGAAGGATTCCCAGAAAGAGGAGAAACAGCGGATTCAGCACCTTTCCGATCCAAATCATGATCTCGCCCGGACGCAGGGAAAAAAACAGAACAAGCGCAAAAAAGAGCAGTGAGAACACCGCAAGTCCGGCCGTATGGGAAGCGCCTGAAGTAATCCCTTCCACGCCTACCGTATATGATACAGTGGCGCATCTCGGTATGGCAAAAAAGGGACCTATAGTCAGATACAGAGCGCAGGTAAAGAAAAGACCATATCGTTTTCCCACCCGGCTGCTCAGCTCAAGCAGACCGTCCTGGCGGCTGATTCCCAGCGCTGCTACACCCAGAAGAGGCAGACCGACTCCCGTGATCAGAAATCCTGCTGCCGCCTGCCACATATTGCTTCCGGAAAGCTGTCCCATAGAAGCCGGGAAGATCAGATTTCCAGCTCCGAAGAACATTCCGAACAACATACTCGCAACTACTATGATCTCTTTCACTGTCAGCTTTTTCATAAACTCGCTCTCCTGTACTGTGGATATCGGCGGATAAAAGAAAAAGCACCTGAACCCCATTCCGGAATCTCAAGTGCTTAATTCAGAGCGACAGACGGGGTTCGAACCCGCGACCCCGACCTTGGCAAGGTCGTACTCTACCAACTGAGCCACTGTCGCATTTTCTGTGTTCCGTTCGTTTTCCCGACCGGAACAATAAGTACTATACTACAGCCCCTTATAAATGTCAACAACTTTTTTCACTTTTTTTCATTTTTCTTGACTTTTTAATATTACAAATGTAATATCAAATTATAACACAAACTATTTGTTCAAATAAAAAGTCAGGGAGTGATTATATGCTGCGATCCTTAACACCAAAACTCATTTTCCTGTCCTGCATTTTTTTATTTCTGTGCTCGTGTCCGGTTCTGCTATTCGCGGGATGCACATCAGATCACAGCCGCTCCGAAAATGCAGAGACACAAATTCTTCCGATACTTCCGGCTTATCAGAACAGGAGGTTATCGCCCGCCTCGGGGATGCCGGATACTGCGCCGTCGACACAGCTAACCGGGTCAATATGGTAAATGCCTGACAACTGAAAGATTTCTGCCTGTCGGCCGCAGACGGTTCTCCTGCCGATGCAACCCTCGCCGCCGTCAAATCTGATCTTCTGTTTGAGCAGTACAGGGAACCGGGATACGACGGACCGCCGGGGGAGTTCGGTTTCCGTGTTGAACCTCTTGACAGCAGTCTCCGGGCTCTGAACGAACGATATACTCTTCCGATCGGATATACGCTCAACAATATGTTCATAACCGACTGGAGCGAAGATACCGGATTTCAGCCTCTTGATTTCTATGATATGTATGCCATTATGTATGAAATGAAATACGGCACCCCTTTTCCCTATCAGGTATCGTTCTCGGGCGAGGAATACGAAATACCTGCGCAGGAATTCGAGAATGTGCTGAAAACTTATCTTGCGGTTGATACAGACATGATCCGGGAAAGAACAATTTATCATTCTAATACCGACTCCTATCTTTATCAGCCCCGGGATATGGGCAACGCAGAACAGCCTTACCAGCCCGTCCCCGAGGTCACAGCCTGTGAAGAGCTGTCTGACGGCACCCTGAAACTGACTGTAGAGGCTGTCTGGATCAGGCAATTCACTGACAGAGCGGCCGTAAGCGAACTTGTAGTGCGCACTGCAGGAAACGGCAGCTTCCAATATGTGTCAAATCACGTCACACTGACGGTCGACGGAGTTACAGGTCTCTGGCACACCCCAAGATAAGCAAGTACATCACCGGCAATTTCTGCCGCCCTGCTGCCCGACGCCCCCGTATTTGCCTGAATATTTACAGCAAAATAGCTGTAGCTGTCACCCCTGGCATTTTCTACGGCTCCGATAAACCATCCGTTTACATCCTCGCCATCTGCCCGGGCAGTCCCCGTCTTTCCATAGAACTTTCCTTCAGGGGCGGAGCTCAGGCAGATTGCGTTTTTCACAGCGTCTACATTTTCCTGCCTGAATCCGTATTCATTGCGGAACAGCTTTTTCAGCTGCACCACCTGTTCGGCAGGAGAGACTTTCAGCGATGAATCCAGCCAGTAGTCCGTAATCCCTGCGCCCACTGTCTCATTGCCGTATCCGATCTGCGCAAGAAAGGTACTGATCTTTGCTCTCCCCGCCTCCCGGTCCAGACTCTGAAAGTACCAGTTTACAGAATCCTCCATTGCAGAGTCCAGATCCTGATCGCGTTCCCATGTATCGAATGGCCAGGGCTCGCCATTCCATTGTCTGGCTGAATCATCCGGTGCGATCACACCACACTCAAGTCCCAGAAGTGCATCATAGATCTTCCATGTGGACAACGGCGAGATCCGTGTCATCGCGTTTTCTTCATTATAGACGATCCATTCATCCGATGCTTCGTCATAAAGTACAAAAGTGCCCTCATACCCGTACATCTCCTCTGACAGGTCAATATACCGTACATTGTCATCTGAAAATATATCCTGCCCCGCCTGCACATCATCTGTTCCCGCAAATACAGGCAGAGCCGGAATCCCGGACAATAAAACAGCCGCTGTCATTAAAATCAAAACTCCGTTTTTCATCTTCTGTCTTCTGGTTGAAGGACGGTAGCCGGCAATATTTTCAATCCGTTTCCTCATTTCCTTGATGCCGGCGCCGATCCCTGCTGTAAAAGGCGCCGTAGATCCGGAAACGCCTGCTGCCGCTGTATCTGAACTATTATCACTGCCGGAAAATAATCCGGTCAACAGCGCCTGTAAAACCTGTGCCATCCTTGCCGGCAGTCCTGCTTTTATCCACTTTGCAGGCACCGGAATAAACGGTATAAACAGTACCCCGAGCATAAGCTTCCACATAAAATATCGGGTGCGTCCGGATATCGAAGTATGGGCACACCGCTGGATCAGCATGACTGTTCCGATCATTCCCGCGATCAGAAGATTACATATCAGAAAACGAAATCCCACTATCTGAAACATATTTCTCTCCTCTGTCAATCCTCCTCTGTGTCATTGTTCTGTTCTCTTTTGGTCCGCCTTTGCCAGTATGTCACGCAGGGACTGGATATCCGCCTCGCTTAGAGCATCACTCTCAAGATAGGAAGAAACCAGTGCCATAATGTTCCCGTTAAAATAATGCTCTACAAAAGATGAACTCTTTGCTTTAAGATACTCGTCCTCTTCTACTGCAGCCATATACACAAACATTCTGCCCTGCTTCTTGTAAGTAAGGGCTCCCTTTGTGACAAGCCGGCGGATGAGCGTCTGGATTGTCTTCGGGCTCCAGTCTGTGGACTGCACCAGTTGATCCGTGATCTCGTTTGTACTCACAGGCGCATGATCCCATACAATCCTCATAACTTCGAACTCTGCCTCTGATATCTGCGGAAGTTTTTTCATATGTGTCCCCTCTCTTTTCCTACATTCGTAATAATTATTATATCTTCTGCCCGGGCATATGTCAAATTACAGTTCATCCGTATGTCCGAAACCGGCTGCTTTATCCTCACATAAAAAACAGGCGGTTTCCAGACATACGAAAAACTTCTGTACAAACAACGTTCCTTCTTCTATAATAATGTGGTCACGGAGCCCGGCATCTAACCGGCTGTGCGCGCCCGTGTTGCAGACATTTTGAACAACGGAGGATTTTCAGTGAAACAGACATATACTCGCACGCTGACCGCGTGCTACACCGGCTATGTGGTGCAGGCAATTGTAAATAATTTCGCGCCGCTTCTTTTTCTGACTTTTCAGAGTACATATGATATCTCTATGGGCAGGATCACCCTGCTCATCACCATAAACTTTATCATACAGCTTATGACCGACTGCCTTTCCGCAGGATTTATTGACCGCATCGGCTACCGGGCATCCATGCTGATCGCGCACGCCGCATCGGCAGTCGGACTGATCTGCCTGCCTCTTCTGCCGGAACTTCTGCCCGATCCTTTTGCCGGGCTGCTCATCGCCGTCGGAATCTATGCGGTAGGCGGCGGACTTCTGGAAGTTATGGTCAGCCCTGTGGTAGAAGCACTTCCGACAAAAAACAAAGAAAAGACTATGAGTATGCTGCACTCCTTCTACTGCTGGGGACACGTGGCAGTGGTTCTTGTCTCGACAATATTTTTCGCGCTGTTCGGGGTGGAAAACTGGCGGATCATGGCTGTCATATGGGCTCTTGTCCCGGTATATAACTTCTTTGTCTTTCGCAAAGTCCCCATATGCACGCTCACAGAAGAGGGAGAAAAGGGATTGTCCTTCACCGATCTGATCCGAAAGCCCGCTTTCTGGATTCTCATGGTAATCATGGTCTGCGCGGGAGCCAGCGAACAGTCTGTCAGCCAGTGGGCCTCCACCTTCGCGGAACAGGGACTGGGAGTTAACAAAACAATCGGTGATCTGGCAGGCCCTATGTTCTTCGCCATCTGTATGGGCAGTTCCCGGCTGCTTTATGGGTTGTACGGAGAAAAGCTGAACCTGAAACGGGCAATGATCCTGAGCGGACTATTATGCATCCTCTCTTACTGCATGATCTCGTTCTCTCCGATTCCCGCGCTGAGTCTGATCGGGTGCGGAATCTGCGGTTTCTCCGTAGGGATCATGTGGCCGGGTGCATTCAGCATCGGCGCCTCCGTGTTAAAAGGCGGCGGCACAGTGATGTTTGCCTTCTTCGCCCTTGCCGGGGATCTGGGATGCTCGGGAGGCCCCACCTATGTAGGGCTTATCTCAGAATACGCGGGGAACAGCCTGAAAACCGGGATTCAATGGGCTGTGATCTTCCCATTGCTGCTGATGATCGGGGTAATGCTGATACGGAAAACACATAATAAAATGAAATCTTGAAACCGTTTATCGAATATGATATATTATAAATGAAAAAGGAGCAACCGCCCACAAGGGGTTGACCTTAAAAGTGAACATTTTTATAGAAATCCACCCTTTCAACGGCCAAGTATCTAGGGTGGTTTTCTTATGCCTGAGGCATTAGCTGCTATACGTAAACACGAATGTCAGCAATGCCAGAATGAACATTCCAAAAGCCATTAAATCTTTAAAATCAAACGGTTTTTTGTCCATCAGCACCACCCCCATTCTATGTAGGAATAGAGGTCAGCCACCCTGTAACACAGTTACTCCGTGCAACGAGTATAACATATGTTTTCCAGCGGAGCAAAGGAAATCTTATTGTCATTTTCCTGGATTTATAATATACTTACAGCAAATCATTTCGAAAAGGAGCTATCAGTTTATGAAATTTATATACCCTGCGGTTTTCCGCAAAAACGAAACCGGCGGTTACCACGCTTTCTTCCCGGATCTGGAATGCTGTGAAGCGGATGGAGAAACACTTGATGATGCCATTGAAAAGGCGAATGAAGCCTGCCGGACATGGATCGAAGTGGAACTCGAAGAGGACGAGCCTATGATGCCTTATGTATCTGATATAGAAGATATCGAAGTGAAAGATGGGGATGTCGTAAGAAATATTTCAGTGAACATCCGATTCTACGAAGGATGGGATGAATAAATCCTGATTTTCCGTACTGACAAAGTATCCGGGCCGTAACGCAGCGGTACATAGGAGCGCAAAAGACGCGCTCCAAGTGCCGGCGTTACTCTACGGTGCGTACACAATACCTGTCTCCCGGCTGCTTTTTCCCAGACAGAAAATCGACAAAACGGAAGGAACAGCCCCATAACTTTTCAGACTGAGATTTACATAAATTTTTGTTGATCTTTCCTTTCTCGACCGGTTTCTTTATTTCCCGATTTTCCGGAGTAATCTGCCGGAAAAAGTTAAGGGTCCGGAAGATGATGTTAAGCCGCAAAATGGATTGTTTGAGCCGAAGGCGAGTTGTCCATTTTGCGGCTTTGCTTTTAATCAGCTTCCAGACCCTTTAGTTTTTCTCAGATTATGGAGCGGAGCCTGAAGCACATACCGTTCATCTTAAAAAAGTATTTCCGTGCCTCATCTCCGTCCGTTTTCGGACCTCATCCTCATCGGCATTCAGTCCGGAAAATCAGAATTACTCTGCCACTACAGACAGTCCCAGCTCTTCAAGCTGCTTCTCGTCCGCCGGAGTCGGAGCCTCTGTCATCAGGCATGACGCATCTTTGATCTTCGGGAATGCGATCACGTCGCGGATGCTGTCCTGTTTTGCCATAAGCATGACAAGACGGTCCAGTCCGTACGCAAGTCCTGCGTGCGGCGGTACTCCGTACTTAAATGCCTCAAGCAGGAATCCGAACTGGCTGTGCGCCTGCTCTTTCGTAAATCCGAGCGCCTCGAACATCTTCTCCTGAATGTCATTCTGATGGATTCTGACGCTTCCGCCGCCGATCTCGTTTCCGTTGAGGACGATATCGTATGCTTTTGCGCGGATCTTGCCGAGCTCTCCTTTATCGAGGAGCGGCAGATCCTCTTCCATCGGCATGGTGAACGGATGATGCATGGCGAGATAACGGCCCTGCTCATCGCTCCACTCGAACTGCGGGAATTCTGTGATCCATACGAAACGGTATTCGTTCTTGTCCAGAAGATCAAGCTGTTTTGCCAGCTCCACGCGGAGCGCTCCCAGTGAATCCCATACAACTTTATTCTTATCAGCCGCGAACAGAAGCAGGTCTCCCGGCTGTCCGTCCATCGCTTTGATCAGCGCGTCCATCTCCTCTTCGCTCATGAACTTCGCAAAAGAAGATTTTACAGTGCCATCTTCGTGAATTGCGATATATGCAAGACCTTTTGCGCCGTAGTCTTTCACGAACGCAGTCAGCTTGTCGATCTTCTTTCTCGGCATTGCGCCCTGTCCTTTGGCATTGATACCGCGGACAGTTCCGCCGTTCTCAATAGCGCCGGTAAACACACCGAAGCCGCAGCCTTTCACCACATCCGTCACGTCGGTCAGTTCCATGCCGAAACGAAGATCCGGCTTATCGGAACCGAAGCGGTCCATAGCTTCCTGCCATGTCATTCTCTGGATCGGAAGCTGTACATCCACATCCAGCACTTCCTTAAAGAGTTTTGCGAGATATCTCTCATTGACGTCGATCACATCGTCCACATCCACGAAAGACAGCTCCATATCGATCTGTGTGAATTCCGGCTGTCTGTCGGCACGCAGGTCCTCATCGCGGAAACATCTGGCGATCTGGATGTAACGGTCGAAACCGGAGCACATCAGCAGCTGTTTGTAAAGCTGCGGTGACTGGGGCAGTCCGTAGAAGCATCCCGGATGGATACGGCTCGGCACAAGGTAGTCTCTCGCGCCCTCGGGAGTCGTCTTGCCCAGCATAGGCGTCTCGATCTCAAGGAATCCTTCTTCTGTAAAGAACTGACGTGTCAGAGTCATAACACGGCTCTTCATCATCAGATTTCTCTGGATATCCGGTCTGCGCAGGTCAAGGTAGCGGTATTTCAGACGCACCTCTTCCTTTGTCTTGCAGTTCTCTTCTACCTGAAACGGCGGTGTCAGTGACTCGGAAAGAATGCGCAGCTCACTGGGGATCACTTCGATTTCACCTGTGGCGATCTTCTCGTTCACAGCGCCGGAACGTTTTGCCACTTCTCCCACAATAGCGACTACATATTCGGAACGCAGAGACGCCGCTTTCTCGAGAAGCGCCGGATCTGTCTTTCCCTCTTCACACACAACCTGAATGATACCGGAACGGTCACGCACGTCGACAAATACGAGTCCGCCCTTGTTCCTGTTCTTCTGCACCCATCCCATGATGGTCACAGTCTCACCCACATTTGCCGCGGAAAGTTCCCCGCATCTGTGAGTCCTCTTAAGTCCCTGCATTGATTCAGCCATTGTACACCTCCGTAATATCTGTATATCCCTGTTCTGCAAGCTGTTCCTTCTGGAACTTCTTGTTCTTCTTCATATTCATGATCATAACCTGCATTCCGTCTGCACGGTCTGCCTTTGCCTGTTCCAGCACTTCAAGCAGCTTCTCCTGAGAGATCTTCTTCTCCAGAAGATAGGCTTTCTTCGGTCTGCTTGTAGGAACCTGATAGCCGCGCTCGAGAAGAAGCATCACGATACGCTCGAACCCGATGGAGAATCCTACCGCAGGCGTATCCTGACCGGTGAATTTTCCGATCATCTTGTCGTAGCGTCCGCCGCCTCCGACAGAGCCGCCGAACTCATCCATGGAGATTTCGAAGATTGTCCCCGTATAGTAGGACATACCGCGCACAAGAGTAGGATCGAATTTCATGCGGAAGTCCGCTTCTTTCTCCTGCTCCACGCAGCTGATGATCATTTCCAGACCGTCCGCCGCCTCAGGCGCAAGATAGCCCTGTAATTTCTCCTTACACATACGAACGCCCTCAACATCGCCCGTAATCTCTTTAAAAAGTTCAAGATACTTCTCAACCGATTCCTCTGCATAACCGTTCTCCTTCAGCTCTGCCTCTACGCCGTCAAGTCCGATCTTATCCATCTTGTCCAGAGTAATGAATACACTGTCATAATCTTCCTCTTTGAAGCCGCTGTAAGCCGCCATAGCTTTCAGGAATCTTCTGTCGTTGATGCGGATAGTAAAGTTATGGAAATCCAGCTTGCCGAGCAGTGTCGTCGTCGCAAGGATCAGTTCAATCTCAGCCAGATTGGACGGCTCGCCGAGGATATCGATATCACACTGCATAAACTGACGGAAACGGCCTCTCTGAGGTCTGTCCGCACGCCATACATTTCCCATCTGAAGCGCCTTGAACGGAGCCGGGAGCTCATTCGCATGGTTCGCATAGTAACGGGAAAGCGGAACAGTCAGGTCGTAGCGCAGTCCTCCGTCCACAAGATCAGCCTCTTCTTTCGCCTCATTGATCTTGAGTTTCTCGCCTCTCTTTAAGATCTTGAAGATCAGCTTCTCGTTGTCCCCGCCCTGCTTGCTGCACAGATTTTCAATATGCTCCACGCAGGGGGTCTCAATGGATGAGAACCCGAATGTCTTATATGTGTCCTTGATCAGACTGATGACATAATCCCTGACCTCCATTTCGGACGGCATCATGTCTTTCATGCCTGTGACCGGTTTCTTTTTCAACGCCATAACCATTCTCCTTTTCGTTCTATCATTTCATCGATCCGGGCAATGTAGTCATTGATATTCTTCACGTTCTCCGCGCGGACCAGATTTACTTCTTTGCCTCCATCCCTGATGATCGGATTTTTGAGCAGGATCTTCGTAGATGCCCCCGCTCCCGCCGCAAGGATGGTCTGCTTTTCTTCCATAATCAGTATATTGTATATTCCGGCTTTGTCAAGTTCTGCATAGCCCACATTTTCAAAATTTCCGGCAATATTCTTCTGCCGGTACAGGTAGTAGGGAACCAGTCCCATCCTGCGGGCACTCGCATATGCGCTCTCCACCATGCCTGATATCTCCGCGTGAAGATCCGCCGTGCGCCCCTCCTGACCGAACTTTGCCGCCCGCTTGATGGCAAGGGCATGGACCGTCAGGCTGTCAGGATGCAGCGTCTCCACCTGCCGGAGGGTATCCTCCATATCCTCGATCGTCTCGCCGGGAAGCCCGGCGATCAGATCCATATTGATATTGTCAAATCCCTTCTTACGCGCCAGCTCAAATGCCTGCACTGTCTGCTCTACCGTGTGGCGCCTGCCCACAAGATCCAGCGTTTTCTGCTGCATGGTCTGGGGATTAACGGAAATGCGGCTCACAGGATACTCCCGGATCACCGAAAGCTTCTCCTCTGTGATACTGTCGGGCCTGCCCGCCTCCACGGTAAACTCCAGAACATTGGAGAGATCAAAGCATTCCGTGACTGTATCCAGCAGACGTTTCAGCTGCTCCGGTTCAAGCGTGGTCGGCGTTCCCCCTCCGATGTAGACAGTATCCGGCACTCTTCCCTCTGCTCTGGAGCCGATATACCGGATCTCCTTTATCAGTGCGTCAAGATAGGCGTCCACCTTATCTTTCCACTGCCCAATGGGAGACGAACTGAATGAACAGTAAGAGCACACACTTGGGCAGAACGGAATCCCGATATACAGGCTGAAGCCTTTGTCACAGTCCAGTCTGGACAGAAGCGCATTCTCCCGTGACGCGACCTCTGCCGCAAGGGAAGCTTTCTCCGGGCTCACGTAATATTTCTCCATCATGAACTGTGCCGCCTCTTCTTCCGAGGCGCCGCCCTCCAGCTGTTCCATGGGAATCTTGGTGGGACGCACGCCGGTCAGGGTTCCCCATGCAAGCTCCCTGCCCGTCTCTTCTGCCAGATACCGGTACAGCCGTCTGGTCACTTCTTTCTTCACAGCCTGTTCCCTCGCCTCTGCGGCGGAGAACTCCTGTCCTTCAAGCACTGCATCCACTTCTTCCGGTGCAAGGGAAAAGCAAGAGCCTCCCGGCAGTCTGACTGCCATAAGAGGTTCCTGCTTTTCATCTACTTTCTGTATGATCTCCTCGCCCGGGAAAAATGATTTCACAATGTGATATGCATTATAGGTATATTTGTTTTTCTTACTTGCTATCTCGATCATTCTTATCTTTTCCCCATCTGTATCTACAGGAACGGATTATACTGTTTCTCATATCCGATCGTTGTCTCTTCCATATGTCCCGGATACACGCGCGTCTCGTCCGGCAGTACAAGGAGTCTGTCTGTAACAGAGCGCACCAGCGCGCTCATGCTGCCTGTCGGCAGATCCGTGCGTCCCACAGACGACCGGAACAGTGTATCCCCGCTGAACAGGACTTTCTCATCTGCAATGTAATAACAGCAGCCTCCGATGGTGTGTCCCGGAGTCTGGATCACCCGGATCTTCATTCCCGCAATATCCAGCAGGTCTCGATCTTTCACAAACTGGGCTCCGGTAAATGTATACGGCTGCCCCAGCATTCCCGAAGATGAATTCAGCTGCGCGCTCTCCAGAACTTCTTTTTCCGCCGCGCACGCATAGACCGGAACCGGAAACTCTTCCAGGAAACGGTCCAGGCCCATGATATGATCAAAGTGCCCGTGAGTGAGCAGCACGGCCTTCACCGTCAGCCCTGCATTTTTAATGTGGCTTACAAGCTCCGGCGGACAGGCTGCCAGATCCACGATGAAACATTCCATCGTGTCTTCATTTCTGACGATATAGCAGTTCGTTCCCACCGGGCCAAGTACAAATTTCTCTATTTTCATCTCCATAATCTCCTGTCACGGTCTGTCAGCCTGTCGTTCTCTCAATATCGATCACGCTCTCAATCTGTCTGAGCTTCTTAATCACCACATCAAGCTGTTCACGCCCCTGAACGATAAAGCCCATATCCAGCGTAGCCGTCCCTTTCTTGCTTGTGCGGATATTGACGGACTTCACATCGATCTTCTCTTCCGTGAAAACCTTGGTCACATCCATCAGAAGCCCCTGCCTGTCGTCGGCATACATCTTCAGTTCGGCAAGGTACTGGCCGCCGCCCTCTGTATCTGATGTATCTTCCCACTCGGCGTCGATCAGCCTCTCCCGCTCAGCCGCGGAGAGATGGAGCATATTAACGCAGTCAGTCCGGTGGATGGACATTCCTCTACCACGGGTAACGAAACCGACAATTTCGTCTCCCGGCACCGGATTACAGCACTTGGAGAACCGCACTGCCATATCGTTGATTCCCTTGACCACGATACCGCTCTTGGATCTTGCGATATGGACTTTCTGATGGTTTGCTTCTGAAATCTTCTCCAGAATCGTCTCATCGGTGATTTCTTTCTTATGTTCTTTCTCGTACTCTTCCTGCAGGCGGTTGACCACCTGACCTTCCTTCAGGCCGCCGTGGCCGATGGCCGCAAGGACCGCATCCCAGTCACGGAATCCGTACTTTTTCTGTACGATCTGCTGATATTTCGGTTTCAGGATATTCAGAAGCTCAATATTCTTGCTGCGGCAGTAGGATACGATCAGCTCCTTGCCTCGTACGATATTTTCTTCTTTAAACTGCTTTTTGAACCACTGGTTGATCTTATTTTTCGCCTGTGTGCTCTTGACGATATTGAGCCAGTCGCGGCTCGGTCCCTTTGAATTCTGCGACGTAAGGATCTCGATCCTGTCGCCGTTCTGTATCTTATAATCAATGTTGACAAGTTTTCCGTTTACTCTTGCTCCCACCATCTTGTTGCCCACCGCACTGTGGATCGCATAGGCGAAATCCACCGGCGTGGAGCCGTTGGGCAGGTTCTTCACATCCCCGTTCGGGGTAAAGCAGTAGACATCCTCCGCAAACAGGTCAAGGTCGCCTTTCAGCAGGCTTAGGAACTCTCTGTTGTCGGACATATCTCTCTGCCACTCAAGAATCTGGCGCAGCCAGTTAAGCTTCGCCTCCTGAGACGCCATACTCTTCGCCGCATCCGCGCCCTCCTTATATTTCCAGTGAGCGGCAATACCGTATTCAGCCGTCTTGTGCATCTCCTCGGTACGGATCTGGATCTCGAAGGGCTGTCCGGAGGGGCCCATCAGCGTCGTGTGGAGCGACTGGTACATATTCGGCTTCGGCATGGCGATGTAATCTTTAAAACGCCCCGGAATAGGAGTGTACATCTCATGGATCACGCCCAGAGCCGCATAGCAGTCTTTCACCGAATCCACAATGATGCGGACTGCAAACAGGTCATACACCTGATCCAGCGTCTTGTTCTGGTTCACCATCTTCTTATAGATACTGAAGAAATGCTTCACACGTCCGTAGACCTTTGCCTTGATGTTGGCATTCTTCATATGCTTTGACACTTCCGCCACGATCTGCTGGACAAATTCTTCTCTCTCGGTCTTTCGCTCGTTCAGATCTTTCACAAGCTGGTAGTAGACGTCCGGTTTCCAGTATTTCAGGGACAGGTCGTCGAGTTCTGTCTTGATCTTGGAGATACCCAGCCTCTGTGCGATGGGTGCGTAGATGTCCATCGTCTCGCGGGCTTTCTCCTGCTGCTTCGCCGGCGTCATAAACTCCAGCGTACGCATATTGTGGAGCCGGTCCGCCAGTTTGATAATGATCACGCGGATATCCTTTGCCATGGCAAGGAACATCTTTCTTAAGTTCTCCGCCTGCACTTCCAGCTTATCCTGAGAATAGCTGAGCTGTCCCAGCTTTGTGACTCCGTCTACGAGAAGAGCCACCTCTTCGCCGAACTCTTTCGTAATATCTTCCAGCGTCATATCCGTATCTTCCACGGCGTCATGGAGCATTCCCGCCACGATCGTCTCTTTGTCCATCTCAAGGTCTGCAAGGATGATTCCCACCCACAGCGGATGGATGATATATGGCTCTCCGGACTTTCTCACCTGATCTTTATGCGCTTCTTTCGCGATCCTGTACGCTTTCTCGATCATGGAGATATCCGTTGAGGGATGGTATTTTCTCACTCTTGCAACAAGCGCCTGATAGAGCTGTTCCGGATCCTGATAATCCTCGGGAGCCTTTACGGCATGGCCGTCCACGACCTCCAGGTTCTTGTTCAACTGTTCATATTCAAGTGTTCCTGCCATATCATTACCCCCTTGCAATGTTACAGTTTATCTGTATGTATAATATTTCTAAATAAAAAGGATGCCTCTGTAACTTCGGGGCATCCCCACTGAGTCTATGATAACTCTATAATATCCATAGTATAGCACTAATTTGACGATTTTCAAACATTTTTCTATTGATAATTCACAATCGTAAGCTGAAGTGTCCGTCTTCCCATATATTCATTGATCGTCGGATAATATGTAAACGACATAACCTGCTTCCTCTCCATCGCCTGCAGACAGTCTTCCACATCACCGAAATACACGGCCTCCATCTGGTTTCCCTGCTGATCCTGAAGCCTGCATTTAAGCACATTCCTGTTCTTTCCGAAGATGCGCGGGCTTATGGCTCTCAGATTTCTCTCAGCAAAAAGAGGCTTCGGATTTCCCTTGCCAAATGGTTCCAGAAGTTCCAGTTCATTTACAAGCTGTTCCGTGATATAAGGAAACGGCAGTCTCATATCGATGGACACCTTTTCCTGAAGATCTTCGTCACTCAGCTCGCAGAGTTCATTGATCGTCTCCCGGAACCTCTCTACGTTTTCTTCTTCCAGCGAAAGCCCGGCGGCCAGCTTATGCCCGCCGAACTTGGTAAACAGTGCCCGGCATCTGCACATTTGGGCGAACATATCGTAAGTCTCGATGGAGCGCCCGGAACCTTTTACCCCCTCTTCCGCCCGGGTGAGCACAAATGTAGGCCTGTAGTATTTCTCTCGGATCCGCCCGGCGATGATCCCCGCAATGCTCTCATGACAGTCCGGCAGATAGACCACAAGCACCCGGTCATCCTTCAGAGACGTACTCTCGATCATCTGCACCGCTTCCTCGACGCCCCGCTCGGTCATCTCTTTCCTGCTGTCATTGAGGGCTTTTAAGTCCTCCGCCAGCATGACCGCATCCCGTCTGGTGCGGGCGTTCAGCAGATCCAGCGCGCGCTTTGCAGTGTCCAGCCGTCCGCTGGCATTGATGCAGGGTCCGATGACGAACCCGATATGATAGGCGTTCAGCCGCTCCACATCAATCCCCGTACATTCGATCAGCGCCTTCAACCCCGGATTCTGCGTCCGTTTGAGCATCTCCAGTCCCTGCTTTACAAAGATCCGGTTCTCCCCGGTCAGATCCATCACATCGCCCACTGTGGCAATGGCTACATTTTCCATAAGATAGTCCACATCTTCCGGATCCCTCAGCATTACATTGTACAGCGCCTCGATCAGCTTATACGCCACCGCCGCGCCGCACAGGCCCTTAA
Source organism: uncultured Ruminococcus sp. (assembly GCA_904377845.1). GTDB lineage: Bacteria > Bacillota > Clostridia > Lachnospirales > Lachnospiraceae > Mediterraneibacter. The sequence continues at coordinate 16,679 of CAJFGR010000010.1, read as the reverse complement.
ACGGATACTCGCAGTCTGCACGGTGTGGATCGACTACAGCGTCAGCCCGGGGCAGTATATATTCCTTCTCTCCGTTCATTTCCACATAGGGCACTTCATGGTGATCCGTCACCACGATCGTCAGTCCGTTTTCTTTCCCATAGGCGATTTCCTCCGCCGCAGCGATTCCATTGTCGCAGGTGATGATTGTATCGATCCCGTCGTAGATCGCCCGGTCGATCAAATCGATATTCAGCCCGTACCCGTCCTTGATCCGGTCCGGAATATCCGTGTCCACATCCGCCCCCAGTTCGGACAGCCCCTGCTGAAGAATGTATGTCGCATTTACCCCGTCTATATCATAATCACCGATCACGCGGATCCGCTTCTCCTCCCGGATCTTTTCAGCCAGGATCTCCACCGCCCGGTTCATATCCTTCATCAGCATCCCGTCATAGAGATCCGCTATCGTTCCGTTCAGATAGAAATCAACAGCCGCATCCCCGATAATATCCCTGTTGCGGATCAGTCTCGCAAGGATGGGGGAAATGTGATACTTCTCCCCGATCCGATTAAAATCCGCTTTCTTCATAGTGATGAACCATTTTTCCATATCTGCTGTGCCTCCCGGAAATGCAGCGTCAATATATGCTGCTGTTTTATATCTTTTCTGAATGTATTTACTGATACACTTTCCTTAATAGCATAGCAAAGTACCTCCTGTTTGGAAAGTATTTAGATATTTTTCTAAATACCCGTTGACTTCTTTTTATCAAAGTGTTATACAGTATTTAGAAATATTTCTAAATAGGTTGGAAAGGAAGTGGTCTATTGAGTTTTGCCGAGACATTTAAAGCGTTGTCCGACCCGGTACGCCGGGAAATACTGGAGATATTGAAGAACGGCAGGCTCTCAGCCGGAGACATAGCCGCGAACTTTGACATGACGCAGGCAACCGTCTCCTATCACCTGAAGATCCTGAAAAAGGCTGATCTGGTTCGTGAGACGCGGGAAAAGAATTTCATCTATTATGAGCTGAATCTGACTGTTCTTGAAGAAATTATGGTCTGGCTGTCAGATCTGAAAGGAGTGAATTAAACGATGGAGAATGTAAAAAAATATAGGACTACAATTATCATTACAACACTGATCACGCTGCTGCCGATCCTGTTCGGCCTCATCGTATGGAACCGGCTGCCCGAACAGATTGCCACACACTGGGGCGCAAACGGACAGGCGGACGGATACTCGGGTAAAGCATTTGCCGTATTCGGCATACCGTGCATCCTTGCCGTACTGCAGCTATTTGTCTCATTTATCACCCTTAATGACCCGAAGCGGCGCAATATCCACAAAAAGCCGCTTACACTGACTTTCTGGATCATTCCGGTAATGTCGGTTATTGTAAACGGCATTACTTACGCTGCTGCTCTCGGTATGGAGATAGAAGTGGGTATCATTATCTCCATACTGGTCGGCATCCTTCTCATCGCTCTGGGCAACTATATGCCGAAACTGCAGCAGAACTATACCATAGGCATCCGTGTTCCGTGGACACTAAACAGCACGGAAAACTGGAACCGGACACATCGGCTGGGCGGAAAGACGTTTATACTGGGCGGATTTCTCCTGATCATTGCGGGCTTTCTCGGCAGTGTGATGGGTGATTACGGAACACTTGCCGCGCTTATCGTAATTGTACTGATCTGCGCAGGAGTGCCGGCAGTGTATTCGTTCTGGCTGTTCAAAAAAGGGATATGAATTCCGTATTGGGGATACCAAAGTATCCGCCGGGAGATATGTATTGTTAGCGCACCCAATACATATCTCCCGGCTTCTGCATCCCCAAAAACGAATTCAGACTGACCTGATATGTCAGTCTGAACGTTATCCTTATCTGTGAAGTTATTTTAATACAGGGCAGTACATTACTGGATATCTGCAAGTTCGATACCATAGGTAACATATCCGCTGTAGTGTACTCCCTTCTGGATCACAAGATTATCGTTTGTTGAGCCCGGATAATCAAGAGCCACCGGACGAAGTTCATAATTCATTGTGCCGTCTTCCGTGAAAGCGGCAAGCTCCATTCCTCTGATCTGTTTCTCAAGGGCGCCTGACTTAAACTCACCGTCCGTACCTTTAACATCCAACGTCATTAAATACTCTTTTCCTGTCTCTTCATTTGTGCCTACCAGATATAATCTGCCGAAAGTACCGTTTCCTCTGTCGAGTGTTACGGAGATTTTCTTTCCTTCCGGTATGTATTTAACATCGCTTGCCGTGATCGGCACCTGAGTATTTTCAGTAGCGCTGAGTGCCACAGTCTCGGGAACTGTCACTGTATAAACCGGATCATTTGCCACGTACAGGCTCAGGTCTGTTCTCCCGGATGTTGTATTCGCCGCGTTTACCGGCACGGAACCAAACATTGATACTGCTGCTAAAAGTGCTGCTCCAAATGCAATTTTTCTCATAAGACCTTCTCCTTTCAGTCTGCCGTCAGATCACATGCAAATCCGCCTTGACTACAGCGCCGTTCATCGGCGTCATTGTGTCGTCCATGGAGTAGGTAGAAATATTCAGATGTATTTCGTAGTCCCCGGGATCAAGAGGTTCCGATACTTCGAATTCTCTTACAGCCTTGCCGGGCTCTATCAGATCAGATTCGTAAATCGGCGTCTCCTCATCATCTATGGTAATGGTATATCTGAAATAACATTCATTATCTTCCGGATTGGCTAATGTAATATTCCATACATTTTCTCCGGCAGGTACCGTAATATCTCCATAGCCCGGAATTTTTATTCCCGTCTGCCCTTCAGACAGATCTTTTGTATTCCCGTCCCAGTCTTCTGCACTATCATCTAAAACAATTCCCTGGCTGTCCTGATTTCCCTCATTGTCTCCGGATGTCACAAAATTCCATATTGCAATTGATGATACAGCAATGACTGCGACAATAATAATCGTCAGAACAATCCAGAGGACCGTCCTTTTATTTCTCTGGTTTTGCATATAATCTGTACACTTCTTTCGTTGTTTATCTATATTAGTTTTTGGCCTTTCCTGCATTTTTGACGATGATCACACTTAAACCGCCTGCTGCGCAGACAAGGGCCTGAGGAAATCCGTCCGCAGTTACACCTGCAGCCGGCACGTCCGCGTCGTGAAGCAGGAAAGCGCTTATTCATTATCCGCCAGTTCAATTCCAAAGGTTATGCTGCCTGTATATGCTACGCCATACTTATACCTTCCGCTGATCACCGGCTTGATCTGATACTGCTTTGTAGCATTTTCAGTGAACGATACAACTTCCTTTCCGACACCGACAGCGCCTGTGGAAGCATTTGTCTCGATCAGCTCTCCATCAGCAGAAATAATCTGGTAGCGCAGAGACGTTCTCGGCGATGTATCCGCCTCGACAAGCATCTGATCGTTGTACTTATCTGTGCCCGCAATCGTCACGGAAATCTTTTTGCCTTCCGGTAAATTCTTGATATCAGATGCCGTAACATCTACATAAGTGCCTTCATTTCCCATTGAAACGGAAGACGGAATAGTCACCGTATACTCCGGTTCTGCTGTCAGCGTCACACTGATCTGCTGTTCCTGGCTCGTCGCCGGCTCTGCAGCAAAAGCCGTACCCGGAACCGCCGCGCACACTGCTGCCATCATAAATAAGGCGATTATTCTTTTCTTCATAGACAGATTCCTCCTATTATGTAACGAATCAGTTATTCATAAAGATCAATAAGGCCTTTTGATCATTGTCCATTGTATCAGGTAATATACTCACTGTAATTAAATCCGTGTGAAATGTATGTAAATATTTCCCACATATAAATACAAAAAACCAATCAGCTATAGTGGTTAACGGGAAGACATTTCCCAAATTTCCACTGTATCTGATTGGTTTTCTCATATTTTATATTCCCGACAAGGGGTAATTCTATCTTCCGTACAGTTCTGTCACTCTTGCGATCTCTTTTACCGTCGCTTTATCGAGCTGTCCTTTCTTCATTCTCCATACCCAGTTTCCGCCGAGTGTGGATGGAATATTGATACGCGCCTCGCTTCCAAGATTCAGGTAATCCTGCATGGGGATCACACACAGATCGGCAACGCTGCTCATCGCCATGGCGATAAAGTCTTTCGTCAACGTATCCTCGTCAAGTCTTTCCTTGCACATATATTCTTTTGCAAAGTCTCTGGCGTCTTTTCCGACTTCATGGTACCAGCCTCTTGTCGTATCATTGTCGTGAGTGCCCGTGTAGACTACGCAGTTAGTCGGATAAGTATGGGGCAGATAGTTGGAAGACTCACGCGCGTCAAATGCGAACTGGAGCACTTTCATACCCGGGAATCCGCTGTCTTTTAAAAGCTGAAGTACGCTTGGTGTGAGGAAGCCAAGATCCTCCGCGATGATCGCCGGTCTGCCAAGCTTCGCCTCGATGGCGCGGAACAGATCCATTCCCGGTCCCGGCATCCATCTGCCGTTTACGGCTGTATCTTCACCGTACGGAATTGCGTAATACTCATCGAAGCCGCGGAAATGATCGATACGCACCACATCATAAAGTTTGAAACAGTACTCGATCCTTTTGATCCACCACTCATACCCTGTCTTTTTGTGATAATCCCAGTCATAGAGGGGATTTCCCCAGAGCTGTCCTGTGGCGGAAAATGCATCCGGCGGGCATCCTGCCACTCCGGTGGGCTCATTGTTCTCGTCAAACTGGAACATCTCGGGAGCCGCCCATGTATCCGCGCTGTCAAACGCCACATAGATCGGGATATCGCCAATGATCTGAATGCCTTTCTCATTTGCATATGCGTGAAGTTTCTTCCACTGCTTGTCAAATTCATACTGCTGGAATTTGTAGAATCCGATTTCCTCAGCGAGTTCCTCTCTCGCTTCCGCCAGGGCATCTGCCTCACGGTTCTTCAGCGGTGCGTCCCACTCACTCCAGCTCACTCCGCCTTTGCTGTCTTTTATAGCCATATACAAGCTGTAGTCATCCAGCCAGAACGCCTGATCCGTGACAAACTTCACATAGTCTTCTTCGTCTTCGCCGCCCTTTTCACAGAAACAGTCATAAGCCTTTTTCAGCGCTTTGAATCTGGAATTATAGATTTTCTCATAATCGATGCAGTCTGCCTGATCGCCGAAATCATATGCCTTGCACTCTTTTTTCGTCAGAAGACCTTCTTTGATAAGAGTCTTCAGATCGATAAAATACGGATTTCCCGCGAACGTGGAGAAAGACTGGTACGGGGAATCCCCGTAACCAGTCGGTCCAAGCGGAAGTATCTGCCAGTAGCTCTGGCCCGCCTCTTTTAACATATCCACGAATTTATACGCATCCTTTGAGAAACATCCGATCCCGTACTTTGACGGAAGGGAAAATATCGGTAATAAGATTCCGCTTGCTCTTTTCATTTCTTTTTTCCTTTCTATATTCAGATGCTGCGGATTGCTCCGCATTTCATGCTCCCACAATTCTAAAAACATTCGAAATCCACCCTATCGGGTTACTTTCTCATGTTTTTGCGGAACCCAAAGTCATGTATCTTCATGCAAAGCATGAGACACATGACTTTTTGTTCCTGCATCTTACAGATGCCAGATATCTCTGTTGTACTCTTCGATGGTACGGTCGGATGAGAAGAATCCTGCTTTCGCTATATTGACCAGTGCCATCTTCGCCCATGCTTTTCTGTCAGCGTATGCCGCAAGGGCTTTTTCTTTTGTCTCTTTATAAGAATCAAAGTCTAAGAATGTCATGAACCAGTCTTTGTTGATCAGCTCATTTTTCAGGCGTGTCAGGTTTTCCTCGCAGCCGACTTTCAGCATCTCATCACTTGTGATGAAGTCAACCGCTGCTTTGATCGCCTCATTGTTCTCATAGTAATCTTTCGCAACATAGTCAGCCTTTGCATAATGCTCGATCACTTCATCGCTGGACGCGCCGAATACAAAGATATTGTCGTCGCCTACAGCCTCGTGGATCTCTACATTTGCTCCGTCCTCTGTTCCCAGAGTCACAGCGCCGTTGAGCATGAACTTCATGTTTCCCGTTCCGCTGGCCTCTTTGGACGCAAGGGAAATCTGCTCGGAAATATCGCATGCCGGGATCAGCTTGCCGGCCTTTGTTACATTGTAGTTCTCTACCATGACAACTCTCAGGTATTTGTTTACCTCAGGATCATTGTTGATGATCTCCTGCAGGCAGAGAATCAGGTGGATAATATCTTTCGCGATCACGTAAGCCGGAGCTGCTTTCGCACCGAAGATTGCTGTCACCGGAGCTGCCGGGATCTTTCCTGCTTTGATCTCCAGATATTTATCGATGATATACAGTGCGTTCAGCTGCTGACGTTTGTACTCGTGGAGACGTTTTACCTGAATATCAAAGATCGTATCCGGGCTCACTTCCAGTCCCTGAGTCTCGCGCAGGTAAGCGCAGAGGTCTTCTTTGTTCTTGTGCTTGATCTCAAGCAGCTTGTCAAGAACTTTGTCATCATCTTTGTACGCCAGAAGTTTTTCAAGCTCTGTGGCATCTTTCTTATATCCCTCTCCGATCGTCTCGTCCAGCAGGGCAGTCAGACGCGGATTGCAGTGGATGAGCCAGCGGCGGAATGTGATTCCGTTTGTCTTGTTGTTGAACTTCTCCGGATAAATCTTGTAGAAGTTGTTCAGCTCAGAGTTCTTGAGGATCTCTGTGTGCAGTGCGGCAACACCGTTTACACTGAATCCGTAGTGGATGTCGATGTGTGCCATATGCACTGTGTCATTGCGGTCGATAATGGCAACGCTCTCATCCTCGTATTTTCTTCTTACTTTGTCATCCAGCACCTCGATGATCGGCATGAGTTGCGGAACAACTTTCTTCAGATAATCTATCGGCCATTTCTCAAGTGCCTCGGCAAGAATCGTGTGGTTTGTATATGCGCAGGTTCTGGAAACTACGTCGATAGCATCGTCCATATCCATGCCTCTCTCCATGAGCAGACGGATCAGTTCCGGAATTACCATGGTCGGATGTGTATCGTTGATCTGGATCACCGCGTAATCCGGCAGGTCATACAGGTTACATCCCTTCGCCGTGCACTCGTCAAGGATAAGCTGCGCGCCGCTGCTTACCATAAAGTACTGCTGATAGATACGGAGCAGTCTTCCCTGCTCGTCGCTGTCGTCCGGATAGAGGAACAGCGTCAGGTTCTTCTGGATATCTTCTTTATTGAAATCAATTCCGTCTTCCACGATAGACTCGTCAACAGAATCAATATCGAAAAGATGAAGTTTATTTGTCTTGTTATTGTAGCCTGTCACTTCAATGTCATACATTCTCGCGTTGACGTTGAGACCTTTGAACTGCACCGGATATACCGTGTCAGTCTTCTTGAGCCATGACTTCTCCTCGATCCACGGGTTCGGAGTCTCTTTCTGCAGATGATCTTCAAACTCCTGCTTGAACAGGCCGAGGTGATAGTTCAGACCGATTCCGTCTCCGGCAAGTCCGAGTGTTGCGATGGAGTCAAGGAAGCAGGCTGCAAGACGTCCCAGACCGCCGTTTCCAAGTGACGGCTCCGGCTCTACTTCTTCGATCTCGCAGATATCTTTGCCGTTTTTCTCCAGCATCTCTTTTACTTCCTGATAGATGCCCAGATTGATCATGTTGTTGGAGAGCAGCTTCCCGATCAGGAACTCCGCTGAAATGTAATAAAGTTTCTTCTTGCTGTCTGTGCGCTCTTTCTCTGCCGCCATCTCCTGTACAACAGTGAGCAGTCCGTCATAGATTTCTTTGTTGGAAGCCTGTGCGACCGGCTTGCCAAGATACGCTTCTACCTTTTCCTGAATGTTCATGATAGTAGTTCTCCTTTCAAAAAAGAATCCATATGTCTTATCTCTATGATTCGCATTATAGTACCAATTCTACGGAATTTCTTGCAATATACTTTCCTTTTATTGTACAATACTATCATCGACAGTTCAGCCATACTCAATAGTAGTCCGAGAATCCCGTTCAGCCGGCTGAACTGTTATATATTATTAAAGAGGCCTGATATGAATCTGAATGAATACCAGAATTACCACGAAACAAAATCACATACAACAGCGGAATTTCCGTACAACACATATCTCTGCTCCATCCCGAAGGACTTCCCGCACGTGCCTCTCCACTGGCACGCGGAGCTGGAGCTCATCGTCATCAAAAAAGGAAAGGGGATCGTATCCGCTGATCTGGAGAAACGCTCTGTCACATCGGGGGATATCATCCTCATCCGCCCCGGCCAGCTCCACTCCATCGATCAGGAAGACGGATATGCCATGGAATACGAAAATATCATATTAAAGCCGGAGCTGCTCATATCCGGCGATAATGATCTGTGCGCCGTCCGTTTTATTCTTCCCTTTATAAACGGAGAGATTCCTTCCGAGACTTTCCTGACGCCCGCCCTGCCATATTATAAAAACGTCTCTGAATGCATCCGGCAGATCGACCTTCTCTGCGACGCCAGGACAGAAGGCTATCAGCTCGCGGTAAAAGGGCTTCTCTTTCAGTTCTTCTATCTGCTCATCTCCAACAGGCAGAAAAAAGAGACCGCGTCCGTATCCCAGACGAAGTCTCTCGAAAAAATGAAAACCATATTAAAATATGTAGAAGAGCATTATGCAGAGCACATCACCATCGACGATATGGCGGCTCTCACCTACTACAGCAAATCCCATTTCATGAAATTCTTCAAGCAGCACATGGGTACAGGGTTTATTGAGTATCTCAATGACTACCGCCTGACAATGGCGGAACGGCTGCTGAAGTCTTCAGACGGTTCTGTACTTGAAATTGCGGAACAGAGCGGATTTGACAATCTTTCCTACTTTAACCGGATCTTTAAACGGAAGTACGGGATGCCGCCGGGGAAATGGCGTTCTGCCGATAATTCTCTCCATACCATTTGACAAAATCCCCGAAAACCTTTTCTTCCGCTGCAGCCCGGGCTTTTGCCGCATCATCCAGAGAATCATATCCGCCGAGATAGTAGCATTTCTTCTTGAACATGATCTGGGCGATCTACTTATGCCGCTTTGAGCTGTAATACACTCCGCGCACGCCGCTTGTATTTGTCTTATACATGGTATCTGTCCGGAGCATCTCAAGGCAGGTTCCTTCCGTATAGTGGAGATTCTTCTGGGGACTGCGCCGGCATCCGCAGCTTCTCGTACTGCCCGTGACCAGCCGCCTTTTTGTCACCTCAGTTATATTACCGCAGTCACAGCGGCATACCCACAACCCACAAAGGATTGCCATCTTTCGCCCTGTTCTCCGATTTTCTCAGGACTGTAAGCTTTCCGAAGCAGCCGGCACATATATTCCGGCACACCGTCATAGCTGCCGGTCTCAAGCAATGCAAAGGCAGCGCAGGTGCGGCACAGATGTCTCATACAGCAAAAACTGCACTTTTCATTCAGAAGAATCTTACTTGTCACCTCAGATATATACTCCCATGCTTTCTCAAATCCCACTTCGAACACAGAAATAGACGGTTCATTCATTACCACACATGGGCGCATCTCCCCCTGCCAGTTAACCGTAAAAGAACACCTTCCCGCCATACAAGACATATGTCTGTCTCGAGCTGTTTCTGATTTCGAATACTGAACATATTTCAGAGCTTGCCGGACATACTGTTCAAACAGCTCCTCTCCCATTTCTCTTTTTAAGGCGTATACTCTTGCCTTTGCCGCATCTTCACGACCATTTCGATTATAATCGACAAAACCATCCGGGAATTCACTTTCACGTGATGCTTCATGTTTTTTAGAACACGGTGAATAATTACCTATGTATTCTGCATCTCCGCACGCCGCCACATACTCGTTTGGTACAAATTTCTGAACCCCGATCTTAGGTTCTTCCCATCTCTTCTTCATTTTCACTCTACCTCCTCTAAAATCTTATAGTCTAAAGTATCTTTTACAAAATGTTCTGTTGACTTTCTGATTACATCTTCTGTGACATCGTATTCCTGCAGCCCTTTCCTGACCACGTCTTCTATAGTGCTTGGCTGTTCAAATGCCTTCCACAGAAATACTGCTGAATCATTCGGCGCCATCACTGCATTTGAAAATACACTCTCGGTATCAACCGGAACGATTGCGTACTCGCCGGCAATCTCCCGAAGAATATATCCGGATTTAATGCGGTATTTTCTTTTTTGTTCCTTAATACTGTCCCTGCTGAGATACTCGGCAAGCTCGTCCTTTGACAGCTTTGCGATTTCATCACCGCTCAGCCGCCGTTATTGCGGACAAAATGGTATTCAGGTTTTTTATATTGCTTCACATAACACCCTCTTCTCACGCCTTCCTTCTGATATCTGAATCAGAGACAGAAAGGATATTCTCAAATAGTATACCATTTGAGAGTTAATTTTTTATGCGCTTCTATTTTCTGTCCTGTATTCTCTCAGCCTCCGGTAAAATGTAGCCTCGCTCATGTCGCATTGCCGTATTGCTTCCCGGAAGGTAATTTCTTTCCTTTCCCACGCCTGTACTGTCAGCACAAAATGATCCGGGATCTCAATCTGCGGCCTGCCGAACCGGGCGCCTCTTGCTTTTGCCCCGGCGATTCCCTCCGCCTGTCTCTGACGGATATTGCTTCGTTCATTTTCGGCTACGAAAGATAATACCTGCAGGACAATGATCTGTCTGTCTTCATTCTGCTCGCGGCTGCTGACGCGAACATAGCCATAAGTTGTCGTCATATAATCATCCTTTCCTGCTTATAATCGCATAAATATTTACGCACACTTTATTATTTCCGTTTTGCTTAAATTTTGACAGGGAATATGATTTTACTATTACTTATAATTTCTGTAAATCGAAACCGTACAGATATGCTATATGAAAGACAGGAAAGAAATAACCGGCAAAGAGGTTGACCTCATCTTTGTATTTGTACATATATAGCAATATATGCTATACTTAGGGCATACCAGAAAAGGTAGGGTCATTTTGTGCCCCATGAAAGGATGTGTTCCTATGCCATTACTACAGCAGAACAAAGAGTATACCATTGATGATATCTATGCCCTCCCAGACGGACAGCGGGCAGAACTGATTGACGGACAGATGTATATGATGGCGCCGCCGGGCAGGAAACATCAGCGGATCACCCTGGAGCTTTCAACCATTATAAACAATTACATCAAAGAGAAGGGCGGCTCCTGTGAGGTCGATATTGCCCCATTTGCTGTATTTCTCAATGCAGATGATAAGAAGAATTATGTAGAGCCGGATATAAGCGTTATATGCAGTACTGACAAGCTCACAGACAAAGGCTGCACAGGTGCGCCGGACTGGATCATTGAAATTGTTTCCCCGGGAAGCAGACGGATGGACTACTACACTAAACTGTTCAAATACCGTACTGCCGGTGTTCGTGAATACTGGATTGTTGATCCTGAGAAAAACCGGATCCTTGTTTACAATTTCGAATCTGAGGATACTGGCGACTACACATTTTCTGAAGCCATCAAAGCCGGGATCTATGATGATCTGGAGATTGATTTCAGTTCAATTGATATCTGAGTAAAAAACTGCCGCTCCACATCAATTACTGGTGGAGCGGCTTTTATACAGCTCTTATTTTCCGAATCCGCAGTTCGGATATGTACATACTTTACAGTTCAGGCACAGTCCGCCCTCGCCCAGCATGCTGAAATCTTCCGCGCTCAGATGCTCTCCCGCCACGATCCGCGGCAGCACCAGATCAAAAATCGTACGCTTTGAATACATAACGCAGCCTGGCAGACCCACGATCGGAATATCCACCGTATCACTGTCCTTCCGCTTTTTATACGCCAGCATGAACATGGCGCCGGGCAGAACAGGCGCGCCATAAGTAACTACTTCGTCTGATGCGTTACGAATGGCCAGAGGTGTTCTGTCGTCCGGATCTACGCTCATTCCTCCGGTGCAGACCACCATGTCCGCGCCTTTTTCGAGCCAGTCATTGATGGCCCCCGTCGTCATCTCCGCATTATCATCGCACAGTACATGACCTATCACTTCCACACCGCACTCTTCCAGCTTTGCTTTTACCACCGGAGTAAACTTGTCTTCGATCCGTCCGCGGTAGACCTCGCTTCCTGTGGCAATAATTCCTGCTTTCATCTTGCGGAACGGAAGGATCTGAAAAACGGGCTCCTCCCCGCAGATTTCTTTCACACGGTTCATCTTCTCCTCTTCTATTATAAGAGGGACAACGCGCATTCCCACAATCTTATCGCCCTTTTTCACCGGGAAATCCCCGTGTCTGGAAGCAAGTACCATCTGTCCCATGGCATTGACCGCATTCAGTTTATCCCTGTCAATTTTCAGCAGACCATCTTCTTCTGCTGTCAGCTCGATCTTACCTTCCTTTGCCTCGGACGCTTTCATATATTCGCCCTGGCATACCTGCCGCAGCACCTCGGCTGCGTCATTTTCATGGAGCATTCCTTCCTGTTTTTCCCACACATACAGATGCTCTTTTCCCACAGAGAGCAGAACCGGAATATCTTCTTCCGTAACTACGTGTCCTTTGCGGAATACTGCGTCCTTTACCACCCCCGGGATAATCTGTGTAATATCATGACAGAGTACACTGCCGACTGCATCTTCTGTCCTGATCAGTTTCATAATCTGCTGCCTCCTGTTCTTTTCTTGCAGTACTGTTTACAACTCATCAAGTTCCTTCATCCACACTGCTGCGCACGCATCGCTCGGCATTCTCCAGTCTCCCCTCGGAGAAAGAGCCACTGTACCGATCTTCGGTCCGTCCGGCAGGCAGGAACGTTTGAACTGCTGGGAGAAAAATCTCCGGCAGAATGTCTTCAGCCATTTCAGGATCGTCTCTCTGTCATAGTCTCCGTCGAATGTTATCTCTGCCAGACGGAAGATCTTCGCCGGTTCATATCCGAAACGGAGCATATAATATAGGAAGAAATCGTGAAGTTCATACGGTCCTACCAGATCTTCTGTCTTCTGCGCGATATCTCCGTCCTTCGGCGGGAGCAGTTCCGGGCTTACAGGTGTATCCAGTACATCGTAGAGAACTTTGCGCAGCTCCTCATCCGGCGTCTCATCAGCCGCATATTTTACAAGATGGCGCACCAGCGTCTTCGGCACGGATGCATTAACGCCGTACATGGACATATGGTCACCATTATAGGTGGCCCAGCCCAGAGCCAGCTCGGACATATCTCCGGTGCCGATGACCATACCGCCTGTCCGGTTGGCGATATCCATGAGCACCTGGGTACGTTCTCTTGCCTGAGAATTCTCGTAAGTCACATCATGATTCTCCGGATCCTGTCCGATATCCCTGAAATGGATATTCACCGCGTCCGCGATCGGCACTTCTTTCAGCGTAGCGCCTGTCTTTCTCGTCATCTCGCAGGCATTATGATATGTCCGGTCTGTTGTCCCGAAGCAAGGCATCGTTACCGCGATAATATCTTTCTTGTCACGGCCGAGCATATCAAACGCCTTTGCTGTCACAAGAAGTGCAAGTGTGGAATCGAGTCCGCCTGAGATCCCCACGACAGCGGTCCTGGAATTTGTGTGTGCCAGACGTTTCTTCAGCCCCATCGCCTGGATCGTCAGGATCTCCTCGCATCGCTGTGCCCTTGCTCTCTCATCCGCAGGGACGAAGGGTCTCTTCGGAAATGTTCTGGTGAGCGCTGTCTCCTCATTCTTGATATGGAACGGGATCTGGATCAATGTCTGTCCCGCGGCAGCCTTGAATGTCGTATTCTTTCTTCTCTCGCTGACGATCCTCTGGATATCAAGCTCCGAGTAGATGATCTCGTTGTGATACCGCTTTGACTGTTTTAAGATCGCCCCGTTTTCCGCGATGATATTGTGCCCGCCGAAGACCACATCTGTCGTGGATTCGCCTTCTCCGGCATTTGCATAGATATATCCCGCAATCAGACGGGCCGACTGCCCTGAAATCAGCTCTCTGCGGTACGTATCTTTTCCAATCGTCTCATCACTTGCGGAACAGTTCACGATCACGGTCGCTCCCTCCAGCGCCGCCCCGATACTGGGCGGAACAGGCGACCAGACGTCCTCACAGATCTCTGCGGACACGATAAGATCCTCCATATCGCATTCCCTAAACAGAAGCTGTGGTCCGAAAGGCACACTCTGTCCATTAAAATCGATATATACCGCTGTATCCGGACCGGGCGTAAACTGACGCATCTCATAGAATTCCGCATAATTGGGGAGAAATGTCTTTGTCGTAAGTCCGATTACCCTGCCCTGATTCATGGCGGCCGCCACATTGTACAGCTTGCCTCCCACCGACAGAGGCGCGCCTGCAAAAACAAGAATGTCCTTGTCAGCCGTATACTCTGCAATCTTTACAAGCGCATCTTTTGCCGCCTTTAAAAGAACATCCTGAGTAAACAGATCGCCACACGTATATCCGGTCACACATAGCTCCGGAAATACAATGATCTTTGCTTTCTGTTCGCAGGCTTCGCTGATTGCCTCACATATTTTGGCTGTGTTGAACTCTACATCCGCCACACGTATATCCGGCGTAGCCGCGGCAACTTTTAAGAATCCGTGTTTCATTTTTCTTTCCGCCTTTCTTGTCGGGGACGTAGTAAAGCCCGGTTTTACTACGTCCCCGTTCACACTTTTTTTCACATTTTGCTCTTATCTGGCCTTTGCCTTTTTCAACAATTCTTTCAGTTCATCCACCGTATAGTTATATGCCGTATTACAGAAATGACACTTTACTTCGATATCTTTACCGTCGTCGATCATGGACTGGATCTCTTTCTTTCCCACGCTGATGATTGCTTTCTCTATGCGTTCTTTCGAGCAGTTGCAGTAAAACTTCGCCGGCATTGTATCCGTAATCTCAAGGTCAAGCCCGTCCAACACCTGAGCGAGCATCTCTTCCGGTGTATGGCCGTTGTCCAGCATGGATGTAACAGACTGGATATTCTGGATATTCTGCTCCAGTTTGTTTAATACCTCATCTTCGATAAAAGGCATTACCTGTACGATGAATCCGCCCGCGCAGCGTACGGTATTGCCATGCTCCATGAGCACGCCCAGGCCTACTGAGGACGGTACCTGCTCGGATGTAGCGAAATAGTACGTAAGGTCCTCTGCGATTTCTCCGGTCTGCAGGATTGTCTGTCCCGAGTAAGGTTCCTTGAGCCCCATATCCTTGATTACAGTCATCACTCCCTGTCCGAGTGCTCCGCCTACGTCCAGTTTACCGTTCTTGGGAGGCAGCATTACATCCGGGTTAAATACATAGCCTTTTACATTTCCCTGACTGTCTGCTGTCACGGTCAGTCCCTGGATCGGACCGGAACATTTGATCTGTATGGTCAGCATATCTGTCGCGTTTTTCATCATGCTTCCCATTATCACGCCGCCGGTCAGAAGCCTGCCGAGCGCTGCTGTCGCCACCGGGCTTGTGCCGTGGCGCTGTCTCGCCTCTTCCACCATCTCTGTTGTCACCGCGGCAAATGCACGGATCTGTGTGTGCGCCGCTGAAGCTCTTACTATATAATCTTTCATACTTATATTCTCCTAACTTACTGTCTTTTTATTCCCCTGTTCCCGGTAAATCGTTCATCTGTTTTCCGCATTCTCTTGCAATAACGCAGATTCTCTCAGAAATATTCCGCGGCTTTTCTTTCGTATCCATATCATATGCCGCTTCGAATACCAATCCTGCTTTATCCAGAAGCATCCGCATTTCTTCCAGCGTATATGCCCTCTGGTAATGCGTCTCCGTATATCTGCGGTACAACTGTCCCTCTCCATCCTGATCATCTGAATCTGCCTGCCCGTGTTCTCTTACGAACAAGGTCAGGTCATATTCATTAATCCGCTCCTCTTCATAATAATAATTATCCCAGATAAAACTGCATTCACCGCGGTCTTCCGCAATCGTACAGTCACCCATAACCTCACGGTACTTATATTCTGTATTAAAATCAAACAGAAAAATTCCACCCGGATCCAGATAATTATTCACCAGCCGGAACACTTTTTCAAGGTCTTCGGGATCCGTTATATAATTGACCGAATCACATACACTCACCACCGCACGGACCGTGCCGTACAGTTCAAACTCTCTCATGTCCTGCAGAAGATAAAGGATATCATAACCGGACTGTATCCGCTTCTCCATGGCCAGCTCCAGCATATCCTCGGAGTTGTCCGCCCCGATCATGTCATAGCCATATCCGGCAAGGATCTCTGTCATTGTTCCGGTACCGCATCCAAGATCCAGAACAAGCCCGTCTTTTACGTCATATTTACATAGCATACAATGTATATATCCTCCCCATTCTCTGTAGGGAACATTGTCCATAAATGTATCATATACCGCTGCAAAACCCGTATATGCTTCCAATGATTCCGCCTCCTGTTCAATACGTCAGGTTATAAACAGAACGCGCCATCCGCCGGCAGATACCGGGGACAGGCGCATAAACCCACAAGAAGTGTAACATATTTTCACAAAATAAGCACTAAGAAATTCCGATTTTTCGTATCGGCTGATGTAACGCACAACGTCTGGACACAGTCACCTACTGCAGTCTGACTCACGTATCCACAGACAGAGAAAAAGATTAATACCGGCTCCGGTTACGGGAAATAACTC
>CAJFGR010000009.1 GCA_904377845.1 uncultured Ruminococcus sp. | reverse complement strand
TCTTTTTCTCTGTCTGTGGATACGTGAGTCAGACTGCAGTAGGTGACTGTGTCCAGACGTTGTGCGTAACATCAGCCGATACGAAAAATCGGAATTTACCGCGCAATCTGATTCTTATTCCTCCAGTCTCTGGGTGACACCCCGTACACATTTTTAAATGCTCTTGAGAAGTGCAGCTGGTTGGGATATCCCACGGCATTCCCGATATCGCTGATAGAAAGAGTGGTCAGCTTTAAAAGCTCGGCAGCTTTTGTCATGCGGTAGTTGAGCAGGAACTGCTGAGGGGATTTGCCTACGGTATCTTTGAAGATTCGTCCGAAGTAGGTACGGTTCAGTCCGCAGAACGCTGCAATCCCCTCTACGGTAATATCATTCTGGAAGTTCTGTTCAATATAGTTTAATGCCTCTTTGATATAGAAATCGCGGACTTTCCCGCTGGAGGATATCTGAGTAGAGGCCGCAGAACGGGCAAGATAGTCCACGAAAAGGTATAAATGTCCGATTAAATGGAACGAGGAGGCATCTCCGTGCTCCGCTATATAGGTCATTTCATTTGTCATACTTTCTCTCAGGTCTTTGTGGGAAGCATGATAGACAGGATGGTCGGGGGAAAGCCCGGCAGTCTCTACTATCTCTCTTGCGCGCATTCCGTCAAATTCCAGCCAAACATATTCCCACGGAAGTTTTTCATCGGCAATATAAGTTGTGATCTGCCGGGGAAAGATCATAAAGCCCTGGCCGGTACGGATCTGATATTCGTGGGATACTCCTTTGGAATCCGCGGCTATCAGCCTGCCGGTGCCGGATAAGACGTAATGAAAAAGATAATGGTTCCTTGTGGCCGGACCGAAAGAATAAGCAGGCGGACATTGTTCTCTTCCAAACTGATACAGGCACAGATCGACAAAATTTTCATTTGGAAATACGGTAAACATAGAATCGCTCATAAAGAGTTCCTCCTTCTATACTTAAGGGCATATCTGTAATATCATTTCAAATAATTTTCCATTTTAAAAGAGATTATAAACTAAAATATTCCAAAATGCGACCCCACTTATCAAAAATAGCATATAAGTTGCATTGTGGTATAAAACACGGGCAATGCGGATATTTTAGAAACTTTTTATAATGTTATAATATTTTCATAAGCGGAAAAGCTAAAAGGAAGGAGCTGAAAAAACTATGAAAAAGAAAAAAGCGATCAGTGCGGTACTTGCAGCGTCCATGCTTGCGGCAGTGATTCTTCCGGGATGCGGTTCAGACGAGAACAGCGGAGTGACGGAGATCGAGATCCTGCAGTACAAGCCGGAAGCGGCAACGTACTTCGATCAGGTGGAAGAGCAGTTTAATGCAACTCACGACGACATCCATCTGACCATCAGTTCTCCGAACGATGCGAGCACGATCATGAGAACGAGGTTCGTCCGTGAGGATTATCCGGACATTATCGGAATCGGCGGAGATATCAACTACTCCTACTATGTCGATGCGGATATTCTTGCAGATGTATCCGATTATCCGGGACTGGCGGACGTAAAGCAGTCATATCTGGATATTCTGGAGAACCTTGAGATCACTCCGAAAGACGGTGTGTTCGGTGTGCCTTATGTGGCAAATGCAGCGGGTATCCTGTACAACAAGGATATGTTTGAAGAACACGGATGGGAAATACCCGAGTCATGGGACGAACTGATGGATCTCTGTGAGGAGATCAAGTCGGAAGGGATCCTGCCGTTCTATTTCGGATTCCGTGATACATGGACCTGTCTGGCACCCTGGAACTCGCTTGCCGTAGATCTTGCACCGGCTGATACGTGCAAGAAGGTCAATGCGGGCGAGACGACATTTACGGACAATTACAGAGAAGTGGCTGAGAAATGCCTGGAGCTTGTAAGCTACGGACCGGAAGATCCGGTCGCCTATGGCTATAATGATGCGTGTACGGCGTTTGCAAACGGCGAGTCGGCAATGTACCCGATCGGAAGCTATGCGGTACCGCAGATCCTTTCCGTTAACCCGGAGATGAATATCGATTCCTTTGTAACGCCGGGAAATGACGATCCGGACAAGAACACACTGAACTCCGGCGTAGACCTTATGTTTTCGGTTACCGCTGCGTGCGAGCACAAAGAAGAAGCATATGAAGTACTTGATTTCCTGATGGAAGACGAAAATCTTCAGGCATACATAGATGATCAGAACGCCGTTCCGTGCAAGGAAGGAGATTTTGACCTTGCGCCCATGCTCGACGGTATGAAACCGTATATCGAGTCCGGAAACATGACGGATTATCAGGATCATTATTATCCGTCGGAGATGGCGGCAGATGCGCAGATCCAGACGCTGATCATCAATAAGGATGTGGATGCATTTCTTGCCAAATTTGATAAAGACTGGCAGAGATATAACAGAGATATTATCCGTGAGGTTCAGGAATACAACGAAGAACACGGAACTTCCGAATAGGAAAGGAGCGGGATAGATTATGAAAAAAGTAAATGGCAGCAAGCGGACATATATGCTGATCACAATACCGATCCTGGCACTGTTTGTCTGCTTTAATACAGTACCGCTGATCCGCGGCGTGATCTACAGTTTTACGAACTTTAAAGGTTTTGGTACATATGATTTTGTCGGATTCAGGAACTATATGGATCTGTTTACCGATCCCAGAATCGGCGGGTCATACCTGTTTACGATCAAACTGGCTGTTGTGGCAACGATCCTGACGAACGTGATCAGCCTGATCCTTGCCCTCGGCCTGAACAGCAAGATCAAGGGGAAGACATTTTTAAGAGCAGCTTACTTTATCCCGAATGTACTTGGAGCGCTGGTTGTAGGTTATATCTTCCAGTATTTCTTTACCTATATCCTTCCGGGACTTGGAGAGGCTCTTGGGATCGACGCTCTGAGCGGAAGTATGCTGTCGAACAGCAAGACGGCATGGATCGCCATCGTGATCGTATGTGCATGGCAGTCCATCGCGATGAACACTATCATCTACATCTCCGGTCTGCAGACTGTGCCGGAAGACGTATATGAGGCGGGCGACCTTGACGGAGCTACAGGCTGGAAGAAGTTCAGATACCTGACATTCCCGCTGATCATTCCGTTCTTTACGATCAACATGGTTCTCTGCGTAAAGAACTTCCTGATGGTATTCGACCAGATCATGGCTATGACAAAAGGCGGTCCGGAGCAGAGTACAGAGTCTATCTCCTACCTGATCTACAACAATGGTCTTTCAGGCGGAAGTTTCGGTTATCAGAGCGCCAACGCGGTAGTATTCTTCATCGTGATCGTTGCAATCTCCGTAGCGCAGATGACTATATCAAGTAAGAAGGAGGAACAGTTATAATGTATGAGAAAATGAAAGCCAGAGTAAACTGGCCAATTACAATCCTTCTGTTTATCGGTCTGATCACAGTGGCGTTTCCGCTGTATATGACAATCGTAATTGCATTTAAGCAGCCTACCGAGATGACGAACAGCATCTCAGGTATCCTGTCGCTGCCTGCACACTGGAGTCTGAGCAACTTTGCACAGGCGATGGAACTGACAGATTTCTGGCACTCCCTCGGGAACAGCCTTCTGGTAACGGTCAGCACGGTTGTGCTCTGTATCCTGCTCCACTCCCTGATGGGATACGCAGTAGGAAGAAATAAAGCGCACAGTAAGGTCTACAATCTGATCTATCTCTTTATCGTAAGCGGTATGTTCGTGCCGTTCGCGATCCTGATGATGCCTCTGGCAAAACAGACGGCTGAGATGCACCTTGATAATTGGGCTGGCGTTATCCTGCTTTATGTGGTATTCTATATGCCGATGAATTTACTTCTTTATACAGGATACCTTGTAAACATCCCGATCGCACTTGAGGAAGCGGCGAGAGTAGACGGAGCAAGCACATGGCGTACATTCTGGAAGATCATCTTCCCGATCATGAAGCCGATGCACGCGACAGTAGCAGTAATCACGGCTCTGGCAGTATGGAATGACGTAATGACCCCGTTGATCATTATGTCAGGAAAAGGTCAGAATACGCTGCCGCTGGCACAGCTGACGTTCCAGACACAGTTTGGTACGAACTACAATCTGGCATTTGCATCTTATCTGCTGGCTCTGATCCCGATCATCATATTCTACGTGATCTGCCAGAAACAGATCATCAATGGTGTGGTAAACGGCGCTGTGAAATAAGTGAGCCCTGATGCGCATACGCGCGTCTTACCCGGGCGGGTGTTATGTGCAAAGAAGTACATTCACCCGCCCTTTTCTTATAGATGAAAGTAAGGACACATATTAGTTAATATTCACAGATTAGGAGAGACAGATTATGAGCATAGTATATGACGAGGCGCAGAAGACGATCAGCCTGCACACGAAAAATACGACATATCAGATGCAGGTAGATAAATACGGATTCCTTCTGCATCTGTATTACGGAAAAAAGGCAGAGGGCTGCATGGACTATCTTCTGACTTATTATGACAGAGGATTCTCCGGCAATCCGTACGATGCAGGAAATGATAAGACATATTCGATGGACTCGCTGCCGCAGGAATTCCCTTCTTTGGGAACGGGAGATTACCGTACACCGGCGTGTATTATCAAAAATACGGACCGGACTTACTGCAGTGATTTTCGATATGAGAGTCACAGCATCCGGGACGGAAAATATGCACTCAAAGGGCTGCCGGCGGTATATGCAGATGACAGTGAAGCGCAGACGCTTGAGGTTGTACTTCAGGACCGCGTGACGGGAGTACAGGCCGTCCTGCTCTATGGTGTGCTGCCGGAGTATGATATTATTACCCGCAGCGTAAGGATTGTAAATGCGAGCAGTGGACACATTTCCGTGAAGAAGCTTGCGCCGGCGTGCCTGGATATGATGGGAGGCCAGTATGATTTTATTACATTCTACGGGCGTCATGCCATGGAGAGAAATATGCAGAGGATGCCCATCGGGCACGGGGTACAGAAGATCGGCAGTCTGAGAGGATCATCGAGCCATCAGTACAATCCTGCTGTTATTATGGCGGATCATGAGACGACGGAAGATGCGGGAAGCTGTTATGCGATGGCGTTTGTCTACAGCGGTGGTTTCCAGAGCGAGGCAGGACTGGATCAGTATTATCAGACAAGACTTCTCATGGGATTTTCCGAGGAACAGTTTGCGTATCCGCTCAGTGCCGGTGAAGAGTTCCAGTCCCCTGAGGTCATTATGAGTTATTCGTCGGAAGGACTTGCAAAACTGTCCCAGAATCTGCACCGCTGTATGCGGACACATCTGTGTCGGGGAAAATACAAGGAGGTTGTGCGGCCGATTCTGTTAAACAGCTGGGAGGCGTCCTACTTTGATTTCACGGGAGAGTCTCTTCTTAAACTGGCGTCAGAGGCGGCAAAACTCGGAATTGAGATGTTTGTAATGGATGACGGCTGGTTCGGAAAGCGCGACAGCGAAATGCGCGGCTTGGGAGACTGGAAGGTCAATGAAGAAAAACTGGGATGTACGCTCGGTGAATTGATCGGGAAGATTAATGATATGGGTCTGAAATTCGGCATCTGGATTGAACCGGAGATGGTCAATGAAGACAGTGATCTCTACCGTGAGCATCCGGACTGGGCTTTCGTCATACCGGGACGCCGTCCAAATCGTTCCAGACATCAGCTTGTCCTTGACTTCTCCAGAAAAGAAGTGGTAGATCATATCTACAACCAGATCTGTTCAGTACTGGATCAGGGAAATGTGGAATATATCAAATGGGATATGAACCGGAGCATTGCGGATGTGTATTCCGCTACAGCAGACAGTCAGGGACGGGTGTTGCACGATTACGTGTTGGGGCTTTATGATTTCCTTGAAAGACTGGTGAAACGATATCCGAACATTCTGATTGAAGGCTGCAGCGGCGGCGGCGGACGTTTTGATGCCGGAATGCTGTACTATACGCCACAGATCTGGTGCAGTGACAACACGGATCCGATCGACAGACTGGAGATTCAGTATGGAACGTCGTTCATCTATCCGGCTTCCTGTGTGGGCTCCCATGTATCCGCTTCGCCGAATCATCAGACTGAGAGAGTGACGCCGATGAAGACACGCGGAACCGTGGCTCTTGCCGGCACGTTCGGATATGAGCTGAATCTGAATGAACTCAGTGAAGATGAGAAAGCAGAGATCCGCCGTCAGATTGCAGAGTATAAAGAGTATGCTGCACTTGTTCAGAGAGGACTCTATTATCGCCTTACAAATCCTCAGACAGACAATCAGGGAGCATGGGAATTTGTGTCAGAGGATCAGAGGGAAGCGCTGGTTCAGGTAGTCGGTATTAAGAAACACGCCAATATGACGGTAGATTATATCAAAGTCAAGGGGCTGAAAGAAAATACAATGTACCGTGAGACAACAACCGGAAAACTGTACAACAGTACAGCTCTCAGGGAAGCGGGCGTGCCTAAGCCGGTGCTCCATGGAGAATATCAGGCATATCAGTGGCATTTTGTACAGGCAGATTAAGATACGGGGGATGGAATCATGGCAAAGAAATCAAGAGCTGCCAGAAAGAAAGAGGCGGCAAAAACAAAGGCAGTTACTAGCAGCGTAAAAGCTGCAGAAGACATCAAGGCGGCAACTGAGGCGGAGAAAGCAGCAAAGGCAGAGGCTGAGGCAAAGGCAAAAGAGGAAGCCGAAGCAAAAGCGAAAGCGGAAGCAGAGGCAAAAGTGAAAGCCGAAGCAGAGGCAAAGAAGAAAGCTGAGGCCGAGGCAAAAGCAAAAGCCGAAGCGGAGGCGAAGAAGAAAGCGGAGGCAGAGGCAAAAGCGAAAGCGGAAGCAGAGGCGAAGAAGAAAGCGGAGGCAGAGGTAAAAGCGAAAGCCGAAGCAGAAGCAAAGAAGAAAGCAGAAGCAGAAGCCAAGGAAAAAGAGGAAGAAGACAGGATCTTCATGGAAAGACTTGGACGTCATCATGATGAGCTGCGCTGGCTCTATATGGAATTGTACGGCAATGACGATATGTTTGCAGAGCTGTGCGGCCAGATGAAACGTTACTATGACGAGCGTAACGAGAAATTGAAAAAACTCGATGCCGAGCGCGAAGCTGAGGGCGAATGGTATCGTAAACGCGATATGCTCGGCATGATGATGTATATTGACAATTTCGCCGGAAATATCAAAGGCGTACAGGAAAAGCTTTCATATATCGAGAAATGTAATGTCAACTATATTCATCTGATGCCTTTCCTTGATTCACCGAAAGGACGTTCCGACGGCGGCTATGCGGTAGCTGATTTCCGTAAGGTAAAACCGGAGCTCGGTACAATGGATGATCTGGCGGAACTTGCAGAAGAGTGTCACGAAAAAGGTATCAGTCTGTGCATGGACTTTGTTATGAATCATACATCGGAGGATCACGAGTGGGCCAGAAGGGCGCGTCAGGGAGACGGAGAATATATGAGCCGGTATTTCTTCTATGCAGATCCGTCCATTCCTCAGGAGTATGAGAAGACGGTTCCGCAGGTATTCCCGACGACGGCGCCGGGCAACTTTACTTATCTGCCGGAACTCGGGCATTATGTGATGACCACATTCTATCCGTACCAGTGGGACCTGAACTACCGCAATCCGCGAGTGTTCAATGAAATGATGTATAACTTCCTTTATCTGGCAAATCAGGGTATGGATATTATCCGTATCGATGCTGTACCGTATATCTGGAAAGAGCTGGGAACAAACTGCAGGAATCTTCCGCAGGTACACACAATTGTCCGTATGATGCGCATGATCGGCGAGATCGTGTGCCCGGGAATCGTACTGCTCGGCGAGGTTGTTATGGAGCCGGATAAAGTGGCACCGTATTTCGGTACGGTTGAGAAGCCGGAGTGTCATATGCTCTATAACGTGACGACCATGGCGACTACATGGCATACTGTTGCCACAAGAGACATCCGTCTTCTCAGAAAGCAGATGGATATCGTGTGCTCACTGCCGAGAGAGTATACATTCCTCAATTATCTGAGATGTCATGATGACATCGGCTGGGGCCTGGATTATGATACTCTGAAAACATGGGGTATGGAGGAAGTGCCTCACAAGAAATATCTGAATGACTATTTTCAGGGCAAGACAGAAGGAAGTGTCAGCCGGGGAGAACTCTACAATGAGGATCTGGTGACCGGAGATGCGAGATTCTGTGCGACTACAGCATCTATGTGCGGAGTTGAAAGCGCTGGATTTGAGCAGAATGAAGAGAAGATGGACTGGGCGATTACAAAAGACGTGATGCTTCATGCATATATGTTCACGCAGTCAGGTATCCCGATGCTCTACAGCGGAGATGAAGTCGGACAGGTTAATGACTATACATACAAAGATGATCCTGAGAAAGCTCCGGATTCCCGCTATATCCACAGAGGAAAATTCAACTGGGACCTGGTGGAAAATATCAAGGATAAGAGCAGTGTGCAGGGACGCATTTTCAATGCTCTCGGAAAACTGGAAAAAATCCGCAGAAGCGAGCCTGTATTTAATGCAGATGCCGAAGTGTGGACGAAAGACTACAGTGATCAGTCGATTCTCTGGATTGTCCGCAGAGCAGGCGGAGAAGAACTCCACGCAGTGTTTAACTTCAGTGATTATCCGAAGACAGTTTGGATGCCGGAGAAAGCAGAGTACACAAATCTGCTGAGCGGCGGTACGGATGAGCTGGTGACAGTGGATCTGCCGGGATGGGGATTCTTCTGGATGAAGAAGAAACTGTAAAAATAGAATGGGACGATAAAAATGACCGGAAGCTTTTGTTAAAGCAGCCGGTCATTTTTATGTTAAAGTTCTTCAAAAGAAAGATTTGAAGGAGCGTCAGGAAGCTCTTTTGTCAAGTCTAATTCCGTAGTCGGCACCGAAGAATCTACTTCCTGAAATACAGCATTGTCAAACCAGATCTTGCCCTGCCCGCTTAAGAGGATGCCGATGCTGATAACTGCAGCGTCTTTCGGAACATCCAGAACACAGGCGTAATGGTTCCATCCGGTTGTGCCCTGAATGGGTCTGTTCTGCATATTGTCAAGGACTAATGTACGGCTGAAAGCATCGTCGATACGCATCCAGAGGCCGGACCAGCCGGTCTCGTTTCTGAATATCCTGTGAAAATGATATTTTGAAAATCCTGCAACAGCAGCAATATTGTCTACGGTCAGTGGCTTATCAAGATTCTTTTCAATAAAATTCAGTGCTGCTGTATTTCTGCATAATAGATCATGCGTTTTACCCTCCTCCATGCTGAAAGTATAACACAGTACTGCAGACAGATTTTGACCATTCTTGCGATGATAAGAAAATGGATACAAAAAGAAGGCGGCAGCGTCGAAGAAAGATTTGACATTTAGAATTACAGAATATATAATGAATGACGAAACAAGGGCGTTTTCTTTAGGTGGAGAACGCCCTTTTGGCTTTTGGGGAGGAGTATATTGTCAGCTCAGCCATGCCATTGCATGGCCGAACTGGTAACTCAAATGAAAAGGAGGTTTCATTTTATGCATAATTACACAAGAGAGGATATCCTGCGTCTTGTGGAAGAGGAGGATGTCGCTTTCATCCGTCTTCAGTTTACGGATATCTTCGGAACCATGAAAAATATGGCTGTGACCGTCAGTCAGCTTGAGAAAGCATTGGATAACCGCTGTATGTTCGATGTTTCTTCGCTTGACGGGCTTTCCGGCGAGGAAGACTCGGATATGTATCTTTATCCGGATCTGAGTACGTTCGAAATTTTCCCGTGGCGCCCGCAGCAGGGAAAGGTAGCGCGCCTGATCTGTGATGTGTACCGTACAGACGGTACGCCCTATGAAGTGGATCCGAGGTATGTGTTGAAAAAGGCGATCGCACACGCTGCTGAACTTGGCTACACGCTTAATGCCGGGCCGGAGTGTGAGTTCTTCCTGTTCCATACGGATGAAGACGGGCTGCCGACCACGCTTACGCATGAAAGAGGCGGATATTTTGACATCGGTCCGGTAGATTTCGGTGAGAATGCAAGACGTGATATGGTGCTGACTCTGGAGGAGATGGGATTCGAGATCACGTCCTCCCATCATGAAATCGCGCCGGCACAGCATGAAATTGATTTCCGGTATGATGAGGCTTTGGTGACGGCTGATAATCTCATGACATTTAAGATGGTGGTAAAGACGATTGCAAAGCGGCACGGGCTTCATGCCACATTTATGC
Source organism: uncultured Ruminococcus sp. (assembly GCA_904377845.1). Lineage (GTDB taxonomy): Bacteria > Bacillota > Clostridia > Lachnospirales > Lachnospiraceae > Mediterraneibacter. The sequence continues at coordinate 67,545 of CAJFGR010000009.1, read as the reverse complement.
CGAAACCGAAGATCGAGACATACGGATCCGGTATGCATATCAATCTGTCCTTAAGCCGTGATGGGGTAAACGCGTTCCAGAGTGAGACAGATCCGAATGGTCTGAGCAGGGAAGGATACTATTTCATCGGCGGTCTGATGAAACATATGAAAGCGATTACCTGTATTACTAATCCGACGGTTAATTCCTACAAACGGTTTGTGCCGGGATATGAGGCGCCGGTTTACATGGGCTGGTCTTCAAAGACGAGAGGACCGCTGATCCGTGTGCCTTCAGGAAGAGGGGAGAACACCAGGATCGAACTGCGAAGCCCGGATGCAACGGCAAACCCGTATCTTGCGCTGGCAGTGCTTCTCATGGCAGGACTGGATGGTATCGAGCATCAAATTATGCCTCCGGAGTGTATCGACGAAAATATTCAGAAAATGACACCTGAGCGCCGGGCGGAGCTAGGCGTGCAGGAACTTCCCAGAACGATCAAAGAGGCGGTAGAAGAACTGGAAAAAGATGAATTGATACAGGAAGTACTTGGGAAAGAGCTGGCGCATAAGATTATTAAGGCACAGAAAAAAGAGTACAAAGCATACTGTATGCAGGTAACAGACTGGGAAATCGAAAACTATTTGTATAAAATGTGATACCAGTCTGCTCATGCGCTGCGAATGTTGTAGGGCACCATACAGGCTTGCCTGTAAATGGTGTCATATAACGTTCGCGGCATATGGCGGACGCCATACAGTGAGATGGAGCCGCGGGCGGCGGAATCGAACTGTGGGCATGAGCGGTTACAGTATAAAAATGCAGATTGAGAAATAAGACAGCAGGAGGTGACACGGATTTGAGTAATATTATAGTTGCGTTTTCTAAGCGGGAAAATGCGGTGAATATAAGAAATATCCTTGTGAAATCCGGGTTCGAAGTATCTGCTGTCTGTCAGACGGGAGCAAAGGTGCTTCAATATGCTGAAATGTGGAATGACGGGATTGTAGTGTGTGCAGACCGTATGCAGGATATGCATTATACACAGATGAGGGAATATCTTCCGGGCGGGTTTGAAATTCTCCTGATCGCATCGGCTGACAAATGGTCGGATGGCCTCCCGGATGGTGTTGTGGGTCTGCCTATGCCCCTTAAAATATATGATCTGGTCAACACGATTGAGATGATCCGGCAGACGCAGGAACGACGGAGGCGGAAAAAACGTGAATCAGGAAAGCTGAGAAGTACGAAAGACCGCCAGATCATAGAAGAGGCAAAGGCACTGCTGATGGAACGAAACCACATGACAGAGGATGAGGCACATAAATATGTACAGAAAACCAGTATGGAAAGCGGAATGGATATGGTAGAAACAGCCCGGATGATACTGACTGTGATGGATAAATAGCAGAGAAAATGACTGGTGCAATAGATAAATCATACGGCTTTCGGTTGGATTTCTGCCGGGCAGTGTGTATAATGATGGTGGAATAATAATTGGAAAGCAAGGGGTACGATTATGAAATTTACAAAGATGCAGGGACTTGGCAATGATTATGTATATGTGAACTGTTTCAGAGAGAAGATCGAAAATCCGTCTGAACTAGCGGTAAAGATCAGTGACCGGCATTTCGGAGTGGGATCAGACGGATTGATTATGATCAAGCCCTCAGCCAGGGCGGACTTTGAGATGGAAATGTACAATGCGGATGGTTCCCGGGGAGAAATGTGCGGAAACGGAATCCGCTGTGTGGCAAAATACGTATATGATTACGGCCTGACAGATAAAACACAGATATCGGTAGAGACATTGGGCGGGATCAAATATCTTGATCTTACGGTGGAAAACGGTAAAGTAAAGCTGGTTAAAGTAGATATGGGGAAACCTGAGCTGGAATCTGCCAGAATTCCGGTTGTGGCAGAAGGCGATAAAGCGGTGAATGTGCCGATCCTTGTAGATGGACAGGAATATTATATGACCTGTGTCTCCATGGGAAATCCCCACGCGGTTGTATACGTTGACTGTGATGTAAAGAAACTGCCGTTGGAGGTAATCGGACCGAAGTTCGAGAATCATGAGCGTTTCCCGAACAGGATCAATACGGAATTTGTAAGAGTTCTGGACAGGAATACAGTGGAGATGCGCGTGTGGGAGCGCGGTTCCGGTGAGACGCTTGCCTGTGGAACCGGTGCGTGTGCAGTTGCGGTATCCTGTATTCTCAACGGCCTGACGGAGGATGAAGTTACAGTAAAGCTTCTTGGCGGTGATCTGCAGATAAAGTGGGATCGGGGGAAAGATAAGGTCTATATGACGGGCCCTGCGGAAGTTGTATTTGACGGAGAGTGGAAAGAATAAGAATATAATTCAGTAATAAAGAAAAACGCAAAGTCTCAATCTGCAGACTTTGCGTTTTTCAGATAAATAAAAAATCGGAGTGACAGGATTTGAACCTGCGACCTCTACGTCCCGAACGTAGCGCTCTACCAAGCTGAGCCACACTCCGATAAAAAAGGGAAAATGCTATTCGCAAATTCCCAGCTACGGAAAAGGGACTTGAACCCCTACTAACAGAGTCAGAGTCTGCTGTGCTGCCAATTACACCATTCCGCATCAATTTTTTTCTGCCGCTCACAAGCAACATGGTTATTATAGCAGACTTTACGAAAAAATCAAGCACTTTTTTTAATTTCTTAACAATTAATTTTTTAGACGTATTTTTCTGAAAAAAAGTCAAAAATTGGAATATTGATAATCAGAAATGGGCTGAGAAACGTTGGAAAATATTATTTTTTAAAAACATTTTACAAAAAAATCCATATAATGTTCACAATTTCTTTCTATACTATACCGACAGATGCAGGACTTATTTCTGTATCTGTTATTTCTTCTCACAGAGGAAAGTAATTCTGAATGAAAGGAGCTGTTATACATGATAACTGGAGTGTTGAATGCTGATTCAAATTCAGACATCTATATTGTCGATGAGAAACGATCCAAAAGTGTAAATGTCAGACCGGGACAGTACCTATATCTGGCTGTTAATGATTGCTGGATCCCGGTGGTTATTCGTTATTCTCCACAATCACACGGCTGGGTTTTTCAGAATTTGGAGAATATAGATATTGACGGACAAAAAGTAATGCTGAAATAAAAGATACGGGCAGCAGACAGGCGCAGGAGAGCAAAACTGTCTGCTGCCTCTACTATATGTTATGGAATGTTAATAATTTTTAAGCAAAATATAGTATTTTCTTAAAAAATATCTTCTATAATAAAATATCATGATAAAAGAATACACGGGAGATAAATAAGAAAATGCATAAGATAAAACGGTATATCAGAGGCCGTTATAATTATAACGCGATCATTCTTTGTGCGCTGGTTTTCTTTGTGATCGGCGGAACTGCTTTCTGTATGGTCGCAAACAGCAAAGAGGCAGAAGAGAACAGACAGGCGGCAGAGCGTCTGCTCAAGGGAGAACCGGAAGAAGTTGAGGTGGTCGCTGCGGCGATAAAGGATGCGGCGGAAGCACAGCGGGCTATTGCGTCTTCCATACAGCCGGGAGTGCCGATTGGTACGACCCAGCCGGAAGATGATAAAAAAATAGTATACCTTACATTTGATGACGGCCCTTCCGAAAACACGAAGAAGATTATTGATATCCTTGCCGGGTATAACGCAAAAGCAACTTTTTTTATTACCGGGGCGAATGAGGAATGCAGGCCTTATATTAAGGAGGCATATGAGGCGGGACATACGATCGGACTACATACCAATACACATGATTATGACAAAGTATATGCATCGGATGAGGCATATTTCGATGACCTGCAGCAGGTCGGGAAAGTGGCGAAGGAACAGATTGGTTACGTGCCGTGTTTCATCCGCTTTCCGGGCGGATCTTCCAATATGGTATCTGCAAAGTACAATAAGGGGATTATGTCCCGGCTGGTGGAAGCTGTTCAGGAAAAAGGCTATCAGTATTATGACTGGAATCTGGACAGTACGGATGCGGCAGGCGGAACCAAGGATGACATAGTAAAAAATGCGTGTACCGATAAAATCAATCATGTAGTTATTCTCTTTCATGATGCGGCAGCAAAGGCTGCAACTGTGGAGGCTTTACCGGAAATCCTTGAATATTACAGCGCACACGGATATGAGTTCCGGGGAATTGACCGTGAGAGTTATGTCTGCCATCACGGAGTGCAGAACTGAAAGTAAAAAGATCGATTTATCGACTTATACCCCTTTCTGTGATATGATTACGAATGTATGATCATAAAACAGAAAGGGGTTTTTCTATGGGGAATACGTCTGATAATAAAGATAATAAGACGACAGCCAGACAGAGGATGAGGAACCTTAATATCGGTCTTCTGGCCCATGTCGATGCAGGAAAAACCACACTCTCGGAAGGAATGCTCTTTTTAAGCGGCAGTATCCGGAATCTGGGACGGGTGGATCACGGCGATGCATTTCTGGATACATACGAGATGGAGAGAGAACGTGGAATTACGATCTTTTCCAAGCAGGCGGTCATGAAATGGAAAGATATGGATCTCACGCTTCTTGACACACCGGGTCATGTAGATTTTTCTGCTGAGATGGAACGTGTACTGCAGGTGCTCGATTATGCGGTCCTCGTAATCAGCGGTGCGGACGGGGTGCAGGGACATACTGTGACGCTGTGGCGGCTGTTGAAACGATATAGTGTACCGGTATTTCTTTTTGTCAATAAGATGGACAGGGAAGGAACAGACAGAGATGCACTGATGACGGAACTGAAAAGCCGTCTGGATGAGGGCTGTACGGATTTCGAACTGATATCAGACGGCGTGCCGGATGCTCTTGAAAGTCTTGCCGTCTGTGACGAAGAGATGCTGGAAGAGTATCTCGAGACCGGAAAAATCACGAAAGCTACGTTGAGGAGTGTAGTGGCAGAACGAAAAGTATTTCCGTGCTGGTTTGGGTCAGCCCTTAAAGCAGAGGGAATCGCAGAGCTGCTTGATGGAATCAGAGAATACAGTATCTGCCCGCAGTATCCGGAAGTATTCGGCGCAAAAGTATATAAGATCGCAAGGGATCCGCAGGGGAGCAGGCTGACTTATCTGAAGGTGACAGGCGGAGAGCTGAAAGTGAAGGAAACTCTCCCGGGGGTAGAGGGGAAAGTAAATCAGATCCGCATATATTCCGGCGACAAGTATGAGCTGTCTCAAAATGCACAGGCGGGAATGGTCTGTGCGGTGACGGGCCTGGAAGGGACTTATCCCGGGCAGGGGATCGGCGCGGAGCCGGATTCGGATGTCCCGATGCTCGAACCGGTTCTGACTTATCGGATCGAGCTGCCGGAAGGCTGTGACGTCCATGCAATGCTTTTGAACCTGCGCCAGCTTGAGGAGGAAGAACCGGAGCTTCATATTGTCTGGGTGGAAGAGGCTCAGGAGATCCATATTCAGCTTATGGGTGAGGTGCAGACGGAAGTGCTGCAGCGTATGATCAAAGAACGCTACGGAGTCCTGATAGAGTTCAGAGAGGGCAGGATCATATATAAAGAGACGATTGCCGGTCCTGTAGAGGGAGTCGGGCATTTTGAGCCGCTGCGGCATTATGCGGAAGTACATCTTCTTCTGGAGCCGGGAGAAAGGGGATCCGGTGTGCAGGCCGCTGCTGAATGCAGCGAGGATATTCTGGACCGCAACTGGCAGAGGCTGATTCTGACTCATCTGGATGAGAAGGAACACAGAGGTGTGCTGACCGGGTCTGCGCTTACCGATGTCCGCATCACTCTGATATCCGGACGGGCTCATCAGAAGCATACGGAGGGCGGAGATTTCCGTCAGGCCACATACCGGGCGGTCCGTCAGGGACTGATGAAAGCAGAGAGTGTACTGCTGGAACCGTATTACGAGTTCCGCATGGAGCTGCCTATGGAAAATGTAGGGAAGGCAATGAATGATATTCAGAGGATGAACGGTACTTTTTCAGGCCCGGAGACAGAAGATGACCTTGCAGTCCTTACAGGAAGCGCTCCGGTATCGGAAATGCGCGGCTATCAGAAGGAGTTTGCGGCATACACCGGTGGATTCGGCAGAATGTTCTGTACGCTTAAGGGATATGACATCTGTCACAATACGGAGAAAGTTGTCGGGGAAATCGGCTATGATCCGGAAGGTGATCTTGAAAATACTGCGGATTCCGTATTCTGCGCCCATGGGGCAGGATTTATTGTTCCCTGGTATCAGGTAGAGGAATATATGCATATAGAGAGTCCGCTGAAAAGTGTTCTGGAACAGGAGAAAAGCGAGGAACGGAGGCAGTCTGCCAAAACTGCCGCTGTCCGGGCATCCTCAAGGACGATCGAACTGACACAGGAAGAACTGGATGCGATCTATGTGCGCACGCCGGATCCCGTCAGGCGGAACGTCAGCAGCGCGCCGGTGAAAGTATCGGCTGATCGGGCAGATGAGCGGAGAAAGAAAAGTTCAGATGCGTCGGCAGACAAGAGAAAGAGGAGTGACGGAGAGGAATATCTTCTTGTAGACGGATACAATATTATTTTTGCATGGGATGAACTGAGGGAACTTTCAGAGACTGATCTGGCAGCTGCCAGGGGAAAACTCGCGGATATTCTCTGCAATTATCAGGGGTATCGGAAGTGTACGCTGATCCTTGTGTTTGATGCATATAAGGTGGAAGGAAATCCGGGAGAAGTCTCGAAATACCATAATATTCATATTGTATATACAAAAGAGGCAGAGACGGCAGACCAGTATATAGAGAAGACGGTCAGAAAAATATCCAGAAATCACAGTGTAACTGTGGCAACATCGGACGCACTGGAGCAGGTTATTATCCTCGGACAGGGGGCACGCCGTATGTCCGCGGCGGGACTGAAAGAAGAAGTAGAGCTTGCCCTCCGGGAGATCAGAGGAGAGCATCTGGGAAGAGGAGATATCCTGAGGACGTATCTTTTTGACTGCCTGGAGGAAGATGAGGCGAAGAAAATAGAGCAGATGAGGCTGGGAATGAAAAACTGGCCTGTATAAAAAAGAAGAAACTGGACGTTTTAATATAACCAGTTGGGTGATAATATACCTGTAGCAGTTAAGAACATACAGAAAAGGGGTATCACCTATGGAAAGAAGAAATGAAACGTTAATCAAGCTTGCCCAGACCGGGCTGATGGCAGCTCTCTGCTTTGTGGCTTTTGCATTTTTGAAAATCAATATTCCGCTGCCGGGCGGTGATGCGACAGCGCTTCATGTAGGCAATGCTTTCTGCGTACTCGCGGCGCTGATCCTGGGCGGATGGTATGGCGGCCTTGCAGGGGCGATCGGTATGGGAATCGCTGATGTAATAGATCCCGTATATATTACAGGCGCGCCGAAGACTTTCGTACTGAAGCTCTGTATCGGCCTGATTGTGGGGCTGGTAGCTCACCGGATTGCCAGAATTAATGAGAGCACAGACAAAAGATATGTTTTCCGGTGGAGCGTGATCGCTTCGGTTGCGGGACTGGGATTTAATGTAATTGCCGATCCTCTGGCAGGATTTTTCTATAATCAGTATATTCTGGGACAGCCGCAGCAGATGGCAGAGGTTCTGGCAAAATGGAGCACGGCATCTACTTTTGTCAATGCAGTTGTCTCTGTAGTCCTTGTAGGAGTGTTATACAATGCACTCAGGCCAGTGCTTATGAAAATGGGAATGATCCATTCCGCAAAAATAAAAACTGCCTGAAACAAATTTACAAAGTTTTTGATGATTTTAGCCTCGTTCAGTGGTATGATAGATTCAGTACTGCAATAGTATAATACGAACAATGAGAGCGAGGTATGAAAAATGAATTGTGTAAATTGTTATCAGGAGATCCAGGACGGCTCAAAATTCTGTCCCCACTGTGGCGCACTGCAGCCGGAGAATTCGGGCGCCGATTATGGAAATACACAGGAGGCTTCCGGTACATCTCAGACTGCATACAGTGCACAGCCCGAGACAGGGACGGACAGCGCGCAGCAGGCGGGAAGCCAGCCACAGTATCAGAATGCACAAAATTACGGTTCCGGCTATCAGAATACTTATACATCTGATTATCAGAACAATCAGTATCAGACCCCTCCGGTATATCAGTCATCCTATGAGCCGGAGAAGCCGATCAACTGGGTTCCGTATCTGGTATTGTCGATTATTACAACACTGTGCTGCTGCCTTCCGTTCGGTATCGTCGGTATTGTATACTCTACAAAGATCAATAGTGCAGTAAATGCCAGAGACTGGGAAGGCGCGCAGAAAGCAGCAAAGACTGCGAAGATCTGGATCATTGCTTCTGCTATCGTAGGATTTATTGTAGAGGTTATTTATGTTGTGATGATTTATGCAGGCATAGCAGGCAGCGGATATTATTACTATTAATAAGAGGAAACCTATGTTGAAATTGGCAATGCGTATTCAACAGAACAGGAAAATGCGGATCGCTCTCGTACTTTGTGCGGGAGCGGTTGCTGCTGCCGGGGCATTGTATCTGTATTTTCACAATCCCTACAGTTATCCGCTGCCCTGTATCTTTTATACGGTAACCGGGCTGTACTGTCCGGGATGCGGAGCAGGAAGAGCCTGTTATTCGCTGCTTCATCTGAAATTTAAAGATGCATTCAGCTACAATCCGCTTATGACGCTCCTGGTTCCATTGATCTGCATCTACATTGCAGCCCGTCTTATTGACTGGATGATTACAGGAGGCAATCATGTGGACGGGAAGATCAGTGTGAAACTGCTGGTGTGGATTCTGGTGATTGTATTTATATACGGGGCTCTCAGAAATATTCCGGTGTTCCCGTTTACACTGCTCGCCCCGGGAGGGCTTGCACAGATTTGGTGAAAACGTCTGAAGAAACAGAGACTTCAGGCGTTTCTTTTTGTTTTACTAAGGGACGGACTTATGGTATGATAATGGACAGGTATATCAGATTGTGAAAACGGAGGAAGAGCAGATGATAAACAAATTAGTGGAAAAGATCAAAAAAACAGGAGCGCCGATTGTGGTAGGGCTTGACCCGATGCTGAACTACATTCCGCAGCACATTCAGGATAAGGCGTTTGCAGAATACGGAGAAACACTGGAAGGAGCGGCAGAGGCAATCTGGCAGTTTAACAAGGAGATCGTGGACAAGACGTATGACCTGATCCCTGCCGTAAAGCCACAGATCGCAATGTACGAACAGTTCGGAGTACCGGGAGTTATGGCGTTTAAGAAGACGGTAGACTACTGTAAGTCCAAAGATCTTGTAGTGATCGGGGATATCAAGAGAGGAGACATCGGTTCCACTTCGGCTGCGTATGCGACGGGACACCTTGGAAAAGTGAAAGTAGGCAGTAAGGAGTATGTTCCGTTTGATGAAGATTTTGCAACGGTAAACCCGTATCTTGGATCTGACGGAGTAAATCCGTTCATCAACGTATGTAAAGAGGAGAAGAAGGGAATCTTCGTACTTGTCAAGACTTCCAATCCGTCCAGCGGAGAATTCCAGGACAGGCTGATCGACGGACGGCCGCTCTACGAACTGGTTGGAGAGAAGGTAGCCGAGTGGGGCGCGGACTGCATGGGCGATGAGTACAGCTATGTGGGAGCCGTAGTCGGAGCGACTTATCCGGAGATGGGCAAAGTTCTCAGAAAGATCATGCCGAAAGCTTACATCCTTGTGCCGGGATACGGCGCACAGGGCGGACAGGGCAAGGACCTGGTCCACTTCTTCAATGAAGACGGACTGGGAGCGATCGTGAATTCATCCAGAGGTATCATTGCGGCATATAAGCAGGAGGCATATGCGAAATATGGTGAGGAGAATTTCGGCGATGCGTCCAGAGCAGCGGTCGAAGCAATGATCGCCGATATCAGCGGAGCGCTGGCAGGGAAGTAGAAGAAGGAGCAGTTATGGCAAATAAGAAAAAAGAAAAAGCGCAGGTCATTTCACAGGAGAGGATCGCGCAGGATATCTACAGTATGTGGATCAAAACAGAGGCTGCAGCAGAGGCGAAGCCGGGACAGTTTATTTCCATGTATACCAATGACGGGAGCAAGCTGCTTCCCCGTCCGATCAGTATTTGTGAGATTGATACGGAAAACGGAAGTCTCCGTGTTGTGTACCGTGTAACGGGAAAGAATACGGGAACCGAGGAGTTCTCAAAACTTCAGGCAGGGGATACGATTCCTGTAATCGGACCTCTCGGGAACGGTTTCCCTGTAGAAAAGGCGGAAGGCAAACGGGCTTTCCTCATGGGAGGCGGCATTGGCGTACCGCCGATCCTTGAGCTGGCAAAGCAGATGAAATGTGAGAAGAAACAGATCGTCGCAGGCTATCGGGATGCGGAGACATTTCTGAGAGAAGAATTTGAGCAGAACGGTGAGGTGTATATCTCGACGGAAGACGGCAGTGTCGGCACAAAAGGAAATGTAATGGACGCTATCCGGGAGAATGCTCTTGGGGCGGATGTTATTTATGCCTGCGGTCCGACGCCTATGTTACGCGCAATCAAGGCGTATGCCGAGGAGAACGGCATTGAGTGCTACATTTCTCTTGAGGAGCGCATGGCCTGCGGAATCGGAGCCTGTCTGGCGTGTGTGTGCCAGTCGAAAGAGAAGGACCACCACAGCAATGTACACAACAAGCGGATCTGTAAAGACGGTCCGGTATTCCTTTCTACGGAGGTGGAGATCTGATGAATATGAAAGTAAATATCGCCGGTGTAGAGTGGAAGAATCCTGTGACGGTAGCATCCGGTACATTCGGCTCGGGCGCTGAGTTCGCAGACTATGTGGATCTTAACCGTCTGGGCGCGGTGACGACAAAGGGCGTGGCAAATATCCCCTGGACCGGTAATCCGACTCCGAGAGTGGCGGAGACGTACGGGGGAATGATGAACGCCGTAGGGCTTCAGAATCCGGGGATTGACGTGTTCTGCGAGAGGGATATTCCGTTCCTGAGGCAATATGATACAAAGATTATCGTAAATGTGTGCGGGAAGTCCACTGAGGACTACTGCGAGGTAGTAGAGCGTCTGGCGGATGAGGATGTGGATATGCTGGAGATCAATATCTCCTGCCCCAATGTCAAAGAGGGCGGTATCGCCTTCGGACAGAATCCGAAAGCAGCGGAGGATATTACAAAAGCTGTAAAGAAATATGCAAAACAGCCGGTGATCATGAAGCTGAGCCCTAATGTGACCAGTATTGCGGAGATGGCAAAGGCTGTGGAAGCGGGAGGTGCGGATGCAGTATCCCTGATCAACACGATCACGGGAATGAAGATCGATATCAACCGCAAGAGTTTTGTGCTGGCAAATAGGACGGGCGGCGTGTCCGGGCCGGCGATTCACCCGATTGCCGTGCGCATGGTGTATGAGGCTGCAAATGCCGTAAATGTGCCGATTATCGGTATGGGCGGCATATCGACTGCAGAGGACGCCATTGAGATGATCCTTGCGGGAGCCAGCGCAGTGTCGGTCGGAACGGCAAACTTTCATGACCCGGGCGTGACAATGAAGATTGTGGACGGAATTGAGGAATACATGAAACGTCAGGGATTCCGGACGGTTGACGAAATGGTCGGAATTGTGAAATAATAATAGGGAGGTTATGATATGGAACAGTACAAGCAGGAATTTATTCATTTTATGGTGGACAGCGATGTGCTCAAATTTGGTGAGTTTACATTAAAGAGCGGCAGAAAATCCCCGTTCTTTATGAATGCCGGAGCTTATGTGACCGGCTCTCAGTTAAAGAAGCTGGGCGAGTATTATGCAAAGGCAATTCATGATAAATACGGCGATGATTTCGATGTGCTCTTCGGACCTGCATACAAAGGGATTCCGCTCAGTGTCGTGACAGCTATTGCATACAGCGAGCTGTACGGAAAGGAAGTCCGCTACTGTTCGGACCGCAAGGAGGAGAAAGACCACGGAGCAGATAAGGGCAGTTTCCTCGGAAGCAAGTTAAAAGACGGCGACCGGGTGATCATGATCGAAGATGTGACCACATCAGGAAAGTCCATGGAAGAGACCGTGCCGAAGGTAAGAGGAGCGGCAGATGTGACTATCGTCGGACTTATTGTATCTCTGAACAGGATGGAAGTGGGAAAAGGCGGCGAGAAATGCGCGCTGGATGAGATTAAGGACCTCTACGGGTTTGATACGGCTGCGATCGTGACGATGGAAGAAGTGGTCGAGTGCCTGTACAATAAAGAATATAACGGAAAAGTTGTTATTGATGATACATTAAAGGCAGCGATTGATACATACTATGAAACATATGGTGTAAAATAAGGAGGCGCATGATATGGAAAAGGCATATACGGCGATGAAGAACAGTGGTGTCGGAAATATTGTAGTCGGAATTATCATCCTTACAGTGGGCATTACGGCAGGCGTCCTTTCTATTATCAGCGGATCCATTCTGCTTAAACATAAAAAGGAGATTACATTTTAGAAAGATAAGATCAGCCACGCCCAAGCGGCGCTGCTGAGTAAAAAACAAGCAGGATAAGGGGGCGGCAGGAGAGCCGGTCCCCTTTTCAAAGTGTCAGGGGTATTATTTTGAGTGGGAAGAAAGCAAAAATTATCAGGGCATTCGGTAAAGTCCTGTTTTTATTATATGTCGGTTTCCTGATTTACTTCCTGTTTGTCGCCGAATGGTACGGCAGGACAGAGATTGCCGAGGATTACCGCTACAATCTTGAACTCTTTAAGGAGATCAGAAGGTTTATCACATACAGGGAGCAGCTGGGAACATTTGCAGTGTTTGCCAATCTGGCGGGCAACATACTGATTTTTGTCCCGTATGGCTTTTTTATCTCTATGGCAAGTAAATTAAGAGGCTTTTTTAAGACATTGTTTGCCAGTATGGGGCTGAGTCTGTGTGTGGAAATCGTCCAGCTTTTTACGAAAGTGGGCAGTTTCGATGTGGACGATATACTGCTTAATACGATAGGCGGTGTGCTGGGTTATATTTTATTTGCAATATGCAATCAGATAAGGAGAAAACATCATGTTCGAAATCGGAAAAAGCGCTGAGGAGCGCCGCAGAGAAAAAGAGAGGAAAAAAAGGGGCTCGCGCAAATACGGGCAGGCAAGTTTCAAGCATTCCCGTATGGGGGTGGTTTCCTGTATAAACGGTTTCGGCGGCCTGCTGATTCTGGCAGGATGCATTACAGGCGCGTTTATAGCACGGGGAAACGCTCCGGGAATTATCGGTGGTCTTGCGATTCTGTCTCTTGTGCTTGCCATTAACGGAATCCGTCTGGCAATCCGTGGATTTTATGAGCGGGAACGTAATTATCTGACCTGTAAAATCGGACTTCCGGTCAGTTCTGTGACTCTGATTGTTTTCTTTGCGCTTTTTATCGGCGGACTGTAACAGCGTTCGATTCGGAACAGTCAGAAGTTGAAGTGTGGATGAACGGGAGGTCTTTATGTTGATGAACAGAGAAGAAATACAGAAAGAAAAGAACAAACAGTATGAAGAACGCCATATCCTGGCGGTCGGCAGACTTCGCGGAATCGTCTCCGAGGAGACAGTGCCGGAGCAGTATGTGCCCTATTTCCAGGATGTGGCGATCTTTTTACTGGAGCTTGAAAATGTGAGGCGGAAGGTGGAAAACGGCGAGTGGGAACGGTACAGCGTTGAGGAGATGAAGCGCCTCAATGAGATTCTCTACAGTGATATTCTGGAGGAACATTACGGCGGCAGCTATGCAAATCCTATCTATGCCGTGGAAAAATTCGGTCTGGAAATGGGACGGCTGCTGAGTATGCTCTATGTGGAGATGCGTTCCGGTATCCCATACTCCTTTGAAAACAGAGTAGATTATCTGACGATTCTGTTTGAACTCCTGATCGAAGTTTATAACAGTTTTGAAAGCGATACGCTTCCGGAACCCAGGGAAATACGTGATATTTTTTACTGGTATGCAAGTGATTACTGCGATGTGTTCCTGGCAGACCGGATCATGGAACAGATTGACCCGGTTCACTCATTCGCTGCGGATATCATCGAGAATGCCGATCTTGAAAATGACCGATATCTCTACAGATTCGGCGAATATATTACGGAGAATGAGATGGGGACAGCAAGACACCTGCGTACGCTCCCGGAGGAAACGCTCCGGAAAATGGCGGATGTGTACACAGAAGGATATCGTATCGGATTTATAAACACAGGGAAGGATCTGTCGAAAAAATCAGTGGTCAATATCCGCTACAGTCTCGGTTTTGAAAAGGTGATCCGTATTGCCATAGAGAATTTCCGCCAGATGGGCCTTAAGCCTGTCATTTACCGTGCGGCATCCAGTGTTATCACAAAACGGGAGCATCACAAGATCGGATATTACGGCGCAGTGCCGAACTGGCAGTATGAATATGACCACCGTCAGGATCAGGCGCTTTTTATGGATAAACGGTATATCGAGCGTCGTCTGGAAGTGGCCCGTACGGTCTACGAGCAGCACAAAGATCTGGCAGCGCAGTTTGCAGGGCCGGCGGTCATGGAGACATTCGGGGAGAAACCGTTTTCACCGAAATCGGTGCCGGAAGCGCCGTCCTATAATGAAGAACAGAAGAAGCTGGCGGTCAGCTACGACAGCCGGTCGGGGCAGCTTACGAACGAATATATCAAAGGCGAAGAGCGCAGCTTTACCATTGTAGCTTATCCTGTGCCTGAGATCGGAGAGAAATATCCGGAGATCTTTGATGAAGTGATCCGCATCAATACACTGGACGCGAAGCTCTATGAGAAAGTACAGCAGACAATGATCGATGCTCTTGACCAGGGGGAATATGTTCATGTGAAAGGCCGGGGAGAGAACAGGACAGATCTCAAAGTGAAGCTGTATCACCTGAATGATCCTGAGAAAGAAACAATTTTTGAAAACTGTGTGGCAGATGTCAATATTCCGGTAGGCGAGGTGTTTACTTCCCCCGTACTTGAGGGGACAGCGGGCGTGCTCCATGTCAGTCGTGTATATCTTGAGGGGCTGCAGTATAAGGACCTGGAGCTGACATTTGAGGACGGAATGATCACGGACTACCGTTGCGGAAGCTTTGATGATCATGAAGAGGGACGCAGATATATTGAGGACAATGTTCTAAAAGGGCATAAGTCGCTGCCTCTCGGAGAATTCGCCATCGGCACGAATACAACAGCCTACGTGGCAGGAAAGAAATACAGTATTGAGGATAAGATGCCGATCCTCATCGCAGAGAAGACGGGGCCTCATTTTGCAGTGGGCGATACCTGCTATTCATGGAGTGAAGATATCCGTGTCTACAATCCGAACGGCAAGGAGATCGTGGCAAAAGATAATTCGGTTTCACTGAACCGGAAAGAGGATGTGTCAAAAGCTTACTTTAACTGCCATACAGATATAACTATACCTTATGAAGAGTTAGAAGAAATAAGTGTAGTGACAAAAGATGGAAAACACATTATACTAATAAAAGACGGAAGATTTGTTCTGCCGGGGACGGAAATTTTAAACGAGCCGTTGGAGAAGTAATAGTTCACTTATAAGGAGGAGTTATGATGCCAAAAGTAGCAATCGTAATGGGCAGTGACTCGGACCTGAAGGTCATGAGCAAGGCTGCATCAATGCTTGAAAAACTGGGAATCGACTATGAGATGACGATCATTTCCGCGCACAGGATGCCGGATACATTTTTCGACTGGGCGAAGGGAGCCGAGGGAAGAGGCGTAAAGGTGATTATCGCGGGAGCCGGTATGGCAGCTCATCTTCCGGGAATGTGTGCAGCACTCTTCCCGATGCCGGTAATCGGTGTGCCGATGTCAGGCAAGAATCTGGACGGTATGGACGCACTTTACTCTATCGTACAGATGCCGCCGGGAATCCCGGTAGCAACAGTTGCCATTGACGGCGGAATGAATGCGGCGATCCTTGCGGCGAAGATACTTGCCGTATCAGATCCGGAGATCCTTCAGAAGCTGAAAGACTATTCTGAAGAGATGAAAGCCGGCGTTCAGGCAAAGGCAGACAAACTGCATGAGATCGGATATGAAGCATATATAAATGAAAAATAATTAACAGGAGAGCAGAGAATGGATTATAAGAAAGCAGGCGTTGATATCGAAGCCGGGTATAAGTCGGTAGAATTGATGAAAGAGCACGTAAAAAAGACAATGCGCCCTGAAGTGCTTGGAGGACTCGGCGGATTTTCAGGTGCATTTTCCCTTGCGAAGATCAAAGAAATGGAGGAGCCGGTGCTTCTGTCCGGCACGGACGGATGCGGGACTAAGGTAAAGCTGGCCATGATTCTCGATAAGCACGATACAATCGGAATTGATGCAGTGGCAATGTGTGTCAACGACATTGCGTGCGCGGGAGGAGAACCTCTTTTCTTTCTGGATTATATTGCCTGCGGAAAAAATGAGCCGGAGAAGATCGCGGATATCGTCAAAGGCGTAGCTGAGGGCTGTCTTCAGGCAGGGGCGGCGCTGATCGGCGGCGAGACAGCGGAACATCCCGGGCTGATGGCTCCGGACGAGTATGACCTGGCAGGATTTGCCGTAGGTGTCTGCGACAGGAAAGATATGATCACAGGAGAAAACTTAAAAGCCGGAGATGTGCTCATCGGAATGGCATCGACAGGCATTCACAGCAACGGATATTCTCTCGTCAGACAGGTATTCAGCATGAAACGCGAGGCTCTGGATACATATTATGACAGCCTCGGATCCACGCTGGGAGAGGCGCTTCTTGTTCCCACAAGGATTTATGTAAAGGCGCTCAAGAGCATCAAAGACGCCGGCGTGACGGTGAAAGCGTGCAGCCATATTACAGGCGGCGGTTTCTACGAGAACGTTCCCCGTATGCTCAAAGAGGGCACAAAGGCAGTGATCCGGAAAGACAGCTATCCGATCCCGCCGATCTTTAATATGCTCTCTGTAGACGGAGATATCGCGGAGCAGATGATGTACAATACATTCAATATGGGACTCGGTATGATCGTTGCAGTGGATGAGGCGGACGCAGACCGCGCCATGGAGGCGATCCGCGCTGCCGGAGATGCGCCGTATGTAGTGGGACGCATTGAGGCAGGAGACAAAGGAGTAGAATTATGCTAGAGAGGACAGGTGCAGCGGCAGACAAGCCGCTGCGCGTTGTCGTGATGGTATCCGGAGGCGGCACAAACCTGCAGGCGATCATCGACAGCGTAAAAGACGGTACGATCACGAACACACAGATCGTGGGAGTGATCAGCAACAATAAAAATGCATATGCACTGAAGCGGGCGGAAGAAAATGACATTCCGTCTATGTGTGTATCTCCGAAAGATTTCGAGACACGGGATATTTTCAATGAAAAGCTGCTGGAGGCAGTGGACAGTTATGAGCCGGATCTTGTTGTGCTGGCAGGTTTCCTTGTTGTGATCCCGCCGGAGATGATCAAAAAATATGAAAACCGGATGATCAATATTCATCCGTCTCTTATCCCGTCTTTCTGCGGAAAGGGCTACTATGGCTTAAAAGTTCATGAGGCGGCTCTTGCCCGGGGGGTAAAGGTAGTCGGGGCTACCGTACACTTTGTGGACGAAGGAACCGATACAGGACCGATCATCCTGCAGAAAGCGGTAGAAGTACAGCAGGGGGATACGCCTGAGGTGCTCCAGCGAAGAGTGATGGAACAGGCAGAATGGAAGATCCTGCCGAAAGCAATCGACCTGATCGCAAATGGAAAAGTGCGGGTGGCCGACCATAAAACAACGATCCTGTCGTAACAGAAGCATCGGCGGATGGAACAAGGACAACGGACAATATCAATACAGATAAGACCGGATGAGGAGGTTTACAGATGAAAATACTGATCGTGGGAAGCGGTGGAAGAGAACACGCCATTGCGGCAAGCGTGGCAAAGAGCCCGAAAGCAGATAAGATCTACTGTGCGCCGGGAAATGCGGGAATCGCAGAGTATGCCCAGTGCGTCGACATCGGCGCCATGGAGTTCGACAAACTGGCGGCATTTGCAAAGGAAAATGATATTGACCTGTGTATCGTAGGTATGGACGATCCACTGGTAGGAGGTCTCGTGGACGTCATGGAAGAAGCGGGCATCCGCACATTCGGTCCGAAGAAGAATGCGGCGATCCTTGAGGGATCAAAAGCATTTTCCAAAGATCTGATGAAGAAATACAATATTCCGACAGCGGCTTATGAGAACTTTACAGATCCGGATAAGGCACTGGAATATCTTGAGACAGCAAAGTTCCCGATCGTTCTGAAAGCGGACGGCCTTGCGCTCGGAAAAGGCGTGCTCATCTGCCAGAATCTGGAAGAGGCAAAAGAGGGTGTCAGGACGATCATGCTGGACAAGAAGTTCGGCACGGCGGGAAATGAGATGGTTATTGAAGAGTTCATGACCGGACGTGAGGTATCTGTTCTCTCATTCGTGGACGGCAAGACGATCAAGACGATGACAAGCGCCCAGGACCATAAGCGTGCGGGAGACGGCGATACCGGTCTGAATACAGGCGGAATGGGCACATTCTCCCCGAGCCCGTTCTACACAAAAGAAGTGGAAGAGTTCTGTGAGAAATATATCTATCAGCCGACGGTTGATGCCATGGCAGCAGAAGGACGCCCGTTCAAGGGGGTAATATTCTTTGGTCTGATGCTGACTGCGGACGGACCGAAAGTACTGGAGTACAATGCCCGCTTCGGTGATCCGGAAGCACAGGTCGTACTGCCCCGTATGAAGAATGATATCATCGATGTAGTCGAGGCATGTATCGACGGTACACTGGATCAGATCGACCTTCAGTTCGAGGATAACGCGGCGGTCTGCGTAGTACTTGCATCCGACGGCTATCCGGTGAAGTATGACAAAGGCTTCCCGATCAAAGGCCTTGACGAGTTCAAGAAGCATGACGGCTATTACTGCTTCCATGCCGGAACAAAATTCGAGAACGGACAGATCGTGACAAACGGCGGACGTGTGCTCGGCGTTACGGCAAAAGGAAAAGATTTGAAAGAAGCGAGAAAGAATGCTTATGCCGCGACAGAGTGGGTAGACTTCAAGAACAAGTATATGAGGCACGATATCGGAAAAGCTATTGATGAGGCGTAAGAAGACAGAAAGTAATTTGTTCAGATCATAGAAAGATATATCAGAGGGATCGCATATTGCGGTCCCATTTTTATGCTAGGTATGTCTGCATATGGGCTTTTACTCTTCACACTTCACTGTTGGTGTACGGGCGTTTGGCTTGAAATCAGAGAGAAATATCAGTATAATGAGGACATAATCAATCGATGTTGTTATCGCGGCCGAAAAAGAAAAGATATGAAAACAGGAATAACAACAAATATCGAAAGTGATAATCACAAAAGAAAATATGATGCCCAGTGCAAGAAGGTATTGTCAGATAAACATATTCTGGCATATATACTGAAAAATGTAGTCGAAGAAGTCGAAAGATATACGATAGAAGAAATTATCCGGTGCATTGAAGGAAGCCCGGAAATCGGTTCCGTAAGCGTACTGGAGGGAGGACCGGGCAGGATCACGGAAGAGAACACGGAGGATGTCTCCAGTGAAGAGGGAACGCTGAGTTATGATATCCGCTTCTCCATTATCACAAAAGAACAGGAGAAGATCAAGCTGCTGATAGATCTGGAAGCGCAGAAAAATATGAATCCGGGCTATCGTATCGTGACGAGAGGGATCGTCTACTGCGGGCGGATGATATCATCCCAGATTAACCTGGAATTTACGCTGGACAATTATGACGGGTGTAAAAAAGTGTATTCGATCTGGCTGTGCTTTCAGGCACCGGAATATATAGGGAATGCGGTTTCGCTCTATCATATCCGGAAAGAAGATCTGATCTGCGGGATACCGGATGAAAAGAAAGCATATGATAAGTTATGTGTGGCGCAGATCTGTCTGAGGGAAAACAGTGACGACGCCAGAAATGAAATGATCCGGCTTCTCAACACGGTATTTTCGCAGAGCATGACAAAAGAGGAGATATTGGAACAGTTGGAAAAAGAATACAGGATTCCACTTGATACAGGAGTCAGAAAGGAGATAGACTTTATGTGCAATTTGAGTGAGATGATAGAAGAAAAGGGCCGTGCAGAGGGACGTATACAAGGCCGCACGGAAGGTCGTATGGAAGGAGAAAAGGATCTGGGAACGCTTGTCCGGCTGCTCGTAAGAGACAGGAAGATGGATCTTCTGGAGGAAGTGACGCTGAATAAGGAGATGCGGGAAAAGCTGTACAGAGAATACCATATTACAGAATAAGAATTTACAGAAAGATTTTTTGCGAAAGATTTACACTGGAGATGCCAGGGAATCCCGTAAAATTCAGGAAGATAAGCTGGTTTTTACGGGATTATTTTATTATGAGCTGTACCCTGTTGAGCTCACGAAGCGTGCAAAAAAAGAATACAAAGAGCCTTTCAAAGGCAGCGACGAGCCAACGGGAAAGCCAGCGTTTTTACGTGTTGGACGGTAATGGAGACTTAGAGATTCGGAGCAAACCGCCCGCGTCTGACGCGAGGGCTCTGCAGGCGGAGCTCTTTGTGGGCACTCTGACATATTATCAGGTTCACGGAATCAACCAGAAAAATAATCCATACCATGTATAAAAGAGGGGGCGTTAATGCTCCCCTCTGCGACCAATGATCAAGGATGGAACTCATAATGATTGGGGTCTTCATAAAGAAATCCATATATATAATCTAAGGAAACGGTAAATTTACTCCCAGTAGTTTTATCAATAACTTCAAAAAGCTCTATGGATTTTACTTGACTTATGTTCGAATTATTATCGCTGTAATATTCATCAAGCCATAAATTATAATCGTCAAGTAAAGGCTGAAATTCCCACTTAGCATTGGTGTATATACTGCTTAATTCTTCATTCCCTTTTTCTAAATATGTTGTCGGCTCCACAATTTTATTATGGCTAGGATGATATAAATCACCAACTGTCCACTGATTCCCTTCTGTTTTAAAAATCAAACCGAGAGTTCCACCTACAGGTTCTATTGTAACTCCAGGTATCATCTCCGTTCCCCACTCAGAATGGATAGACAATGCAGGGAAAAAAGTGTCCAAATCATTCAAATAATCCTCTTTCCATGCAAAATTTACATTTATTTGTTCGGAACTGATCCGTTTCGTTGCTTCGCTAAATGCTTCGCTTTTAGAAATTTCAGTTTTTTTCTCACAACCTGTACAAATAAGTATAACCAGCAGTATAATACAATAAAGCTTTCTTTTTCTCCACGACATGAAAATTCCTTCTTTCATATGAATCATTTTGTTTGCTGTAATATTTTATACCATAAACAGTATAGCATTTTATGCGTTTTACTTTCCATAAAAAATAAGATATACTGAGCAATAAGAGTAGAAAGCAAAGTAGCATATGCACCGATGACGATGAATTTGCCTTTTGTTATCCGAGATCGGGAATCCCAAAAGCATGGAAAGAGCAATGCTGAAGTTTTATGTGGGAAATATGGTGTTCCGGTTGTTGCGCGGTACTTGGGCGTGTGCAAGGTAAACGCCGCCATAGCGGCACAAATACTGATTGACTCTTTGGAAGTGATTTCTGTGATCAATGCACGGACAGCGAAACAAGAGAAGGAGGGAATACTTTTATGAAGCGAAAAGTGTATATTGTTCTGGGTGTGATCGGTGTTCTTTTGGTGATCGGTTTTGTAGGAAAGTTTATCAAGGATGCTTCTTCCTATGGAACTTCAGGCAATACCAGTGATGAAAAGCCGGTAATCTATCTGTACCCGGAACAGGAGCAGGAAATATCTGTCCGGCTTAATTATGACGGGAAACTGACCTGTACTTACCCTGAGTACGATAATGGGTGGAATGTGACTGCTGCGCCGGACGGTACGATCACAGACGAGAACGGACAGGAGTACAATTATCTCTACTGGGAGGGCAGCTCTGAACAGGAGTACGATTTTTCCGAGGGCTTCTGCGTGGCGGGAGAGAATACGGCAGAGTTCCTTGAGGACGCCCTTGTCAGGCTCGGTCTTACCCGCAGGGAGGCCAATGAGTTTATCGTATACTGGCTGCCCAGAATGGAACAGAACGAGTACAATCTTATCTCCTTCCAGAGCGAAGCATATACAGACCACGCACGCCTTTCCATACAGCCGGAACCGGACACCGTGATCCGTGTATTTATGGCTTATAAGCCGCTTGATCACTATCAGGAAATCCCGGAGCAGTCCCTTTCCGCCCCGGAACGCAGCGGCTTCACAGTCGTAGAATGGGGCGGCAGCGAACTCCCATGAGGATTAAACTCCCCTTGCAAGACTTGTTTGATTCCTGTTAAAGAAATATGAGCGGAAGATAGAATAAAGCAGACGTAAGGCAGGTATTGTGTACGCACCGTTGGAGCGGCGTCGGCACTTAGAGCGCGTCTTTTGCGCTCTTATGTACCGCTACGCCGCGACCGAGCGAGAGCGCGTGCGCTAACAATACCTGCCTTACGTCGGAAATTTCTATATTGTGATCCATATTTCATTAACAAGGATCAAATCAAATCTTAAGAAATTCTTTGGAATCTTATATCAGCTCCCTTTAGATTTACAGCTTATGCTGTAATCATGAAAGGGGGCTGTTTTTTTATGAGTATTCAAGAGCTTACCCAGTATTTTATTCAATACGGTGCTTTTTTTATTTATCTGATTGTACTTTTAGAATATCTGAATCTTCCGGGCTTTCCCGCCGGTGTGATCATGCCGCTTGCGGGGATCTGGGCCGCGCAGGGGGAGATCAGTTTCCCTGTTGTTATGGTGCTGACCGTTGCGGCGGGGCTTACCGGGAGCTGGGCGCTTTATCTGCTGGGAAGATACGGCGGGAATAAAGTGCTTGGATTTTACTTTAAGAAATTCCCGAAGCATCAGCCTGTTATTGAAGAGAAGATGAATTATCTGAGAGAGAAAGGATGTATCGGCGTATTTGTGAGCAAGCTGCTCCCTATGGTGCGGACACTGATTTCGATTCCGGCGGGCATGGTGAAAATGGATTTTATGAAATATACAGTGAGTTCCATATGCGGGATCTTCCTGTGGAATCTGACGTTTGTCGGGGCAGGATATTTCTTCGGAGATGCGGCAATTCGATTTTTTACTTAACAGAGGAGGGGAGAGAACATGAAGATAGCAATGCTTACGAATAATTACAGACCCTTTGTGGGCGGTGTCCCTGTTTCAGTTGAGCGGCAGGCGCAGGAACTGGTAAAGCTGGGGCATCAGGTAACTGTATTTGCGCCGACGTACGAGAGCGATAACCCGGAAGAGGCGGAGAGCTTTCAGGAGAAGATACTGGAAGCTGATGCGAGATCACCGGAACGCGTGATCCGGTATTGTTCACAGAAGAAAAAGATGGATAACGGAATGGTGTATCCCGGCATTTATCCGGCAGAGATCATAGAGACATTTGAGAGAGAAAAATTTGACTGCATTCACGTGCATCATCCTATGTTCGTCGGACCGTGGGCCTTATGGCTCGGAAGAAAATACGGGCTGCCTGTTATCTATACATATCATACAAGATATGAGGAATATCTCCATTATATTCCGTGTTTACGGATTAATGAGAGAAGTACTCCGGTGAAAAAGAAAGCGGTGGAATGGATACAGAAGAAAGTGATCCCGTCTTATATGAAATGGTTCTGCAACAGGTGTGATATGGTATTTGCCCCGTCCGCGGGAATGCAGCAGATGATAAGAGGGTACGGAGTAAATACTCCCATCGCTATATTTCCCACAGGACTTGACGACTCGTATTTCCGGAGAAATGTTAAACGGGCGCAGGAGATCCGGACAGAGTATTCCCGGGGAAAGAAGCATCTCTTTGTTACCGTATCCAGACTGGAAAAGGAGAAGAATTATGGATTCCTGCTGCGTGGAATCGCAGAATTAAGACATGAGGCAGGAGATGATTTTCATGTGCTTATTATAGGAGACGGCAGCCAGAAATCGCAACTGAAAGTCGGGACGTCTATTCTGGGCATACAGGATATGGTGACTTTTGCCGGAAATATACCGAACGATCAGGTGAAGGACTATCTGAGTGCGGCCGATCTGTTCCTGTTTGCATCGAAGTCAGAGACACAGGGAATCGTGCTGGCGGAAGCTATGGCAGCAGGAACTCCGGTGGTGGCAGTGCACGCGACAGGAGCGGATGATATTGTGGAAGACGGGGTAAACGGTTTCCTGACCGAGGAGAGAGAAGAAATGTGGGCGTCCAAAATTATCGAGGCGCTGAAGAAAGAAAATTACGAAGGAATGAGAAAAGCGGCGCTCATCTCAGGAGAAAATTACCGTTCCTCAAGTCTTGCCATCTATGAGGAGATGCTCTACAATCAATGTGGGTTCAGGAAAGGAGACAGACTTTATGAGACTGAAGAAGATCGGGGAGAACGCTCTGCAATGGCTGTTCGTTAACTATCTGAGATGGATTGAACGTACGGTTATGATCCGCTGGGATGAGGAGAACCGGTACGGGGACAGCCAGATATACGGATTCTGGCATGAGGACAGTTTCTTTATGAACCTTGTCCTCGAGAAACTGGCGGATAAGACTACACCGGTAGATGTGATTGTGACCGCGGATACGCGCGGAAATTATATAGAAAATATGGTGAAAAGGTGCGGCGGGAACGCGCTGCGCGTGCCGGACGGTTTCAAAGCTTTTGCAGCACTTAAAAAGATCGTGCAGGATTCCTACGAGAAGACTCATTCCATCGCCGTGGCGCTGGACGGACCGCTGGGACCCAGACACGAACCGAAGAAGCTGGCATTCTACCTGTCGGAACACGCGGAAGAAGAATTCGTGGGCATCAGCCTTTCCTATTCTTCCTGTCTGAGACTGAAACACCGCTGGGATAAGTATGTGATTCCGCTGCCGTATACTACAGTGAGAGTGGCGGTCAGAAATTATGGCGTGGTAGAGAAGAGTCATATACCGGAACTGCCCACAGCGGCTCCGGAACCTGTCAAAAAAGAGAAGAGAGAAGAGGAGACATCATGGAGACTAACAATATATTGATCGTAGAGGATGACAAGGAGATCCGCGAGGGTGTCCAGATTTACCTGCAGAGTCAGGGATATAAAGTATTTCAGGCGGCGGACGGCATCGAAGGGCTGGAGATTATAGACAGAGAGGATATTCATCTTGCTATCGTGGATATTATGATGCCGAGGATGGACGGAATCCGCATGACGATGAAATTAAGAGAAAAATATGATTTTCCGGTGATCATGCTGTCGGCAAAGTCCGAGGAAGTAGATAAGATTACGGGGCTGAATATCGGCGCGGACGACTACGTGACAAAGCCGTTCACTCCCATGGAGCTGATGGCGAGGGTAAATTCGCAGCTCCGACGTTATCGGAAATTCCTCGAGAAACTCACGCCGCAGGAAAATGTGCACGTAATCGGCGGGCTGGAGATCAACGAGGATGCGGTGGAAGTGACGATGGACGGGAAACCTGTGAAACTTACGCCTATCGAGTATAAGATCCTGCTTCTTCTGGCGAAGAACCCGGGCAGGGTGTTCTCATCCGAGGAGATCTACGAGCGTGTATGGCAGGAGAAAGCTATC
The DNA here is from genome assembly GCA_904377845.1 of uncultured Ruminococcus sp. Lineage (GTDB taxonomy): Bacteria > Bacillota > Clostridia > Lachnospirales > Lachnospiraceae > Mediterraneibacter. The sequence goes on along the minus strand of CAJFGR010000009.1, from coordinate 41,911 downwards.
AATACAGACACGATCATGGTACACGTGAGAAATATAAGAGAAAAGATTGAAATTGATCCAAAGAATCCAAAATATTTAAAGGTGGTGTGGGGAGTTGGATACAAAATCGAAAAACAGCCGTAAGACGGGAATTATTGTAGTCGTTATATTATTGATCGTCTGTTCCCTGATCATGATGTCCCAGTATAACGGGATGAAGTATGCTATGGAAAGTGCCAATTCTGAGGCCACGTCTGATGCGGAAGCGCCGGTACCCTATGAGAGTGCGCTTGGCTCTATCAGCCATGATCTGGCGGAGGGAAATTATCTTCTCTATAATGAATATGCTAAAGAGACGGATCCGGCTCAAGTGCTGGATGAGTACGGACAGAGAGATTTTGACTGGTCAAAAAGGTATTTCGATTATGAGGTCTTTGACAGTGACGGAGAACAGCTTCTGAAAAATGTGGATGAAGATACAGCGGCCAGTCTTCAGGCGAACCAGGAAGAGGACGCCGGCTATGCATTCCGCGCATATTATACATTTTCACAGAACGGAGAGCTCTCTTCTGTTCAGATTGACGGGACTGCATTAAGCCCGGAGGAAGAATACAATCTGGAATCTGGTTATCTGTCTGCTGCCCAGGAAGTGGAATACAGTGAAGATATTTCAAGTATTGCCTCCCCGGAGAGCATTACCGTGATCTACGGCATGAACCAGGAAAATCTGAATGCATTCACGGAAGCCTATTCATCTGAATATTGGGAATATGAAGCTGAGCTATATGAAAGTGTAGGTGAAACAACGTATTACAGAGATACTCTCCAGGCTCTGTGCTTTGTGATTGCTGCCGCGGCCCTGCTTCTTCCGCTCAGAAGAAAGCTGGATATCAGCGAGATGAAGATGTTTGACGTACCTTTTGAAGTGCCGATACTCGTGTGGCTCTTTGTGTATGCCACCACTCTGAATGAACTCCCGGCAAGGATCGTGGATATGACGGTCCGGGGCACACTGCTTCCGGGCATGGGGCATGGAACGGAGATCATCGCGGCAGTTATCAATTTTGCGATGTGGTTTTTCATCTTCGGGCTGCTCTTCTGGGGCGTGACTTCCCTGCGGGCGATGATCCGCATGAAAGGCGCGTACTGGCGTGAGAGGACACTGACTATGAAGCTGATCCGCCACTATCGCGGCAAAGGGACAGAGAGCGATGAGGAGATGGTGAGAAAAGCAGGAGGCCTCATAAAAAGAACCAAAGCATTTCTGGCGAAACAGTACGACGCGCTGCAGCATCTGGATTTCCGTGAGAAAACAAATCGTACGATCTTAAAGATTGTAATCATCAATTACATTATTCTGGCAATCGTATGTTTTCTCTGGTATTACGGAATGCTTGCACTGATCATTTACTCTGTGATTTTGTTCCTCTTCCTCAGAAAATATGTGAAGGATCTTCAGGAAAAATACAAACTTCTGTTAAAGTCCACAAACGAGCTGGCAGAAGGTCATCTGGATGCGCCTATCGAGGGAGATATCGGGCTGTTTAATCCGATTCAGGACGAACTGAAAAAGATCCAGAAAGGCTTTAAGAAGGCTGTGGATGAAGAAGTGAAAAATGAGCGGATGAAGACAGAACTCGTGACGAATGTCTCCCATGATCTTCGGACTCCACTGACGGCGATCATCACATATACGGATCTTCTGAAAAATGAGAAAGACGAAGAAAAGCGGAACGAATACATTGAGGTGCTTGAACGTAAATCCCTGCGGCTGAAAGTGCTGATCGAAGATCTTTTTGAGATCAGCAAAGCGGCCAGCAAGAATGTGGTTATGCATTTTATGAAGGTAGATATCGTAGATCTCATCAAGCAGGCCGGGCTGGAAAATGACAGCAAAATCAAAGAGGCAAATCTTGATTTCCGCTGGAAACTGCCGGAGCATAAGCTTGTTATGTGGCTGGACAGCCAGAAGACCTACCGTATTTTCGAGAATCTGATTGTAAATATCACTAAATATGCGATGCCGCACACAAGGGTATACATCGAGATGACAGAGCAGGAGAATTCTGTACACATTTCCATGAAAAATGTGTCGGCAACTGAACTGAATTTTGATACCGAGGAGATCACAGACCGTTTTGTACGGGGCGATACCTCAAGGAATACAGAGGGATCCGGGCTTGGGCTTGCGATCGCAAAGAGCTTTATTGAACTGCAGCACGGTACTCTGAAGATATCAACCGAGGCCGATCTGTTTAAGGCGGATATCACACTGCCAAAGCTGGATATTCCTCCGGAAGAAGAGCAGATACAGCAGGCGGAGAAAGAAGCTGAGACAGCAGGAGGCCGGGAATCGGCAGAAACTGACGACCCGGTGCAGGAACAGCCCGAAAATAATTTTATGTAAGCATTATGTAAAGAATCCCGGCAGGGGAGTTGCTCTGCCGGGATTTTATGGTACAATGGCGGTATATGGCGGCGATTTACTTTCTGTGTACACTGCCGCTGCTGCAGCAGTAAAAATCAACAGAGAAAAGGAGAAAAAGTATGCAATATGAGATTAAAGGAAATGAACTTCCTGTAGTGATCTGTTATCTGGAAAACGGGGAATCAGTGATCACTGAGCGGGGATCCATGAGCTGGATGTCACCCAATATGAAGATGGAGACAACGTCAAACGGCGGAATCGGAAAAGCACTTGGAAGAATGTTTGCCGGTGAGGCGATCTTCCAGAATCGTTATACGGCACAGGGCGGGAACGGGATGATTGCATTCGCTTCCAGCTTCCCGGGACAGATCAGACCGTGGGAGATCGGACCGGGCAATGAAGTGATTGTTCAGAAATCAGGTTTTCTCGCAGCAGAAGAAAGCGTGGAGTTGTCTGTCTTCTTCCAGAAAAAGCTGGGAGCAGGTTTCTTCGGAGGAGAGGGATTTATTATGCAGAGGCTTTCCGGGCGTGGAACGGCATTCCTTGAATTCGACGGTCATGTGGTGGAGTATAATCTGCAGCCGGGGCAGCAGATCGTGGTCGACACCGGATACCTTGCGGCTATGGATGTAACCTGCAATATGGAGATTAAGAGTGTGCCGGGGCTTAAGAATATGGTGTTTGGAGGAGAGGGGATCTTTAATACTGTTATTACAGGACCGGGGCGTGTATGGCTTCAGACGATGCCGCTGTCGGGCGTGGCAGCACAGATATTGAAATTTATGCCGCCAAGCAACTAAGGAAGGCCAGGGAGGGTGAGTATGCCGGAGAGAATACACAATGCACAGTACGTCATAGAGGAAGTGGAGAAGGCGGTTGTGGGGAAGAGAGACATTCTGACCAGAATCATGACCGCGATCCTTGCAGGAGGGCATATTTTAATCGAAGATATACCGGGAACAGGAAAGACGACGATGGCCCTTGCTTTTTCACGGGCTATGGGGCTGCAGGAGCGGAGAGTGCAGTTTACGCCTGATGTTCTCCCGTCAGATCTGACAGGCTTTACGGTTTATCAGAAAGAGACTGGAAAGTTCGTATATCAGCCGGGAGCAGTTATGTGTAATCTTCTGCTGGCCGATGAGATCAACCGGACATCCCCGAAGACTCAGTCCGCGCTTCTTGAAGTAATGGAGGAACGGCAGGTCACGGTGGATGGAGTCACGCGCCGGACAGGAGATCCGTTTATTGTAATTGCGACGGAGAATCCGGCGGGATCGGCAGGGACTCAGCTCCTGCCGGAGTCTCAGCTTGACCGGTTTATGATCTGCGTAAGTATGGGGTATCCTACGGTGGAGGAAGAGATGGAGATACTGCGCAGAAGTCAGGCGGAGGACCGGACTGCGGGCATCCGCCCTGTGATTGATGCAGCGTCTCTCAGGGAGATGATCAAAGAGGCAAGAGAGATCTATATGCATGAGCGTATCTGCCGGTATATTGCCGAACTTGCCAGATCTTCACGGGAAAACAGCTGGATTGAGCTGGGGCTGAGCCCCAGAGGAACGGTAGCTCTGACAGCCATGGCAAGAGCCTGCGCTTATCTGAAGGGAAGGGCTTATGTAATACCCGCAGATGTGGAAGAAGTGTTCCCGAGTGTTGCAGCGCACAGGCTTCTTCTCAATATGAAGGCAAAGGTCGGACATATACGGGTAGAAGAGGTGATCCGGCAGATCCTTGAAAATACGGAGAAACCGGCACTCAAAACAAGGCGGTAGAGAGATGGGCAGGAGAACGGCAGGGTATCTGGCTGTGATTCTTGTCACAGCGTACCTCTTTTTTATGTATGACGCACCGGTTCTCTCCGGTATTCTTGTGTTCCTTTTGCTTTATCCGGCCGTGGCAGGAACTTACCTTGCAGCGCTTGGGAAAAAGGCAGTTCCGGGGCTGGAGAGAGTGCCGCCTCTCGGTGAAAAAGGAAAGAAGATCCGTGCAGGAATTTCTGTGAAAAACAAGTCGTCCCATATGGGGATTCGCTATGAACTTACGGCGCAGATCCGGGACAGCAGCGGAAGAAAGTGCGGAAAACGCAAGTTTTACGGCGTACTTCTCCCGAACGGAGAAGAGACGGTATGGCTTGCATTTAACACAGAGTACTGCGGCGCTATGGAGATTGTGGCTGACCGTGTGAAAGTGTATGATTTTCTGGGAATATTTTACAGGAGCATAAAATGGAACCGGAGAGCGCAGATCAAGGTAATGCCTCAGTTTGAGCTGATGCCGCTGGAGATTACACGCCGCACACGGGAGTTTCAGGCGGAAGCGCAGGAATTCTCCCGGGAGAAACGGGGGGACGACCCGTCTGAGATTTATCAGGTGCGAGAGTACAGGGAACGGGATTCCCTGAAAGATATTCACTGGAAGCTCAGTGCAAGAGAAGACCAGCTTATGGTAAAAGAGAGAAGCTTTCCCCTCGGATGTGTGGCGCTGATCTATATCGACTGTGGAAAGGAAAAACGCTCAGCGGAAGGCTTTTCGAAAATGCTGGAAACGGTAGCGTCGCTGTCGGTCACTCTGGTTACGGAGAAGTGCATTCACATGGCGGCGTGGTACGAAGAGAAAAACGAACGAATTGTCAGGTGGCGCATTACCGATGAAGAGAGCGCCTGTGATATGATCTGGAACCTTATGGAGATACAGCCGTATCAGAATAAGGAGAAAGAAAAAGTATGTTATGACGATACATTCCGCGGGCAGGAATTTGCTGCTGTCGTGACTATAGACTGTAACGGCGGAATGAAGAAAGATGGGGAAACTTTTGATTATCTGAGACTGTAACAGCGGGGAGATGCAGATATGAGAAAAGGGCGTGCCGGAATAAAAATATACCGTGCAGATTCTGCGGAAAGGAAGAAAGAACGGGGGAGCGTACTGCTTTGGGGACTTCAGGCGGCGGTCCTGTGTATTCTTATGATTTTCTGGTGGAATGCATTACTGGAAGTGTTCCGGATGCCTTTTGACAGGACGTGGCTCTATGGCGGAACTGCAGCAGCGGTGCTGATTCTGAGCGCGGCTGACCGCAGATTCGGGATCAAAGCCCTCCCTTTTGTCCTTTTGGCCGCGGCAGTTCTCCTGTGGCTTGAGAGGGAAAGTATATCCGGACTGTATGAGTGGATTCTGCAGAATTATGAAACATTGTTTACCGTGTATCCGGCGGGAGAGGCAGAGTTTGGTCGCATAGCGGTGCTGTTCTCTGTTCCGGTTCTCTCGATTATGGTAATCGTACAGAGAAGGGGGAAGGGAAAACTTCTGGCAGGAATTGTGATATGTGCCCCCTTTATCGCCGCGGCCTGTGCGGGATGGTTCCAGACAGAGATGCCGTCATGGCTTCTGCTTCTCGGGGCAGCGGTGTATTTTGCTTCTGCAGCGCCCGGTGCAGGCAGAACGGGAAAAGGTTTCTTAATGTGGGGCAATGCTGTGTTTGCGGTGGCAGTGTGTGCAGTGCTGGCTGTTTTGTCCTGCCGGGCAGGGCTGATTCTGGATACCGGAAGAGGGGTGGAGGACAGCTTTTATTTCCGGATGAGAGGAACACTCACAAACGAGGTGGTGGGAGGAATACAGGATCTGCTGACGGAAGTATCGGGGACAGATCAGGAGGAGACAGACCCGAATCAGGCAGATGAAGTTCCGGCTGACACAGAATCTGCTGATCTGCCGGCGGATGAGTCAATACAGAGCGAGCTTCCGCAGGACACTCCGGTCGCGGATGATTCTGCTGCGGCTGATCTGTCCCGGAATGACCGGCTGCAGGACAATACCGGCGGAACGGGTATTTTTGAGAGTCCGTCTTCAGAGTCACAAAGTGTAACGGATCTGGGAAGTATTGCACGTTTTGTACCTTCGTCGGAAGGTCCGGCCAGTCTTGTGCTGGATGAGAAGCCGGAAGGCACAGTATATTTTCCGGAAAGCTGGGGAATCACCTATTCTGAGAATGCATGGCATATGATCAGGGCGGAAAATCCGAAGGATGATCCGGCAGGCGACCCGGAGGAAGTGCGGGCGGAATATACGGATTACCCCGCGGAGCTCAGGGACACACTGGCAGCTCTGTGCAGTGAGTGGGCTGACGGGGGAATGGAGGAAGTGAGCGCCGGGATCAGCCGGGAACTTCACCGGCGTGCCGTCTACAATACAGAGCCCGGAGCGCCGCCGGCCGGGGAAGAATTCCTGAATTATTTCCTTTTTGAGAACCATAAAGGCTTCTGCGTTCATTTTGCCACAGCCGCCACGCTTATGTACCGGTACTGCGGATATGAGGCACGGTATGCTGAAGGTTACGCCATCCCTGCTTCTGCTTTCCGTGAAATTGAGCCCGGAAAGTATGAGGCACAGATCACAGGAGATATGGGCCATGCGTGGTGTCAGGTATATGACGGGCAGACCGGCGGGTGGATGGATATGGAGCACACGCCTTCTGCACCGGGTGACGTAACCGGACAGCCTCCTGCAGCAAGTTCGGATTACCAGGAGTCGATCCGGGAAAGAGTTGTTAATGACATCCTCCCGGTTCTGCTCCTGATCTGCATCGCTGCCGGCGTGTGTGTGGTACTGTTCTTTGGTCAGGCAGCAGTAAGGACGGCAGGAAGGGAACGGCGGTTCCGGAAGAAGAACGGCGGAGAAGGCATCAGGGAAATGTATGCGGCCGTCATAAAGACAGCGGCGTTTCAGGGGGAAGAGATAAAAGAACCTCTGCAGGAAGAACTGGCGGAGCAGCTGTACAAGGCATATCCCGAACTGGGCGAAAAAGAGTGGAAATGGATGTACACCTGTGTGATGAAAAGTATGTTTTACCATCTTGATAATGAAAAGAAGGACTGGGTAAAAATGAGAGAGCTTTATACACGTTTCAGAAAGGCAGCGCTTAGAAGCATGAGCCGGGGGCAGAGATGGCGTTACAGATATGTGAGGTGTCTGTAAAACTGAGCGGCACGGACAGCTCCCATGCGGTAATGAAGCACGATCTGGCAGAACAGTTCTGTAAAAACGCGTAAAAACCGGAAGAAATCCACATAGTAAGTGGAAGTTCTTCCGGTTTTTCCTGTTATCAAAGCAGAGGTTATATCCGGATGATCAGAACCGGAAATCTCTTCGGTTGTCCTGTTCAATCAGTCTGAGATTTTCAAGTACGACAGCACGTGCTTTTTCATTCGGCACGTTGAGAACTTCTTTTTCGATCAGCTTGTCGCCGATGGCTCTTGTCTCAGGTGAAGCATAGTCCATCAGGTATTCTTTCAGAGTCATCAGTGCGTTGGGGTGACAGCAGTTCTGGATCTGACCGCTCTTGCACAGTGACATGAAACGGTCGCCGGTACGTCCTTCTCTGTAGCAGGCGGTGCAGAAGCTAGGGATGTAGTCCATCTCCATGAGCCAGCGCACAACTTCATCCAGTGTACGGTTATCGCTGACGTCGAACTGTTCGGATTTCTCATCCTCCGGTTCCGGTTCGCAGTAGCCGCCCACACTCGTTCTGGAGCCGCCGCTGATCTGGGAGATACCGAGGTGAAGAACGCGTTCTCTTGTCTTTTGATTCTCTCTGGTAGAGATGATCATTCCGGTGTACGGAACAGCAATACGGATGCAGGCAACGATCTTGGCAAATGTGTCATCGTCAATACCGTTATCGAAATCATCCGGATTGATGTCGTCCGCATGTTTCAGTCTGGGAACGCTGATTGTGTGCGGGCCTACGCCGAATGCCGCTTCCAGATGCTCCGCGTGCATCAGAAGCCCTGCAAATTCGTAGCGGTATTTATCCAGCCCGAAGAGAACGCCCAGGCCTACATCATCGATTCCGCCCTCCATTGCACGGTCCATGGCCTCGGTGTGATAGTTGTAGTCGTGTTTCGGTCCCGTCGGATGAAGCTCCAGATAACTCTCTTTGTGGTAAGTTTCCTGGAACAGAATGTAGGTCCCGATCCCGGCTTCCTTCAGAAGGCGGTAATTGTCAACGGTGGTTGCCGCGATATTGATATTGACACGGCGGATGGCACCGTTTTTGTGCTTGATGCTGTAGATCGTTTCGATGGATTTCAGATAGTAGTCCATCGTATTTCTTACCGGATCCTCCCCGGCTTCCAGCGCAAGGCGCTTGTGTCCCATATCCTGAAGAGCGATAACCTCTCTCCGGATATCCTCCTGTGAGAGCTGTTTCCTCGGGATATGTTTATTCTTTGCGTGGTACGGGCAGTAGGTGCAGCCGTTGATGCAGTAGTTGGACAGGTACAGCGGTGCGAACATAACGATACGGTTGCCGTAGAAATCTTTTTTGATCTGCTCCGCAAGCTTGTAGATCTCCTGGTTCTTCTCCTCGATCGGACAGGCGAGAAGAACTGAAGCCTCTCTGTGCGAGAGCCCTTTTCTCTTCTTTGCTTTTTCGATAATAGAATCAATCAGCTGAATGTTCTCCTTGTTTTCGTCTGCGTAGGCAAGCGTCTCAAGGATTTCCTCGTGGTTGATAAATTCGTCTGCACATTTTGAATTAACGTCATACATTGTATAGACCTCCTTTTGTAAAATTTTTCATGTATAGATATTTGCAGCTGTTCAGTATGTGCCGTACAACCGCAATGGACGAAATGTCTGAAATTAAATATTCAACGAGTCTCCGCGGCTGACCGCGATATGGTACCCGATTTTTTCCATTCTCGTCTTCAGGCTGTTCAGGCTCTCTGCGGCTTCGTCTCCGGTGCAGAGTTTGTTATCGTAAAGCAGATATTTCTCCCTGACCTGTGCCGGCGAGAGGTTCGGCATGACCACATTGGCTCCGGCGAGTATCCCTTTCTCCCTGCCGTCTTCTGCGATCGTTCCGAGAGCGGTGGTAGCGGGCAGCAGTACGCGCGGCAGCAGCAGACGGATCAGCCCCAGCATGAACAGTGTCAGCTCAGCCGTGCCTGCGGGCATATGTGCAAAGGGTGTCTCGTGATGAGGAATAAAAGGACCGATGCCCACCATCTGGGGATTCAGCCGTGAGAGAAACAGCATATCATCCGCAAGGTTTTCCGGCGTCTGGTACGGGGAGCCCACCATAAATCCGGTTCCTACCTGATAGCCGATCTTTTTTAAGTCCCGAAGACATTTCTGACGGTGTGAGGCAGAGAGTGATGCGGGATGGAGTCTGCCGTAATGTTCCGCATCATATGTTTCATGGCGGAGCAGATACCGGTCGGCTCCGGCGTCATAAAGCTTCTTGTAACTGTCATACGAACGCTCGCCTACAGACAGAGTGATGGCACAATCGGGGAAATGTGCCCGGATCTCAGAGACGATATCACAGAGTCTCTCGTCGGTAAACCATCCGTCCTCCCCGCCCTGAAGGACAAATGTCCGGAAGCCGAGCCTGTAGCCTTCTTCGCAGCAGGCAAGAATGTCCTCTTTTGTGAGACGGTACCGTACGGCATTTGAATTGCTCCTGCGGATACCGCAGTAATAGCAGTCGTTTCTGCAGTAATTCGTGAACTCAATGAGGCCGCGGATATAAATGTCGTGGCCGTAACAGCGGATGCGGACTGCCCGTGCACGCTCAAAGAGGTATTCTGCGGATGCAGGAGTGCGCTCACGGATGAGTTCCGTCCATTCGCTGCGTTTGAGATCTCGGGTCAGGCAGAGCTTGTCGATCAGTGATTTTACTTTCTGTTCTCTATCGTTCGGTGTCATATGTTTTTTCCGTAGATTGTCTTCGTGCTCACACCGGGCAGCATCCCCAGTTTGCCGGAGAGAGCACTGATAATATTGTTGGGGGCGTCCATCGCCACGCTGATGACGTGGATGCCCTTTTCCCGGTAGGGAATTCCCATTCTGCCGATCACGTATTCCCCGTATTCGCTCAGCAGATGGTTCAGCTCATCGACCGATTCCCGTGACTCGAGGATAATGCCGATGAGGGCAATTCTTGTCTCCATAGAAACCTCCTTTGACGCTGCATGGCGCAGCCTGTAAGCAAACGTCCTGCCGGTACAGGCGAATATCCCGCAGGAACTTGTCTTTCGCAGCGGGTCTGCATTGCCGGTGCGGGAAAATAAAAAAGACGCCGAAAAGGCGCCTGAATATACGAAAACAGGGATTTCCCCTCAAAATGAGAGGAATCCCTAAAAATCCGATGTTGTGCGCCTTATTGCTCAGGTCGTGCCGGACGGCCTTTACAGTCAGAACGTTTGTCTGAAAAGAGTATAACACGGAAGAGGCGAGGAAACAAGAAAAACCGCAATCTATGGAAAACTTACGGTGGAATGGATTAAAAATTATTATATTTTCTTGACTGTGCTTTTAGCGAGACCGTTTTCGGATTTGCATAATAATTAATATAGCTGTGGCAAGAATTCCGATGATTACTGCTCCCCATACAAAGTATTGGGCGACAGAATCAGTGTGAGATTCGCTTAAAGATGAAGATGCTCCACCGGTAGCATCTGGGACAATATCTGATTGCCGGGACAGATTGTCAGAAGCTTCTGAAAACTGATCAAGGGTATATATTTTGTTTTCCTCAAGAGTTACTTCAGGTGCTTTATCATTGCTTCTGGTTTGGGCAGCAGAAGTATACATAATATCTCTTTGGAATGAAGTAGCACCGACAATGGAACTGCCATCCGTTATTATGCCTATTACTGACTGAATCCCCGGCTCTCCGCCGATTAGAAAGGCTTCATATTGGGGATTGCCGCTGTTGAACGAAGATAAAGAGTCTATAAGATCTCCCGAATTTGTATCTTCATCATATAAGGTGGAAGCTACAACCTGCCATTTTCCGGCTGCAGCGGCAGCCTCTGCAATCTCGTCATCGGTCAGCTGGGATTGATCTATTTCGTCTAGTGGCAGGGCTTTACTCACCTGAACAATAACAACTCTGTCATCAGAATAAACCGGTACATTCCATACTACATCAGCTTGTTCCAGCAAGTCTGACAGCTCCTGAAGATTATCAGGCGGATTATCGAGTATACCTGTCTCAATATACACTTTGAAAGCATCATCAAAGGCAAGATCCGAAAGCTCTGCGTGAAAGCCGTCTGCTTCAAAATTATTTGCACTCTCAAGAATCTCCGCTGAAAGCTCCTCAATAGAGGCAATGTCATTACTATTAATAAGTAATGATTCAGGAGAAAGGACGTCCTTGTTGATTTCCTGAGCGTATACGGAAGTTCCGCTCACACACCAGAACAGAACTGCTGACAATATTGGGATTACATGGGAAATTTTCTTCATCAAAATCACTTCCTTTCAATAGTAAACAGTATGTGTTGCTTTGCCGGTTCCTGTCAGAAAAGAACCTCCATTTTTAAGCTTATTGTATTCGTAATATGTTGTAGATGTATTTTCCCACGGGTCTATACAGCGTATTTGTGAATTAGAGTATCCGGACAATACGATTGCATGGCCGTCTCCACTATTCCAAGCCAGCCTTGCTATCATCGGTTTCCCTGAATTAATTCTTGATTGAATATTACTTAAGGATAGTAAGCTGGAGGATGATTTTGCCTGCTTTGTATAATTAGATACAAATTGAACTCCGGAAACCATATTGGCTACACTGCCGGGCTGATTGGGATAGGTGGGTCCCCAAATTAAATCTACTACAGCCCATTGGTCTCTGCTGGTGCTAACTCCATAGCGTCCAACCATTTCACTGCTGGCTGCCCAGCACCAGTTTGACTTTGCCTGTCTTACTCGTGTAACATTTAGTGTTTTCGATGCAGCAAAAGTAGTTGATGATGAACCGAATAAAAAACAAAAACTACAAAGTATTCCCAAACATATTTTTAAAATATTCTTTTGCATAATTACACCTCGCTTGTCAGATCAAATCATATAGTTCCAATTTAAAAACACATGGAAATCACCTTCTTTTTAGTTTAATTATTGGTTAGCAGTAACACAAATGCATGATAATATGCATACAAATCGTTTTTATATAATGAAAGACGGTTATATATTTTTTGCCTGGAATATGATACTATTTATAAAAGGTGTTCAACGGAACTGCTTCCTTATAAAGTGAGGGCTGCTATTATGGAGAATAAGTTAAAAGAGATACGTGAAGCAAAAAAGATGTCGCAGGATGAAGTCGCAAATGCTTTGCACGTTTCCCGTCAGTCCATATCTAAATGGGAAAATAACCGCAGCAATCCGGATCTTGATAATATGGTTGCGTTAGCAAAACTCTATGATGTGTCTCTTGACGAGCTTGTCAATGGCATTACAGAAAAACAAACTCAGGCTCAGGATAAAAAGGTGGAAAGAGGTTATGATGTTACAAAAATGCTTAGCTATCTTTCACTGCTGTTTGCATCGACCTTTATTTCTTTCATAGGGCTTGCAGTGTCGCTTACGCTACTGATCAAGATGAGGAAGAAAAAATATCCGAAGATATTTTACGGGTGCTGTATCCTGTGTCTTCTTATCAATCTCTTTAATTTATTTGTCATATTAAATAATCTTTTTTTTAATTTTGTAACAGTTACAATACGGTAACTTTAAGTTGCTTATCAATAATATTTGTCCTCACACCAGTTGTAATATTGAGTCCACCGGCTTTATATATGAAGCGTAATGTGGCCTGCTTTGAGGAATCTTTTCGTAAAGATGCCGAATTAATAGAGCCAATAAGGCAGGTATAATACGGTGAATTTACGGAAGATATACTATTATTATAAATGACGACATTATATCCGGCTTTCCATGATAAAAGAGAACGGCAGGAAACAGCATAAGTTCTGTTTTCTAAATTACGTGTCAGGGAAGGTAGTTCTGTTATTGTGATTATAACATCATTCCCATCAAAATCTTTACAATTGAATGTCTGAATTCCCCCTCTGGTTAAATCATAAGTGGCTGTCGGCTCATTCTCGGCAGCAAGCACAGGTATACGAAAAGATAAAAATAAGCTGGCCATTGTCAGTGCTATTATTATTTTTTGAACATTTGTTTCATGGTGATGAACCTCCTGTTTAGTATGATTATAGTATAATTTAAGGCTTCTTCTAGTGCAAGCAACCAGCACTTTACATACTGTCTCTTTTTATATACAAAGGGAAAATGTCCTTTCTTCCCGGCTAGCGGCCGCGTAGTTCGCGTCGGAACAAAGACAGTTCACGTCGCCCGTATTCTGCGTGGGATAAAAGATGCTATGGGAATATGTCTTCCGCAGCCGGTTGAATTTTGTTTTCATATTGCCGCAAAAGATGGTATACTGATATATGTGATGCAGGATTCAGAAGAGCTTTTTAAGAATCCGTGAGGAGTTAGAAAGTAACAGTTCAGCCCGCGCCATTCGTAAAACCACACTGCGTGCTTATTGCTGAACTGTTACGTTGGAAATTCCTACAGAGGGAATATTTATAGCAGAGGGGAGTGCCTATATGTCAGAAGTGAGGAAACATATTGTATTTCACGGGAGAGTGCAGGGAGTAGGATTCCGCTATACAGCGAAATATCTCGCCCGGTCCGTGGATCTCACCGGATGGGTGCAGAATGAATGGGACGGAACTGTGACTATGGAGGTTCAGGGAAGAGAGGCACTGATCAATAAACTGCTTGTGGGTCTGAACCATGACCGGTTTATAACCATTGAGTGGATGGATGCCACGGAGATTCCGCTGAGGGATGATGAGAGAAGCTTTTCCGTGCGGTGACATATACATTTGGTGTTATAAATATCATGAAAAAGGAGAAAACATATAATGAAAGAGAACAGTATGAAATTGGGATTTATAGGAACAGGAAATATGGCCGGAGCCATTATGGGCGGCATCATTAAGAATGAGATATTCAGGCAGGAAGAGATTATCGGCGCCGATATATCTGAGGCGGGACGTGACAGAGTCAAAAATACTTACGGTATTCACGTGACAGATAATAACCGGGAGGCGGCCGGGAAATCGGAAGTTCTGATTCTCTCTGTGAAACCGCAGTACTATGCGGACGCTATTGCGGAAATCAGAGATTGCATCAGTGAAGACCAGCTGATCATTACTATTGCGCCGGGCAAGACTCTTGCATGGCTGGAAGAACAGTTCGGTAAGCCGGTGAAGATCGTGCGTACTATGCCGAATACGCCGGCTCTTGTGGGCGAGGGAATGACTGCAGCGTGTACAAACCAGTATGTAACGGACGAAGAGAAAGAGTACGCGCTTAAGATACTCGGATCTTTCGGAAAAGTTGAGATCGTGGCGGAGCATCTGATCGATGCCGTAGTGGCAGTGAGCGGAAGTTCGCCGGCCTATGTATTTATGTTTATAGAGGCAATGGCAGACGCGGCGGTGGCCGAGGGAATGCCAAGACCGCAGGCTTATCAGTTCGCGGCTCAGGCAGTCTACGGCAGCGCGAAGATGGTGATGGAGACAGGAAAGCATCCCGGTGAACTCAAAGATATGGTGTGCTCTCCGGCAGGAACAACCATCGAGGCTGTCAGGATTCTCGAAGAGAAGGGCTTCAGAAGTGCTGTAATTGAGGCGATGAAAGCCTGCGCGGATGTGTCAAGAAATATGTAAACGGCAGGCGGGACTGCGGAAAGGAGTGGTCATATATGAACAAAACAGAGAACATTTGCGATATCGGTATCATCGGCGGAGGAACCGCCGGAATGACGGCTGCAATCTACGGACAGCGTGCCGGAAAGCAGACAGTTATCATTGAGGGCGGTACATTCGGAGGTCAGATTACGTCTTCTCCGAATGTGGAAAACTATCCGGGGATTGCCAGCGTAAGCGGCAGTGAGTTTTCAATGAATCTTCTGGATCAGGCGACAAAGCTGGGTGCAGAGACAGTGATGGAACAGGTTACGGGGATCCGTGACGAGGGCGGCGTTAAAGTGATTGAGACTACAGGAAAAGAATATCCGTGCAGAAGTATTATTCTGGCGACCGGTGTGACACACCGCCATCTGGGCGTGCCCAACGAGGAAAGGCTGACCGGAGCGGGAGTATCCTACTGTGCTACGTGCGACGGTATGTTCTTCCGCGGGAAAGACGTGGCGGTTGTCGGCGGCGGAAGCACGGCTCTTCAGGATGCTGAGTTCCTCTCAAATTACTGCAATAAAGTGTATCTGATCCACCGCAGAGATGAGTTTCGCGGGGAAGACAGCATTGTAAAACGTCTCGAGGGAAAAGAAAATGTAGAGTTTGTCCTGAGCACAACGGTAAAAGAGATCATCGGGGACGCAGCGGTCGAGCGCCTGATCCTGAATAATAAGAAGACTATGAAAGAATACAAACTGGACGTATCCGGCGTGTTCATTGCGGTCGGACAGATCCCCCAGAACGAAATTTTTGCGGATGTCGTAAAACTGGACGGAAACGGGTTCATTCTCGCTGCAGAAGACTGCGTCACATCCCATCCGGGTATCTTTGCCGCGGGGGACTGCCGCACAAAAGAAGTAAGACAGCTCACGACAGCGGCGGCTGACGGGGCCGTAGCGGCACTGGCGGCGTGTAAATATATAGCGGAGTAGATTCGATAAGTACTCAGTAAGGGCGTTAGAAAAAGTTAAAGCCTGTGATATGGCGTTAATCAAGCAAATGAAGTTGTTTGAGTGAAACGAGTTCTTCATTTGCTTGATTGATTTTAGCCACATCGCAGGCTTGTTACTTTGTCTTACGACCTGTAACCGGAACCGGAAGCATTATAATCCCTACTGTTCCGAATACGTACGTTATTCTATTGTATCCGATTGATTTTCGGACTTTTTACCGGAAAATATCTTTCAGATAAACACGAATTTAATCCTGAAACATTTTCATTCCCATCCACTGTTTCATGTGATCGATCATCTTTGTGTCAGGTTCGATATAGATGCAGACATTTCTCTGATCCATAGGCATCATGATAGCGTAAGCCCTGGCAGACGGATTCCCGGATGTATAATCATATACTTTATCCGGCTTATATGAATTTAATCTCGGAGAACCCTTCGGCGCGATGATTTCAGCACCCTGAATGTCCAGATTCTTAAGGCGTTTGCGCTTTGCCTTGTTGTAGATCGCATCAATCTGCAGGTCATGGTTGAGAATCATATATTCATATTCCACATTAAGCTTAGGAAAGATGAAATAATAAGCTACAACTGCAAGGATAACTGCGATTACAAAAGACAGAAAACCGACAAATGGCATACCGAGTACGGCTACCGCTACGATCACAAGGATCACGAGGATGCGGACCGGCAGGTCATAGGCTTTTGGTCTGCGTGAAATAAGCTGTTCATATAATGCATCGTTCATAGTTTAATGGTTCCTTTCTGATTGTAAATAATTGAGCACCATAATGGCAATCTTGAATGTCATGGCATCTTCGAAAAGCCGGACGTCAAGGCCGGTACGCTTCTCGATCTGTTCCAGACGGTAGATCAGCGTATTGCGGTGCATATGGAGCTGTCGGGATGTCTCTGCAATATTGAGATTATTCTGGAAGAAGCGGTTGATCGTACCCAGTGTTTCCTCGTCGAATGATTCCGGCACGTCAGATCCGAAGATTTCTTTCAGAAAGTTTTCACACAGAGATACAGGAAGCTGATAGATCAGTCTTCCGATTCCGAGCTCATTGTAAGGAAATACTGTCTGTTCGGAGTAGAAAAGTTTGCCTACTTTCAGTGCAAGACTGGTCTCACGGAATGCCTCGGGCAGTCCGGTCAGACTTGTAATTATAAAACTGTAGGCAAGCTGAACCCGGATCAGTGCTTCTGTGCTCAGTGTATCGACAATGGTCCGCGCAATACGGCGGCTGTCGGATTCTGTTTCTCCTGAACGGAGAGGACGCAGTAATGCAAGCGTATTTTCAGTAACAGGAACGAGATAGGTTTTAGTCTGTGAGGGAAACATATTTTTCAGTATTTCAGTCACAGTTTCATCAATATGTCTGGATTCCAGAAGAAACAGTACGCGCCTGTCATCTGCAGTAATATGTAGCCGTGCAGCGCGCTCGGCGATATCGTAAGCCGGAATTCCGCCGGTCATCAGCCCCTGAAGAAAATCCGTCTTATTATATTTTTCCTTATAGGCTGTGCACAGACAGCGGATCTGAGTGACGGCCTGCTCCGCCTCTTCAGGTGAATCGGCATTTACATTCAGTGAAATGCCGGTAATCCGTTTCAGTTCCGTTAACGCCTTTGTCAGTTCCTGTGTGTGATCCATTCTTTCTTCTCCGTATTTCCCGAATAAAAAGGCTGCACTCGTTATCCAAGTGCAGCCCCTCATATTATGATAGATAAGCGGTAAGCTTGCCGGTCAGGCTGACCAGCGGTGAATAGCATCTTTGCTGCCGCTCAGCTGCTATCCCAATTTTAAAACATTAGTTTGTAATCGTCAACTCTGTCTCTTTGTCAAATACGTGGATCTTCTCCATGTCGAGTGCGAATACAGCTTTGTCGCCTGTTCTCAGTGTTGTACGCGGATTAACACGTGCTGTCATCTGTGTTCCCTCTACGTCGAAGTAAAGGAATACTTCAGCTCCGAGCAGCTCGTAAACTTTGATCGTAGATGTGATCACGCTGTCCGGTGAGTTGCTGATGAATGCTTCTGAATCATGTACATCCTCAGGACGGATACCAAGTACGACTGTCTTTCCGTCGTATCCGCCGTCGATGAGTGCTTTTTTCTTGGAAGCCGGTACTTTCAGTACGTGCTCGCCGACTGTAAGTGTTACGTCCTGTCCGTTTACTTTACATACAGCATCCATAAAGTTCATCTGCGGAGATCCGATGAATCCTGCAACGAACAGGTTGCAAGGTGTATTGTAAAGGTTCTGAGGTGTATCTACCTGCTGAACAACACCGTCTTTCATAACGACGATTCTTGTACCAAGTGTCATAGCCTCTGTCTGGTCATGTGTTACGTAGATGATTGTAGCGCCCAGATTCTCATGAAGTTTGGAGATCTCGATACGCATCTGAACTCTCAGTTTTGCATCCAGGTTGGAGAGCGGCTCGTCCATCAGGAATACCTTCGGGTTACGAACGATCGCACGTCCCATAGCAACACGCTGTCTCTGTCCACCGGAAAGAGCCTTCGGTTTACGGTCAAGCAGTTTCTCAAGGTCAAGGATTCTTGCTGCTTCACGGACTTTCTTGTCGATCTCGTCTTTCGGAACTTTACGAAGTTTCAGTCCGAATGCCATGTTGTCATATACTGTCATATGCGGATACAGAGCGTAGTTCTGGAATACCATTGCGATATCACGGTCTTTCGGCTCTACATCGTTCATTACCTTGCCGTCGATCTTCAGTGTACCGCCGGAGATGTCCTCAAGTCCTGCAACCATACGAAGTGTTGTAGATTTACCACATCCTGAAGGTCCTACGAAGATGATGAACTCTTTGTCTTCGATCTCAAGATTGAAGTCCTTAACTGCGTGGAATCCGTTAGGATAAATTTTCTGAATACCCTCAAGTGATAAGCTTGCCATTTTATGTAGCCTCCTTAAAAATAATTGTTTTCGTTGAATCTGGAATTAGTATAATCCCGTCGGCCGGATCGGACAATGTCACGAGTGACTAAAAAAAAAAGAAAATAATATACATTTCGACCATATGGCAGTGCACAGACTGATCAGATGCAGAATGATTGACGGAGAAGTATAAATCCGCTACAATAAAAGTCTGATATACCAGAAAGAGAGGAATATGAATTATGGCAAATCCAGTTGTAACATTTGAGATGGAAAACGGTGACATTATGAAAGCCGAACTGTATCCGGAAATCGCACCGAATACAGTGAAAAATTTTATTTCATTAATAAATAAGGGATTTTATGACGGGCTGATCTTTCATCGCGTAATCCGCGGATTTATGATTCAGGGCGGCTGCCCGAACGGAAACGGAATGGGCGGTCCGGGATATTCTATCAAGGGAGAGTTCTCCCAGAACGGATTCAAGAATGACCTTGCGCATGACCCGGGCGTACTCTCCATGGCGAGAGCGATGCATCCGGATTCCGCCGGAAGCCAGTTTTTCATTATGCACGAGAAGTCCCCGCACCTTGACGGAGCCTATGCAGCATTCGGGAAAATTATCGAGGGCATGGATGTAGTAAATAAGATCGCTGAGACAGCAACTGATTACAGTGACCGTCCCCTTGAGGATCAGAGGATGAAGAAAGTTACGGTGGAAACGTTTGGAGAGACATACGAAGAACCAGAGACGGTGTAAAATTCGCATTATCTGAGAGACATTTCTCAGTAAAATATCCGAAAATCAATCGGATACAGTGGATTGACTCATATATCCGGGACGGCGGGGAGGGGAGACTTCCGGCTCCGGTTACAGGGCATAAGATATAGTAACAAGCCTGCAATACGGCTAAAAGCGATCAGGGAAAGGAAGAACTCACTTCGTTCAAACAACATCCTTTCCCTGATCAACGCCGTACCACAGGCTTTAACTATATCTAATTCCCCTCCACAGTCACCGTCAGCATCCCCTCCCCGCCCGTCCCGAAAGGTTCATCAAAAGGGCTGTATCCGACTGATTTTCTGCGTTCATCCGATCGGAAGTGTCTCCCCGATAATCACGAACTTTACAGAAAATTGATTGAAAAGGTGAACTTTATCGACTACCTTCCCTTTCCTGCCGGTTGGGATGGGACCGTAGTCGAGAGCGTTCCGGTTTTGTTTCTTCCGTTTGAAATTCGTAGGTATTGTGTACGCACCGTAGAGTAACGCCGGCACTTGGAGCGCGTCTTTTGCGCTCCTATGTACCGCTGCGTTACGGCCCGAGCGAAAGCGGGTGCGATAACAATACCTGTCTCCCGGCGGATACTTTGTTAGTACGGAAAACACGAACTTTAACTTGTTAGCACTCGACTGAAAAGAGTGCTAATTTTCTATTGACTTTTGTTTTCCCCTGAGCTAGAATGTCTCTTAGGCAGGGCGGAGGCGTTTTTCTGCTGCGCCGGCCGCTGAATTTTGAAGAAGAGGAGTGTTCAATATGGCAGTGAAAAAGGGAACATTATCAATCGACAGTGAAAATATATTTCCTATTATAAAGAAATGGGTATATTCCGACCACGATATCTTTGTCCGTGAGATGGTCTCAAACGGATGCGATGCGATTACAAAGCTGAAGAAACTGGATATGATGGGAGAGTATGAGCTGCCGGAGGGATATAAGCCGAAGATCGAGGTTATTGTAAATCCGGAAGAGAAGACGATGAAGTTCATCGATAACGGTCTTGGTATGACTGCCGACGAAGTTGAGGAGTATATTACGCAGATCGCATTTTCTGGTGCAACACAGTTCCTCGAAAAATATAAAGACAAGACGACAGAAGATGATATGATCGGACATTTCGGTCTCGGATTTTATTCTGCATTCATGGTAGCTGATGAAGTCCAGATCGATACTCTTTCCTATAAGGAAGGGGCAACTCCGGTACACTGGGCGAGCCAGGGCGGCACAGAGTATGAGATGCAGGATGGCAATAAGACGACAGTAGGTTCTGAGATCACGCTGTTCCTCAACGAAGACAGCCTGGAGTTTGCCAACGAGTACCGTGCAAGAGAAGTGCTCGAGAAATACTGCTCATTTATGCCGGTAGAGATTTTCCTGTCCAAGGCAAACGCAGAGCCTGAGTATGAGACGATAGACGAGGAAGATCTGCTTGATACAGATGAGGTAGTCGAGCACATTGAAGAGGAGAAGAAAGAGGGAGAAGAGGGCGAGCCGAAGAAGAAAGTCAAGATCGTGAAACGCCCGGTATCCATAAGTGATACACATCCGTTATGGGGCAAGAACCCGAGCGAGTGTACAAAAGACGAGTACATTGCATTTTACCGCAAGGTATTTATGGACTACAAGGAGCCTCTGTTCTGGATCCATCTGAATATGGATTATCCGTTCAACTTAAAAGGTATCCTGTATTTCCCGAAGATCAATACAGAGTACGAATCCATTGAGGGAACAATTAAGCTGTACAACAATCAGGTATTCATTGCAGATAACATTAAAGAAGTGATTCCGGAATTCCTGATGATCTTAAAGGGAGTTATCGACTGCCCGGATCTGCCGCTGAACGTGTCCAGAAGTGCTCTGCAGAACGATGGATTTGTAAACAAAGTTGCAGATTACATTTCCAAGAAAGTAGCGGATAAACTTGTGGGAATGTTCAAGACAGACCGCGAGAACTACGAGAAGTACTGGGATGACATCAGTCCGTTCATCAAGTTCGGATGCCTCAAAGACGAGAAGTTCGGCGAAAAGATGAAAGACTCCATGATCTACAAGAATCTGGATCACAAGTATCTGACTCTGGAGGACGTGATCAAAGAGAGTAAAGGCGAGAAAGCAGACGCAGAGGAAAGCAAAGAAGCGGAGAACGGAAGCTCCGAGGCTGAAGCTGATAAGGCGGAAGACAGCGCTGCAGAAGCAGCAGAGAATTCTGACAGCGGAGAAAATTCTGACAAGGAAGAGGAAAAGACCCGCATCTATTATGTAACCGATGAGGTACAGCAGAGCCAGTACATCAATATGTTTAAGGCTCAGGGACAGGACGCCATCATCCTGACACACAACATTGATTCGGCATTTGTGACATATCTGGAGCAGAAGCATCAGGATCTTCAGTTCCTGAGAATTGATGCGGATGTACATGAATCACTGAAAGATGAAGTCACAGAGGATGAAAAAGAGGATTTCCAGAAGACGGCAGACAGCCTTGTGGAGATTTTCCGTAAAGAGCTGAATAATGACAAGCTGGACGTAAAAGTCGAGAAACTCAAAGGCGATAAGGTGGCATCCATGGCTGTTCTTTCCGAGCAGGAGAGACGTATGGCGGAAATGATGAGAATGTATGGTATGAACGGTATGGATCCGTCCATGTTCGGCAGCCAGGCTACTCTGGTCCTGAATGCAAATCATCCGCTTGTGAAATTCCTTGTTGAACATAAGCGCAGCAAGAATGTACCGATTATCTGCAAGCAGCTCTATGATCTGGCAATGCTGGCTCATAAGCCGCTCAGTCCGGAAGAGATGACGGCATTTGTACAGCGGAGTAATGATATCATGATGCTGCTGACGAAATAATGATTATAGAAGAAAATGACAGATAAAAGAAACCCGGTGACAAAAAACTCAAATTAGTGAGTTTCCCGTCATCGGGTTTTTATATGGAAATTAACAGATCGACCAACAGAAATTCCGCAGTTATATTTTCTCAAAAGGAATTCCTTTCTGATGAAGGAACTTTTCTGCTATCTCATCCCAGACATATTCCAGAGATTTGTCCGGTGTAAAGGTCTTAAGTGACGTCCCGGTTACGCAGGTAAGCTGCGTTCCGTCAAAGTGCAGGTTCAGATAGAGACCATGGACCTCTTCCGGGCTCAGAGAAGATTTGTTTTGAGCGATAAGGCGTGCAATATTTTCTGGGGTCAGGCTGAGTACAAAACGGAAACCCAATGGTGTACGCTTTCCCCGGATAATATGCAGGCAGAATTCGCGGACATTTTTCCAGCAGGAATACTCCGGCAGTTCTGTATCGGTGTCAAAGAAATCTTTTTGTATGAAACCGTCTATATGAAATGTATTAAATGTTACAATCTCTCCTTCTATAAAAGAAAAATTATCAAAAGTGTCTTTTAGAAGAAGCTGTGATGTAAACTCTTTTATATCTGTTAAAGTTAATGATATCATTCAGAATATACCCCCTGATCTGTCCTTATCCCATCATAACATAAAAAGTATGTTTTGTAATATGAAAATTCAGGACACATCCCTGTCATTGACTTTTATGCCGAAAAACTTTATTATTATAAAGTATCGTGGCTTATTTTCGCCCGATGCAGATGTATCACGAGTATTTTTCATATAGAAAGTCGAAAGAATTTATGATAAAAATGAAGCGAAAGACAAAGCGGTATCTTATACTTCTCGGACTGGCAGCGGCGGTTATCATACTTGCTGTTTTGATCGTACGCGGAGTGAGGAGTGTCCTGCGGCAGGATGTCGATACTTCCGCAGGGGTTGAATATATCCGGCAGGAAGAGGCGGGCAATGCCTCGGAGATTGAGAATAAGATAAGCCTTCTTGAGCAGCAGGAAAGCTCCGGTGACGGGGAAGACGATACGCGCAGTTTAAAAGAAAAGTTCAGCGGAGCGGTTGTGATCGGTGATTCGGTGACACAGGGGTTCTCGGAATTTGATATCCTCAATACGTCCAGTGTAGTTGCAAAGATCGGCGTTCATCTTTATGAGACGGATGAGCTGCTTGCCCGGGCCG
The DNA here is from genome assembly GCA_904377845.1 of uncultured Ruminococcus sp. Taxonomy (GTDB): domain Bacteria; phylum Bacillota; class Clostridia; order Lachnospirales; family Lachnospiraceae; genus Mediterraneibacter. The sequence continues at coordinate 18,253 of CAJFGR010000009.1, read as the reverse complement.
AAGATCTGAGTCCGAGAACGATCTTTCTGGCACTTGGGAGAAACGATCTGGCGGCTACTGAAGGAGACGCGGACGAGTTTATATCACAGTATACAGATCTGCTCGATCAGATCACAAAGGACCTGCCGGATGCCAATATATTTGTAAATTCAATATTTCCGGTGCAGGACAGTGCGTTGGAGGATGATCCGTACCTTGAGTATATATCAGACTATAATAAAGCTCTGAAGGAACTTTGTGACAGCAGAAGTATCGGATTCATTGATAATACGGATCTCGTGGAGGATCAGTATTATGAGGAGGACGGCCAGCATTTTAAAGCGGACTTTTATCCGATCTGGGCAGAGCATATGGCGGAGGTGGCTGCACTATGATGTCAAAGGGACAGGGCGCTGCCCATATTATGAAATTTGTCGTATTTGCCCTGATCATCGGGTTTGTGGTTCTGCTAATGTTATTTGCAAGCGGGAGCAATAAGCCTTTTGAGGAAGTCAGCAAAAGTGTGGAGGATTCCCTGGACACTGAGGCGCTGACAGCACAGGATGCGGCTATGTTCAAGCGTAATTTCGGTTTGAATGCCGCGGATTATGCCGGCGTTTTATACTATTCTTCGGGAGCCAGCATGTCCGCTGAGGAAGTGCTTCTGGTGAAAGTTAATAGAGACAGTCAGGTACAGGAAGTAGTGGATGCTATTAATGAGAGGATTGATTCGCGTATCAGTGATTTTGAAGGATATGCGCCTGACGAGGTGAAACTGCTCGAGGATGCCAGACAGAGCGTAAGAGGAACTTATATTTTTTATGCATGTTCCCCGGACGCGGATAAATATCTGAGCGTTTTCAGCGGAAGTCTGTAAATAATATACCGGCATCAGCCTGTAAACAGAGAGGAAAGAACGGATGTTATTCAGCAGTATTACTTTTTTGTTTATGTTTCTGCCGATTGTGCTGGCAGTTTATTATTTAGTCCCGTATAAAGTGAAAAACATTGTCTTGCTGCTTGCAAGTCTGTTCTTCTATGCGTGGGGAGAGCCTGTTTATGTCATACTTATGATTCTCTCCATCTTATTTAATTATTTCTGCGGGCGGGATATAAAAGCCAAGGAAGATGATCCCCGCAGGGCAAAGTTTGCAGTGATATTCGCCATAGCAGGAAATCTGTTGATACTGGGATTTTTTAAATATTTCGGTTTCCTGATGGAGACGGTCAATGCTGTCCTTCCGGTAGATATTCCGTACCGGGAGCTTGCTCTTCCTGTGGGAATTTCGTTTTATACATTTCAGGCAATTTCCTATATTCTGGATGTTTACTGGAAAAAGGCGGAAGCCCAGAAGAACATCCTGTATTTTGCCTTATATATCAGTATGTTCCCGCAGCTGATCGCAGGACCGATTGTGAGATATGCTGATATTGAAGAACAGCTTCGCAAAAGGAACATGAGTGCTTCGAAGATCGGCCTGGGAGCGATGTATTTTATCATGGGTCTGGCAAAAAAAGTTATTCTCGCAAATACTGCGGGAGAGGTTTTTGAGCAGATCGCGGCAATGCCCGCCGGCAATCTCTCCATACTGACAGCGTGGCTCGGAGTATTCTCCTATGCATTTCAGATCTATTTTGATTTCAGCGGATATTCGGATATGGCGGTCGGACTGGGGAAAATGTTCGGGTTTGATTTCAGAAAGAACTTTGATTATCCCTATATCTCTAAGAGTGTGACGGAATTCTGGAGAAGATGGCATATTTCTCTGAGCACATGGTTCCGTGAATATGTCTATATTCCGCTTGGAGGGAACCGCTGTTCTGTTTCGAGAAACATATTTAATCTTATGGTCGTATGGTCACTGACCGGAATGTGGCATGGCGCTGCATGGAATTTTGTGGCATGGGGTGTGTATTACGGTGTGATCCTCGTAATGGAGAAATACATATGGGGAGCGTCAGTCGATCAGCTTCCGAATCCGGTACGGCATCTTTATACCGGAATTGTCGTGCTTGTAGGCTGGGTATTTTTCTTCAGTCCGAGCCTCGGATACGCGATGCGGTATCTGCTCGCTATGATCGGAGGCGGAGCAGGAATCGTGGATGCGACAGGAGCGTTCCTTCTTTTTACACACTGGCTGCTTTATCTGCTCGCAGTTATCGCCTCATCGTCTTTAGGGCTGAACATTATAAAAGCCGTGATACGCGCGCCAAAGAATCAGTATGTACAGCTGTCGGTGGCAGCAGTCATTTTCATCGGCATTTTTCTGATTTCTGTGGCATTTCTTGTGACAGGAACGTTTAATCCATTTTTGTATTTCAGATTTTAGGCGGGAGTTTTATGATTAATAGGAAGAGAAAAGCAAGGATCGCAAATCTTATCGGAAAAATATTTATCATAGTCCTTTTTTTGGTGTTGATCGTAAATGTGATCGTACCTGATAAGGAAAAATCGGAGTTGGAGAACCGCACTCTTGAGTCGAGACCGCGTTTCAATCTGACCACAGTTCTGTCAGGAGACTTCATGGAGCAGTGGGAGAAGTATCTCAGCGATCAGTTCGCGGGCAGGAATACGTGGCGTAGAGTCAAAGTCGGCCTGGACCGGCTGGGCGGGGCAAAAATGGAGAATAATATATATATCGGAAAAGGCGGGCAGCTCATGGAAAACATCGAAGTGCCCGATGAAGATCAGCTCGACGCCAATATGACGGCAATCCAGAATTTTGCCCAGACATATGAGGATATTCCCGTTACGATGATGCTGGTACCTGATGCTGCCTGCATCCTGACGGACAGACTGCCTGCATTCGCTGAAGTTGAAGACCAGCGTCAGATGTTCAGCATGGCAGAGCGGAAACTCGGTGATTCTGTCAACTGGATTGATACGGTATCTATATTGAATAAACATAAATCAGAAAAGCTATACTATAAGACGGATCATCACTGGACGACACAGGGCGCTTTCTATGTGTTCCAGGACGCAGCTCAGACATTCGGGATTGAAGGAGACGTCTCAGACGATTTCGTTTCCTATACAGTAACGGACAGCTTTAACGGAGTACTGGCGGCTTCCAGCGGTGTGGGACTGGACGAGAGGGAATTAATCGATATCTATGTGCCCACGGAAGGCGACGATGATGTAATAGTGGATTATGTGGACGAGGGAAGGAAAACAACCTCGCTCTATGACTCTTCAAAACTTGATACGAGGGACAAATACGGTGTATTTCTCGGCGGAAATACTTCTGTTATCGATATCAAGACTGTGTCTACAAGTCAGAAACGTCTGCTCATCGTAAAAGATTCTTTTGCGGACTGCTTTATTCCGTTTCTCGCGCCGTATTACAGGGAGATTGTTGTGGTAGACCCCCGGTATTACAGCGGGACTATGGATGAGATCATGGATACTTACAGGATTACGGATGCGCTGATCCTGTACAGCGGCAATACATTTTTTACAGACAATAATATCAGCGGAGTGTTTTCAGGTGAGTAATAAGATCAGAGAAGAGTTTTTAAGGAAGAAAGAACCGGTAAGACTGAATAAGTATTTAAGTGAGGCGGGCGTGTGTTCCAGGAGGGAGGCAGACCGCCTCATTGAAACAGGCCGGGTAACAGTGGACGGGAAAACGGCGCAGACCGGGATGAAGATCATCCCGGGGCAGGAAGTCCGTGTAGGGAAGAAACTGGTGTCAAAAGGTGACGAGATGGTCGTTCTGGCGGTGAATAAGCCGCGTGGGATTGTCTGTACCGAAGAAAAGAGAGAGCGGAACAGTATTGTCCGGTTCCTTGATTATCCGATCCGTGTCACTTATATCGGACGGCTGGATAAAGACTCCAGGGGACTGCTGCTCATGACAAATAACGGAGACATCATTAACCGAATGATGCGCGCCGCTAACTACCATGAGAAAGAATATAAGGTAACGGTGGATAAAGAGGTTACAGATGAATTTCTGGAAAAGATGGCAGGGGGAGTCCCTATACTGGATACGGTTACAAGACCGTGCAGAGTCAGAAAGATCGGAAAATATACATTTTCTATTATATTGACACAGGGGCTTAACCGCCAGATCAGACGGATGTGTGAAGCCCTGGGATATGAGGTAAAAGATCTTCTGAGAGTGCGGGTAATGAATATACGGCTGGGCAGCCTGAAAGAAGGCGAATACAGAGAACTGACAGATGAAGAGCTGGACGAACTCTACAGTCTTATACAGGAGTCGCCCGCGCGGTAATGAATAAAATCAGAGAGTTATCGGAGGAAGATATGGAAGAGAAGATGAAACGGATGCGTGAGCTGGTGGATCTCCTGAACCGTGCACGGCGCGCATATGAACAGGAAGATACGGAGATCATGAGCAACTACGAGTATGACCGCCTCTATGATGAACTTCAGGAACTGGAGAAAGAGCTTGGAACAACGCTTGCTGCCAGTCCTACGGTCAATGTGGGGTATGAAGTCTTAAGCGAACTGCCCAAAGAAAGGCACGAGCGGCCGATGCTCTCTCTGGACAAGACAAAAGACGTGGCGCGGCTTAAAGAGTTCCTTGGCAGTCAGAAAGCCATGATCTCATGGAAACTGGACGGCCTTACGATCGTTCTTACGTACCGGGAAGGTGCGCTTGAGAAAGCCGTGACCCGCGGCAACGGGGAAGTGGGAGAAGTAGTAACCAACAATGCCAGAGTGTTTAAGAATGTTCCGCTTACGATACCCTATCAGGGAGAGCTGGTCCTGAGGGGCGAAGCGGTTATTTCCTATAAGGATTTCGAGAAGATCAACGAAGAGATCGGGGATGCCGATGCTAAGTATAAGAATCCGAGAAATCTGTGCAGCGGTTCTGTCCGTCAGCTCAACAATGAGATCACGGCAAAGCGTAATGTCAGATTCTATGCGTTTACTCTTGTGCGGGCGGAAGGGGTGGACTTTAAAAACTCCAGACTTTATCAGATGCAGTGGCTGCAGCAGCAGGGCTTTGACGTGGTGGAGAACCATCCGGTCACAGCAGATACCATAGAAAAAGAAGTGGCGTGGTTTGCGGAGCATATCGATAAGAATGAAGTGCCGTCCGACGGACTGGTTCTTGTGTACGATGATATCGCCTACGGCCAGTCACTGGGGACGACGGCAAAGTTCCCCCGGGATTCCTTTGCGTTTAAGTGGGCGGACGAGATCCGCGAGACTACGCTGACAGAGATTGAATGGAGTCCGTCGAGGACAGGACTGATCAATCCGGTTGCCGTATTTGAGCCGGTGGAACTGGAAGGAACGACGGTAAGCCGTGCCAGCGTGCACAATATCAGTATCATGGAAGAACTGGAACTGGGAGTGGGGGACAGGATCACCGTGTACAAGGCGAACATGATCATTCCTCAGATCGCGGAGAACCTGACGAGAAGCGGTGTGAAAGACATCCCGAAAGAATGTCCGGTCTGCGGCGGCCCCACAAAGATCGCCATGGAAAATGAGACAAAGACGCTTTACTGCACCAATCCGAAGTGTCAGGCGAAACATGTCAAGTCGTTTACTCTTTTTGTAAGCAGGGACGCTATGAATATCGAGGGGCTTTCCGAGGCGACTCTGGAGAAGTTCATCATGAACGGATATGTAAAAGACTTTACCGATCTGTTCCATCTCGACAGATATGCGGATGAGATCCGCCAGATGGATGGCTTCGGGGATAAATCTTACGAGAACCTGCAGAACAGTATCAAAAATGCGCGGACGACAACACTCCCCCGCCTCGTCTACAGTCTGGGAATCCCGAATATCGGTATCGCAAATGCGAAGATGATCTGCGGGGCTCTTGGAAATGATCCGGAGCGTATCCTGAATGCGACAGTGGAGGAATTAAGCGAAATTTCCGGAGTGGGCGGCGTGATCGCCGGGACGTTCGTGGCTTATTTTACGGACGGAGAACACAGGGATCTGTTCCGGCGGCTGCTCGCGGAAGTTGAGATACCAAAAGAGGAGATTACAGAAGACTCCCGGAAATTTGCGGGGGTGAACTTTGTCATAACCGGGAGTGTGAACCATTTCGCCAACCGGGCAGAAGTGAAAGAAGAAATCGAAAAGAGGGGAGGGAAAGTGACAGGAAGCGTAACATCGAAGACGGATTATCTTATCAACAATGATGTAAATTCCACTTCTTCCAAGAACAGAAAAGCGCGGGAACTTGGCGTCCCGATCATCTCGGAGGAAGAATTTTTAAATATGTTGAACGGATAATATGAAGAAAGGCAGGTAATGCGTGAATTTCAAAATTGCAAAATTAAAAGAAAAATTACTGGAAAAATTAAATGAAACTCTGAAGGCAGTTCTGCCGATCATTGCGATCGTGCTTGTCTTATGCTTTACGATCGCCCCGCTGGAGCCGGGGATACTGCTGGCGTTTCTGCTGGGGGCCGTATTTCTGATCGTGGGAATGATGTTTTTTACTCTGGGCGCAGAGATGTCTATGACGCCCATCGGGGAAAATGTGGGAACAAGTATGACGCAGACGAAAAAACTGTGGCTGATGGTGCTTCTGACGTTCATCCTCGGTTTTATCGTAACTATATCAGAACCGGATCTTCAGGTGCTGGCTGAGCAGGTACCCGCGGTGCCGAATATGGTACTTGTACTGTCCGTGGCGTTCGGAGTGGGGATCTTCCTTGTAGCGTCGCTGCTCCGTATGCTGTACAGCATTTCACTGGCGCATATGCTGATCGTGCTCTATATCATCGTGTTCGCCCTTGCGTTTTTTGCCCCGGATGAATTCATTGCGGTTGCATTTGATTCCGGCGGCGTAACGACAGGACCGATGACAGTGCCCTTTATCATGGCATTCGGCATCGGTATCTCCGCGATCCGAAGCGATGAGCGGGCGGAGGACGACAGTTTCGGTCTTGTGGCGCTTTCATCTGTGGGGCCGATCCTCTCCGTGCTCGTGCTGAGCCTGATCTACCGGCCTGACAGCGCGGAGTATGTTCCGGAACGGATCCCGGATATCGGGAATTCTGTAGAACTCTGGGAACTGTTTGCAGAAGGGCTTCCGGAATATATGAAAGAGATGGCGGTTTCGCTTCTTCCGATCATTGTATTCTTTATTATTTTCCAGATCGTCTTCCGGAGAGCGCAGAAGAGAATGCTCATCAGGATCGCGGTCGGTATGGTTTATACCTATGCAGGGCTCTTCCTGTTCCTGACCGGGGTAAATGTGGGATTTATGCCGGCAGGTAATTATCTCGGCCAGATACTGGCGGATCATCCGTATAAATGGGTGATCGTTCCCATCGGTATGGTCATCGGATACTTTATCGTGCGCGCGGAGCCTGCGGTGTTCGTTCTGACACGCCAGGTAGAGGATATCACTTCGGGGACCATAAGTGCGGGAGCTATGAGCCTGAGCCTCTCCATCGGCGTTGCGGCCTCTCTGGGGCTTGCCATGGTAAGGGTACTGACTGGAATATCGATTTTCTGGTTTGTGATACCGGGGTATGCCATTGCACTTCTTTTGTCGTTCTTTGTGCCGAAGATCTTTACAGCGATTGCATTTGACTCCGGCGGTGTGGCGTCGGGTCCCATGACCGCGACATTTCTCCTTCCCTTTGCCATCGGAGCCTGTACGAGCGCAGGCGGAAATATCGTTACGGATGCCTTTGGTGTGGTTGCCATGGTTGCTATGACGCCTCTTATTACGATACAGATATTAGGGCTTGTATTTGAGCTCAATTCCAGACGTCTCGAGAAGATGGAAGCAGGAAAGACAGCGGCTGCATTTGCCCGGCTTCCGGATGACGAGATCATAGAACTTTAAGGAGGAAGGACTATCGCTATGAGTGAGATAAATATGTTGATGACTGTCACCAGGAGATCTGTAGGCCGCAGGCTTCTGGCGTGTTATGAGGAGATCGGTCTTTCTTCCACCCTGTGTACACTGGCGCAGGGGACAGCCACCAGTGAGACGCTGGACTACTTTGGTCTTGAGGTCACGGAGAAGATGGTGACGCTGACCGTAGTGTCAGATGACACATGGAAGCAGGTAAAACGGGAACTTGAAGACAGGTTTCAGATTGACGTCCCCGGCACGGGTATTGCATTTCTGATGCCATTGTCCAGTGTGGGCGGCAAGAAAGTGCTGCAGTTTCTGATCGACGGGCAGAAGGTTGAAAAAGTAGAGGAGAGTGTCATGAAAAATACAAATTATGAACTGATCATCGTAGTCGCAAACCACGGTCACAGCGAGGAAGTGATGGATGCCGCAAGGGCAGAGGGCGCCGGCGGCGGCACTGTGATCCACGCGAAGGGAACAGGACTTGAGCGGGCAGAGAAGTTCCTCGGAGTATCCATTGCAGATGAGAAAGAGCTCATTCTGATCGTCACAAAAACGGAAATGAAAAATGCAATCATGAAGTCGATCATGGATCATGCGGGGCTTGAGAGCAAAGCACGTGCTGTCGTTTTCTCTCTTCCTGTGACGGATACCGCCGGGCTTAGACTGCAGGAAATCCAGTAACAGCCGGCTGAACTGCTGCGGTGTCCAATGGCTTTAGAAAAAGTTCATTTGTATAAGCCGTGTATCTGTACTATAATAAAAAAGTCGGATGTGTGCGCATTTTACAGGAAAAGTGCTGCAGGCTGACAGAGATTAATCGATTGCAGAAGGGAATTTATATGTCAGATCAGGATTTCATCTTAGTGGATGAGGAAGATAAAGAGAAAGAAAATAACGGACAGAGCAGCCGGTCTGAAGGAGAGCAGAAGCAGGAGGTTGTTTCCTCTGATAAAAAAGACGGCGGTTCTGATAAGAAGGATGACGACGGATACGAGAAGATCTGTTTTATCTGCCACAGGCCAGAGAGCGTAACAGGGAAGATGATCGATCTTCCGAATAATATTACGGTGTGTCCGGACTGTATGCAGAGAAGCTTTGATGCCATGACCAACGGTTCGGTGGATTTAAACCGTCTGATGAATATGCCGGGCGTTCAGTTCTTCAATATGTCGGATCTTGAGAATCTTCAGCCAAAACAGCAGAAGATCAAGAAGAAAAAGGAAAAACCGAAAGAATTTCATAAGCTGGATATCAAGAATATTCCGGCTCCCCACAAGATCAAGGCAAAGCTCGACGAGTACGTGGTTGGTCAGGAGTACGCCAAGAAAGCAATGTCCGTTGCCGTGTACAATCACTATAAGAGAGTAGCTACGGATACTATGGACGATATCGAAATCGAGAAGTCAAATATGCTCATGATCGGGCCGACAGGAAGCGGAAAGACTTATCTTGTCAAGACGCTTGCAAGACTTCTTGATGTGCCGCTTGCGATCACGGACGCTACGTCTCTTACAGAGGCAGGATACATAGGCGACGATATCGAGAGCGTTGTATCCAAGCTGCTGGCGGCTGCGGACAACGATGTGGAGAAAGCAGAACAGGGAATTATCTTTATCGATGAGATCGACAAGATCGCCAAGAAGCGTAATTCCAATCAGAGGGATGTAAGCGGAGAGTCCGTACAGCAGGGAATGCTGAAACTTCTCGAGGGAAGCGATGTGGAAGTGCCGGTTGGCGCCAACAGCAAAAATGCCATGGTGCCGCTGACAACGGTCAACACAAAGAATATCCTTTTCATCTGCGGAGGCGCGTTCCCGGATCTGGAAGAGATCATCAAGGAACGTCTCCAGAAGAAGACTTCCATGGGATTTAATTCGGAATTGAAAGACAAGTACGAAAATGACAAGGATCTTCTCTCCAAAGTTACGGTTGAAGACCTGAGAAAGTTCGGTATGATCCCGGAGTTCCTCGGACGTCTCCCGATCATATTTACACTGAAGCCGCTTGACAAAGATATGATGGTCAAGATATTAAAGGAGCCGAGAAATGCGATCTTAAAGCAGTATCAGAAACTGCTTGCCCTTGACGAAGTGAAACTGGACTTTAACGAGGGAGCACTTGAAGCCATCGCGGAAAAGGCGATGGAGAAGGATACCGGAGCCCGCGCTCTTCGCGCCATTATCGAGGAGTTCATGCTGGATATTATGTATGAGATACCGAAGGACGACAGCATCGGCGAGGTAGAGATTACGAGAGAGTATATCGAGGGGACCGGCGGGCCGATCATACGGCTGAGAGGGCAGGAAGCGCCGCAGCTGGAACAGAAATAAAAATGTACAAATTTCAGACAGCGCATCACGCAAGTTGTTTCTGTGTGATGCGCTGTTTTTGTGCGATGCGCCCGGAGGGGTGCTGCGTGCCAGTGGCACGCGTCCAGCACCGACCGGAGCGGAGACCCGCCGTGCTTGCACGAGCGGGCATCCGACGGGCAACGGCCATCGAGCGGCAATGCCGCGAGATGAGATCATTACAGCTGTCTCATCGTTTCAAATGTATTATACAGATTGAGCTGTCCGTAGCCCCATTCCCGGTTGGGATATTCCATTGTCTTCGGGCGCACCGCCCCGAGGATCAGGAGGCTTTTGATCTGGAAGGAATCAATTCCCGGAACTTTCTGTATGTCAAGGAGCCATTCCAGCATGAGCGCCACAGCGCCGGACGTGATGGCGGCTGAGATACAGGAACCGGTGCGGGGCGAGAATCTGCCGCCGGGAAGGGCTCCGGTAACATTGACGCCGGGGGCAGTAATATCAGGTTTGAGCCGTCCGGTGCGTGTGTAACCTCTGCCCGATGACTGGGAGACTGCACCTGACGTTCCGTTGTAATAGGATACGACCACGGGGCTGTCAGCGTTGGCCGGGTTCGTCAGAGTGTAGTATGGATCAGATTCCAGGAAGAAGACTTCCCCGGTCAGAAATTCCGTCAGGGGAAGCCACATATGAAAACGCCCGTCCGCAATGGTAAGCGGCTCCACGATGATCTTCCAGATGCCGGGAGCAGGCGCGTTAAAGCGGAAGAACACCAGCTCGGAGCTGCTCTTCTCTACAAGAAGCCGGTAATCCACGGAGACTTTCGTCCGTTCAAACAGAAAGTCGATCTCGGCGCTGGCGCCCACCCGGAATGGAATACGGGAGGTATTTTCACCGGAAGGGGAGATGATGGATATGGAGAGGATATTAGGAACTTCGGTCCAAAGTTCCATGGAGAAGCCGGTTACATTTTCCCCGACCCTCAATTCTACAGTCTTCGTATCCTCTGTATTTTCCAGCGTATTGAAATAATGGTGCCGTTTGTCTGCCTCATTTCCGGTGCCGATCACAGTGATGTGGTTTGCCCTTGTGCTGTAGCCCTCGATCAGAAAAGAAAAAGGCAGTGTACCAATATGTCCGCCCATGCTGGAGCCGCACGTAATGCATACAACCAGCGGCATCTCCAGACGGTCTGAGAGATCGTTCAGATATTTGAGCCCCAGCATCAGGTCGGTCTCCTGATAGCAGACCGCATTGTCAGGGATAAAATAATAGTCTCTCAGGTACTGCTTCGCCTGTTTCAGTTTGACCATGGCAATGGCTGCTTCCGGGGCGGCTCCGAGAAATTGTTCGCCGGCGTCGGCGCCGCCTGCGGCAAGACTTGCAGCATAAGTACCATGTCCGCTGTCGTCTGTGGAAGGAATCAGTTCAAGCGGTTCTTCGGACTGAAGTGCAGCATCGATCTGCTCCCGGGTATATTCACTGCCATAAGAGAAATCCCGGGGCGGAGTGCCGCTCTGCACCGTCTGATCCCAGATAGCGGCAATCCGCGTAGAGCCGTCAAGATTCCGGAATACACTATTCGTATAGTCAATTCCGCTGTCCATGAAGCCGATCAGGATCCCGTTCCCTTTCAGCTGCAGGGTGGGATAATTCTGGACAGGGAGGATCCTGGTCTGATTCAGCGTCTCCATACTGATGGGGGCATAACATTTCGGAATGGAATTATAGGAATATTTGGGGAGTGTGATAGGATCAGCTGCCGAGGCGGGGAGATAGATGCATTTATATCCGAATCCGGCGTCCTGCTCGCAGTGATCGTCCTGCGTAATGCTGTCAAAAAAAGAAGTTCGGACATGATTGCCGATAAAATCACGGTACTCCTCGGACAGAATCTGCTCTCTGCACGTTTCAAGGTCTGATGGCATAGTATGTATCTCCTTAATCATTCTATATAAATAAGCCGGTGTTTGAATAAATCAGTGACCGTCTGAATCATCATATGCAGGAGAAACTGCGGGTATGCAAGCCATCTATCTGTCAGCCAGTCGCCGGATCCTTATGCAAGCATAAATCCGCCTCCTGGTGACAGATGGCTGGCTTGGTGCAACAGTTCAGCCCGCGCCATTCGCAAAGCCGCACTGCCGTGCTTACCGCGGCGCTGCCGCATCTTTGCTCATAAATGGGCGCTCACCTCATCTGTCAGCCAGTCGCCGGATCCTTATGCAAGCATAAATCCGCCTCCTGGTGACAGATGGATGAACTGTTGGTTAAAAAAGTATAAATTCCGGGGTGTTTTCTTGAAGTTGACAGATAATAGGGTATAATAATTATATGTTTGGACGTCAAAAGCGGATGTTGGTTTTGGGACGTGATATGTCCGTGGCGGACAAAAGAAGAAAGGAGTTATTACTATGAAAGATTTTTTTGAAGATTTAGGAAAACGCATCGGTGAGACTGCGGAGACAATGACAAATATGGCCGGAGAAGCTATTGAGATCCAGCGCCTGAAAAGCCAGATCCGCACTCTTGCAAGAGGAAATGCGGTAGATCTGATGGAACTCGGCAAGTCGATCTATGACCGTTATAAAGCAGGCGAGGAAGTTGAGGAGAGCGCGCAGGGGCTCTGTGATGCGATTAAAGACAGAGAGACGACAATCAGGGAATATGAGAAGAAAATTTCAAAAATCAAAGGCGCTTCTGAATGTTCTAAATGCGGAAAGATGGTAGGAAAGGATATGGCTTTCTGCCCGTACTGCGGAGAAAAAGTCGGCTCTGCCGATGAAACGGAATATGAAACGGCAGAAAGTGAAGCCGCAGCAGACGATTATGTGGGACAGGTAAAAGAGAAAATGGCGGACGCTGCGGAGAAAGCCGCGGACAAGGCGGACGAGGCTGCGAAAAAAGTCAGCGATATGGCGGAAAAAGCTGCGGCAAAAACCGGTGACATAGCCGGAAAGGCAGCGGAAAAGACCGGAGAAATGGCAGAGAAAGCAGCGGAGAAGATCAATGACGCCGCAGAGAAAGTATCCGACAAATTGAGTGAATAGCAGGCAAAATAAACTGGAAAGCAGGTGGTGCTCCGGTATGAAAAGAAAATGGTTCTTTATTGAAACAGCAGGATTATTTGCGGCAGATCAGCTGCTTAAGACGTACGCAGAACAGAATCTGGACAAAAAAGAAGAACGGAAACTGGCAGGGCCGGCCGTGCTCAGGAGAGTGCATAATAAAGGGCTGTGTATGGAATTTCTATCTGAAAATCAGACTGCAGTGCGGTATTTGTCGCTGGCAGCGGCAGGCATTGTGACAATATGTCAGGCAGTTATATCATTCCGCAGAAAAGGATTCTGGAAAAAGCAGGGGCTTGCCCTGATGTCAGCAGGCGCATGGAGCAACACATTCGACCGGTTGGCGCGGGGATATGTGATCGACTATGTCGGATTTGATGTGAAGGATCCGAAAGCTGCAAAGATCACATACAATCTGGGAGACTTCTTCATAGCGGCGGGAGCCGTGATCCTGTCGCTGTGCTCACTGTTTTCTCCTACAAAAAAGAAGAAAGAGAAAGTCAAAAGAACAGAAGAACCGGAACAAATAGCTGAAGAATAATCGACAGTGAAAGAAAAACAGGCAGCGCCGGAAATACCGGCGCTGTAGCTGTGTTAGGAGCATATTTACTGTCAGAATTCGACAGCCTTTTTTACTTTTTCTATATCCCCTGTAAATATGATGCCATCCATACCGAGAGATTTTCCGGCTTCAATGTTTCGCTCAAGATCATCAATAAAGAAACATTCTTTGGGTTTGAGCGAATAGGTCCGGAACAGATATTGGTACATGGCAGGATCCGGTTTTGCTGTCTTCAGCGGTGCGGAGAAAACGACGCCGCTGAATTTTTCGAGCACTTCATACTGTCTGGTCCACTCGGCAAAATAGGTGGGCGCGTTGGACAGAAGATAGACAGGCACATTTCGTTCTACAAGCTCGTCAATAAAGCGGAGCGTCTCTTCCTTTGGAGTAATATACCGGGGCCAGTCCTTAAAGAAGGCCCGGGTCTGGTCGGCCAGACGGTCCGGAAGCACGGCGAGGCATTCTTCTATATATTCATCGTAATCAATCGTTCCCTTATCCAGTTCACCCCATTTCTCATAGATGACGGAACAGAGCAGAGCGCAGTCTTCTTCTGATTCGCAGAACTGTTTCATTATGTATTTTCCATCGAATTTCCCGATCACATTTCCAAAATCAAATATTATATTCTTGTATTTCATAACAATCTCCCTTTGTTAATTGATAGTTATTTCATAACAAATATATCCGGATACATTATACACTATAAAAACGAGCTTTATATAGCAAAAAATAATATTTAAAAAATCTTCATTTTTGACTAACTTTTTATGCCGGCCGGTTTTCTTATTATAACAGAAGCGGACAAGGAAGGAGGAAGGGGGAAAGAGATGATTTCTGACTTCTTACTGATACAGAAAATCAGAAACGGCGACAACTGTGCAGGAAATGAATTTGTGAAAAAATATTATCCTCTGATCTATCAATATTGCTTTCTGCACATTCACGACAGAGACTGTGCGGAAGATATGGCGCAGGAAACGTTTGTGAGATTTTTTGAAGCAGTTATGAACCGCACGGATATTGCAAAAGCGAAGAGCTATTTATACCGTGTTGCCGGAAATACGGTAAAGAATTATTACAGGAAAAAGAAGGAACTGCTCCTTGAGAAGCTGCCTGATACAGAGGAAAACAACGCGGCTGACATAGAGGTCAGGCTGGATATTGAAAGGGCGGTGGCACGCCTCACGGACGAGATAAAGGAAATCACGCTCCTGTTTTGCTTTCAGGGATTAAAGCAGAAAGAAATCTCTGATCTGTTAGGTATAAAACTGTCACTTGTAAAATACCGGGTATCGAAAGCAAAGGAACTGTTGTCTAAAGAATTGGAGGTGGGGACGGAATGAAACAGTATGAGAAGAAAATCGAGAGCTATCAGACCCTGATACAAAAGGGATATGTCCGGGAATCTGCTGTACAGAATGTGATGGAGCAGTGTGCCGGCATCATGAGCCGGCAGGATGACAGACGGGCGTCGTATTTTGAATTTCTGTATGAGCAGTTTAAGTTTATCCGGAAAAGATGGTGGGCACTGCAGGGCGGAAGTCTCCTTCTGCTCTGGATGCTGCTGGCTGATTATGGAGAAGGGGCAAATGCAGAGCGGGTACTGGGAGCTTTATCAGTGATATCATCCTACTACTCGCTGCGCCAGATCTGTTCGGCGAGGATATTGATGTTTGCGGCAGTAGATTTGACGATGATCACAATATTTTTTGCCGTTTCGTTTTCCACGCTGCAGATTTCGGCGTACCGTATCGTCATAGATTTTCTTGTGCCGTTTAATATCTCCTGCTGCATCTGTTTCCGTCTGTTGTACAGCAAATGGCAGGAACTGGAATATATCGCGGTTTTTCTGAGTACAGCGTGCATATTTGCATGGTCGATGATCGTATCAACTGATTTTATTTATGAGAGAATCTCGATGACGGTGTGGATCGGACTGCTTCTTTTATCTTTCATTTATCTGATTTATTGTATCTGGAAATCGCAATGCAATTGCGAAATAAACTGGGAGGGCAAGGCAAATGGAACTGCAATTTAAAAATGTATCAAAAGATTACGGACAGGTGCTGGCTGTAGATCATGTGACCTATTCCATGGGAAAAGGCGTATACGGGCTACTGGGAGTGAACGGGGCCGGGAAGACAACTCTGATGAGGATGCTGTGCACCGCGATAAATCCCACAGGCGGCAAAATTTTGTGGAATGGGAAAGATATCTTCAGCCTGGGGGCATCGTACAGAGGAATACTCGGTTATCTGCCGCAAAATTACGGCTTCTATCCGGATCTGTCGGTCTATGAGTACATGATGTATATCGCGTCGATCAAAGGACCGCGCCAGAATGCGGCGAAGAAAAGGACTGCACGTCTGTTGGAACAGGTTGGATTAAGTGAAAAGAGGAAAAGCAAAATGCGGACTTTATCAGGCGGAATGATCCGTCGTGTCGGAATTGCCCAGGCGATGCTGAATAACCCGCGCATCCTCGTACTGGACGAACCGACGGCAGGGCTTGACCCGAATGAAAGAATCCGTTTCCGCAATCTGATCAGCGAGTTGTCGGAAGACCGGCTTGTACTGCTGTCCACGCATATCGTGTCGGATGTAGAGTATATCGCAAACGAGATCATACTGATGAAAGAAGGAAAGTTTTTTTATACGGGAACCTCGGAGCAGATTATTTCTTCCATGGATATGTCTGTGTGGCATTGTACGGTTCCGAAAAAAGCGTTGAATCATTACCTGAAGAAATATCTGACAGGAAATATAAGGACAGTATCCGACGGCGTAGAGCTGAGGGTACTTTCAAAAACGCCTCCGGCTGAAAACGCAGTGCAGACGGAGGCAACGCTGGAGGATGCATTCCTCCTGTATTTTGGCGAGAAAGCAGGTGATAAAATTGATGCTGAAATATGAGCTGATTAAGATTTTTTCAAAGAGGATCAATCGTGTCGTGCTTGCAGTGACTTTGTTCATTGCGGTCATTTCAAGCTGCTTTGCCATCGGGAGCCTCAGATATACGGATGAAGAAGGCAAAAATCATACGGGAATCACGGCAGGGCGGCTTCTGGCAGCGGATATAAACCAGTGGCAGGGGGAGCTGACACCGGATAAAATATATGAGGTTATAAATGGTTACAAAGAATTGTCAGCAAAATATCCGGATGGAATACCTGATACAGAATACGGAAAATCAGAACAGGCATATTGGGATATTAAGAATTTTGTAATCAATATACTGACGCCTGATACAGAATGGAATGAAGACGTCCTGTATAAGCTGACAGATGAACAGATGCAGGACATCTATACGATATACAAGGATAACATGGGAAAATTGGCGGAAGAGTACGGCACGACGCCCGAAAAGAAAGACTTTCTGGAGAGTATTTATGAAAAAATAAAACTGCCGCTTACCTTTAAAGCAAAGGATTCGTGGGATACGATGACAATGTACGTACAGACCTATGCGATCCTGCTTGCGGTGGTAATAGGCTTTCTGGCAGCAGGCATTTTTTCTGCAGAATTCCGACCGGGAGCGGAAGATGTCTTTCTTGCCTCCAGATACGGAAGATCGAAAGCAGTGAGAAATAAGATCGCTGCGGGAATGCTTATGGCTACGATCGTCTACTGGGCCGGAATGGCGCTGTTGTCGCTTATCTCATTTGCAGTCATGGGAACAAGCGGATTTTTTACACCGTATCAGGTCAGCGACCCCTACAGTATATATGTGATGACATATGGAGAATATTATCTGCTGATACTGGCGGGAGGGTACATCGCATCCCTGTTTGGCGCTGCTCTGACCATGCTGGTGACAGTAAAGATGCACACGCCGAATCTGGCGGTCTGCATTCCCTTTATCCTGCAGTGCATGATGCCGTTTGTTGCCCGGGCATTGTCATCATTTGATGCATTTTTCAATCTGATGCCGACTACATTGACAAATGTTTTAAACACTGTAAGAGCGCCGATTTTGGTGCAGATCGGACCGTTTGTGTTCCGGCTGATTCCGTTTCTGCTGGTTCTGTACAGTGTCCTGTCTGTCGGGCTGCTTCCTTTAATATACAGGAGTTATAGCCGGTATGGAATAAAAAAGAGATATGGAATCAGATGAAATATAAGGATAAAGATAATACGTAAAATAACGTAAAAACATTTGATATACGTAAAAATACGTGATATAATATAAGCATGATAAGGAAAGGAGATACAAAAGATGCCAATGACTCCGAAAGAGATGATAAAACATCTCAAGAAAAACGGGTTTGAAGAAGTCAGTCAGAATGGTTCACACTTAAAATTAAAAAACCCGGCAACAGGAAGAACGGTAATCGTTCCTTATCACTCCAAAGCCATGAAAAAAGGGCTGGAGCAGGCAATACTTAAACAGGCAGGGCTGAAATAAGCCCTGCGCCTGAAAAGGTAGTGTCAAATGAGTTATGAAAAAATGGAGCCTAAGAAATAGGCTCAGATTGAACCTTGAAAATCGCAGATATGATGTTTGATGGCAACTTAC
>CAJFGR010000008.1 GCA_904377845.1 uncultured Ruminococcus sp. | reverse complement strand
GTGGGTATGGTGCAGTTGGTTAGCGCGCCAGATTGTGGTTCTGGATATCGTGGGTTCGAGTCCCACTACCCACCCTTTTCTTTTATATTCATACTGGCATGCAGTGTCAGACATAAGTCTTCAATGGGCTATCGCCAAGCGGTAAGGCACAGGACTTTGACTCCTGCATTCGCTGGTTCGAATCCAGCTAGCCCAGTCAGCTTTACTTACGGGTAAGCAGGAAAAGAAAATAAGGGCGTGTAGCTCAGGTGGTAGAGCACTTGACTTTTAATCAAGTTGTCCGGGGTTCGAATCCCCGCACGCTCACTGGAATAACAAGCGGAAAACCTTACGCAAAGGTATTCCGCTGTTTTATTCTAAAAAAGAATGAGCGGATATGGCGGAATTGGCAGACGCGCCAGATTTAGGATCTGGTGTCTACGACGTGCAGGTTCAAGTCCTGTTATCCGCACTGGATTTGTTCTCGGGGATACCTGTAATTATGGTGTCCCCGTTTTTTGTAAATGCATATTATTGACAAGGAGGACGCTATGAACGATATCAACCAGATCACTCATGTTGAGAGTGTTCGTCTCAGTGATGACGGTACGAGTGTGATTATTATCGACCAGACACAGCTTCCCAATCGGATGGAATATCTTACGCTGTCCACAGCCCAGGACATATGGGAAGCTATTTATCATTTAAAGGTCCGCGGCGCGCCGGCTATCGGCATCTGTGCGGGGTACGGGATCTACTGCCTTGCACTTCAGATTAAGGCCGGGGACTATAACGGTTTTCTGCGTGAATTCAGGAAGAATAAGGAGTATCTGGATTCCTCCCGGCCGACAGCTGTGAATCTGAGCTGGGCATTGAACCGGATGGAAAAGGTTGTGGCAGGGAACGGTGATAAAGAGATAACTGAGATACTGAAACTTTTGAAAGAGGAATGTCTGAAAATCCATCAGGAGGATATTGAGATGTGCAGGGCGATATCAGAGTATGGGGTGTCTCTTTTAAAAGACGGCGACGGCGTCCTTACGCACTGTAATGCAGGACCGCTTGCAACATCCCGGTACGGAACCGGGCAGGGACCGCTGTTTCTCGGGAAAGAGAGAGGCATGAATTTCCGCGTATATGCAGATGAAACCCGGCCGCTTCTTCAGGGAGCCCGGCTTACTGCCTATGAGCTTCAAAAGGCAGGGATAGACGTTACTCTGATCTGTGATAATATGGCGAGTATCGTCATGAAAAACGGCTGGATCCAGGCGTGTCTGGTGGGATGTGACCGTGTGGCTGCAAACGGTGATACCGCCAATAAGATCGGGACGAGCGGCGTGGCTGTACTGGCAAAGTATTACGGAATCCCGTTTTATGTGCTGGGGCCGACTTCGACGGTCGATATGAAATGCAGGAGCGGCGATGATATTCACATCGAGCTGAGGGATCCGGAGGAGATAAAAGAAAAGTTCTACAGTGAACCTGTGGCTCTGAAAGAAGTGAAGTGCTATAATCCATCATTTGATGTGACTGACCATAGTCTGATTACAGCGATTGTGACTGAAAAAGGAATCTGTTACCCGCCGTATACAGAAAGTCTGGCAAAGCTGTTTTAGAGAAAATATTTTATTTTTTGCTTGCTGAATTCTGTGTTTTAGTATATACTACGTAAGGTGCTTAACAGGAGGTCAGAAATATGGTCGAGAAGAAGATTAAATTCATAACATCAGGTCAGTTGATGAGCTTTTGCGACACTTGTCAGAAGATGAAGTCAGATATTGATGTGACAGATATGTCCAACCGCAATTTCCGGATTGATGGAAAGTCGATTCTGGGACTGATGTCGATCAAGCTGGGGTTGCCGATGCGTCTGATTGTAGACGGAGAGGATGAAGATCTGGCAAACGAGTATTTCACAAAATATGAATTTGAATAAAGAAAAGAAGAGAGATGAGTCAAAAAAGGAGCATTCACCGCTCAGAGCGGTGAGAATGCTCCTTTTTTGTATGTCTTAAGAAGGAAGAACGCCACCACAGCAGCACACAGTTCGCCGGCAGGGAATGCGATCCAGACCCCTGTGGGACCGAAAAAGTGTGAAAGGATATAACTCAGAGGAATGGTGATCACAAACTGTCTCAGCAGGGAAATAATCAGAGAGTCCCGTCCGTTTCCCAGTGCTTCGAATGTCCCTGAATAGATTACGCCTACTGCGGAGATAAGGAATCCGAGACAGATGATGCGAAGTGCCGTCACTCCCGCATCCATAAGCTCAGCGTCTGCGTCAAACAGGGCGAAGATCTGTTCCGGAAGGATGAGGGAAAGCAGCGTGCCGAGCAGCATGATGGCAGCAGCGCAGGCAAGGCTGTAGCGGATCGTGCTGCGGACTCTTTTGTATTCGCCGGCGCCGTAATTGTATCCGACGACAGGGCGCATTCCCTGTACGATTCCGTTTGCCGGCATATAGATAAATGTCTGCAATTTAAAGTATACGCCAAGTACAGCTACGTACAGATCAGAAAATGCGGCCAGGATCCGATTCAGGAGGCTGATCAGCACGGAGGGAAGCAGCATCATAATGGTGGATGGAATTCCCACGCTGTAGATCTGTCCGATGATCCTCCAGTCGGGTTTCATATATTTCATGCGAATGTGCACTGCATAGGTCTTTCTGAGATATACAACTACATATAACAGAAAGGCGCAGATCTGCCCGATGACTGTGGCGATAGCTGCCCCGGCCACGCCCATTGCGGGAAAGCCGAGCAGTCCGAAGATCAGCACCGGGTCAAGGATGATATTGATCACGCATCCGACAATGAGCAGATACATGGTGATCTTCATCTTGCCGATACTCTGGAAGATCTTCTCGAATGCGAGCTGGAGCAGCGCGCCGAATGAAAGGCAGAGTACGATATAAGTATAATCACAGGCATCTTTCAGTATGGCCGGGTCATTTGTGAAAAGACTCAGAAACGGTCTGGTGATGAAGAGCCCTGCAAGGACAAAGAGGAGGCAGTGAAAAAACGTCAGTACTACGCCCAGCGTCGCTGCCCGGTCTGCCTTCTCCTGATCTCCGGAGCCGAGGTGGATCGATATGGCAGAGCTTATACCCACGCCGATCCCGACTCCGACAGAAACAATGGCATTCTGAAGCGGATAGGCCAGGGAGACCGCAGTCAGAGCATCTGTTCCCAGTCTTGATACATAGATGCTGTCTACTATATTATATAGAGACTGGATCAGCATGGACAGCATCATGGGTACGGACATTGAGATGAGCAGGGAGAAGACCGGTTTTGTCCGCATAAATGAATTTTCTTTTTCCATAATCAAACTCCTTTCAAAACAATAAAAAAAGCCATATGCCTGTTTGGATTCTGAAACAGGAAAACCATATGACTTCATAAAAAATATTCATTTTTTGTGCAACGACAATAATAGCACAGAGGTGCTGATCAGTCAATGGAAAACTGAAAATAGTATGCAGTCCAACCGGCCCTGTGACCGGACTGTTATAATATTCCAAGATGTTCCAACAGGATTTTGACGCCCAACAGAATCAGAATGGCGCCTCCGGCAAATTCGGCTTTTGATTTATATTTTGTGCCGAATACATTTCCGATTTTTACACCGATGGCGGAGATAATAAAAGTAGTGACTCCGATAAATGAAACGGCTGCGATGATATGTACATCAAGAAAAGCAAAAGTAATGCCGACAGCGAGGGCGTCAATGCTGGTAGCTACTGCCAGCAGGAACATGGTTCTTATGTCCAGAGAATCATCCTCTTTTTCACAGTCGCCTGAACAGGCCTCCTTAATCATATTTGCGCCGATGATCCCCAGCAGGATGAATGCGATCCAGTGGTCAATGGCAGTGATCTTCTCCCGGAACTGGTAGCCCAGCAGGTAACCCAGAGCCGGCATCAGCGCCTGAAATCCGCCGAACCACAGGCCTACGATCCCGGCTTTTTTAATCGAGATCTTCGGCATGGCCAGACCTTTACAGACAGAGACGGCAAAGGCGTCCATAGATAATCCCACAGCTAGAATAAACAGTTCTAATAATCCCATTTTCTTTTCTCCTTAGTAGTCAGATTCGGGGAGCCTGCAGATTGTCCCCGTTATTGGTTGTTTAATTGCAGGCATCGCTCAGCCCGCGCTATTCGCAAAGCCGCACTGACGTGCTAACTGCGCCGCTTCTTTGCTTATATACTGACGCCAGACGGCTGAGCTGCTGCATAAAAAAAGCAGGCACATACTGTACCTGTCACAAAAACATGTACAGCAAAAAACTGTACATGAGTCTCATTATTTAAGATAAGCCAGGTCCCGCAAAGACCAGTATGTTGACTTACCACGCAGGAATACGCCAATTACTCCCTCACGAACTGATAATATATTATCATCAGACTATATTGATTGCAAGAAAAATTTCCGGGTTCGGGAGAAGTTTTCTTTTTCACAGGATTGACATATTTTTTTGATAAACTTACACTGTTTATATTGATGAAGAAATGGGGCAGACCGTGTACATAAAAGGAGGAGACGGCAATGGAAAATATGAATATAAAGATACTTGTTGTTGACGATGAGAGCAGGATGCGAAAGCTCGTCAGGGATTTCCTTGTGCGTGACGGCTATACGGTGCTGGAGGCTGGGGACGGTATGGAAGCGATGGATATTTTCTATGAAGATAAGGATATCGCTCTGGTCATTCTTGATGTGATGATGCCGAAGATGGACGGATGGCAGGTGTGCCGGGAAATTCGGGAATCTTCGAAAGTACCGATCATTATGCTGACGGCACGTGCGGAGGAGCGGGACGAGCTGCAGGGCTTTGAACTGGGAGTGGACGAATATATCTCCAAGCCGTTCAGTCCGAAGATTCTTGTGGCGAGGGTTAATGCGATATTGAGACGTACGCTGGGGAATACGGGCGGAGACGTTGTTGAGGCCGGAGGTATTGTGATGGATAAGGCGGCCCATATCGTGAAAATAGACGGAAAACCGGTGGAATTAAGTTATAAGGAATTCGAGCTCCTCGCCTATTTTATGGAGAATGAGGGAATCGCGCTTTCGAGAGAGAAGATTCTTAATAATGTATGGAACTATGACTATTTCGGAGATGCAAGGACGATCGATACCCATGTCAAGAAGCTGAGGAGCAAACTGGGAGACAAAGGAGAATACATCCGGACGATCTGGGGGATGGGGTATAAGTTTGAGGTGGATTCATGAAATATTCGATCAGGCGCCAGATGACGGCCATTTTCATCGGTCTGTTTGTATGCATACTGGGCGCCGTACTTATTATCAATAACGGATTCCTTGGAAGATATTATCTCTCGCATAAAGCGAAAGATCTGGTCCGGACATATTACGCCGTGGACGAAGTGCTCCAGGAGGGCAGTCTGACAGATCTGTCGGTGCTTAACGGCATTATAAGCCGGACAGAGCGGGGGAATATCGATATCGTTGTCACGGACAGCAGTGGAACAGCGGTGTTTTCCACGCTGGGAGAGAATGATCCGAGACTGAGTCAGATGATCAGCGATGTGGTCGGTCAGAATATCGATGCAGACACTGTTCTGGAGAAGACTGATAATTTTACGATATACCGCTCGACAGCGGACAGCGATCTTAATAATGTGGAATATCTGAGAATGTGGGGGATATTCTCGGACGGATCATGGTTCGTAATGCAGAGTCCGCTGGCGAGTATCAGGGAGAGTGCGGCTCTGGCAAATCAGTTTCTGATCTATTTGGGGGCTGTAGGGATTGTTGTCGGCGGTTTGCTTGTGTGGCTTCTGTCACGGCGGATCACGCAGCCGCTGATGGAGCTGACACGCCTGTCACAGGAAATGGCAAATCTGAATTTTGATGCAAAGTATACAAGCGGAGGAGCGGATGAGATCGGCATCCTGGGAAGCAATTTCAACCGGATGTCAGAACAGCTGGAGAAGACGATCTCAGAGCTTAAGAGTGCAAATAACCAGCTGCAGAAAGATATCGAACAGAAAGAAAAGATGGAAGAGATGCGCAATGAATTTCTCGGAAATGTCTCTCATGAACTCAAGACGCCGATCGCACTGATACAGGGATATGCGGAAGGTCTCAAAGAAGGGGTGAATGACGATCCGGAAAGTCGGGAGTTCTACTGCGAAGTTATTATGGACGAGGCGGATAAGATGAACCGGATGGTGAAGAATCTGTTGACTCTGAACCAGCTGGAGTTTGGTTCGGACGAAGTGCAGTTCGAGCGGTTTGATATTGTGGGGCTTGTGAAGGGTGTAATTGCAAGCTGTGATATTCTGATCCGGCAGGCGGACGCTGTGGTAGATTTTATTGCAGATGAGAAACTTGATGTCTGGGCGGATGAATTTAAGACAGAGCAGGTATTCCGGAACTATCTGACAAACGCAATTCATCACGTGGAAAATGAGAAGAGGATCGAGGTGCGGATCAGGCGGGTTGACGACAAAGCCCACGTGACTGTCTTTAACAGCGGCAAACCGATCCCCGAGGAAGACATTCCCAAACTGTGGGATAAGTTCTATAAAGTGGATAAAGCGCATACAAGAGAATATGGCGGAAACGGTATAGGACTCTCTATTGTAAAGGCAATCATGGAGTCTTTCCATCAGAAATATGGGGTGCGTAATTTTGACAATGGAGTAGAATTCTGGTTTGAATTGGATGCAAAAACTGAAAATACTTCTTTACATTAAAGCGAAAGTGCGATAAAATGGTAACGTTATAGAGTGGTTTGAGGCATACGGCATGCCGGCTGTCAGCAGTGGGCATGGGTATGCCTTTTATCATTCTGGACATATTTAAAAAGAAAATGAGAATGAGGAGGAAACTGCAGTGTATGACAAGATTTACAGCATCATACAATCAGTAGATGATTTTGTATGGGGATGGGGCATGATCGTGCTTCTTCTGGGAACGCATATCTTCCTGACGATAAGGACAGGTTTCATTCAGAGAAAAACGATCACAAAAGGGATTCCGCTTTCCGTTGCGAAAGAAGAGGGGGCTGACGGTGAGGTAAGCCAGTTCGGAGCTCTGGCAACCGCGCTGGCATCTACGATCGGCACCGGAAATATCATTGGTGTGGGTACAGCGATCGCCCTTGGCGGCCCGGGAGCCGTACTCTGGTGCTGGCTGACCGGTGTGTTCGGCATCGCGACAAAATATGCAGAGTCACTGATCGCGGTCAAGTACCGTGTGAAAACTGCCGACGGATGTATGCAGGGCGGTGCCATGTATGCGCTGGACCGGGGCCTGAATATGAAATGGCTCGGTATGATCTTCGCAGTTTTCGCTGGCTTTGCTTCTTTTGGTATCGGGTGCGCTACTCAGGTAAATGCTATCGCAGAGGTCGTTAATACAAATCTGGGGATCCCGTCCTGGATCGTCGGTGTAGTTATTGCGGTTCTGACAGCTTTTGTTATTTTCGGCGGCATCAAGAGTATCGCAAGTGTATGTGAGAAACTGGTTCCGTTTATGGCGCTGTTCTATGTGATCGGATGTATCATTATCCTGGGGATCAACCATGAATATATCATTCCTACGATCAGCACGATCTGCCAGCTTGCATTCGCAGATCAGGGTGCGATCGTCGGCGGTCTTGTCGGCGGCGGTCTCCGCTACGCGATCCAGTACGGAGTTGCCAGAGGACTTTTTTCTAATGAGTCAGGTATGGGTTCTGCTCCCATCGCGGCTGCGGCGGCAAGGACCAGAAATCCGGTCCGCCAGGCGCTGGTTTCTTCCACAGGAACATTCTGGGATACAGTTGTGGTCTGCCTGATGACAGGTCTCGTGCTTGTATCAACCATGCTGAAAAATCCGGAGCTTCTCGGAACAGTTGACAACGGCGGGCAGCTTACGACAATGGCATTTTCACAGATTCCGTATTTCGGACCGTTTATCCTTGTTGTCGGCATTATCACTTTTGCATATTCAACAATCCTCGGCTGGGCATATTACGGAGAGAGATGTGTGGAATATTTTGCGGGGAAATTCGGTCTGATCCCGTACAGAGTGCTTTACATAGCTGTCGCTCTGATCGCGCCTATATTGGCACTTGATCTTGTATGGCTGCTTGCGGATATACTGAATGCACTTATGGCGATCCCGAACCTGATCGCGGTTCTGCTGCTCTCACCGGTTATTGTGAAAGAAACGAAAAAATACGCAAATAATCTGGATGCAGTGGATGATACGCCGATCCCGGTGGTCAAGACCGGTATCGGAAACAGTGAAAAATAAGCCGTTATATTTTCGGAAACAGAAGCGGAGGAGAAAAGGATGATAGCGATCATTGACTATGATGCGGGGAATATAAAGAGTGTGGAAAAAGCGCTGCTCTTTCTTGGCCAGGAGGTAAAAGTGACCGGAGATAAAGAGACGATCTTGTCAGCTGATAAGGTGATTTTGCCCGGTGTAGGCGCTTTCGGAGATGCGATGGCTACGATACGTGAAAGAGGACTGGAGAGCGTGATCCGACAGGTTACAGATCAGGGAACGCCCTTCCTCGGGATCTGTCTCGGACTGCAGCTCCTCTTTGAGCGCAGCGATGAGGCTCCGGGCGTGGAGGGGCTTGGGATCCTGAAAGGAGAGATCCTGAAAATTCCGGAAACAGAAGGGATGAAGATCCCGCATATGGGATGGAACTCGCTTCATCTGGAGAATAACGGAAGGCTGTTCCGCGGAGTTGCAGAAGGCGCTTATGTTTACTTCGTTCACTCCTATTATTTGAAAGCAGCTGATGCGCAGATTGTGAAGGCATCCACGGATTACTGCACGCATATTCATGCCTCTGTAGAGAAAGACAATGTGTTTGCGTGCCAGTTCCATCCGGAGAAGAGCAGTGACGTGGGCCTGCACATACTGAAAAATTTTGTGGAACTGTAGGAGGGAAACGATATGTTTACAAAGAGAATCATTCCCTGCCTTGATGTAAACGGGGGAAGAGTAGTAAAAGGAGTCAACTTCGTTGACCTTAAAGACGCGGGAGATCCGGTGGAGATCGCTAAAGCATATGATAAAGCCGGCGCAGACGAGCTTGTATTTCTGGATATAACAGCATCATCCGACAACCGGGGAACAGTCATCGATATGGTGCGTAAAGTGGCTGAATGTGTATTTATCCCGTTTACAGTGGGCGGCGGGATACGAACGGTGGATGATTTCCGTGCTATTTTAAGAGAAGGCGCGGATAAGATTTCGATCAATTCCTCAGCAATCAACACTCCTGAACTGGTCAGCGACGCGGCGGATAAATTTGGAAGCCAGTGCGTTGTTGTGGCAATTGACGCCAAGAAAAGAGAGGACGGATCCGGCTGGAATATTTACAAGAACGGTGGACGCATTGATGTGGGCATTGACGCGGTAGAGTGGGCGATGAAAGTAGAACGCCTTGGCGCGGGAGAAATCCTGCTCACCAGCATGGACTGCGACGGTACGAAAGCCGGTTATGATCTGGAGCTGACGCGCACAATCGCTGAAAATGTATCCATCCCGGTCATCGCTTCCGGCGGCGCAGGTACGTTGGAGCATTTTAAAGAAGCTCTGACAGTCGGAAAGGCGGATGCGGCGCTGGCGGCTTCCCTGTTCCACTATAAAGAACTGGAGATCCGGCAGGTGAAAGAATACCTTCAGAGTGAGGGAGTGCCGGTGAGACTGTGATCTCATCAGGCCGCCTCAATCAGATGGCTGAATAAATGAATTGCAAAGTGTCCATTGCAATGGTAAAATTAGTAACAGTTCTATGACTGAACTGTTACTAATTTTTATGTGGAAGAAATGATTCGAAATACCCGGATTATTTGACTGATCCGGAAAGAAAAGAGGAACGTGATTATGGCAGGCCTGAACGGAGACTGGTACGAAGCGCTGAAAGGGGAGTTTTCTAAACCCTACTACAAGAAGTTATTTGAAACGGTGAACAGGGAATACAGGACACATCTGATCTTCCCGCCGGCGGAGGACATCTTCAATGCTTTTCATCTGACGCCGCTGAAAGACGTAAAGGTAGTTATTCTGGGACAGGATCCGTATCACAATAACGGACAGGCGCACGGGCTGTGCTTCTCGGTGAAGAAAGGTGTGGATATTCCCCCGTCTCTTGTGAATATTTATCAGGAGCTCCACGATGATCTGGGCTGTACGATACCGAACCACGGCTGCCTGACGAAATGGGCAGAGCAGGGCGTGCTTATGCTGAACACAGTGCTTACCGTGCGTGCCCATCAGGCAAATTCCCACCGGGGAATCGGCTGGGAAGAGTTTACCGATGCGGCAATCATGGCGCTGAACAGTCAGGACAGGCCGATCGTGTTTATCTTGTGGGGAACCCCGGCTCAGAGAAAGAAAGCGATGCTCAATAATCCGAAGCATCTGATCCTGACGGCTCCTCATCCGAGCCCGCTGTCGGCTTTCCGCGGCTTTTTTGGCAGCAGGCCGTTCAGCAAGACGAATGCCTTTCTGGAGAGCCACGGAATCGAGCCGATCGACTGGCAGATCGACTGAGAAAGGTCTTGCAATTTCAATAAAAGCGCGTTATAATTCTTAACGTGCTGATGCAGATGTAGTTCATCGGTAGAATACCAGCTTCCCAAGCTGGGGAGGCGGGTTCGATTCCCGTCATCTGCTGTAAATAAAGCCGGAAACGTTCGTCGTTTCCGGCTTTTACAATCATAGAACTAAATTATTCCTCAATTATCTGTATCTCCAGATAATCAAAATCGATGGAATCCACAAAGTTATCCTGATAGAATCTTGCTTTTGCGTGTCTCTTAAATTCAGCAATCGTGGAGTCCAGCCAGATCGGTTTGCTCAGGTCAAACTGATAGCAGATCTCATCCAGAGCATTGAATATTTTGTGGGTGCGGGTATCGTCTGTCTCATCACAGATGACGGTGTCTCTTAACATTCTATTATCTTTAAATTCTTTTCCCCATAAACGGAACATAATACACAGCTCCTTTCATAACTGCTATTCTAGCACAGCGAAGTCGAAAAGTCATTCGGAAAATCCAAAAGTGCAAGGTTGTGCGAGCCTGAGGTTTTTGCTATATTAATAAAAGAGTGGAAATGACAGGGAGTACAGAAACGGCGACAGGCGGAAAGGGGATACATATGAAGAAACTTCTGGACAGAATATTTATTGACGGACTGACCGGTATGGCCCAGGGGCTGTTTGCTACTCTGATCATAGGTACAATCATCCAGCAGATCGGAACATACTGCGGCGGAAATATCGGAAATCTGATATTCACTTTGGGAAAAGTGGCGGCAGGACTGACCGGCGCGGGTATCGGTGCAGGTGTGGCACGAAAACTGGATGCGGGGCATCTGGTCATCGTATCAGCTGCAGCAGTAGGAATGATCGGAGCATTCGCGGGAGATGTCATGTCAGGTGATATACTTTCGGGAGGAAACCTTGTACTCTCGGGGCCGGGCGAACCTCTCGGAGCATTTGTGGCGTCCTATATTGCGATTGAGATCGGTATACTGATCTCCGGAAAGACAAGACTGGATATTATTCTGACTCCGCTTGTATGTATCGGTGCGGGATCGGCAGTGGGTCTTCTGGCAGGTCCGCCGATTTCCGGATTTATGTCATGGCTTGGTTCACTGATCAACTGGGGTACGGAACAGCAGCCCCTAGTCATGGGGATTGTGGTATCGGTACTGATGGGAATGATTCTGACCCTGCCGATCAGTTCCGCGGCGTTGGGCGTGATCCTGAATCTCTCGGGGCTGGCGGCAGGTGCGGCGACCGTGGGATGCTGCTGCAATATGATCGGATTTGCAGTGGCCAGCTTTCGGGAAAATAAATTCAGCGGCCTGCTCTCTCAGGGAATCGGAACATCTATGCTGCAGGTCCCCAATATCGTGAGGCATCCACAGATATGGATCCCGCCGATCCTGTCCAGTGCAATACTGGGCCCGGTATCGACAATGGTATTCCATATGACGAACAATGCTACCGGATCCGGTATGGGAACGGCGGGGCTTGTAGGACCCCTGATGACATGGCAGGTGATGACGCAGTCAGAAGCAGAGATGATCGTGCTTGTGAAGATCATCCTGATCCAGTTCGTTCTCCCGGCTGTGATTACACTGCTTATATCTGAATTTATGAGAAAGAAAAAATGGATTCATTTCGGTGATATGAAACTGGAATAGTATACTGCTGACAATCTTAAAAATGAATTAAAAAAGAGCGAACTCGGTTAACAGAAAACACAAAATATGGTATACTTATAAGCAACAAAATAACCAATGGGGGCTATTCGTGATGAGAGGTGAACAACAGGTTGAGGCTGCACTCAAGAGCTACGAAGACGTCGACAGCTGGAAGACAGTTATTTTCCTTTATAATGCAGCTTTGAAAGAAGTGGGCACAAAGCTGGAGATCTTAAATGATGAGTTCCAGCACGTACATCAGTATAACCCGATCGAGCATATCAAAACCCGGATCAAGACGCCGGAGAGTATCGTCAAAAAGCTGAAGCGCTACGGATATGAGACTTCAATTGAAAATATGGTCAGATATATTAATGATATTGCAGGTGTAAGACTGATCTGTTCTTTTACGTCGGATATCTACCGCTTAGCCGAGATGATCGGAAATCAGAGCGATCTCAAGGTGCTCTCGATCAAAGATTACATAAAGAACCCGAAAGAGAGCGGTTATAAGAGCTATCATATGCTCGTGTCGGTTCCGATCTTTCTGTCGGACAGTGTAGTGGACACGAAAGTGGAAATCCAGATCCGGACGATTGCCATGGACTTCTGGGCAAGCCTGGAGCATAAGATCTATTATAAATTCGAAGGCAATGCTCCGGAATATATCAGCCGGGATCTGCGTGAATGTGCGAAGATGGTATCGGAACTGGATGAGAAAATGCTCTCGCTTAACGAGGCGATTCAGGAGTGCATCCTTCAGCAGGAAAACAGAGACAATATGGACGATGTGCTGGAAAATGTGATCGGAAACAGGAAAGAACAGCCCAAACTTCAGGCCAACGGAACCGAAGGTTAGAGCTGATGAAAAAGAATGTGCCAAGAGAATGGCCGGGAGATTAAATATCTCCCGGCCGTCTTATTATGTAGGATTACGCCTGCTTATTTTCATCGTCAGCCGCCACTTCCGTGATGGATTTGACCAGCCCTGCGATTCCCTGTATTTCTGAAGGGATGATGATCTTGGTGGCTTTGCCGTTGGCAGCTTTCTCGAATGCTTCGAGACTTCTGAGCGTCAGGACCGCGTTATCGGCTCCGGCTTCTTTTAAGAATCTCAGACCGTCGGCTGTAGCCTGCTGTACTTTCATGATGGCTTCCGCCTCACCTTCCGCCTCACGGATCATTTTCTCTTTTTCAGCTTCGGCTTTCAGGATTGCTGCCTGTTTTGCGGCTTCTGCTTCGAGGATCACGGACTCTTTCTGGCCTTCTGCCACGAGCACGGTAGATTTCTTTTCGCCTTCTGCGCGCAGGATGGCTTCACGTCTCTCGCGTTCTGCCTTCATCTGTTTCTCCATTGCATCGCGGATCGCAGTCGGCGGGATGATATTTTTGAGCTCTACGCGGTTTACTTTGATTCCCCACGGATCCGTCGCGCGGTCCAGTTCTGCGCGCATCTTCGTGTTGATCGTCTCGCGTGATGTGAGAGTCTCATCAAGTTCAAGGTCGCCGATGATATTCCTGAGAGTAGTTGCCGTCAGGTTTTCCAGCGCCACGATCGGGCTTGCCACTCCGTAGCAGAACATTTTCGGGTCGGTAATGACATAAAAGATTACAGTGTCGATCTGCATGGTTACGTTATCTTTTGTGATCACGGGCTGCGGCGGGAAGTCTACGACCTGTTCCTTCAGATCAATGCGTCTTGCCACGCGGTCAACGATCGGCAGCTTGAAGTGCAGGCCCGTGTTCCACGTTGTGAGATATGCTCCGAGGCGTTCAACAACGACTGCCTGTGCCTGATGTACGATTTTGACACATGAGATCAGGATAAGTACGATGATGACCAGTACGATCAGGAAAAGTATTGTTCCTATACCAATAAATGCTGCGTTCATGATGGATCCCCCTTATATTTTTCTACAATTAATTTTACGCCTGAAACAGCGATGACTTTTGCCAGCTCATCTTTTTCCAGTATATCATTGCTGCTCTGGGAGCGGACTGTCCATTCCTGTCCGTCCACAATGCTTTTGCCCGTCTGTTTCAGATTATCGACCCGCTCTGTGATCTTTATGATCTCTCCGATTTTACTCTCGTAGTTGGTTTTCAGGCGGTTCTGGTTGAGGTGTTTTGCAGCCCAGGGCCTTGTGAAGACCAAAAGTAAGACGGACACTGCGAGAAATACAATAAGCTGGATAATAAGACTGGCACCCAGCGTATTTGCCGCCATTGCTGCAAGAGAGCCTATGGCGAACCAGATCGTCGTCAGCCCGACCGTGAACAGCTCAATTATAAGCAGTACAATAAAGAGACCGAGCCAGATCAGATTCAGCGTAGACGGTGAAAGCACCAGAATATCAGATGCCATACAGTATCTCCTTTCTGAAAAAAATTTTATGTAAATTTAATACCCGTTGTATCGGGCAAAATCCACATCATAGTATCCTTCGCTCGGTGTGAAAACAGTATCGCCGTATTCTACTGATACCTCCGTGCCGTCAGGAATTACAACGTTTTTCACACTGGCATTTGTAAAGTCCTCTGTGGTGACGGTGAAATCCTGACTGTCTGCCCACAGATAGGAGGAAGTGCCGTCAGGATAGACAAGCGTAATGCTGGCATAACCGTTTCCGCCTTCTGAAATATCTATAGCGGAAATATCAAAGATCCCTTCCGGAATCTCTCCGTCCCCGGCTGTATAGGTACCTTCTTCCACTGTAACAGATTCGGTGAGCGGATTTGCCGACGGCTCTTCTGTCAGAGGTTGTGCGTTATCTGTTGTAAAACGCAGGATAACATTGCTGTCAATCTCCAGCTCGGCTCCGTTATACAGACGGATATCATCGTCCTCTGTGACCTCATTGTATTCCTCGTCAGTTCCAAAATACACGGAGTGGAAGATGCTGTTTTCCTCATCCCGGATCTGAATGGATCCGGTCCCCTCCGCCAGCTCCGCCCGATAAACACCTTCGGGAATATGTACACCTACTTTATAGATGCCATTCCCCAGCAAGACTTCGTAAGGATCTCCTTCGGCAGGAATTTCCCTGGTCACATAACTGTAAGGGTCATATGTATAATCATCAATGCTCCAGTCGTCAGAATAGGAATCCTCCAAGCTGTAAGAGTCGGATGAGTATGATCCGAAAATATCTTCGAACATTGTACTGCCCAGATCTGTCAGCGCAGGAAGTGCTGCGAACAAGATAACGACTATGATAATAATCCATATAAGCCGGCTTTTTTGCTTCTGGTTCTGTCCCCTGGCTGCAGGGCTGTACGGTGTTCCGGCCGAAGACTGTCTGACCGTGGAGACTGTACTGCTCTGGCGTACTCTGCTCTTCGGCGGCACAGACGGGTCGGCTTTCTGCTTACGCGTGGACGAGACATCCCGGGAAACCGGTTCCATAGAAGGAGAACGCCCCTGCTTTGACACGGCATCCGAGCCTCTGGAAGCTTCTCTGTCGCAGATGGAATTATCCAGACCGCATAATGTACAGCGGTTATTGACCAGAGGACCTCCGCACAAGCTGCATTTTTTCCCTAGCATGATCCACCCCCTCTTTTTCTGTATTTATTGATGAAAAATAAATTTACTTTATTCTACCACAAGCATAGTATATTTTGAAGAAAATAATGAATAATGGCGAAAATTGTAAAAAATCCTTAAGATTTATCTCCTCTTTATAAAATATGTTGAAGCAGTCGGAGATTTTCGTTATACTGTATATCTGAAGAAAAAGTTTATGAAAGCCAAAGGAAAAAGTGATGACGGATAAGGCAAGAAAAAAGGGGATTGAGATCGGCACAGGTCTTTTGCTCTATATTATTGCTTGGGCGGCCGTGTCATACTGGACAGTTCCGCCGGAGGGAGAGACAGTGCTGTTTCTGGCTGCATATGCGGTTCTGTCACTGAGTACATACTGGGAACAGATTAAAAAGATTCTCCGGAGACAGTTTCTGGATGAAAATCTGCTCATGATTATAGCTACGGCGGGTGCCTTTGCCATCGACAGACATAAAGAGGCGGTGGCGGCGATGCTGTTCTATCAGGTCTCAAAGTTTGTGGAGGAACTGTCTTTAGGCAGAACTAAGAAGTCGATTGCCGAATTTATTGATATCCGGCCCGAATATGCCAATCTGAAGCTGGAGAATACGGAGAAGATTGTTTCGCCGCATCAGCTGGAGCTCGGTCAGGTGATTGTTCTCAGACCGGGCGAAAAGATTCCGGTTGATTCGGTTGTGACGGCGGGAAACGGAACAGTCGATATGAAGGCGCTCACGGGAGAATCCCGGCCGAGGGCGGTAAAGACCGGAGACCGACTTTACAGCGGCTGTATCAATTTGAACGGTGTATTAGAAGCGAAAGTTGTCCGGCTGTACAATGACTCTGCAGCAGCAAAGGTTATGCGGCTTGTAGAGAACGCCAATGACAAGAAATCACAGAGCGTTCGTTTTGCGGATAAGTTTACAAAGTATTATACACCTATTGTTATTCTGATTGCTCTTCTCACTGTGATTCTTCCGCCGCTGATGTTTGCTGAGTCGAAGGTGGAGTGGATTTACCGGGGGCTTGTTCTTCTGGTGGCAGCCTGCCCCTGCGGTCTGATGGTATCCATACCGCTGGCGTTTCTCGGAGGCATCGGCGCTGCGTCAAAACAGGGAGTGCTGATAAAGAGCGGCGCATTTCTGGAGGATCTGACAGAAGTCGATACATTTGTATTTGATAAAACAGGCACACTGACAGAAGGCGTCTTCCATGTGCGTGAGATTGTTCCGTGGAAAATGGACAAAGATGCGCTGCTTGAGCTGGCGGCTCTGGCAGAATCCTATTCCAATCATCCCATCGCCCTGTCACTGCAGGAAGCATACGGCCGGAAGGCAGACACGGCGAGAGTGACGGATGTTGAAGAACAGCCCGGATACGGTGTCCGGGCAAAAGTGGACGGCAGAGACGTATGTGTGGGTAATACAAGACTTATGAACCGGCAGGGCGTTTCCTACCAGGCAGTACCGGATGCAGGTACAGTTGTCTATATAGTCGTAGACGGAAGATATGCGGGCTACATACTGATCTCGGATATTATCCGGCAGGACGCGGAAAAACTGATCCGCTGGTTGCATAAAAAAGATCTTGCAACGGTTATGCTCACCGGGGACAATGAACAGGTGGCTGAAGAGGTGGCATCAAAACTTCGAATTGAAAGTGTATATTCAGACCTGATGCCGGAGGATAAAGTATCACTGCTGGAAGAGTTCCGTGAGAACCAGATGGAAAGCGAAAAACTCGCTTTTGTGGGAGACGGCATTAATGATGCGCCGGTTCTGACGCTGGCGGATATCGGTATTGCGATGGGCGGCCTGGGTGCAGATGCGGCGCTGGAGGCAGCCGATATCATCCTGATGGAGGACGAGCCTTCCGGAATTATTAAGGCAATCCGGATAGCCAAAGCGACATTGAGATCAGTAAAGCAGAACATGATCTTTGCGATCGGCATGAAAGTGCTGCTGATTATTCTGGCGTTCTTCGGATTCGTCACAATGCAGAACGCGATCATTGCCGATATGGCGGTCATGTTGATCAATATATTAAATTCATTCTGGATGATGCAGTATCCGGAACGGGGAGTGTGAATTAAAATGAAGAAAAGATGGATAACAATGCTGGCTGCATCTGTGGTGGCAGCAGGTATGATCGGGGGCTGCGGCAGCCTTCAGAAATCGGGGGTTGACGCTCTCGAAAAGGGAGAATATGAAGAGGCGCTGGCTGACTTTCAGGAGATGACTGAGAGCGGCGGTGGTGACGCGGCGGAAGGATACCGGGGGCTTGGTATGACCTATTATGAGATGGAAGATTATGAAAATGCACTTGAGGCGTTTCGCAATGCAGCAGACAATGGTGCAGAGCAGACAATCCAGATGTATAATCTGATGGGAATCTGTGCAATGCAGACAGAAGATTATGAGTCGGCTCTTGAGTACATCCAGTCGGGTCTGGCGCTGACAAGCACATCTGACGGAGCGGACAAGGCGGATGCGGAGCTTGTACAGGAGATGAAGTATAATGAGATTATCTGTTATGAACAGCAGGCGGACTGGGAAAGTGCCAGGCAGAAAGTGACAGAGTATCTGGAGGACCATCCCGATGATGAGGCAGTACAGAAAGAAGCAGAGTTTTTAGAGACTCGTTAATGTATAA
The DNA here is from genome assembly GCA_904377845.1 of uncultured Ruminococcus sp. Lineage (GTDB taxonomy): Bacteria > Bacillota > Clostridia > Lachnospirales > Lachnospiraceae > Mediterraneibacter. Next base: position 39,742 of record CAJFGR010000008.1, on the reverse strand, counting down.
GAAGTGATAAAAGTACCGGGCAATTTTTCAAAAGTTGCCCGGTACTTTTGGAAGAATTGCCGGGACTTTCCGGGTGCCGGATACTTTGGGGAGAAAAGTGTAATATCATGAGTATAAGAGAAAAATATCAGATCACGGAATATTGTCACCATTTTCTCAGAGAATATATCCATGAAGGCGACCACTGTATTGATGCGACCTGCGGGAAAGGCTGTGATACAGAATTTTTGTGCCGCAGTGTCGGGAAAACCGGCAGGGTCTACGGATTTGACATTCAGAGAGAAGCAGTGGAGCAGACGCGGATACGCCTGGAACGGGCAGGCTGTGCAGACCAGGCGGTGCTGATCTGCGACGGTCACGAAAAGATGGCGGATTATGTAAAAGACCAGGCAGCGGTTATTATGTTTAACTTCGGCTATCTGCCGGGCGGAGACCACTCAGTTGCGACACGGTCCCGGACGAGCCTGAAGGCAGTGCAGGAGGGACTGGGCCTTCTGAAGACAGGCGGGGTTATGAGCCTGTGTATCTACAGCGGCGGTGACACGGGATATGAGGAGAAAAATACTCTTCTTGCTTACTTGAAAGGGCTGGATACAAAATACTGGCTGGTGATCGTCCACAGCTACTATAACAGGAGAAACGATCCGCCGCTGCCGGTGTTTGTGATCCGCCTTGCTTAGCAGTTTGGAAGTATAGATGAAAAGAAATTTTTATTTGCAGCCGGCTGGCGAAAAGGAGACAGATATATGCATGAGACAGAACATATCGAGGAAAAAGTAATACTGGTGGGAATTGCTACCGGAAATCCGGATCAGGCAGAGTGTTCCCTTGACGAGCTGGGCGAGCTTGCCAGGACTGCCGGCGCAGAAGTCGCGGGGCGGATGATCCAGGCGAGGGAGAGCGCTCATCCGGCGACATATGTCGGTAAAGGCAAACTGGAAGAGTTAAAAGATATGCTCTGGGAGACAGAGGCTGACGGGATCATCTGTGACGATGAACTGACCAGCGTCCAGCTCGGAAATCTGGAAGCGGAACTGTCCTGCAAGATCATCGACCGGACTCTTCTGATACTTGATATCTTTGCGGCTCGTGCTTTATCGGGTGAGGGAAAGATTCAGGTGGAGCTGGCTCAGCTGAGATACCGTGCTTCCCGTCTGACCGGACTTGGAAGGTCGCTCTCCCGTCTGGGCGGCGGAATCGGGACGAGGGGTCCGGGAGAGAAAAAGCTGGAGATGGACCGTCGTCTGATCCGGGAGAGAATCAGCAGACTGAAACGGGATCTCAGGGATGTAGAGAAACACCGTGAGCTGATCCGGTCACAGCGAAGGCAGTCGGGAATGAAAGTGGCTGCACTGGTCGGGTATACTTCCGCAGGTAAGAGCAGTATCGAAAATGCTCTGACAGACGCAGGGATTCTGGAAGATGCCATGCTGTTTTCTACGCTGGATACAACAACGCGGGCTCTGACGCTGGATAATACTCAGGAAATTCTGCTCACAGATACGGTAGGATTTATACGGAAACTTCCACACCATCTGGTGGAAGCATTTAAAAGTACGCTTGAGGAAACAAAGTATGCGGATATTATTATTCATGTAGTGGATGCGTCGAATCCCCGGATGGATGAGCAGATGTACGTCGTGTATGACACGCTGCGCCAGCTTGGCGTGGAGGACCGCCCGGTTGTGACTCTCTTTAACAAACAGGACAGACTGGAACATCCGGGCAGACAGCGTGATTTTCAGGCGGATTATTCCATACCCACCTCGGCAAAGACCGGTCAGGGGTTGGAAGAACTCAAAAAGGCTCTTCTGGAAATTCTACGGAGAGACCAGATTTATATTGAGAGACTGTATGATTACTCAGAGGCGGGAAAGATCCAGCTGATACGCAGCCGGGGACAGCTCATCTCAGAAGAGTATGTTCCGGAAGGGATTCAGGTAAAAGCGTATGTTCCAAAAGATATATATGGGAGGCTCTGATTATGATCACAATAGACAAAGAAAAATGCATCGGATGCGGGCTGTGTGTGAAAGACTGCCCCGCGGGCAAGCTGAAACTTGAAGAAAAAAAGGCGGTATATACACCGGAGTGTATCGAGTGCGGACACTGTGTTGCTGTCTGTCCCCGGGCGGCGGTGACGATTCCTGAGTATGATATGGATGATGTCGAAGTGTACGATAAAAATGGATTTTCTATAGATCCGGATCGGTTCCTGCGTGCGGTGAAGTTCAGACGGAGTATCCGCTCTTACAGAGAGCAGCCGTTGGAAAAAGAGAAAATGGAGAAGATACTGCAGGCGGGCAGATATACCCCGACAGCGAAGAACAGCCAGTCCTGCCGATTTATTGTATTAAAGGAAGAACTGGAGGAGTTTAAGACACTTCTGTGGGAGGAGATTCCTGAACTGGCTGAGCGGATGAAGGGGGAAATGCCCCAATATGCAATGCTGTTTAAGTTCATGTACCGGCGCTGGAAGAAAGATCATGCTGCTGACCAGCTGTTTTTCAATGCTCCGTCCTGTATCATGGTCGTTTCAGACAATCCGCTGGACGGCGGACTTGCGGCGGCAAACATGGAGACTATGGCCGTGGCAGAGGGCGCGGGTGTCCTTTACAGCGGATATCTGCAGCGGATCATAGAGGCGTCCCCGAAACTGAAAGAATGGCTGGGCATCCCGGAGAGGCATCTTACATCCTGTATGCTTATCGGATATCCTGCAGTTACATATAAAAGAACAGCGCCAAGAAAAAAGGCAGATATCGTCTGGAGATAACTGCCTGAAATCATTTATATGCTGAAAAAGGGTATCCTGTATAACAAGCTGATATCAGAGAAACGGTTTTGACGGCGTCTCAGGATAGCTTCCCATAGATACCAGCAGCCTTAATCCGGTTTCTCGGGCTGTCAGAACCGCATTTTTTACAGCGGAAGCGTCGCCGGTTACTGCAACGATTACTTCGTTGGAATGGCTGGTGCCCTGATCCGGCGTCATATACCGGATCACTTCTACCGGTGACGCTTTGACTGCAAGATCAGCCATGACAAGACCGATGGCTGCGGGCGAACCGCAGAAGAAACCGAACGGTTTTCCGACGGGCGCGTTAAACGCCATGTTGAGCGCCTGATCAGCATTTGCCGAGTAAGTAAATTCCAGATGGCCGGCCTGGCTGATATACAGTTCTCCGGCATATTTTTCTATATATTCAAGTGAGATCTCCACAGCTCTTCGTACATCGGATACATTATCTCCACCGATGATAATAAAGCATCCGTGTCCGCCCCATCCCTTGGTGTCCCGGGGCAGTTCTATTGACACGACCTCCGTATTAGTTGATTTCACCGCTTCATCCACTGCATTGATCTGTCCGGCAGCTCCTGTGCGTGAGCTGATCAGTCCCAGACTTCTGTAAGGCTTCTTCAGCTGCATCTGCCCGAGAAGAGAAACATCGATCCCGGGGATGACAAGCCCGATCGTATCGAGAACAGTCGTGCCCACAAACTCGGTCAGAGAACAGTCGGTGGGAATTTTTGTCAGATCATTTACATCTATCATTTATATACCTCCATCCAGTCCGATGATCTGTCCGGTCAGATAAGCCGGCGCCTCGGCCAGCATGAGCACTGCCTGAGCGGCTTCTCCGGGAGTGCCGTATCTTCCTGCCGGTATCTCGTCTTCCAGTGCGGTACGCTCTTCCGGAGTGAGCCTTGCGTTCATCTCCGTATCGATCACACCGCAGGCCAGCGCATTTACCTGTATATTGCTGGGCGCCAGTTCTTTCGCCAGTGCTTTTGTCAGACCGTGCAGACCTGATTTGGCTGCAGAATAGGCGACTTCACAGGATGCACCGTAAGTTCCCCACATGGATGAAATGTTGATGATCTTTCCGGCTTTGCGGGAAACCATATAAGGGATCGCCGCCCTGCAGCAGTAGAAAGCAGAGGACAGATCCGTGTCAATTACGCACCGCCAGTCTTCATCGGTCATATCGCTTAACAATCCGAAATAAGCACATCCGGCATTGTTGACAAGTACGTCCAGCCCGCCGCACAATGAGGAAATCTTATCGAACATTGCACGTACATCGTCAGGGTTCCCTGCATCTCCGGGGAGCATAGTACAGGCGCCGCCGGATGCAAGGATCATGCTTTCGGTTTCTTTTAACTGGTCGAGAGAACTTCTGCAGTTTATAAATACATACCAGCCGTTTTTCGCAAAGGCAAGAGCACACGCACGGCCGATGCCTCTGGAAGAGCCGGTGATCAGAATATTTTTCCTTTCCATCTGGTCCTCCTGTCTGTTCCCCTTTTGGAAATAGTATACCACGTGCGCAGAAAAGGAAGCGGCGCTTTAGCGCCATTTACTTCTCAAGCCGTGGGTTGCCGGTATAATCCCTGCATAGCAGGGCAGGCCGACTATGTCGGTCTGGATTGCGCTTTGCGCAATCATTATACCACATTTTCATTGTACTTGCCCTCTCCTTGTGTTAAAATTTACATAACAACTGGCATACGGAAAAGAAATCATTCCTGCAGCGGTTCTGTCTGCGGGATGAGCAGGTCTCTGCGGAGGGTAAGACATGATAGATGACGCGATGGAGTTTGCGACGAAGGCACACGAAGGACAGTTTCGGAAGGGGACAAGACGGCCCTATATCGTCCATCCCATCGAGGTGGCGGACATCGTGTCGACAATGACAAAGGACGAGGAAGTGATCTGTGCGGCTGTGCTTCATGATACGATCGAGGACTGCAGCGGAATCACATGGGATATCCTGAAACTCCGGTTTGGCGGAAGAGTTGCAGATATGGTGGCTCAGGAAAGCGAGGATAAATCCCTGAGCTGGGAAGAACGAAAAGGAGCCACGATACAGAGACTGAAAGATGCCCCCATAGAAGTGCAGATGATCGGGCTTGCGGACAAGCTTTCTAATATGCGTGATATTGACAGGGACTACCCGGTAATGGGAGACGAGCTGTGGCTGCGTTTCCGGATGCAGAGTAAATCCGCTCTCGCATGGTATTACAAAGGAATCCGCGATGTACTGGAGAAAAATTTTAAAGGGGTGGAAGCGTACGAGGAGTACTGCCTTCTGATTGAGAAGAATTTCGGACCGGAACCGGCACATACTGAGTGGATGAAAGGAGACAGACAGCAATGACGGGGATTACAAGGGTGATCTGTTTTGCAAATAATAAAGGAGGGAGCGGAAAGTCGACTACCTGTTCCAATGTAGGATACGGCCTGACACAGCTCGGGCGGAAAGTCCTGCTCATCGACGGGGATATGCAGCTGAATCTTTCCCTCTCTCTTTTTGATGAGGATACTGTGCTCGGATTCGCCCAGGGAGAGAAGAATCTCTATGAGGGGATCCGCCGGCAGGATGACCTGAAAGATTATATTGTCCACACAAGATATGAGAATCTTGACCTGATCCCGTCCTCTACACTGATGAGCTCCATTGAATATGAACTGTTTACCAAATGGCAGAGAGAATACATCCTGAAGAAAGGACTTAAGAGTATTCTGGAATCCGGAGCATATGATTATGTGCTGATCGATGCTCCGCCCACCCTTGGCGGATGGGTGATGAATATTCTCTGTGCGTCGGACGAGATCATCATTCCCGTAGAGGCGTCGCCGTGGGGGCTGTTCGGCCTGGGAAATATGTTTGAGTTTCTCGGGCAGGTAAAGGAGATCGCACCAGACCTGAAACTGGGCGGTATTGTGATCACGAAAGTAGATACAAGAAAGAACTATTTTAAACAGACACTGGAAACGCTCAAAGAGCTTGATGATGTAAAAGTATTTAATACATATATCCGTGTGGACAGCGGCGTGGAGTGGTCCCAGGACAACAACGCGCCGGTTATGGCATATAAGAAGAGCAGCCGAAGTGCGAAGGAATACATGGACCTGACGAAAGAGATTGATGCGGATGCATGAAGAATTGTTAAGAGAGCTTTCGGTGATCACGGACGAGGAACAGAAGATCCTTGACGGAAGAAAAGAGATTGACCAGCAGATATACACGGAAAAAAAGGATATGGTTATAGACAGCAGAAAGCTTCTCCAGAAGGGGAAGCTTATTCAGGTTCGCCCGCATACCAGATTCGTACATTTTCCGAAGCATACCCATAACTATATCGAAGTGATCTATATGTGCCAGGGGAGTACGAAGCACATCATTAATGGAAATGAAGTTGTACTGGAACAGGGAGACCTCCTGTTCCTCAACCAGAATGCGGTACAGGAGATCATGCCGGCGGGGAAGAACGATATTGCAGTGAATTTTATCCTTCTTCCGGAGTTCCTTGATACGGCGTTTTCCATGATGGGAGATGAGGAAAACCAGCTCAGGGACTTTCTTGTGGGTGCGCTTTCAGGCAGGGACGGCGAGACGTCCTGGATGTATTTTCATGTGGCGGATATCCTGCCCATCCAGAACCTGATCGAAAATATGGTGTGGACGATCTTTTATGATTCTTCCAATAAGAGAAGCTGCACCCAGATCACTATGGGGCTTCTTTTTCTTCAGCTTTTGAATTATATGGACAAGATGGAGACCGGCGGTTCCAGCTATGATTCAGAGATTACGGCTGCGGTTTTAAGCTATATCAATGAACATTACAAGAACGGGACACTCTCGGAGCTGGCCGGGCAGATGGGATATGATGTGTACTGGTTGAGCCGGGAGATCCGGCGCAGGACGGGAAAGACATATAAAGAGCTGCTTCAGGAGAAGAGGATGCAGCAGGCGGTATATCTTTTGACAAACAGTAAAATACCGGTAACGGACATTATTGAATCAGTGGGATATGACAATACGAGCTATTTTTATCGGAAGTTCAGGGAGAGGTACGGCATGAGTCCGAAAGAGTACAGAGGACAATTTGTACAAAATGTCTGAATTGATTTTGTGAAAAGTGCAAAAAAGAACCCTAAAATAAACAAAAGATTGCAAATAAGGACGCTGTTTTATATAAATAGCGTCCTTTTTTGGGGCGCTTTTGACAATTATAATAAAAACTAGAGAAAAAGAGAAGGAGGCACTTACAGATGGAAAAGTATTATTTGGCCGTTGATATCGGTGCATCCAGCGGACGTCATATGCTCGCCAGCATGAAAGACGGAAAGATGCAGCTCGAGGAAGTGTATCGTTTCCCGAATGGAATGGACAATAAGAACGGAACGCTGTGCTGGGATGTAGAGCGTCTGATCACGGAGATCAAAAACGGTCTCAGAAAGTGTAAAGAGATCGGCAAGATCCCGGTTTCCATGGGCATCGATACATGGGGCGTGGATTATGTTCTGCTCGATAAGGACGACAACATTCTGGGCGATACAGTGGGATACCGCGACAGCCGCACAGAGGGAATGGATGAGAAAGTATATGAAGTCATTCCCCAGGATGACCTGTATGCAAGAACCGGCATCCAGAAACAGATTTTCAACACGATCTATCAGCTTATGGCTGTAAAACAGTCCCATCCGGAATATCTGGAACAGGCGGAGACGATCCTGATGATCCCGGATTACTTCAACTTCCTGCTCACAGGCGTGAAGAAGAATGAGTACACGGAGGCTACGACAGGACAGTTGATCAGCCCGAAGACCAATGACTGGGATTATGAACTGATCAATATGCTGGGATATAACTCCAAAATGTTCCTGCCGGTGTCCATGCCGGGTACGGTAGTGGGAGATTTTACTGAGGAAGTGCAGAAAGAGGTAGGATTTAACTGTACGGTCGTCCTGCCGGCAACGCACGACACAGGAAGCGCAGTGCTTGCAGTGCCGACAAACGACGACGATGCGGTATACATCAGCTCCGGTACATGGTCTCTGATGGGCATTGAGAGGAAAGAGGCTGACTGCTCTATGGAGAGCATGAAGGCAAACTTTACAAATGAAGGCGGATACGATCACAGATTCCGTTATCTGAAGAATATTATGGGATTGTGGATGATCCAGTCTGTGAAGAAAGAGTTTACTGAGGATCTGTCATTCGCGGAGATCTGCGAGATGGCTTCCAAAGAGACCATCTCCTCTATTGTAGACTGTAATGACGACTGTTTCCTTGCGCCGAAGAGCATGATCGAGGCTGTACAAAAGTTCTGCCGCGACACGAACCAGCAGGTGCCGGAGACCGTGGGAGAGATCTCGTCCGTGATCTACAACAGCCTTGCGAAATGCTACGGCGATACTGTAGAGGAGATCGAAGCGATCACAGGGAAGAAGTACAGCACGATCTATGTTGTGGGCGGCGGCTCCAATGCCGGATATTTAAACGAGCTGACAGCGAAATATACCGGAAGAAAAGTTTCAGCAGGACCGTCCGAGGCCACTGCCATCGGAAATATTATCGTGCAGATGCTTCACGACGGCGTGTTCGCAAGTCTGCCGGAGGCAAGAACCTGTGTGAAAGAGTCATTTGATGTAAAAATGTACGAGTAATTATTAGCACTGTCAAAAGACAGAGAAATAAATAAGAAACAGGAGGATTTCAAATGTTAGTTGAGACAAAAGCAAGAGTAGGCGTATTTTCTATCGCCCTGGGCGCATATCTGCCCCAGTTCCCGTCACTGGTGCCGGAGTTTGAGGCACAGTATGATGCATTCAAAAAGACACTTCCGGATACAGTGGAGATTATTGACGGAGGAATGGTCACAACAAAAGAGCAGTCACAGGCAGCAGGCGACAAGTTCCGCGCAGCTGACGTTGACCTTGTATTTATGCAGCTTCTGACATACGCTACATCCTACAATATGCTTCCGGCTGTTAAGGATCTGGATGTGCCGGTCGTTCTTGTAAACGTACAGAAGTTAAAAGCACTGGATTACGACCACACAGATATCGCAAAATGGCTGGGTGAAGGCTATGCCTGCGGAGCTGTGGGCGAGATGGTGGCAGACCTTGAGAGATTCGGCAAGAGACACGCAGTCATCACAGGCGTTGTCGAGGGCGGAGATCCGGCTGTACAGAAAGAGATCGAAGACTGGTGCCGTGCAGCTCAGGTGAGAAGAAGCTTCCGTGACACAAACATCGCTCAGATCGGAAGACCGTATCCGGGTATGATGGATCTCTATATCGATGAGTCCAACCTGTACAGAAGAATGCACCTGTATACAAAGCAGTTTGACTGGGAGAAGATGTGGGCGATCGCCGACAATATTACAGACGAAGACGCGATCCGCGCGAAGGCACAGGACATCCTTGATACCTTTGATATCGAGGGCGGCGGAAGCATCGAGGAAGTATGGGAGATGGCGAAATACGTGGTTGCATTTGAGCAGTGGGTAAAAGACGAGAAGCTTGGTCTGATCGCTTCCCACTATGACGGATTTGCACAGGGCAAGGCAGGTGTCCTTGACAGTATGCTCATCCCGGCATTCTCCATGCTGATCAAACAGGGAACAGCCTGCGCCGTAGAGGGCGATATGAAGGTTGCCATGGCAATGAGCATCTTAAAGACGATCTCCGGAACAGGCCAGCTTGCAGAAATGTATTCCATCGACTTCAATGATGATATTGCGATCATCGGACACAGTGGATCCGGAGATGCTGACATTTCCTGTAAGAAACCGACTATGAAGATCGTGAAGGTATTCCACGGCAAGACAGGCGGCGGATATCTGACACAGTTCTATCCGTACACAGGCCCGGTTACATATCTTGCGATCACACAGGACGGAGACGGACACTTCAAATTTGTAGTGGCAGAGGGCGTTAACGAAGAGGGACCGATCCTTTCTTTCGGCGATACAAACATGAGAACACGCTTTACCTGCGGCGCAAGAGAGTTTGTGAACCGCTGGAGCGAGTGCGGACCGACACACCACTTTGCAGCAGCTACAGGAAGACACATCGATACAATCCTTAAAGTTGCAGAGATCTTCAATGTGCCGGTTGATATTGTGACGAGATAAGAGTGTTCATCTGATGAACTGAGCGCGTTCTTGACGGATATGTAATGGACATTCAGAAATAGAATAAAAGAGTGAAAGCCGCTGCGGCGGGAGACTGTATGGGCAGATAATTCTGCATGGTTTCCCGTACGCGGCGGCTTCTATTTTATGGGAAGTCTTCATACCGGCCGGAATCAATGTTTAGAAACTGCATTTTCAGTCAAAAATAAGAATGAACAGTTAGAAGAAAATCATATTTGTGCAAAATCAACCAAAAACAATCACGAAATATGTGAATTATTCTGATTGAAATTGACTGAATGTGAATGTATAATATAACCACAATAAGAAATACAACAGTTCAGCCCGCACCATCCGATGGTTGACCTGTTACAAGAAAATGGAGGGAATGAAATGATCTACACAGTTACATTTAACCCGTCTCTGGATTATATTGTCTCTGTCGATGATTTTAAGCTCGGGCTTACGAACCGAACAAGTTCGGAACTGCTTCTGCCGGGAGGAAAAGGGATCAATGTTTCTACAATCCTTACCAATCTCGGGATTGAGAGCACAGCCCTCGGGTTTATCGCCGGTTTTACAGGAGATGAAATCGTCCGTAAGGTAGAGGAGATCGGGGTGAGGTCAGATTTTATCCGAATTGAGGATGGAATCTCAAGGATCAATGTCAAACTGAAAAGTATCGACGGTACCGAGATCAATGGGATGGGACCGGATATCAGCAGGGCCAAGACTGAGGAGCTGATGAAGAAGCTGGATGTTCTGGGCAAGGGAGACGTACTTGTCCTGGCGGGAAGCATCCCGGTTTCGCTGCCCGATGATATATACAGCCGGATCCTGGAAGGGCTTGAAGGAAAGGGTGTTACATTTGTTGTGGATGCGACGGGAGAACTTCTCCTGAACGTACTGAAATATCATCCGTTTCTCATTAAGCCGAACAACCATGAGCTGGGCGATATATTCGATGTGGAACTAAAGACACGGGAAGAGGTCGTCCCGTACGGCAGAAAACTTCAGGAGATGGGGGCGAAAAACGTGCTGATCTCCATGGCCGGCGAGGGCGCGGTGCTGGTGGCGGAGGACGGCAGCGTCTATGACGCCCCGGCGCCAAAAGGAGTCCTTGTAAACGCAGTGGGATCAGGTGATTCCATGGTGGCCGGATTTACCGCCGGATGGATGGAGAAAAGAGATTACAGACACGCATTTTATATGGGGGTTGCGGCGGGAAGCGCCAGTGCATTTTCGGAGTTTCTCGCTACAAAAGACGAGATCATGAGTCTGTATCAGAAGATCATATAAAGCAGCAGTTCAGTCTCAGACAGCCCGTCAGTGCGGCTTTGAGAATGGCGTGGGCTGCAATGTTATCATGAAAGAGAGGTTTTGAAAATGAGGATCACAGATTTGCTGGATGCGCGGAGCATTTCTCTTACGGGAACTCCGAAGACAAAGAGCGAGGCGCTTGACCAGATCATCGACCTGATGGTCAGGAGCGGAAAGATCAATGACAGAGAGGTATACAGGGCTCAGGTGTATGCACGTGAAGAAGAGAGTACTACAGGAATCGGAGAAGGAATTGCGATCCCCCACGGAAAATGTGACGCGGTGACAAAACCGGGTCTGGCAGCCATGGTCATAAAGGACGGGGTGGAGTTTGACTCCCTGGACGGCCGGCCGGTTACACTGATGTTTCTGATCGCGGCGCCGAATACAAAGGACAACGTGCATCTGGACGTCCTGAGTAAGCTGTCGGTTCTGCTGATGGACGAAAACTTTGCGGATAATCTGAGAAATGCAAAGAGCGTGGATGAGTTCCTGAAGATCGTCGACCAGGCGGATGAGGAGCAGAGTGATATCGACGAACGCCTGGCGGATACAAATGAGAACGCGGCCGGGGACTTTAAGATTCTTGCTGTTACATCCTGTCCTACTGGAATCGCACATACTTATATGGCTGCAGAGGGAATCGAGAAAGCGGCCAAAGCTAAAAATTGTTTCATAAAAGTAGAAACCCGGGGCTCAGGCGGTGCCAAGAATGTGCTGACAGATGAAGAGATCCGTGAGGCGGACTGTATTATCGTGGCAGCAGACGCCCAGGTGCCCATGGAACGCTTTGATGGAAAGAAAGTGATCGAGTGCCAGGTCTCCGACGGGATCAGCAAGGCAGATCAACTGGTAGAACAGGCGATATCGGGAAATGTTCCGGTCTATCACGGGACAGGAGAAGGAGCCTCAGCTTCTTCCGGAAGCGCAAAATCGGGAGGAATAGGACATAAGATCTATACACAGCTTATGAACGGTGTGTCTCATATGCTCCCGTTTGTGGTAGGGGGCGGTATCCTTATCGCCATTGCTTTTCTGATCGACGGGCTTTCGGTAGATCTGAACGCGCTGCCTGCTGACCAGAGAGCGGATTTCGGAACGATCACCCCTCTGGCGGCGCTCTTTAAAGGTATCGGCGATACGGCATTCGGTTTCATGCTGCCGGTACTTGCCGGATTTATCGCCATGGCAATCGGCGACCGGCCGGCTCTGGCGGTAGGTTTTGTGGGCGGTATGATCGCATCCGGCGGAAAGTCTGGATTCTTAGGCGCGCTTGTAGCCGGATTCGCAGCGGGATATATTATCTTGGGCCTGCGTAAGATCTGCGCAAAACTGCCTCAGGCGATCGAGAAAATCGCACCGGTTCTGCTTTATCCGGTATTTGGTATCCTGATCATGGGACTTTTGATGAATTTTGTGGTGGAGCCGATCATGGGTGCTATCAATACGGCGCTCAATACAGGTCTTTCCAACATGGGCGAGACAAGCAAGGTGCTTGTGGGGCTGATCCTCGGAGGCATGATGGCAATCGATATGGGGGGCCCGTTCAATAAAGCGGCTTATGTATTCGGCACAGCATCCATCGCAGCAGGAAACTATGACATTATGGCAGCGGTTATGATCGGCGGAATGACACCGCCGTGTGCAATCGCGCTTGCCACACTGCTCTTCAAACATAAATTTACAAAAGAACAGAGAGAGGCCGGGCCTACGAACTTTATTATGGGACTTGCGTTTATTACCGAAGGCGCCATTCCGTTCGCGGCTTCTGATCCGCTCCACGTGCTTCCCGCGTGCATCGTAGGATCAGCTGCGGCAGGAGCATTGTCCATGGCATTTAATTGTACACTTATGGCTCCCCACGGCGGTATCTTCGTATTCCCGGTAGTGGGCAACGCTCTTCTGTATCTTGTGGCTCTGGTGGCAGGGACCGTCATATCTGCAGTGCTGCTGGGACTGCTGAAGAAGAAGGTGGATTAATCGGGAAAAATGGCGTACAATAGAGGAAATACAAGTATAAAGAGGTTGTTATGTTATCAGAACAGAGATATGAAAAGATACTGGCTCTTCTGGATGAAAAGAAGAGCGTCACTGTGGCGGAGATCACAGAGCTTCTCGGTATTTCCGAATCAACTGCACGCCGCGATATTACGGCTCTTGACAGAGCCGGCAGACTGACGAAAGTATTCGGAGGAGCCGTGACAAGTGACGGCTCCTTTGTTACGCAGGAGCCTACGGTTGCCCAGAAGGTGGAAGTGCAGAAAGCAGAAAAGATCCGGATCGCCCGATGTGCCGTCGCGATGATTGAAGACCGGGACTTTGTCTATCTGGATGCGGGGACGACTACCGGATATATGATTGAATTTCTTGCCCGGACGAAAGCCACGTTTGTGACGAACGCTGTTGCTCATGCGCAGAAACTGGCCGCACAGGGAAATCATGTATTTCTTATAGGGGGCGAATTAAAGAGCTCCACAGAGGCGGTGATCGGTGCCCAGGCCATGGAGACTCTGGAAAGATATCATTTTACGAAAGGCTTCTTCGGGACAAACGGCATCAGCAGAAATGAAGGATTTACCACGCCGGATGCAGGAGAGGCACAGGTGAAGAGGACTGCCATACGCCAGTGCCGGATATGTTATGTACTTGCAGACAGCACTAAGTTCGGAAACATCAGTGCTGTCACATTTGCATCTTTTGATGCAGGGATTATCCTTACAGAGAAGATCGTGGAAGGATATCAGACAGGAGAAAAACTGGTTCTCTGCCAGTGAGGGGCAGGGTCAGTCGATCCGGTAGCATGACATTTCGTAGGGAATGAAATATCCCTGCTCATGCCGGCATACAGGACATACCGGCGGCGCCTGATTTCCCTCATGGATATATCCGCAGTTTGTGCACATCCATCTGGACGTTGTTTTCGGCTGATACCATGAGCCTGATTCCAGCATTTCCGCCAGTTTTGCAAACCGCTGCTCATGGATATGCTCGATCTCCGCGATCTGATGGAAGGCGGAAGCCGCTTCTGGAAATCCCTCTTCCCGGGCAGTATTTCCGAATGCCTGATAGACATCGGCAAATTCTTCGTGTTCATTGTGCTCTGCAGCGTGCAGAAGTTCAGGCAGGCTCTCCTGCTGGTCTACGGGATAGCTTCCGTCGATATGGATTGTCTGTCCTGACAGGTCTTTCAGAAGCTCATAAAAGCGTTCGGCATGGGCGCGCTCCTGATCGGCGGTATAGCGGAAGATCTCTGCGATGGTGAGCATTCCATCTTTCTCCGCCCGTTCCGCCGCGATTGTATAGCGGTTGCGGGCCTGGCTTTCTCCGGCGAAAGCTCTCATGAGATTTTCTTTTGTCATACTTTCAGAAAAATTAACAGCCATGATACACACTCCTTTTTCATTTTAAGGAAAGTATGTGTCATGGCTGTCAATTTTATACATTTAATTAAATCCGATCAGACGTCTCGCCACGCTGTAGGCGAGGGAAGAAACCTTTCTGCCCGGGCGGCCCGGCAGGTTCATGGTCTGTCCGAGTATGCCGTAGCGGATCTTGATATAAGTCTTGTAATCTTTCCGTTTCAGATAATCCCAGAGCTCTTTTTTCTTGACCAGATTTTCCTGTTTTTTGGAACGGATGCACAGAATGGATGAGACTGTCATCATGATCGCCAGATAGTTGATCATATATTTTCTGAGTTTTTTACTCGTGATCATACGAAGCTCGTACATCGCTATCATTGTTTTTGTGACAAAAAGCTGCTGGTCGATCCTGCTGATCATGACCTTTTCATTGACCGACTGATCTTCGCGCCCGATGAAATACCGGTAGAAGTCTACGTTCAGGTAGTACAGCGTGCGCACATGGGGCAGCGGATAGTATACATAGATATTATCTACATAGAAAGTGTGTTTTGGCAGTTCAAGCTGGCAGAGCTTGAGCATCTCTGTGCGGTAGATGACGGAGTGCATCAGAATATACTGATCCAGCCGGAAGCGCCCGATATCGTCCCAGCGGAAGATCTGATTCTCCGGAAGTACGTTGTCGTATCGTATCACTTTCTTGTGTTCCATACCGACTTTTTCGTATACATAGTTTGCGATGACCATGTCGACCTCGGAGTCAGCATCTGCAAAACCTTTGACCGCATCGAGAATCTTAAGGAGAGAATCTGTGTCTACCCAGTCGTCACTGTCCACCACTTTAAAATATTTTCCCGTGGCGTGCTGCAGTCCGCAGTTGACAGCGTCTCCGTGTCCGCCGTTTTCCTTTTTTATGGCTTTCACGATAGTGGGATATTTTTCTTGATATCTCTCGGCTATTTTCTGCGTTCCGTCTTTGGAACCGTCGTTGACTACGAGAATCTCCACATCTTCCCCGCCTACGAGGATGGAGTTGATCGCCTTTTCCATATAGGCTTCCGAATTATAGCACGGTATGGCAAATGATATATATTTCATACTTTTCCTCCCTGAAGTAAGATAATCGTTGATTACTGTATAGTTTACCGCAAATTTATTTTTTTCACAACTCTGAAATCGAGAAAGACTGAACTGCAGCATTGTAAAATTTAATTTTTTCAGATATAGTAGAGATATCGGTTTTATCGGTACATGAAGTGTTAAGGAGGAGACCAATGAAGAAAAATGTGATCGTAGGGCAGTCAGGCGGACCGACTGCCGTAATAAATGCAAGCCTGTACGGTGTTGTATATGAGGCTCTGAACAGAGAAGATGTATGCGGAACCGTATATGGAATGATCAATGGGATCGAAGGCTTTTTAAATGATCAGCTCATGGATATGGAGCCGTTGGAGCGCTCCGGCGAACTCGAGCTGATCAGGACAACGCCGGGGTCCTATCTCGGATCATGCAGATATAAGCTTCCGGAGGATCTTGGCGATGAAGTGTATCCGAAACTGTTTGAGAAGTTTGAAAAGTACGGAATCGGATATTTCTTCTATATCGGCGGCAATGATTCTATGGATACTGTGAGCAAGCTTTCCCGCTATGCAGAAAAAACAGGAAGCGGTATCCGGTTTATGGGAATCCCGAAGACCATCGACAATGACCTGGTTCGTACAGACCATACGCCTGGATTCGGAAGCGCTGCAAAATATGTGGCTTCTACAGTGCGCGAGATCGCGGTCGATGCGTCAGTATATGACAATAAGAAGTCTGTCACCATCGTGGAGATCATGGGACGCCACGCCGGATGGCTGACGGCGGCCAGCGTCCTTGCACGGAAATTCGAGGGAGACAATCCGGTGCTGATCTATCTGCCGGAGATGGCATTTGATCCGGAAAAATTTATTTCCGATGTGAAAGAAGCGCTTGAGAAAGTCCCGAATCTGGTTGTATGTATATCAGAAGGGATCAACGACGGAAACGGAACATTTATCTGCGAACTTGCAAGCGATGTGGGCGTGGATAATTTCGGGCACAAGATGCTGACCGGTTCCGGAAAATATCTGGAGAATCTGGTAAAAGAGAAGATCGGAGTGAAGGTGAGATCCATAGAACTCAATGTGTGCCAGAGATGTTCCTCCTCAATGCTCTCAGGAACAGACCAGAAAGAAGCTATTGCCTCCGGCGCGTACGGTGTGAAATGTGCCATCGAGGGCGAGACAGGAAAGATGATCGGCTTCTCCCGTCTGCCGGGCGAAGATTATAAGATTGATTATGTGGCGGAAGATGTAAACCTGATCTGCAATCAGGAAAAGACCGTTCCCCTTGAGTGGATCACGGGGAACGGCTCGGATATCGGGCAGGAGTTTATCGATTATGCCCTGCCGCTGATTCAGGGAGAAGTCAAAGTGCCGGTGAAAGACGGGCTTCCGCTCTTTGCCTGCCGGAAATGACAGTCCGGTTGAAAGAGCGCTGAATTGCTGTGCCGGAACTGTGAAGGCAGAGCCGGAGGCATATCGGTCGCATCAGCACAGCTGTGTAGCGCAGCCTTTTCCCGCTGTCATCTCGATCAGTCCGCGCACTCCGCAGTGAACCATGCTTTTTACGGCGCTGTCCGTATAGAAAGCCATATGCTGGGTGTGGATAACATTTTTAAATTGTCTTAAATAAGCCATATCACGGTTGGAGAGGATATCGGTGCGCAGATCTCTGTGGACGATATCCTCTTCGTATTCTATGCAGTCAAGCCCCAGCGCCCCGATCTGCTCGGATTCGATGCCGGAGATCAGCGACTTGATGTCTGTGAGCGCGCCTCTGGCGCAGTTGATCAGCACAACTCCCTTTTTCATCAGCGACAATGTTTCAGCGTTTATCATATGATGCGTCTCCGGGGTGAGGGGAAGATGAAGGGAGATCACATCGGATTCTCGGTAGAGGGTTTCAAGCGGAGCATATTCAGCAAGAACTGCCACATCCGGATTTTTATACCGGTTATAGGCGAGGATGCGGCAGCCGAATCCCGACAGTTCTTTTATGACTGTGCTTCCGATCTGCCCGGTGCCTATGATACCCACTGTGAGATCTTTCAGTTCCCTGCCCATCAGTCCGGTGAGGGAGAAGTCGTTGACCTGTGTCCGCCAGAGCGCCTGTTTGTAATTGCGCAGACAGAGAAGCATCATCATGATTGTATAATCTGCCACGCCATGGGGATCGTAGCGTGCATTGCACACATGAAGTCCGATTTGGCGTGCGTAATCAATGTCAATATGATTATATCCAATCGTTCTTGTAGACAGGCAGAGAACGCCATGTTCTTTCATCATATCAAGCTCAGGTCTGCGGTAGTTGTACATACCGAGGACGGTGACGCCGCAGCCGGATTCTAATTTTGAAATATTAGTCCTTGTGAGTCCTTCAGAATGCAGTTCCAGTTCGATTCCCGGGATTTGAGATAACTCTTTAAAATATTCCCTTTCGTCATCTCTTACTTCAAATGCATATATTTTCATGAGTGACCTCCTGATTTGATTATTATTGGCTGCAGACCAGTATAAAAAACAGGGAAAATCCTGTCAATCCAGTGCTTTGACGCGGTAAAACGCAGCGGTGCAAAGCGGCGAATCAGGCATCGGATGTAAAGCCTGAATTCAGGGTTGATTCTCAGGGGATATATGTTTAGATGAAAATGGTGATTAAACCGAACAAGAAACTGAGCAGGATCAACAGAGAAATATATGGTCATTTTTCAGAACATCTTGGAAGATGTATCTACGAAGGAATCTATGTGGGGAAGGATTCACCTGTTGAAAATGTGAATGGAATGAGATCCGATGTTGTTGAAGCGCTGAAGCGGATACGGGTTCCTGTGCTCCGGTGGCCCGGCGGATGCTTTGCGGATGAATATCACTGGATGGATGGATTGAGTAGGATCGGCAGATGCGCGAAAAAAGATGATCAATACAAACTGGGGCGGTGTGGTAGAAGACAACAGTTTCGGTACCCATGAATATTTTGAACTCTGCCGTCAGCTGGGATGTAAAACATATATCAACGGAAATCTGGGGAGCGGAACTGTCAGAGAAATGTCAGAGTGGATTGAATATATGACATTTGACGGAGTATCACCTATGTCCGAACTCAGGAAGCAAAACGGCCATATGGATCCCTGGAAAGTTGATTTCTTTGGAATCGGCAATGAGAACTGGGGATGCGGTGGAAATATGACCCCGGATTATTATGCGAATGAGTACCGGAGATATCAAACCTTTGTGCGTGACTATAATGGCGGACAGCACATTCAGAAGATCTGCTGCGGAGCATCTTGCGATGATTATGAGTGGACGAAAGAAGTGCTTGCAACCTGCTTCATCTGACGGAATCTGTATCAGAAACACCAGATGGCACGCTCCATCTTACACTGACGAATCTTTCTGTCGATAAAAGTTTTGACATAGATGTTACGATTGTTGACAGAAGTGTTAAAAAGGTAAAAGGCGAGATCGTGACAGAAGAAATGCACGCAAAAAACACCTTTGAAGAACCGGAATGCGTTACAGTAAAAAAATTTGACAGAGTGCAGGTTACAGAGAAGGGAATCAGATTTACAATTCCGGCGTGCAGTGTCCTGCATCTTGAAGTGAGGTAGAACGCTTGTGGAGAATGATCAGCAACGGATATGCAGAGAATGTGCGCATTTACTAAATGGTATGTGCAGGATCTGCGGATGTTTCATTGAGATGCGTGCGGCGATAGCTGTGAGACACTGTCCTGACAGCACTCCTGAGTGGTAGAGTTTCATAGAAAAAACGGGGACTTGCCGTATTGCGATTATTTCTTTTTGTAAGGCATATGATTAAAAGAAGATGAGCATTTATATAATCGCAAATATGTAGAGGAGATCCAATGAGTCAGAAGGTGGAAAACATCCTTAATCTCGCCCTTGAGGCAACCCCGGAAGAGCGGGCGCGTTCCGGAGAGCTGGATGTCGGATATGATCCGGAAGAGCGGGAGTGGGAACTGATCGTAAAGTATTCCGGCAGTCTGGAATCTGTCAGGAGAATTGCGTCTTCGGTGACAGAACTGATGAACGGATATGCAGTGATCGTGATCCGGGAGGACCGAATTGACGAGCTTGCAGGTTTACCGGAGGTGGATTTTATCGAGAAGCCGAAAAGCCTTTATTTTCAGGCAGACGTGGGACGGCAGGTTTCCTGCATCGACACTGTCCAGAGGGAGCCGTACGATTTGAGCGGCCGAGGTATTCTGGTCGGGATCGTGGACAGCGGGATTGATTATGAGAATCCGGATTTCAGGAACGAAGACGGGAGTACAAGGATCGTATCGCTGTGGGATCAGTCTATGCCGGGAAATCCTCCTGCCGGATATGCTGCGGGAAGTGAATTTACAAGGGAGGACATCAATGCGGCGCTGGAAAAGAACACTTCAGGCGGATTCCCGGGATTAAGTACGGGGGCGGTCCTAAGCCGTGATATGAGCGGACACGGAACTGCGGTAGCGGGAATCGCGGCGGGAAACGGAAGAGGAAGCGAGGGGAGGATGTACCGGGGCGCGGCGCCGGAGGCGGAGCTTATTATTGTGAAAATGGGAACTCCAAGGCCGGAAGGATTTCCCCGCACGACCGAACTGATGATGGGTGTGGATTATGTGATTCGAAAAGCGCTTGAACTGAGAAAGCCGGTGGCTGTCAATATCAGTTTCGGCAATACATACGGCTCCCACGACGGTACATCTCTGGTGGAGAGGTTTCTGAATGATATCTCTGATACATGGAAAAACGTGATCTGTATCGGAAGCGGCAACGAAGGTACGACTGCGGGCCATGCGGCAGGCCGGGCGGGGGATGAGGAAGAGGTGATTCAGGAGCTGGCTGTTCAGGAGCGGGAACCGGCATTGAATGTACAGATCTGGAAGTCCTATGTGGATGAGATGGATATTTCCATAGTCAGTCCTTCCGGCGAACGTGTGGGTCCCTTTCGGGAGATGCTCGGTCCCCAGCGGTTTATGCTGGGCAGTACGGAACTTCTGATCTATTACGGGGAACCTAAGCCATACAGTGTCAGACAGGAAATATATATATCTTTTATTCCACAGCAGTCCTATGTGGACAGCGGCGTATGGCAGATTATTCTCACGCCCAGACGCATTGTGGACGGCGCCTATCAGATGTGGCTCCCGGCCCAGGCTGCGCTGAATATGGGAACGGCATTTCTGACGCCTGACAGTACGACTACTTTGACGATCCCGTCCACTGCTTCTCTGGCGCTAACAGTGGCGGCGTATGACGCAAGGACATTTTCCTATGCGGACTTTTCCGGAAGGGGGCCGGCGGCAGTCTATGAAGGGAGCAATGTGCAGAAACCTGATCTTGCTGCACCGGGCGTCCTGGTCAATGCGCCTGTACCCGGCGGCGGTTACCGTGCGTTCAGCGGCACCTCATTTGCTGCGCCTTTTGTTACGGGAAGCGCTGCTCTGCTGATGGAATGGGGGATCGTACAGGGCAATGATCCGTACCTGTACGGAGAAAAGGTAAAAGCATACTTGCGGCGTGGAGCAAGAGAACTGCCCGGATACAGCGAGTGGCCTAATTCATTGCTGGGGTACGGGGCGCTGTGTGTGCGGGAGAGCCTGCCGGGGGCAGACTGAACAGAAGAATATCTGAAGGATTTAAGTGATAAATATTTGTGAGAAGTCTGTTATCATGGTATAATTGTTTGCGGCAAAGAGGAATATATTCTCTAAATTGAGGAGAAACAGGAGACACAAATGAAATCACTTCTTAGATATTTGAAAGACTACACAAAGGAATCCGTACTGGCGCCTCTATTTAAAATGCTGGAGGCGTCTTTTGAATTGCTTGTGCCCCTTGTCATGGCCGCGGTCATTGATGTGGGGATTGCGCAGGAGGACAGGCCGTATATTGTAAAGATGTGTTTTGTACTCATTGCGCTGGGGCTGATCGGTCTTGTGTGTTCAATTACAGCCCAGTATTTTTCCGCAAAGGCGGCGTCCGGCTTCGGGACAGGCGTGCGGCACGCGCTGTTTGAACACATTCAGAAGCTTACATTTACGGAGATGGATACAATAGGAAGTTCTACTCTGATCACGAGGCTGACCAGTGATATCAACCAGACTCAGTCAGGGGTGAATCTGGTACTGCGTCTGTTTCTGCGATCTCCGTTTATCGTGTTTGGAGCAATGATCATGGCGTTTACCGTAGATGTTAAGGCAGCTATGATTTTTGTCGTGGTGATTCCGGTTCTCTCGGTGATCGTATTCGGTATCATGCTTGTGACCATGCCCTTATACAGAAAAGTACAGTCCTATGTGGACAGGGTGCTTCTTACTACAAGGGAAAATCTGGCAGGCGTCCGTGTAATACGTGCGTTTAACAAAGAACAGGAAGAACGGGAAAAGTTCGAGCAGGAAAACCAGACGCTGACCGACGCCCAGAAGTTTGTGGGACGCATCTCGGGGCTTATGAATCCGCTGACCTATATTGTCGTAAACGGGGGGATTATCGCTCTGATCTATGCAGGTGCGATCCGTGTCAATATCGGAGACCTGACACAGGGAGAGGTCGTAGCCCTTATCAATTATATGTCGCAGATTCTGACAGAGCTGGTCAAGCTGGCCAATCTGATCATTACGGTAACAAAGGCGGTTGCCTGTGGAAACAGAATCGGAAGCGTGCTGAATATACAGCCGGATATGGAAGATGGAGACCAGATCTTATCGGTGGAAAATATTTATCCCGCGGCTGATGGAAGACAGAGCGGACAGAAAATCCCTGCTGTTGAGTTTGATCATGTCTCGCTGACTTATAAAGGAGCGGGCGGCGAATCACTGACAGATATTTCATTTCGGGCAATGAAAGGACAGACGATCGGAATTATCGGAGGAACAGGATCCGGAAAATCATCGCTGGTTAATCTGATACCGAGATTTTACGATGCCACACAGGGAAAGATCCGTATATTCGGGAAGGATATCCGTGAAATTCAGATTGAGAGCCTGAGAGAACATATCGGCATCGTACCGCAGAAGGCAGTTCTGTTTAAGGGAACGATTGCGGAGAACCTGCGCTGGGGAAATGAAAACGCCTCGGATGATGAACTGGAAGAAGCGCTTGCAATTTCCCAGGCAAAAGAGTTTGTGGACAGGAAACCGGACAGAACGGAATTTCAGATCGAACAGGGAGGTCGCAATCTGTCCGGCGGACAGAAGCAGCGTCTTACCATTGCAAGGGCTCTTGTGAGGAAGCCGGAGATCCTGATTCTGGACGACAGCGCATCGGCGCTTGATTTTGCCACAGATGCGGCGCTGCGCAGTGCGATCCGCTCAATGAAAGGCAGTCCGGCTGTGTTTATTGTATCCCAGCGGGCGTCGTCTGTGCAGTATGCAGATCAGATCATTGTACTGGACGACGGCGAGGCGGCAGGAATCGGGACGCATGAGGAACTGCTTGCATCCTGTCCTGCATATCAGGAAATCTATTATTCCCAGTTCCCGGAGGAGGCGCAGGCAAATGGCTGATAGAAAGACAGAAACTCAGATGAATGATAATAAGAAGAAACAGGGACAGGCGGCTACGCTGAAAAAAGTATTCCGTCATCTTGGAAAATACAGGATTTTTGTCGTATTTTCCATTCTCCTGGCAACAGTCTCGGTGGCTCTTACACTGTATGTCCCGAAACTGACGGGAAATGCGGTTGATTATATTATCGGTGCCGGCAATGTAGATTTCCCGGGAGTGATCCGGATTATGATACGGATCGGAGTATGTACGCTGATTACAGCGCTGGCCCAGTGGCTGATGAATATATGCAATAATAAGATGACATATCAGGTCGTGCAGGATATCCGGAATGAGGCCTTCCGCAAAATCGAGATTCTCCCGTTGAAGTATATTGACGGGCACCCATATGGCGAAGTTGTCAGCCGTGTGATCGCGGATGTGGATCAGTTTGCGGACGGACTTCTGATGGGATTTACCCAGCTTTTCACCGGAATTGCCACGATCGTCGGAACATTCTGTTTCATGCTGTCGGTCAATGTGACGATCACGTTTGTAGTCGTGCTGATCACGCCGGTTTCATTTATTGTGGCAAACTTTATCGCAAAGAGAACGTTTTCCATGTTTCGTCTTCAGTCCGAGATCCGCGGGGAGCAGACCGGACTGATCGATGAGATGGTCGGGAACCAGAAAGTCGTGCAGGCATTCGGTCGTGGAAAAGATGTGACGGAGCAGTTTGATGAGATCAATGAGCGGCTCGGGAAAGCCTATCTGAAAGCTACATTCTTCTCGTCTATTACAAATCCGTCCACAAGATTTGTAAACAGTCTCGTGTATACCGGAGTGGGGATCACAGGTGCATTTGCTGTAGTAAACGGTTCTCTTTCCGTTGGGCAGCTCTCCAGTTTTTTGAGCTATGCAAACCAGTACACGAAGCCGTTTAATGAGATATCCGGCGTAGTTACCGAGTTCCAGAATGCAGTGGCGTGCGCGCAGAGAATTTTTGATCTGATCGAGGAAGAACCGCAGACGCCGGAACCGGAGAACGCGGTGGAGCTGAAAGATATACAGGGAAATGTCAGAGCGGAATCTGTTGATTTCTCGTATGAGGAAGGACAGAAGCTGATCCGTGATTTTAATCTTGATGTGAAACCCGGACAGCGGATTGCCATCGTAGGCCCCACAGGATGCGGCAAGACGACGATCATCAATCTGCTTATGCGGTTCTACGATGTGAAGAATGGTTCGATCAGTGTAGAAGGCACCGATATCCGCGAGATGACGCGGAAGAGCCTGAGGGCCGGATATGGTATGGTGCTTCAGGATACATGGCTTAAGACGGGAACAATCCGGGATAATATCACTATGGGACGTCCTGACGCCACAGATGAGGAAGTCATCGCGGCGGCGAAAGCTTCCCACATCCACAGTTATATCAGACGTCTGCCACAGGGGTACGATACATGGATTACAGAAGACGGGGGCGGCCTTTCCCAGGGCCAGAAGCAGCTCCTCTGTATTGCAAGAGTCATGCTGTGCAGGCCTCCTATGCTGATCCTTGATGAGGCGACCTCATCTATTGATACAAGAACCGAGATGAAGATACAGGATGCATTCGCCGCACTGATGAAGGGCAGAACGACGTTTATCGTGGCGCACAGACTGTCCACGATCCGGGAGGCGGATGTGATCCTTGTAATGAAAGAAGGACAGATTATCGAACAGGGGAATCATGAAAGCCTGCTCGCACAAGGCGGCTTCTATAAACACCTGTATGAGAGTCAGTTCATGAAAAGTCAGGAGAGTGCATAAGTATGGAACGACTGAGTACGCTGTGCTATATCGAGCAGGATGGGAAATACCTGATGCTCCACCGCACAGTGAAGAAAAATGATGTGAATAAGGATAAGTGGATCGGCGTAGGCGGACATTTCGAACATGGAGAAAGCCCCGAGGAATGTCTTCTGCGCGAAGTGAAGGAGGAGACCGGATATACACTCACTTCGTGGAAATACAGAGGAATAGTGACCTTTGTATACGGGGAAGATACAGTAGAATATATGTCGCTCTATACGGCAGATGGGTTCACGGGAGAACCGATCGAATGCGACGAAGGGGAGCTGGAATGGGTGGACAAGAAAGATATCCCTGCGCTGGAACTTTGGGAGGGCGATAAGATATTTTTCCGCCTGCTGGATATGGAAAGAGAGTTCTTTTCCCTGAAGCTTGTCTACAACAGGAGTGATGTGCTGCAGTACGCTGCTCTTGACGGAGAGCCGCTGGAACTGTTTGATGAGATCAGGGAGGACGGCAGCAGGACAGGCGTGGTCAAGGAGCGGGGCGTGGTGCATGAAGACGGTTCGCTTCATCCGACTGTACACACATGGATCGTCCGGTCTAATGACAAAAGCGGATATGATCTGCTCCTCCAGAAACGCAGCGAGTGCAAAGATTCCAATCCCGGATGCTGGGATATCTCCTCGGCGGGACATGTGGAAGCCGGTCACGGATATCTTGAGAGCGCTATAAGAGAGCTGAAAGAAGAGCTTGGCATCGATGCGCTCCCGGAGCAGCTCAGAGAGGTTGGAACAAGGCGGTGCGGATTTGAAAGTGAGTTTTACGGACGGCCTTTCCGGGATAATGAGCTGAGTATGATTTATATATATGAGGAACCGGTGAATACGGCTGAACTTACACTGCAGGAGTCTGAGGTATCAGAGACGGCGTGGATGGACTACAAAGAGTGCAGACGAAAAGTTGCCGGACATTTGTTTCAGAATTGTATATACGAGGACGAGCTGGATATGGTAGGGAGAGCACTGAAAATCTCTATATAAAAAGCGGAGATAAAAGTGCGGATAAGAGAAAGGAAGCAAAAAGACATGAAGTATGCAGTTATATATGAAAGCGCAACAGGGAATACAGAGATGCTGGCAAAGGAAATAAAAAGTACCCTGGGAGAAGAAAAATGCGTCTGCTTCGGTACACCGGAAGAAGAACTGCAGAGTAAGGCAGAAGACGCGGATCTGATTTTTCTCGGTTTCTGGACTGATAAAGGGGAATGCAGTGAAAAGATTGGAAAGTATATGGAGACACTGCATAACCGGAATGTATTTCTCTTTGGTACGGCAGGCTTTGGCGGATCAGAACAGTATTTTACACAGATCCTGAACCGCGTATCAGCCCATCTGCCGGAAGGAAATAAGGTGTCAGGGACGTATATGTGTCAGGGAAAGATGCCTCAGAGTGTGCGGAAACGCTATGAGGCGATGCAGGAGAAAGCTCCTCAGGACGAGAAGATCAAGATGATGATAGAAAATTTTGACAAGGCAGCATCCCATCCGGATAAAACAGATCTTGCCCGTTTGGAAAAAGCAGTTGCAGACTTGATATCCGAATAAGCGGAGAGATGGCTGGCAAAAGGGGCAGGCAGGGTACCAACAGATCAGATATGGTTTCCTTCCGCCTGCTCGGGCGGTCCGGGCTAGGGTTCGGCGAACAGACCGATATCAGGTGGCAGAAAAGTAAACAGAAAGAAAAGTATGATGAAGAGAACAGTCAGAAAATATATGGCTGTTCTTTTTTGATCTATTTTTGCAGAGCCCTGCAACTTCCATGTACAGAAAAAAGTGATAAACACGCTGATAAAAAATATCAGGATATCTGCCCATGCAATATTGTTTCCCAGGATACCTGAGTAAGTATAGAAAAGAACCGGAACCGCAAGTGTGCCGAGAAGACTGCTGAATAAGAGTGCGGGGCGCAGAGACGGCACTTCGACGGAAAGGCGTGTCGGAAGAAAGAACGACCAGAGGAGAACAGGGAAAAATACAAGTTTCATATGTTCCCATGTAGATTCGTTGACAGGACTTATAAGGGCGATCAGCGGATTGTCTCCTGACCAGCCGTAGAAGAAATGAGCGGCAGTCCCGAGAACCGCAGAAAAAATAAAACCGCTTATGAGATATTGTCTGGATGTTTTCATAAAAAATCACCTGCATATACATTATGATCGAAACAGTTCAGTTTATCTGCCTGTTTCCTTCAGTATATGCAGGTGTCTTATTTATTATCAGTGTATGTTTATCATCCGTGCATGGAACAATTTCATGCTGATTCAGACGAACGGCTGCCTGTTATTTTTCTGCCAGAAAAGCCAGCAGTGCTTTTGACGAATAATTAAGGATCAGATTACGCGGTACTTTGGCTAACCGCGCCGCATCCGCAGCATATGTAAAATCTCCTACGTGTGATTTCCCGTGGCTGTCACTGGAAAACAGTACAGGATAGTTAAAGTGTACGGACAGATTCAGGATAACAAGATCTGTAAATCTTGTGTCTCCCCGGTACCCCTCCGGACTTAAAGAACTGTTGTTGATTTCCAGCAGCACGCGATGTTTCATTGCGGCAGCAAAAAGTTTAAAAGGATCAATCGGGAATTTTGTATCATCGCAGTGGCCGATTATGGTTACATACGGGTTCTTCATGGCATTGATATATGTCTGTGTGTTTTCCTCGGCCGATCCCGGTTTCATAACAGGCTGGTGCATACTGGCGATTACATAGTCCAGACTTTTCAGAATGTCATCGGACAGATCCAGATTTCCTTTGCTGTTTATTATGTTCGCCTCTGCGCCGTACAGCATTTTAACGCCGAGCCGTTCCCTCTGGGCATATTTCAGATTGCGGAAATAGGATACCCGTCCGCCGCCTAATGTGGCAGGACCGTGATCTGATATGCCGAGCATTTTCAGATTGCAGGCTTTTGCTGCTTTTACCATATCGGTAATCGTGGCGCTGGAGCCGTGGCCGCTGGCGATTGTATGCGTGTGGATGTCCAGTTCATAGCGCTCGGCAGGAAACGCAGACAGTCCTGCGGCCGGGACGAATTTCCCGTGTGTGTCGTCCCATACCATGTTGTTTGCGCGGGCATGGTTCATGCCATCTGTTCCGTATACGCGATGCTGATATGCCATAGAACGATGCCTCACTTTCCTCAAATAAAATCACTATTTTAAGTATGGAACATTTTTATTACAATGTCAATCTGAAAAACACAAAAAACAAACATAAACCGATGAAAAGTGTGTTGATTTGTGTGGAAAGTGCAGGAAAAGCCGCTGTACTATATGTTGATTCACGTTGACTTCCCGATTATAGATTGATATTATTAAAGCAGTTATAAGATCCGGAAAACTGAAAGGAGTCTGAATTATGATTACAGTAAATGCAATGGGCGATATCTGTCCGATACCGGTAGTTAAGACGAAAAAGGCACTTGGGGAAATGGAAGGCCCCGGGCAGATCGAAGTCCTGGTGGATAATGAAACAGCGGTAAAGAATGTGACAAAGATGGCGAAGAGTTCGGGGGCTTCCGCCGAATCTGAGCAGCTGGGGGAAAAACAGTACCGCGTGCTGATCACGGTAGGGGAGGTTGCGGCGGCACAGATTAAGAGCTCCGGCAGCGGCAAAGCACAACAGATGCAGAGTCAGGCTGAACCGGTTCCGGGGTGCAGGACGTGCATCGGAACGGTAGTGGCAGTCGGTTCCGACCGGATGGGGGAAGGCAGTGAAGAACTGGGACATATTCTCATGAAGAGCTTTATCTTTGCCCTGACACAGCTTGATGACCTGCCGGATAAGATCCTTTTCTATAATGGCGGGGCAAAACTTACCACAGAGGGATCAGAGAGCCTGGAGGATCTTAAGACACTTGAGGAACAGGGCGTTGAGATAATGACGTGCGGAACCTGTCTGGACTACTACGGAATTAAAGATAAACTGGCTATCGGCAGTGTAACAAATATGTACAGTATCGTGGAGACACTTCAGGGCGCTATGAGCGTGATCCGCCCGTAGATAACAGTATGTGCGTTTGAGAACAGTCAATGCTTTACAATCTGACTATGGAGGCAGGAAATTATGAAAGAAGAAATCCGTCTGACACAATTTGCAAAACACGGCGGCTGTGCGGCAAAGATCGGACCGGACACTCTTTCCAGGGTGCTCGGACGTCTCCCGAAGTTCAGCGATCCGGATCTGATTGTCGGATTTGAAACATCGGATGATGCGGCGGTATATAAGATTACGAATGATGTGGCAGTGATCCAGACGCTGGATTTTTTCACACCGGTGGTAGATGACCCGTATACGTTCGGACAGGTGGCAGCCGCCAATGCTTTAAGTGATGTATATGCGATGGGCGGAGAGCCGAAGATCGCATTGAATATCGTATGTTTTCCGGGAGATCTTGACCCGGATATCCTGGGTGAGATATTAAGAGGAGGTGCAGATAAAGTAAGAGAAGCGGGAGCCGTCCTTGTGGGCGGACATTCGATTCAGGATGACGTGCCTAAATACGGTCTGTCTGTAGCCGGACTTGTGCATCCGGACCGGGTGTATAAGAATTTCGGTTGTAAAAAAGGCGATGTGCTGATTCTTACAAAACAGCTGGGAAGCGGGATTATCAACACGGCGGTAAAAGCACAGATGGCATCGGAGGAGTCAGAGCGGGAAGTAATCCGTGTCATGACTACGCTGAACAAGAAAGCGAAAGAAACAGCAGCAGCATTTACCGTACACGCCTGTACGGACGTGACCGGTTTCGGACTTCTGGGGCACTGTTCCGAGATGGCGGATGCGAGCGGCGCAGTGATTGAACTCGGTGTGGAAGGGATTGCCTTTATGCATGGGGCAAAAGAATACGCAGAGATGGGACTGATTCCGGGAGGAGCATACAGAAATCAGGAGCACGTCAGACACCTTCTGGATACGGGCTGTGTCGAAGAAGTGTATGTGGATCTTCTCAGTGATCCCCAGACCTCGGGCGGGCTGCTGTTTGCCGTGCCGGAGAATGAGGCGGAGAATCTGCTCGGGGCATTTGAGCGCGCGGATCTGGGAACGACAGTTTCTGTTGTCGGCAGGGTGCTTGAGAGCGGAACGGATAAGCCAGGCATCCGTCTGTGCGATAAGGTGGAAATGCAATGAACTTAAAACAGCTGGAGGCATTTGTGCGGGTGGCGGAGACGAAAAGCTTCTCGGCGGCAGCAAAGCAGCTTTATCTTACCCAGCCCACCGTCAGCGCACATATTGCCTCTCTGGAAAAGGAGCTTAATACCTGCCTGCTGGTTAGAAATACGAAGGGTGTAGCGCTGTCAGAATCAGGAAAAGAACTGTATGCCTATGCAGAGCAGATGCTGGAGCTGGAGCAGAAGATACGTGTACGGTTCGGCCTTACGGGAAAACAGTCCGGAAGTGTGCTGAGAATAGCGGCATCTACAATTCCCTCCCAGTATCTTCTGCCGGACATTATGGCACAGTTCTGCAGAGAATATCCGGGGGAGCAGCTGAAGCTGTTCGAGACTGACAGCGGCGGCGTTGTGGAGATGATACTTTCCCACAGGGCGGATGTGGGATTTACAGGTACGGTGCTTGAAAGAGGAAACTGTACTTATATCCCTTTTTATCAGGATGAGCTGGTTGTACTTACTCCGGCTGACGACAGATTCAGAGAGAGAGAAGGCAGAAGTATTGCATCATGGATACTGAATGAACCTGTTATTTTACGGGAAGAAGGATCAGGTACGCGTAAAGAAGCGCTGAGGCTTCTTGCACAGTCGGGAATTGATATTACAGAGCTTAATGTAGCGGCAATGATGGAAAATCAGGAGACGATCAAGCGCTCGGTGGGCAGCGGGATGGGAGTATCCATCCTTTCGAGACTGGCCGCCAGAGAAGAGATCGAGAGCGGAAAACTGCTTGCGTTTCCTCTTGGCGAGACAGGTGGAAAACGGAATATTAATGTAGTCTATGATGCAGCATATCCGAGCCTGCCTGCGGCGGATAAATTCATAAAAACAGTCAGGAAGATGTATCTGTAAAGGTGTGTTGCGGTGTGCCTGACAAAAGATGTAATGCAGTATTGCTGCTTATAGATAATATCTATAAGCAGCAATTTTTTATTTTTGTTTTCGATTAGACGTAATCTGGAAAGAACCCTATACTTAAAGTATGCATCGTGCAAAGAAGGAGTGAATCATCTATGATCTACATGGATAATGCGGCTACCACATTACATAAACCGGACGCTGTCAAAGCGGCTGTACTTGCAGCCTTTGAAACCATGGGAAATGCCGGGAGAGGGGCTTCGGAGCCGGCGCTGGATGCATCCAGGGTGATCTACGGGACAAGGGAAAAGCTGGCCCGGTTTTTTAATGCGGAATCAGCGTCAAGAATTGTGTTTACCGCGAATTCTACAGAGAGTCTCAATATTGCGATAAAGGGACTGTTCTGTCCGGGAGACCATGTGATCACAACCGTGCTTGAACATAATTCGGTCTTAAGGCCCCTGTATGAATGTCGGGAGCATGGAGTGGAACTTTCGATTCTTGGGTGCGATGAAAAAGGAAATATTTCATATGATGAGATGGAGAGTGCGGTAAAGGATCATACAAAAGCAATTGTCTGCACACACGCGTCTAATCTGACCGGAAATATGATCGACCTGAAAAAGGCAGGTGAGATTGCCAGGGAACACGGGCTGATTTTCGTGGTGGACGCATCACAGACTGCGGGCGTGTGGCCCGTTGATGTTCAGAATACGGGAATTGATGTTCTCTGTTTTACCGGACATAAAGGCCTGATGGGACCTCAGGGAACAGGGGGGATGTATGTGAGGACCGGTGTTGAGATCCGCCCCCTTCTGTCCGGCGGGAGCGGAATTGATACCTATAATCCGCATCATCCGTCACAGATGCCTACAGCGTTGGAAGCCGGCACACTGAACGGTCACGGTATTGCAGGGCTGGGCGCTGCGGTCTCTTTCCTTGAAGAGACCGGGCTGGATGTGATCCGGGAAAAAGAGCAGTCTTTGATGCGGCGGTTCTATGAAGGTATTTCCTGTATCCCCGGTGTAAAGGTATATGGCGATTTCGATACGCGGGAACGCGCAGCCATCGTATCTTTCAATATCGGAGATTATGACTCTTCGGAAGTCAGTGATGAGCTGAATGTGGAGTACGGAATCGTGACGCGGCCGGGAGCCCACTGCGCGCCGCTGATGCATAAGGCGCTGGGAACAGTGGAGCAGGGGGCCGTCCGGTTCAGCTTCTCTTATTACAATACGGAAGAAGAGGTGGATGCCGCCATACGGGCGGTGAGAGAACTGGCGCAGGAGTGAGATCCTGGGCCAAAGATAAGCAGGAGGGAAAAGAAACATGAATTTATCTGACTCGAAGAAGAAACTGGCGCTGGCAGGCGTTGTCTGCGGACTTGTTGCGGCGTGTCTGGCGTATTTCGGCAATCCGGCAAATATGGCGTTCTGTATCGCGTGCTTCATCCGTGATACGGCGGGTGCGCTGGGACTGCACTCCACGGAGACAGTACAGTATGCAAGACCGGAGATTATCGGACTTGTTCTAGGCTCGTTTATCATCTCTGTAGCCACAAAAGAGTACCGCTCTACAGCGGGATCCTCACCTGTGGTACGTTTTGTTCTGGGCATGATCCTCGCCATCGGCTCCCTGGTATTTCTGGGATGCCCGCTGCGTATGATTATCCGTATGTCCGCCGGTGATCTGAATGCCTGGGTGGCTCTGATCGGCTTTGTTCTCGGAGTGGGGACAGGAGTTATTGCTCTTAAAAAAGGATTCAGCCTCGGACGCGCACATCTGACAAACCGCATGAGTGGCGGTGTGCTGCCTGTGCTGATGCTGGGCATTCTTGTGCTTGCCCTTGCGACAACCCTGTTAAAGAGCAGCCAGAGCGGTCCGGGAAGTATGCACGCGCCGATTGCCCTCTCCCTGATCGGAGGGCTGATCTTCGGAGCATTTGCACAGAAGTCCAGAATGTGCTTTGCAGGAAGTATACGCGATGTGATTCTGATGAGAAATTTTGATCTGCTGACAATTATCGGAAGCTTTTTCGTTGTCATGCTGATCTATAATATCGCTACAGGCAATTTTACTTTCGCGTTTGATACTCCGGGTGTGATCGCTCACTCTGAGCATCTCTGGAACATCCTCGGTATGTATGCGGTGGGATTTGCCGCAGTACTTGCAGGAGGATGCCCGCTGCGTCAGCTTATCCTTGCAGGCCAGGGATCATCGGACTCTGCCATGACCGTGATCGGTATGTTTATTGGCGCGGCGCTGGCACATAATCTGGGGCTTGCGGCGAGCGCAACAGCTCTCAACGCAGAGACACAGGAGATTACAGCGGGAAGCGTGCCGCTGAACGGAAAAGTGGCTGTTATTATCTGCATTGCGGTATGCTTTGTGATAGGTTTTTTTAATAAAAGAAGCGAGAATAAATAGGCCGGAAAAGAGAAGCGGCCAAGAGAAACTGAAAGAAGGAGTATAAGATGAAAGAAGTAGATGCAAGAGGGCTCTCCTGTCCGGAGCCGGTAATGCTCACAGAGGAAGCAATGAAAAGTGAGGAATGTATATGAGAAAGAAAGAACTAAAACTTGTAATTACATTCCATACAACGGCGGACGCCATGGCCATGGAGAAGGCCTGCCGGGAAGCGGAAGTTTCGGGCAGGCTGATCCCTGTCCCCAGGGAGATATCCGCAGGGTGCGGTCTTGCGTGGTGCGCCCCGCCGGAGGAGAGAGCGAAGCTCATCGATGTGATGGCGCAACACGGCATAGAGCAGGAAGATCTGCACGAATGTATGCTGTGAATGATGTCTGTCCCGCAGCGGACGAGACCATTTGTTTATCACATTTACAACACAGAACTTTCACACAATGCTGGTACCCTCTTGAATGTGTTCAAATATGTATTCAGGAGGGTAAAGCTTTGATTGAAGTGAGGAATCTGGTAAAAAAATACGGGACTCATTTAGCCGTAGACCATCTGGATTTTAAGATTGAATCCGGGCGGATCTATGGCTTTTTAGGTCCTAACGGCGCCGGCAAATCGACGACCATGAACATTATGACAGGTTATCTTGGGGCGACGGAGGGCGAGGTGCTGATTGACGGACACGATATCCTGAAAGAACCTGAGGAAGCAAAACGGCATATCGGGTATCTGCCGGAGCAGCCGCCTCTTTATGTGGATATGACGGTTCGGGAATATCTTGAATTTGCCGCGGAATTAAAAGGCATTGCGAAAGCGAAAAGAGACGGGGAAATCACAGAGATTGAGAAAATGGTTAAGATCAAAGATGTGGAGGACCGGCTGATCAAGAACCTTTCGAAAGGATACCGTCAGAGAGTGGGACTTGCACAGGCTGTTCTCGGATTTCCGGAGATTATTATACTGGATGAGCCCAGCGTGGGGCTGGATCCCAAGCAGATCATTGAGATCCGCGAGCTGATCCGGAAACTGTCAAAGAATCATACGGTTATCCTGAGCTCACATATCCTTGCGGAGGTAAGGGAGGTCTGCGATTATATTCTGATTATATCGAAGGGAAAGCTGGTGGCCAGCGATACGCCTGAGAATCTGGAAAAAATGCTGGGAGAAAATAACGCTGTAGAGATTGAGACGGAAGCATCGCCCGTCGAAGTGCGGCTGATCCTGAAAAACGTGCCGGGGATCGAGTGCATTGAGACCCGGGAGACCGAGGAAGGACTGACCCGGGCAAAGATTACGGAGAAGAAAGGGGAGGATATCAGAGAGCGGGTATTTACTGCATTTGCATCTGCGAAGACGCCGCTTCTGACCCTGAAAGCTACCGGAATGACTCTGGAGGATGTATTTATGGAACTGACCCAGAGCGATGCCGTGCCGGACGCATTTATATCCGGAACAAAATGGGAGGAGGTCGGTACAGATGCTGGCGATTTATAAAAGAGAACTGAGGGCTTATTTTCAGTCTATGGTCGGTTGCGTATTTGTGGCGTTTCTGATCGTTTTTACAGGAATATATTTTATGGCCTATAACCTTGTGTCAGGGTACCCGTATTTTTCTTATACATTGTCAGGTTCCCTGATTGTATTTATCGTGGGAATTCCTCTGATTACGATGAGAAGTTTTTCGGAGGAGAGGAGAAACAGGACGGATCAGCTGCTTCTCACAGCCCCGGTAAGCCTTGGGAAAATCGTCATGGGAAAATATCTTGCCATGGTGACTGTGATTGCAATTCCGAATGTGATTTTCTGCATTTTCCCGCTGATCATAAAATCGCAGGGAACTGCGTATCTTACAGTGGATTATATCTCTATCGGGGTGTTTTTCCTGCTGGGGTGCGTTTACGCGGCAATCGGTATGTTCCTGTCCTCTCTGACGGAGAGCCAGATGATCGCGTTTATCAGTACATTTGGAATTCTGCTTGTCCTGTATCTGTGGGACGGCATTCTGTCTATGCTTCCTGTATCTGCGGTCAGCGGTCTTGTGGGCATACTGATCATTCTGTCAATTGCGGCTTTCTATATCTGGCATATGACGGGGAATGCACTGATATCCGGCGCAGTGGAAATCATCGGTGCGGCAGCAGCGGTTATCGTATTCGTGGCAAAGCGGGAGCTCTATGAGAATCTGCTCACGAATCTTCTCGGAAGACTGGCACTGGCGGATGTGTTTACGGGAATTACGGAAAACAGTATTGTGGACGTGACAGGGATCGTTTTATATCTGTCAGTTATAGTGGTATTTGTATTTCTGACGATGCAGTCGATTCAGAAAAGACGCTGGAGTTAGGAGGACCGGATCATGAACAGAATAAAATCATTGAAAAATATATTCCGCACGTCAGGTACGAGGCACGGGGCGTACAGCGTAGGGCTGACTGTGCTCGTGCTGGCTGTTGTAATTGTGTTCAATCTGATTATAGGACAGATCCCGGAGGCTTACCGCAATGTGGATGTGAGCAGCACAAAGATCTATGAAATATCGGATACAACGCGGGATCTGCTGGACAGCCTGGATAAAGAGGTTGATATGACTGTGCTGGCAGTAAAAGACGACACGGATGAAAGGATTACGACATTTCTCAGCAGATATGCCGCCCTGTCAGATGATATCAGCGTAGAGTGGATCGACCCGGTGCTTCATCCGTCTGCTCTTACAGATTATGATACGACGGAGAATACGATTGTTGTGTCCTGCGAAGATACGGGAAAGACAACCACAGTATCTTTTAACGATATTCTGGTAATGGATCAGTATTCATATTATTATTACGGCACAACATCCTATACTGAATTCGACGGCGAGGGGCAGCTGACCGGGGCAGTCAACTATGTAACGAACGACACGGACCACACGATCTATCAGACAACAGGACACGGAGAAAGTTCACTTTCTGCAACCATTACGGATCTGATGGAAAAGAACAGCTATACTCTCTCGGAGATTAACCTGCTTATGAGTACGTCCATCCCGGAGGACTGTGATCTGCTTCTTATGGACGCGCCCACTGCAGATCTCTCGGAGGACGAGGCACAGATGCTTCGAGACTATCTCGCAGGCGGAGGAAAAGTCATGATTCTGTTCGGCGATACAAGCTCAGCTGCTTTGCCGAATCTTGCAGATGTGTTAAGTGAGTACGGAATTGAAGCCGCAGACGGGTATATTGCGGATCCGACGAGATGCTATCAGGGAAATTATTATTATATCTTTCCGGAACTTTCAGTATCCGGCGATCTTGCCGATAATATCTCTTCGGAGATGGTACTGCTCACCAACGCCCATGGTATGAATCTGACTGACCCGCAGCGTGATACAATCACTACGACCGCATTCATGTCCTCCTCTGATCAGGCATATTCGGTGACGGAAGAGAGTCAGGAGCAGGGAAGCTATACACTCGGTGCAGTGGCGACAGAGAGCATTGAAAATGAGGAAGAAAATTCCGACAGCAGCGATACAGCGGATACATCTGACAGTGACACATCAGAGGACGGGGCGTCGGATGACGGATCATCGGACAGCGATGCTGCGGAAAGCACGGAGGAGAAGGAAAGCAGGCTCACCGTAATTTCAGCGGGCAGTCTGATTGACCAGTCAATCACGGATACTTTTCCGCAGCTTGAAAATACGCAGCTCTTTATGAATGCGGTGACAGCCAACTTTGAAGGTGTGCAGAATCTATCCATCGAGGCCAAGAGTCTTGGAACAGAGTATAATACAATGCAGCATACCGGACTGCTCAGCTTCCTTGCAATATTCGGAATTCCTGCAGTAATCCTGATCGGCGGATTTGTCGTGTGGTTCAGGAGGAGAAGAGCATGAGAAAGAAAAACAAAGGCATACTGATCCTGCTGGCTGCCCTCGTCCTGCTGCTGGCGGCGTATTTCGGCCTTAGAACATGGAATGTGAGACAGGAGGAAAAAGAAGAAGAGGAACAGGAGGCGGCAGCCGTCCATGTGACAGACACTTCTTCCGGTGATATTGCGTCTTTCAAATTCAATGTTGGAAACGGTGATCTGGAGTTTCATAAAGAAGGCGACCGGTGGTACTATACCCCGGATAAAGATTTCCCGCTGAAACAGAGTTATCCGGAAGATATGGCCGAGACGGCGGGAAATATCACAGCTGACCGGGAACTGACAGACGGGGATTCACTTGATGCATACGGACTGGATGATCCGGTATACACACTGGAATATACGGATGCAGACGGCAATGTAACGGAACTTCTTTTCGGGAATATGGCAGGGGATGATTATTACGTAATGAAAAGCAGAAGCGATACCGTCTATACCGTGGCGAGCAGTGTGATCGACCCGTTCAATTATGCGCTTGATGATATGGCGCAGCTTGACGACTATCCGAGTATTGGCAGCGGCAATCTTGTCAAAGAAGTGATCACCCAGGATGGCGGGACGACGACCTATGACAGTGAGAACGATGATCAGGCGGAAGACATTGCGGCCGTGGCAGGCGGATTAGGCGCTGTGACACTCTCCGAGGCGGCGGATTATTCTGTGGAGGATGAAGATCTGGATATGTACGGCCTGGACGGGACGTCCAGAATTACGGTGGAGGCCACCTATACGCAGGATGACGAAGATCAGATTCTTACCCTGTATATCGGAAATGAGGACGGAAACGGGAACCGGTATGTGATGATCAACGATTCACGGATCGTGTATCTGATCTCGGATGAGATATGCGACAATATCCTGAATATGTAAGAATTTATAGGATTTTAATTGACTTTGCCGGGGAAACGGTAGAAAATATATTCCATACTGAATTCCGGAGGAGCGGGCCGTACAGGTGCTGCTTCTCCGAAACATAGAATATTCATTTCATTGAAAAGGACGGGTGTAAATGAAAGAGAAATTTATACGTTTTATGCAGGGAAGATACGGGGTTGACCAGTTATCGAAATTCCTTCTTGTTATCGGACTTATTGTAGTCATTGTATCAGCTTTGCTGGGAAACAGGCCGATCGCGCTGATTCTGTACCTTGTCGGATGGTTTTTTGTAATTTACTGCTATTTCCGTGTATTCTCAAGAAATGTGAGCAAACGGTATTCGGAGAATCAGACGTTTCTTGCCAAAACGTACGGCATCAGGAATTTTTTCCAGAAACAGAAAAATATATGGAAGCAGAGAAAAGTATACCATATCTACACGTGTCCGTCCTGCAAGCAGAAGATCCGTATCCCCAGGGGGAAAGGAAAAATCGAAGTAAGATGCCCGAAGTGCGGCACTACATTTATTAAAAAGAGCTGATCAGGCACAGATGATGCCGCATCGGCAGCTCAAGGGCTGAAGGGAGAAAAGAAATGTCAGATCCATACAGTATACTTGGTGTGGACAGGAATGCATCGGATGAAGAGATAAAGAAGGCCTACCGCAGGCTGAGCCGGAAATATCATCCGGATGCGAATATCAATAATCCGCATAAAGATGAGGCGGAGGCAAAGTTTAAAGAAGTGCAGCAGGCTTATCAGCAGATCATGGATGAACGCGAGAAGGGATATTCGTCAGGAAGTTACGGCCAGAGCAGTTCAGGCGGCGGATACAGCGGTTCCTATGAGGATTACGGCCCGTTTGGCGGATTTGGAGATTTTGGCGGGTATGGCCCGTTTGGAGGAGATCCATTCGGAAATTCCGGCTCATATGGCGGAGGACAGCAGAGACGGCAGGACACAGAAGAGGATATCCATCTTCGTGCCGCAGCGAATTATATACGCAGCGGTCATTACAGGGAGGCATTAAATGTACTTGACGGGATAAAGGACAGAAGCGCACTCTGGTATTTCTACAGCGCATCCGCAAATTCCGGGCTTGGCAATAATGTGACAGCCCTGGAACAGGCAAAAGAAGCCGTCAGGCTCGAACCGGATAACGCACAGTATCAGATGCTGCTGCAGCGTCTGCAGAACGGAGGAGCATGGTATCAGCAGAGGCAGAGTACATACGGATATCCGGGAACATTTGATACAAGCTGCTGCGCGAAGCTCTGTATAGCAAATCTGCTGTGCAATCTTTGCTGCGGAGGTAGCGGGCTGTGCTGCGGCGGGTATGGAGGAGGATATTACATTTGATTAATTCCGATTTTCCGGACTGATAAAGTATCCGCCGGGAGGCAGGTATTGCTAGCGCACCCGCTTTCGCTCGGGCCGTAACGCAGCGGTACATAGGAGCG
>CAJFGR010000007.1 GCA_904377845.1 uncultured Ruminococcus sp. | reverse complement strand
TCAGTATGTCTATTTTTCGCATTTCAGATAATATTTACTTTTCAAAGTTCAACGCCAGCGTCTGCTGGCTGTGATCACTCAGGATTCCGAGAGATCATAATACAGCTGCTTCTTCGGCATTTTTATAGCCGCCGAATACTGCAATAGCATTTGCTATAAACATGCAAGCATCTTTGCCGTAGTTATGTTCTCTTAATCTTGCAATATCACCGGTAACAAAACTTGAAGAATAAATACGACCGAACTGTTCTTCTGTCATTTTATTTTCTTCGCCAAAGGAGTCATTCAAGTTTTCATACAAACATTTCACAAGAACCTGCACTTCCGTGTCAGCAAAGCTTAAATTTTGTTTCTTTATGATCAGCCGGCAGAGAGTATCTTCTGTTACGGCAGTACGCCCCATCTGTTCAGTCAGCCCCAGGGATTCAATGAACTGTAGACTTTTATCGAGATCCTGTTCTGTCCATTGCTCTGCTGGTTTATTGATGGCTGCATCAATTACCTCCTCTGCTCGATCCATTATAGGAAAGTCCTTAAGGTTCCATTCGTTAATCGTTTTTCTGTAAAAATCATCAAATTTTACGCTCCCCATATCTTTTGGCATAGCGGGGAAACGCCCGGTCAGTTTGATCATCTTTGCGTATCCAAGGAATAGAGCAATCTTTTTTTGTACTTTCTCCAGTTTGCATATTTTATCTCCTATTGTTTCGTCGATTGATTTTCCTTCATCTGAAGCCATATCGACAATCTCTTGTGTACTATAGCCTATACCCTGCAAGACACGTATCAACCATAAAGAATGAATATCATCATCATCATATTCCCGTGGCTTTTTGTCTTTATTTTTAGGTAATACGCCTTGCTTTTCTAAATACCTCAAAGCATCTCTGGTTATTCCGAGGTTGTCTTCAATCCATTTAACTCTGTATTTCATTTACCACCCTCCTTTATTACAAGGATACAACATTGGTGCAGCACCAAGTCAAGAGGTTTTTACGAAAAAATAAGCTACATAACTTTACAGCTATGTAGCTTATTTTATTTAGCTTAGATGGTAAAGTAATTACCAGATTGCTAGTTGGTATGATGTATATACTGTACCTTTGTAATTCCCTATACCAGTGAGAATCACATAAGCCTTACCAATATCATCGTTGTCAACGTATGTAGTAACAAAATCTGTGCCTTCCTTAAGTTTTGCGCCGTTATATTTAATTGTCGGAGTTTTTTTACTGTTGTATTCATTGATGGAGCCAATGCATAATGAAATAGTATTCTGAAGCGATGTAAGCTCACAATTGTTCAAATCGATTCTCGTATCATTCGCATCTACGGTAAAAGTGCCATCACTCTCCCATTTACCTGGCCAATCCGGATACACAGTTAATTTACTACAATTCCCGAAAATTCTAGTAAATGTCATTGTGTTAGAAACATCCATAGACGTTAAAGCGGAGGCATCCTGAAGCGCTGTGCATCCATAGAACAATTCGAATAAATTATCTGTAGTCAATTTCCAATTGGCAACAGCACTGATATCAGTTAAAGACGTGCACTGTTTAAACATTTTAGTAATATCTACAGCATATGACATGTCCCAATTTTTTAAAGCGCCAATATCACGGAGTTTTGTACATCTTGTGAACATATGTCCCGCTACAAGAAGATTTGATGTATCCCAGTTTTCAAGTCCATCAAGACTTGTAAGATTCGAACACTCTATGAACATCTCATAGCTGTCTCTTAATTTTGAAGTATCCCAATTTCTGAGGCCGCTGATGGATGTTAAACCTGAACAACCAAGAAACATGGATCCGGTCTGCTCCAGACTGGAGGTATCCCAGTTGGCAAGTGCATCAAGGTTCGTAAGTTTTGCATCATAGGAAAACATACCATACGCATAGCTTATGCCACCCATAACCCTTACATTGGAAACATCCCAGTTAGCCAAAGGTGTGATATCGGAAAGCGCATTGTTCGAACGCCACATACCAATCATGGATTCTGCACTGGACGTATTCCAATTAGCAACAGCACTGATATCAGTAAGTGAATGGCAATGCTGGAACATATTGTCAAAGCATACCACGCTGGAAGTATCCCAGTTGTCAAGTCCCTTTAGGGTCATTAAGCTGTGAAGATGATTGAATGTATATCCCATGGATATAACACCTGAGACATCCCATTTGGCAAGAGGGGTAAGGTCAGTTAAATACTGAAGCCCCATAAATGCATTATCAAGATATTCGAGACTGGATGTATTCCAGTTCTTAAGCGGAGATAAATCCGTAACTTTGTAGTTGTCGTCATCATTTTCATATGCACGGTAGAACAGGAATGACATATCTGTTACTCTTGAAACGTCCCAGTCTGCAACTGCGCTAAAATCGAGAAGATGGAACGTCTCATCAAAAACACCTACCATACTGGTAACATTAGAAGTATTCCAATCTTCTACGCCTGATATATCTTCGAGATATTGTAGTTTACAAAACAGTCCGGATGCATCGTTTCCAAAGGAAGGTGTTTCGTCTTCACTCCACCAATAAATTGTGCCATCATCATACCAGATGTATACTGGTGTTTTTGACTTTTCAGTAGAGATAATATTAGCATCATTCATAGCTGAAATATCCGGCGCATCATTGCTCTTTACAAATGCCACGATTTTTTTATCGACGTCATCTGTCAGATTGAAAACGCCATAATCTTTTCCAGCACCCTCATGGTAGCTGTTGTTATACTTAAAGCTGTCCGGTAGCTTAGAGACTGTCCCAGAGAGATATTTCATTTTCAGATTGATCTCCGCTCCGGATACAAGCGTTGCTTCTTTCTGCTCGCCGGTAGCCGGAATTACCTTTTCACTTATAACCGTTCCGCATACAGAGCATACCACACGATCATAGCCATTTTCTGTAGCTGTTGGATCTTTATGTTCTTTTACTTCCGTATGTCCTTTGGCAGGAATATCCTTCTGCTCAATAACTACGTTGCAATCTTTGCAATATGTAACTGAAACGCCGTCTTCAGTACATGTCGCATCTTCAGTTTCTGTCGTAACACTTTTATGGTTATCAGGATCAATCGGAATTTCTTCTGTCTGGGTTTCTCCGCACTTCTCACAGGTATATGTCATTTCTCCTACATTAATGCACGTAGGCTCTGTTGTCACAGTACCATCATCCCATGTATGACCAATTGCCGGAATTGAGGTTTCTTTAAACACTTTACCGCAATCATGACAATATGTCGTGATTTTTCCATCCTTTGTGCAGGTAGCGTCCTCTGTTTTATCTTGAATAGCAACATGGTTTTCCGGATCCACAGGAATAGCCTCTTCTTTTGTGTCTCCGCAATTATCACAAATAAATATTTTTTTGCCTTCCTCAACACAGGTAGCTGGAGTTGATGAACTTTCTATCCAATTATGCCCGATTGCTGGAATATCTGTTTTTTTCAGTTCTTTACCGCAATCAACACAATAAGTGATTTCAATTCCTTCTTTTGTGCACGTAGGATCTGTCTTTTTGGTGCTTACATTTACATGGTTATCAGGATCTACCGGAATAGATTCAGTATAGGTAGCGTCACATTCTTTACAGGTATAAGTTATAATACCATTTTCAACGCAGGTAGCTTCTTTTGTAATAACGCCATCATCCCAGTTATGCCCAGTTGCTGAAATAATCTCTTCGCTTAGAATCTCCCCGCAAACAGAACATACTATGCGATCATATCCATCTTCTGTTTCAGTAGGATCCTTATGTTCTTTAACTTCAGTATGACCTTTAGCAGGGATTATCTTTTCGCTGATAGTAGCGCCGCAATCTTTGCAGATAACGGATTCTTTCCCGCCTTCAGTACAAGTAGGATCTATTGTAAATTTGTCAATATTTGTGTGATTATTGCTGTCGATCGGCAATTCTTTTATTTTTTCTGCGCCACAGTTTTCGCAGGTATATTTGATCTCCCCTTTTTCATTACAAGTTGCTTTTTTAGTGACAGTACCTTGATTCCAAGTATGACCTGTTGCCGGCAGTTCTGTTTTAGAAATAATTGTGCCGCAGGCTTCACATTTTACTGTTGTGCAGCCATCTTCTGTACAAGTCGCTTCTTTTGTGTCCGTTATAATCTTTGCATGATTATTTGGATCTTTCTGGATAGATTCCGTCTTAGTTGCACCGCATATTGTACATGTATAGGTCCTTGTACCGTAATTGCTGCATGTCGCCGTTTCAGTGACAATGCCTTCATTCCATACGTGATTCTTATGAACAGTTTTATCATTTACGGTAACAGTCCACTTAGCAGCTCCCCAGAGAAGTGAATGTGCCGTAACTGTTGCTGTACCTTCACTTTTACCGGTAATAACGCCGCAGTTTACAGTTACAATAGAATTATCAGAGGTAGTCCAATCAGCTGCCAGATACAATACTGATAACAGCTTTTTATCATTGACCTGGATTGTAACATTTCCTTTGTCTTTAATATTTGCTTCAGTTA
Organism: uncultured Ruminococcus sp.; assembly: GCA_904377845.1. Taxonomy (GTDB): domain Bacteria; phylum Bacillota; class Clostridia; order Lachnospirales; family Lachnospiraceae; genus Mediterraneibacter. The sequence continues at coordinate 65,844 of CAJFGR010000007.1, read as the reverse complement.
CCGTTACTTTCCATTCTTCGGATCCGAGTATCCCGAAATTTGCTTTTACGGTTGCCGTTCCCGGATTTTTCCCAGTAATAACGCCATTATCCACGGTAACTATAGACATATCTGAAGATGACCACCTGGCTCCAATATAAAGAATTGATAACAGCTTCTTTTCGCCGGAATGAACCGTAACGCTGCGCTCTTTTGCCTGTACAACCGCAGAACTAGCTGATCTGTTAGTATAAGTGCTTGCATAAGCTGGAACTGCGCAGGTAAATACCATAGTAAGCACTAAGACCATGCATATCAGCTTTTTTAATGCTTTTGATTTAAAATTCTTCTTCATAACTTAGTGGCACTATAAGATGAAATTAAATATAGAAGTGCCGCCTCCTTTCCTCGTATTAACAGATAACGGACACATTAATCAGCACATAGGCAACACCCCTTTCTGATATAGCACAGGCCAGCCAAAGAAAAACGTGATAAACTGGTGAGCTATATAAAAGAATTGAAGGAAATAGCACCAGCCTATTACGAAATGGCTGGTCATGACTTCCATATTTTGAAATATGTAACAATTATATTGGAAAAAATAAAAAGAATATTTTGGCAGAAATAAAGGAGCTGCCATACAAAAATATGGCAGCATTTAAAAACTTATATATGAATCAGTAAGAGCCAACCCATTGACCTGTCTTGTTATTCTGTTGGTAGATATGACCGATACTTGTGCCAAACCTGTCTACGCCAACTCCATAAAGAGTATTGTAATAGATATGCGCCTGGGCTTTTTCGGAAATCTCAACATAGTCTGTCGTATTATTGATGTAGCGCAGCATCTCGGTTTCTCCAGAGAAGCCAGAATAATTCGTGAGGAAATTAGTATGGAAAAAGGTATTGAATCCACCTGGGTTTCCGAAATAACCATTGAATGAATTGTTGCTGACGACACTATGTCTCATGGCGGTCCATCCATTCTCAAAATCTCCGGTTCTTTCGTCCGCCGGTTTCATACCATTGCGGTTCGTATAACAGTCATGGATCCATAATCCATCTGTTTCTCCCACTACTGAGAATACTCCTGTTGCCGAATTATATACATTTGTGTTCTTGATCTCACACATCTTCGCAGAGCCATCGTCATGCATTGCGATCCAGGGGCTTTCTGCTGTTTCGTTGCTTCCCGGTGTAGGCAGCGTAGACTGCTGCAGTGATAGCTTAAAGTACGCTGCGTCATCCGGTATATCATAATACTCTCCTCTTCCCTGGAACCGATCTGCTGATATTAGTGTTTTATTGGAGTCAAACCAAAGGATGTCGTACTGACGTGCAGAGCATCCACCCCAATATTTTCCTGCATATGAGTCCTGACCGTCAGCAGAAATGAAATATCCATCTTCGCCGTAATCTGGTACTGTTATGAAATCTACTGTGGAGATCCAATTGGAGTTCTCCTGCAGCTGTCCTTCCTCATCCAGCCAGCCGGAAACAAAATCACCATATGTCATAACACCTGTTGATTTATTTGTAGAAGAAGTTCCGTCAGCCACGATAAAATACCCCGCCGGGTAAATGGCATTCCTGATCTCAACACTGCAGTCCACAGCCTTACGTCCGAAGTTAACGAACCGGAGTTCCTCGAGATATTCGGATTCACTGTGCGTTGTGTTGTACCTTTCGCCATAATAGGTATCAATGATCAGATGAGAATCTTCACAAGTGTTCGTATAATCATTGGATGGTACTCCGAACTCAAAATAGTGCAGCTCGATTTTTGTTGGATCCCCTCTTGATACTTCATTGTCCATCATATAGAAGGCTGATCCTTCCGGGAATTCAATAGTCATGTTTGTAGGCACGTAATATCTTACAGCATAACCATCTTTATCTGTCAGTGGCACCGCATAGAAATTCTGTTCTGGGAAAATGATGTGGTTGTAACCATTTTCTGCGGCTTCGTCTATTGCTGCATAGATTGCCCGTGTGGTCATCTCATAATCAGTATCTGAAAAACTGTATCCATCCGCACTCACATAATCAGACGGCACATTCCAGATTTTTTCTTCTGCTTCTTTCGGATCTTCAACTTTAATCGTGACCGTATCGGACATGTCGGTGCCCATGAGCGTTGCTGTGATTTCAGCTGTTCCTGCGCTCTTAGCAATCAGCAGTCCATCAATCACTGTGATTACATCATCATTACTTGAAGACCATTCAACGTCGAATTCGTCAGCCTTTCCATCATCTCCAGTAATATTATAAGGGTACGGATAAGCTGTTAATGGATACTGTTTCCCTGTTTCCAGTGTTTCCGGCTCATTTGTGATATGGACACTTTCATAAACACTGTTATCGATAACGTTATCCGGCTGTACAAAATCTTTGATTTCATAGGTTACAGACCTGCCGTTTCCATCTTCCACGGTATATGTGCCGGCTTCTGTTTCAGATTTCAGTGGCGTGACATACCCGCCTTTTTCCCTTGTAAAATAGAAAGATGATCCCATGTCTGTTAAACCATCAAGTACATCATTGATGCCGGATGTAGGCGGGACAATGCCGGTTGCTTCATATGCCACTTTCTGCTCATCTGTAGTCAGGGCACGGTCATAAATCTTGATTTCTTTTACCGCGTGCTCTCCTGTTAGAGCAAATGAAGATGGCAGGATCTTGCTGACATACTTTGTCGTTCCATCACTTGCTGTATATGTGGACATTGTAGTTGTTGCTGTTGCCCCGTCAATCCTTGAATTCAGGACACCGTTATCAGAGTCCATAGAGAAGGACCAGAAGATATCCCCTGTCGGCAAATATTCATAATCAGCTGAAACATGGGAATAAATCTGTACTGGGATCGTAACTACATAGCCTGAATTCCAGGAATCCTTTACCCAGGGTACTACAACGCTGCCTCTGTTTGAAATAGATGATACTTCATTCAGCTTAAATACATTGCTGCACTCTTCATACTTTCCGCTGTTGGATGTAAACCTCATCTGTCTGATGATTCCAGAACTTGACTCTTCATTGTAGTCCGCGATCATCTGGTAAGTCCAGTTGCTATAACTCTTCGGTAGAGTGATCGTACCGGATTTCATATAATCACCTGATACAGTGATGTTTGGGTAGGTTGTCCCGGTCACAAGGTCTGTAACAACTCCATCTTTAACAACTAGATCGATTACTACATTTTCCTCCGGTTCAGTCTCTCCGGTAGCTGGTATTACCGTTTCGCTGATCACTGTGCCACAGACGGAACAAACAACGCGATCGTACCCGTCTTCTGTAGCGGTTGGTTCCTTGTGCTCTTTAACCTCCGTATGTCCTTTTGCAGGAATCGTTTCCTGTTTAATAACAGTATTGCAGTCCTTACAGTACGTTACTGTAGCGCCGTCTTCCGTGCAGGTTGCTTCTTCGGTTTTTGTCGTAATGTTTTTATGGTTATCAGGATCTACCGGTAATACATCGGTTTGTGTTTGCCCACAATTCGCACATGTATACGTTTTTTCACCCTTAGCAACACATGTAGGTTCTTTTGTTACAGTGCCATCGCCCCAGGAATGTCCTGTAGCAGCTATTGATTCTTCGTTTAAAACCTTCTCGCAATCGCTGCAGAAGATAGTTATTTTCCCATCCTCTGTGCAGGTTGGCTCTGTTTCCTTTGTGCTGACATTTATATGGTTATCCGGATCTACAGGAATTGCCTCTTCCTTGGTATCTCCGCAATTATTGCACATATAAATGATCTTACCTTCTGTTACGCAGGTAGCTGCAGTTGTAGAATTTTTCTTCCAGTCATGCCCAACCGCAGGGATTGTAGTTTTTTTGATCTCCATACCGCAGTCTGCGCAGTAGGTTATTTCAACTCCGTCTTCAGTACAAGTAGGGTCTGTTTTTTTCGTACTTACATTTGCGTGATTGTCTGGATCGATTGGAATAGGTTTTGTGTAAGTTTCTTTGCAGTCTTTACATGTAAATGTGATTGCGCCTTCTTCTACGCATGTAGCTTCTTTCGTGACTACTCCATCATCCCATTTATGCCCTGTAGCAGAAATGATCGTTTCACTAAGTATCTCACCACAGACGGAGCATACTACCCGGTCATATCCATCCTCTGTCTCCGTCGGATCCTTATGCTCTTTAACCTCTGTATGTCCTTTTGCAGGAAGAACTGTTTCGTTAATTACTACGCCACAGTCTTTGCAGACTTCAGCCTTTCTTCCACCTTCGGTACAAGTAGGCTCGGTGGTTTCCGTTGTAACATTCTCGTGGTTCTGCGGATCGATTGGGATTGTTTTCTCTTCTGTTTTAGCACAATTTTCGCATGTAAAAATAATGTTTCCTTCTTTTACACACGTAGCTTCGGTAACAGTAGTTCCTTGATCCCATACATGACCTGTTGCCGGAAACTTCGTTTCAGAAATTACTTTACCACAGGCATCGCATTTTACTGTTTCTGCGCCATCTTCTGTACAAGAGGGCTCTTTTGAATCAGTAATGATTTTTTCATGATTGTCTGGGGCAATTGGTATAGATTCAGTTTTTGTTTCACCGCATACGGTACACGTATAAGTAATTATACCTTCATTTACACAAGTAGCAGGTGTGGAGGTAATTCCATTATTCCAGATATGTTCTGTATGTTGCTCATTGTTCTCGACCGTTACGGTCCATTTAGCGGATCCGAGAAGAAGTGATTTAGCTGTAACAATGGACTCTCCTTCACTTTTGCCGGTGATGATACCATGTCTTACAGTTACGACTGAATCATCTGATGATGTCCAGTCTGCGCACAGATATGCAATAGACAAAAGCTTTTTTTCATCGACCTTAATCGATACATTTCCTTTGTCTTTAATATTTTCTTCCTTCACTGTAACATTCCATTTCTCTGTTCCGAATATCCATGATTTTGCCGTTACAATAGCAGTTCCCGGAGCCACACCGGTGATTACTCCATTTTTAACGGTCACAACGGAGCGGTCAGATGATGACCAGCTCGCACCGATATACAGGACTGAAAGAAGTTTCATTTCACCAGCGTGTATTGTGACACTATGTTCCCTTGTTTTATTAAAAGATTGGGAGTTGAACGTATTATTATACATGGGAGCAGCGAATGATGGCGTGATACTGCTGCAAACTAAGGCACAAATTAACACTAGGCATGTTAAAATTCTTCGAAATTTATGCTTCTTTTTCTTATTCATATTTTCCTAGCTTTGCTTATAAGCATTGCCTCCTCCTTTCATAAACATAATCCTACCCTATATACAGACTTAAATCATTGGAACCTGCCCCTTTCTTATTTGTTATACATTCCTACTTAAGGATAAGCGGATAAACATAACAAATTTGCTAACAGGAATAAGCGTGTAAATATCTCTCAGGACTATAAATAATACTGTGGTAAATTTTAACGAAATTCCCGTCTAATATAATATGGGGAATTATGGAAGAAAGAATTGTTGGATGCTTAGTATATTGCAGAGAAATATAATAAATATAACGAATTATAAAAAACGAAAATATCGAAATTGCAGAGGAAAATTATCAAAGCCGTAACAACAATTTGTCACGGCTTATGTGTTTCTATTTTAGTGGAAATGCCTTAAGCGCATCATTTATGCTGATTAATGCGTCTTTATTGCTTTTTTCAATAATATTGATGTATTCCTCGATAGAATATATTTCTTCTCCTAGTTTATCCATTTGGGTAAGCTCAATATAGCGTTTCATGGCAGCCCGGATATCTCCATAATAGCCATATGTACGTACTGCATCTTTTAGTTCACCTGTGCGTTTTGTGCCAATATACTTCTGGCGCAAGGTATAGTTAAGCTGATCGATTTCGATATAATACCCATAATTCAATTTAATTACACTCATGTATTCTCCTATTCTGTGCTGAGCACACGTACATTAATGCCATTTACAGAAACCGTTCCGTTCAGCTCGATTACAAGGCACTGTCTGCCGTCAATAACTGTTGTTCGCATAATGTCCAGACGGTCGGGTTTTACTTTGATCTCAGCATCCGGTGTAGATACATTGAATTTCCTGTTTTCTGTAATATTTCCGGCAAGGAACTCAGTTCTTTCTCCCGCATTTCCTTTATAGGCAAGATCATAGTTATCCATTCTTTCTGCTGGTACACCACTGCTTTCAAATACCTTTTTTATATCATTCTGATCCAGTTTAAGCGGTTCCGGATCTTCCGTATGCTCTTCCATGATGTTGTTGAGGTTTTCATAAATGTTTTTTACTGTTTCAAAGTCACATTTTTCAGCAAGTGTATCAGTAACCACGGCGCTGAAAGCTTCTTTCTGCAGATCGGCAGACATAGGAATCTGAGCACCAAGCACCTGCTCGATTAGCTCCGGCTGAAGTTCAGATGTTTTTTTTGTATAGTACAGCACTTTATGAATGTCTGTACTGCGGTCAGAGAATGCCGGGAAAAGGAATGCCTTTGCAGGTTTATCAACTACCCACTCCCTTATCCTGTCCTGCATCCGGTTATCTTCTGCGTCATAACTGAGCCCCGGCTTTGATAATGATACCGGGCAGATCACACCCATGATGTGCTGGTAGACCTCTTCTGAGGCATCTTCCATTTCCTGTCCATCTGAACCACGGCCTGGGATGTCATACATACCATGGATCAAGATGATATAATAGTTCTCATTATAATTGTAGTTCTCGATGATTTTGTCATAGAACTCTTCCAGCAGGTTATCATCTTCCAGCTTACTTGCACGAAGATCCATAAGGAATGAATGCGGACTGCCTGCCGCTTCTGCATCTTGTGTGTAGTCAAGAGGAATCAGGTTTTTACCAAAACCGCCGGACAGTGCTTTCTTGAAGATATCGAAGTACTTGAACGCCTCTTCCTCGGGCAGCGCTAGAAATGCGTCTTTGGTCTGCATGACCTTATTCTTTTCGTGATCGACGTAGCATCCCGCAATGCGGGTAATGGCACAATTGGCCGGCGAAAACTGTTTTCTGATTTCGAGGATTTCCTTTCTGTTCATTATCCTTCTCCTTTCTTTGCCTAATTTTGAATCTATTTTATCCGAAATCTCCTGAACATTTTTTTTGCAAAAATATGGTGGATTCTCAAGGGCCGCCGTATTTTTACCTGCGACGGACCTTTTTCTTAGCAACACATGAGCATACAACATACATAATCTATCTGTTTGGTTTGCCATAAATATGGGTCTTTTTCCTTAGATTTTTCGCATAAGAAAAACCTGCCCCGTATTGGTCAGAGACAGGTAATATAAAATATGCCCATTTTTCCGGAGAGAAACAGGCATATTTTTTTCCTTACGCCGGGAAAGCCCCGGGAGATAAGGATCGTTTGAAATTTGGTTCAGCTCTTAATAATGAAGAGAATTGCAGCTAATGGTTTTCGCAGCAGACCAAGCACCGTAGGTTCCGTTAGAGCCAACGGCACGTACCGTCACCTTTCCGCTCCGAACGCAGTCCGTCATGAAGCTGTCGGAATCTTCATATACGATCAGGGAAGTGCTGCTCGTCGTATAAACTTTGGAAGATCCGTTCGTTTTTGTCACTTTCACCTCATAGGACTTCGCTCCGTCTACTGCATTCCAGCGGACTTGCAGCCTTGCTCTATCCCAGATGGCTCTGTAATGACGGTATGTCGCTTCTGTAACCGAAGTTTTGCCAAGCTTGGTAGTTGTCCCTGTCTGGCCGTTCTGCCAGCCGGATACGATCTGGCTGATCTCATCCTTTACGGAGTCCGGAAGATCCTCACTGGTGATCGTCGGGATCTTCGGCACCCAGGAAGTATAATGCGGAGTCACGGCGAAGGAAGTTGTTACGCTCCCCGCGATAAGGGCTCCAGTGAGACATACAGTTCCAATAGCCTTTCTAAACTTTTTCATAATCAAATAGCTCCTTTCAAATGCAGGCTAAATAAACATCTTGTAACAGAATTAATATGGTATTTTCGTTCTCTGGAGCGATCAGGCTTTTCACTTCTGCATGCATTCGATCAGGGAGCAGATCGCTATTTTCTCCGGCTTTTTCAAGCGGACGATCTGATGGTACAGTTTCTTATCTTTAGTCGGATTTTCAATCTCTTTGCTGAAGAACTCTTCCGGCGTCACATTTAGATATTCGCAGATGCAAAAGTAGATTCGCATGGAAGGAAAAGCCTTTCTATTTTCGATCCGGTTGATATAGCTTTCATTCTGTCCGATCGCCAGGCTCATCTCCCGGGCGGATACATTTAAGTCCTCGCGTAATTTATGTAACAGGTTATTCTTGCAAGTTATGCACTTGTCTGTCCTGTAGTTGCGGCAGCTTCCTTTGTACTTACAAGTCACTTTTGTTCTCCTTCCTTTGATCCCATGCGCATAGATTCGTTTGTCCTGTCTACCATGCTGCGGTCACTGCACAATATGTCCAACGCCAGACGCATGCCCATTTTAATCCCGATTTCCATATAGAGCTCAGAAATTTCTGCTGCAAGCTCATTGCCGTAATCCTCTGTGTTTTCCGGATGCGCTTCGCACTGTTTTGCGAACTTATTTAGCGCATCATCGTTCCTTTCTTCATAGCTTTTGCCGCTTGCGGGGCAAGGGTCTTTGCCATACAGGAAATGCTTTGCTACTGACTGAATGTTGACCTTTTCCGATATCATGCTGATGTTATTTATACGCTTCCCTCCTTAGCTTCGATAAGAAAAGGATACAGCATTTCTTGGGCTGAATTTTTTTGCAGAAATTACTTAGTTTAGTGCGCTCATTCGAGATAACAGTCACAGGATCCGGAGCATACCTCTTTCCCCAGCGGGCATGCATCGATCTCAAGCGGATTCCTGAGTTCTTCATCAGCTACGCACTTTGCATAATCTGGAAGTACTGTTACTTCCACCTCGTCTTGTAATACTTTCATTTTGTTTTTCTCCTCATAAAGCAGATCCATGTGTATCGGATAAAACTTCTATTCTTCTTTTTTCTGAGCCCTGTTCAGTTCTTCCCGGATCGCATCAGCTCCACGGATCACATTAACCCGGATCAGTTTTTTCGGATTTTTTCCTCCTTTTCCTAACACCATTCCAACACATGATTTAAGCGCCACAACGCTTTCTGCAAGATCCCGCTGGTCAGTAAAAGAGGTTTCATAGGCAATGCTGCCATCCTCATAAGTCTTTTTAATTATCGCGTGATACCTGCCAATCTGGTATTTTCCTACTTTCATTGCAAAATTTCCTCCTTTATCTGGTTATGGCCCAGTGTGAAGATCTCATACTCATGCTGAAATGTACCGCCATCCGGAGTTAGATCAATACATTTTACCCATCGCTCTGCTTCCAACTTCCGGCCATTTATCTCCAGTTTTCTATGATGGAGATACTTTTTACCGATTTCTAAGTTCCTTTCATCCATCTCTCTCCCTCCTTTTTTACTTGCATCCCTTCATAAAACAGGCCCAGAAAGTCTTGCTGTTTTTCCCTGAATGATGTCCAAACAAAGGCTTCTGGCCTATTGCTTTCCAGACTTCATTGGCCGGAAGATTGTATTCAGACCATTTGAAGATTAAAACACCATCTTCCTTAAGGACACGCATACATTCCTTAAATCCATCGTGCAGCATATTCGGCCAGTTTGCTTCGAGTTTGCCATATTTTTTTACCAGCCAGGAATTATCTCCGCCGTGGGTAAGATGCGGGGGATCGAAAACAACCAAAGAGTATGTTTCATCCGCAAACGGCAGATCCGTGAAATCACACTGAAGATCAGGATCAACAACACATGTATAACAAGAGCTGCCACCTGTAGTCTTCCATATATCGGTAAGTGTTTCCTTCCGGTTGTCGCAGAAAGTGGCAGCAGGATTATGTTTGTTGAACCAGATACTTCTCGACCCACAGGTTACATCTAAGATTTTTCTTTTGGTTATTTCCTTATTATCCAATTCCCTGCCCTCCCTTATGGTTTAATTTTACACTTATATTTAATATGCTGATTTTTGCAGAGATCATTAAAAGGCACTTCGTAAGAAGCGCCCATCATCTGCAACATTATAACTATTCTGTTTTCAATTCACGCGCTGAAGCGATTAGATTTGAACCTTGATAATTTTTTCAATTCACGTACCAACTGTAGGTACGATATATAGACTGCGGTCAGCCTAGCTTATCTCTTGACTTTATTTTTTCAACTCGCATGCTGATGCATGATTCCTGTTTAATATACCGTCATTATTTCTGAAGGATTTCAACTCTCGTACTCGTGGATGCGAATTATACAGACAAGTTGTTTTGCCCCACACTATTTCAACTCACGTGTATATAAAACACGCTGATTCAGGCCCTGCCTGTAACACGTATATATTTCAACTCACGCACCGATTTGGTACGATGAAAAATATTAACTATGCGATTAATTTCAATTCACGCACCATCTTGGGTGCGACGCTATGTGTAGTGTGGAATAACAATATAACATCCTCGGACACATTTCAACTCACGCTCTAAAGCGATTTATACAGCAAATCTCTTTTGCCTGACACTTTTTCAACTCACATATCCTCACTTTGCTTTTCAATTAATATGCCAGTTTGGACATAATTATATTCCGCAATTTGCACATGCGGCTGATATATTTCAATTCACATGCCCGTTTGGGCATGAAGATTCTAAACGGGTCCTGCCTGAAGAACATAATTTCAACTCACGCACCCAGCACCCATTTGGGTGCGACCTCAGCGTCATCGGAATGGCGAAAAACAGACTCAATTTCAACTCACGCACACTTTTGTGTGAGATTAATGGAAAAATAGAAAGGGGTGAGGGCATGAAATTTTCAATTCACGTGCCCATTTTGGCACGATATGCACTATATTATTAACAATATGTATTTCAATTCACACGCCTATTAGGGCGTGACAGCAAATTTGATCAATATAAAATTACTTTAACCAAAGATTTTGGTGATTTAGTATCAAATTTCCATATTTTCTTTGCTGTATATGCAATTGCATCTATTAGTTCTTCAAATTATTGTGGTGAATACCTTAGGATGTTCCTGCCCACTGCGTATCCGCACCACAGCTTAGATCAGATTATTTCTGGATCAGCGCAGCCATCAAGTGACCATGAAATATCATAGTCCTCAAATTTCTTTGGACGGTCAACTTCATTGATTGAAAACGCTTTCTGAATCTTCCCGCTTGATGCAGTCGGCACTTTTTCATTGTGCTGCCACCAGTACATCCTGCAGACATCCATGCTGCCCTCCGGACGGGCAGACGAAGCGTCATTCTCAAATAGAGTCATGAGAGCTTCTTTTAAAAGTTCTGCATCTTCCTGAGAGAATCCAGTTTTTTCTGCCAGCTGTACATTTACGCTTCCCATGATCTTGTATACGGCAAATTCTACACGATGGCGGACTCCCATTGTGTCAGAGGCCTTACCACCTTTTACCGGCTCGCTGTTTACACTTTTCGTGATCTGAGTAGAAATAACATCTACCGGCGATAAGCTGGCTGCAGTATGGATGCTTACCGGTCCCCGGACACCTACCGATACGGAATCACCTTTGAACGCAAACACCTGGCCGAATGCCCTGACGTCGTACCACTTTTTACAGGCAATCTGAGCGAATACATTTTTGTCTGCGTTTTTCTTTTTATCCATTTCTTCTTTGAGCTCTGCGCAATTGTCTGCTCTTTCTCTTAAACTCGCGCAGCCATCATCGGAACGGTCATCAGACTGAACAAAGATTTTTCCACCGAGGTCCTGAATCCTGTTGCGGATTTTCCTTTTGATGCATTCCGGTGAAATTTCTCCGTATCCATCCAGGTTTGTGCGTGGCCTGTTACCATTGAGTGGGTCACCATTCGGATTTGCATTTGTAACGCTAACAAAAAGTGTGAAATCTATTTTTCCTTTTAAATTACTCATTTTTATTCCTCCGTATTTTCATTGTTTTTATATGATCTTTTTAATTCAAATGACTGACTGTGGAATCCAAGAAGGTACAGCCCTTCCAACCTTTTGTTGTTCTGGAAATTTTCCTCATCGAACAGCTGATATACTTCTTCAAGCTGATTTTCCATGAATCTTTTTTCAGGGTATCCCAATTTGTTCAGATATGGCTGAATATTTCTTTCAATGATCTGCCATGTGCCGTAAGGCCGCTGATAAAATGCAGTCATATATTTTTTCGCATTTGTGATCCGCTTGTAGTCTTTTTCTTTGTCATACGTCATATACTCAATGCGGTCAGCGATTGCAAGCAGACGCCCGTAAAGGTAACTTCTGTCTTTACACTCTTTATTTAATGCCACGTCCCATTCCTCCTTTTTACTTTCCTTTCTGCTTTTTTTCACAAGGGAACAGGCCGTGCAGAGTACGCGCTCCCAGTTATACCATTCATAGCACTGCGGCATTGATGCACGTTCTACCGAACTTAACACAATGTCTGCCGGAATTTTCGTTCCATTCCATATACAGGGCAATAAGCGTTTCATGTAGAAAGGATATAGCTTATCATCTCTTATTTTGAGCTTTTTACCATCTTCAGTTCCATAAACAGCTTCAACAATCTTCTTAATGCCTGGAACACCAATGTAATAGTTGCGTTTGCCGTCATTATCAAAATTTGGATGCGTCCAAGCGCATTCTTCGTGCCATTTTTTAATGCTGTCTAAGTAATGGACAGTCTGCATAGTTTTGTATTCTGTAAATGACAGCCTTCCAGGTGTCGCTGCATCAAATGCCATAAGATGGACTTTTGAATCAACTGGCAATTCATTTTCATACCCATACAGAGAGCTGTAAAAGCGTTTTGCCAGCCTTTCGTTCGTATCATCGTCTGTTTCTTCTTGAGATTCATACCCTATGATGTCTGCTGTACCATCATCCCATGATGGGATATCTTTATTTGAGCTTTCCCAGACGACAAGCGTCATTGAATCCAATGCTTTGCCCTGCTTCCTTATAATCCAATTCAATGCACTGTGTATTTTCTGGGAAGATTCCTCACCGATCGTAACTGCTTCGGATTTTGCTGCGAATCGTCCTCTATATGTGAAATTGATCTTATCAGCTCCAGAGAACAGCTTAGCGCTGTCACCGTCATTACGGATCTTTTTAGGGTGAGATACGCATTCTCGCTGTTTCCTGCCAGTCAGATAATCCAGAACTTCCGGACGTTCCATGCTTCTATAATATTGTATCCATGACTCTTGCAGCGAACGGTCTTCCCAGCTGCGTACAGGCTCTTCAGAATCATTCTCAGCTATCAAAAAACGGATAAAGGGCTTCGGATTTTTGTCTGCAATAAACCCTTTATCATCTAATGTGATGGCCTTAACTTCGGTCAGGTCATTTAAAAGTGATCCGCTTTGCAAGTAAAGATATACCGCACGAACCGTCTTATGCGTGTAGGCGGACATCATCCATTCCCATAGCCGCTGCATATACACCCTATGATAGTCATTTATATTTTTCTTTGAATCTCGGATCACTTTTCCGTATCCTTCCGCCAGATAAAGCAATGTATCAAAAAGCGGATGTGGTGCCACATTAGCTGTACGACTGTTTGATTCTTCCGTTACAGGAATAACTGTGAACTTGTTTTCTTTTTCGATTAGTGCAGCAGTTACGAATGTACCATTACTGGTGATCGTAACTTCAATATCAGCCATTGCAGACGAATGATAGAGTGGAAATAGTGTGTACTGCTTACCATTTCTATCTGAAAAAATTTTCCCGGCAACATCGCTGTTGCTGTCATAAAGTGAAATCAGATCGTTTACCCAGCTCATTTTCGCTCCTCTACATATGTTATGGTTAATTCGTTTCCTGAAAATTTCCACCAATAATTCTTTGAATCATATTCTTCGCAATTCAGGAATTCTTCTTTTTCGGCATCCGTCAATTGTATTTTGACAGTTACTGGCTCAGTCCCCATTGCTCCAGTTTTCATCATTTCTTTTCGAGCGCTCTTTTGATTTTAGTCATGATTTACAACTCCTTTCTCTGTTGAAAATTCAGATAAGCCGCTGAAATTTTCATTTCCGAAGATTGTCCGCTTCATGTCTTTTATCACTCTTTTACTAGGGCAGTCTTCCGGACGGTCAAATTCTATGATCCCGCCGGGTTTTATTACCGGCCTCCAGAAATTGACTGTCATCTTCCCTTTTTCTTCCGGCAAAACTGCTTCATCTGCATAAGTGATTCCATGATACATGAAACCATATGCTATTTCACCTGGCATTGAATCATAGGCACTTGTGCCCTCTCCAAATACACAAGGCTCAACAAACCCTTGGCACTCTCTTGCCCCGAGGAAGACATCCCTTCGGCCACCGCGTTTTACCATCCTCTGAGCAATGTTGTAATGCTTGCCTTCTTTCCTGTCACCTGCAAGCTCCGGATGGTTATAGTTTATTTCAAAATGGGCCCGTACCTGATACCGTACATCTTTTAGGTACGTGTAGTAGGACAGATCTGCTCCGCCGCTATAGCCCAGCGTACGGATCCCTTTTGTTTCCGTTTGAATGGAGTTTATGATGCGCACAGCATCGATGATCCATTTTATCGTTGGCTTCCAATAGATGGATTCCGTAATCCCTTTTAATTCTTCATACGTAGGGATGTGGTAACTGGTCTTTTCGCCGCCTATACGGAGTGCTGGTTCCGAAAACAAAGCGTAAGGTCCAGATACTTCATATTCGATAATATTTTTCACTCTTTTTCATCTCCTCTCATTTACGATTTCTATTGTACTCTGTATTTATTATTCGTTTTTTTCGCAGAGATATAATGAACCAGAAAAAGACCGCCGTTTTATGAGCGGCGGCCTTTAGCTGTTAAAAACTAATAGTCACGATGGCGGCATAAAAGATTGTATTTACAAGCATGATCCATTTGTGATTCTTCGAGTATTCATGATACTTGCCTAGACTCCCAAAAGGAATGACCTCTACTGCTGCCACACACATGGCTCCGATGATGATTTTCCTCATATCTAATATCCGCAG
Source organism: uncultured Ruminococcus sp. (assembly GCA_904377845.1). Classification (GTDB taxonomy): domain Bacteria; phylum Bacillota; class Clostridia; order Lachnospirales; family Lachnospiraceae; genus Mediterraneibacter. Next base: position 50,832 of record CAJFGR010000007.1, on the reverse strand, counting down.
ATGAGCCGGAACCAGATAATTCACGAAAAGGTACAATGAGAGTAAAATTGTAGTACCTATTACGTAGTGCACCATCGTCTTTCTTATTTGTTTTCCCATTTTTTATCCTCCTTTTTGATCTCGGGAATAATTTGTATTATTTTTACAAATGGATTGATGAATATAGATATTCTTTTCTTTTACTACAAAGAGGCAAAAGTGTTCTAATCCCTAATTGCATAAATATATTCTGAGTATCCTGATTCAGGAAGTACTACGCAAGTGTGTTTTCCATTGTCGTAGAGGAGTCTACGGCAGCTGCATTCATCATCAGACGGAGTAACTTCTAAAACCCTAACGGCTCTAAATAATTCACCTTTTTTGTTTTTTTCTTTCACTGCGATTGTTGCTCCTTCCATTGTTTCCAAATCGCTAAACGAAAGATTTTGTCCAAGGTCTTGAGGATCCAGTATATTTCCAATAGAAATATGACCCTTGAGATAATCAAAAATAGTCATTTGTCGCATTTTATATTCCCCCTTATATCAAACACAATGAATTAGGAACTGAGTTCATACGGCATCGATAATTGGCTCGGAGTACGTGAACTTCGGCTTTTTCATAGGCTCAAAGGACTCTAAAAATTCTTTTTGTTTATAGGAATTTTCTATTCTAAAAATGTCATCCTTTGTAACATCTCTTATATCTTTGATGTGCCATTCCCCGACGCAGCCGATGTCTACTAAAGTGTCACTGTCGTTTGCTAAACGGTATCCGATAACAGTACCGCCGTCATAAGGGCGTGTGCCGGCAAAGATTTCATCTGTATCCAAAAATTTTTCATTATAGGTAAGCTTGGATTTAATCCATTTTGCTGTGGCTGTGTTTCTTAAGCATTTGCCGTCCAATAACTCCATTAAATTTTTAATTTCCATAATTCCCTCCATATTTCGCTCCTTGTTTACGTTTCCATTATATAGAAATATGTATAAAGACATTTTTCGCAAAAAAATACTGCCGCATATAAGCGACAGTAAAATCTCATAATGGATATTCCTGAATAAGCGTTTCTTACCAAATATCTCTGAGACTTTCTTTCATAAACGCAGGCTTATTATTTTTCTTGCATTCCTGAAGTATTTCTTCTATCCACTCCCGCTCCGGGGCAACCTTGTTCTTCCGGTCTCCGCACCGATTATAAACCAGTCAACCTGATGGAAAAGAATATTATGCTGTTCTACACATAGATCTTCGAGGAGTGGTTCTATACTTATAAATGTATTATGAAAAGCCGGCAACGAATTAAAGTTATGCATCTCTGATGCCTTTGTAATGCTGATCTCGTACCACATATTATTATCATCCGGCAGCAGTTTTCCAAGCTGAGCGTATCGTCTCACATTTTTTGTCAAGAAAAAATAGTTATGCTGCGGCGCCGCTTTGCAGGCTGCGAACACCTCCGTTATCTTTCAATAACGCTATTGCCATATATACGTGCTATTTCGATTTCTTCCACCACAAATTCGAATGGATAATTAGGATCAAACTTTACCCATGCAGCGAATAGTTTTCACTCATTTTTCTTACCATTCTCCTGAACATCTTTATCCTGACTATTATCATAAACATGATATTCGTCTGCCTTACCTCCTACGGAAAAGAGGCACATCAAGACAACACCAATGGTGCTGCCAACCATCGCACCTGCAATAAATTGCCACATAAATAAATCCTCCTTTTCTTGAATCTTCTATGGATAATATGGTGGATTTACTGCGTATTGACGAACGAAAGATTTTTTAAAACTGCTAATCTACTCTCCAATAATTCTATTTCCTTTTTTCTCATAGTTTCTGCCTTATTAATGGCTTCATCAAGCGAGTAGTAGAAGTCTCCATCATTCAGCAGGAATTTTTGTTCACCCGACTGAACGACATAAGTTTTTCGTTTCTCATGAGTACGATCATCCTCTAAGTTCCATACGTCAATGATTTTACCAGTAAGGATCTTGCCTTCTGACAATGCGTACCGTGTAATATATACCGTCAATGTGCTCATCCTTCTTTCATAAAACTGTTCATCAAAGTCTCAGATTGGAATAATAGCTACAGCGTAATAACCATAATCTCTTTGTCATGAGTCCAGTCTCTTACTGGATAGTCCTTGTACTTTTCGATCAAGTATTTCCAACAGCCTGTGCAGATATAGGGACGGTTATCGTTTATAAGTACCACCTTACCGTTTTTCCAATCAAAGCCTTTATAATTTCTCTTGAAAAACCCAAGGGTTTGATCAAACTTTTCGCTCATTATTCTCCTTCCCGCTGCCGCCCTGTAAGGAAAAGACGGCAGCTGCACCCATTTGTTTTTCTGCTACGTACTGTGACATACTCTATACCAACGCCATTAAAGGCGGAGGTGCCTATTACTAATATGTCTCATTTTCATATGAATCGAGACTCTTTTCCAGTTCTTCTGCCTCTTTCGACATGTATGTGATCAAAGTTTTGCGCTGGGAAACCAGATCTGGATTATCGCATTCAGCAGCTTCATCCAATTTCACCAGTTCACATATCTTCTCCTGAATCAGTGAGACTTCTTCATGCAGCTTATGCGCAAGTTCGATTGACTGAACGTAAGCTTCATTGACCATGTTCTCTTCTCCCCATAAATCTTTGCGTTTGATACTTCCTATTTCTTTCCTCTCCTTTTCTTTGATGATTTTATTTTACTTGAATTTTAATAACCGCTGTTTTCGCAGAGAAAATCTCAAACTTTAAATTACTTATCTTCCCATATTGTTTTCGTAATCAAAAAAGGAGGAAGCTATTATGCCAAACATCACAACAAACACAGTAAAAATGGAAGGGATCTTTCGTCTGCCTTTATTCGACGATAAAGGGAATTTTGATTTCAACAGGATCATTCCTATGCCGCCAAGTCTTGATATCGAGTGCGGCAGCGTCACGGATCATGCGATAGTCTGTTATTTAACAGAAAAAGGGACGGTACCTGTAGATGATCTGGATTATAAGAAGGTTGGTCTTCTTGTAAAGCTGTTAAAATCTTATTTTAAAAACAGTCTTGATATGGCGAAAGAAATTTCTACTGATATCAATAAGATTTCATCAACAGGTAAAAAGAACGATCTCTATGAAAAAGGAAAGATATATGTAGACAATTATCTCAACTATGGTGCTACCACATGGTATGACTGGTGCTGCCAAAATTGGGGTACAAAATGGAATGCTGGTAACACTGAGGCTTTTGGTAATGATGCAGTTACATTTGAGACAGCATGGTGCAGTCCGGAACCGGTTATTAAAAAGCTCTCCGAGATGTATCCTGACAAAAGAATTGATGTGACTGCATATGATGAAGATCCCAACTGCCCGCCTGAAAATTATTCATATTTAGCTGGCAATAAGATTTCATAAATGGCATGAAAAAAGAGTCGGTTTTATCAGCCGGCTCTTCTTTCTTTGGATTAATAATTATAACCATGCGCATATTTCAAGTGTGGTTCGTATAAAGGCTTTATTGGGGATCCTCTTTGCACTTTTTATAAACAACAAAATTTATGACTATTGCGCACAAGGTAAAAATACTAACCCCAAGATTAATGTACATTCCATAATTATAAAGTATTGTCGTAACGGTCCCGCCTGCCTTTATTATCCCATAGGATAATAACAAATAGGTCGTATCCAACGCTATAGATACTACTATTGCAATCGTAACTATCAGATGAGTAGCTCTATACAGCTTTTGGTATTTGCTATTGTTCGTGCTTTCAGACACATTTTTATTATATTTTACACGCCAAAGGGAAAGCAGATCGTCGTACCCACCAGTAGCGAGCATCCATATGAAGGCCAGAATCAGGCCTATTATTAAAATTGCAGCAACTCCTTTAAAAAGATATTCCATATAAATATTGTTAATTGTTTGAAAATCCATCTTTTTTCTCCTTTTCCTCTTATATATTCTTCAGAACATAAACATATACCCATTTCGGCCAGCCGTCATGTGTATACTGTAGACCATGCGCATATCGCCATACATACCCTTCTTTATACAGTTCACTGAGATACCTGCCCAATTCTGGAATGTACGGTACGAATAATCCTTTATCTTCTACCCGTTCCGGTTGGCAGCAGTCAATATAGGCAAGAACAAATTCTTCGTTGCAGACGTCTGCCAGCACATTCGGATGATCTTGCATGTAATCAAGGATCCATTTCTTCTTGTCCTTCTTTTTCATGTCCCTTTTCCTCCAGCTTAGGCATCCAGTCAATTTCAATATTTTTTATTTTCCCTTCAGGAACACAGTCTGATAATGCTGATTCTTGAGCTAATGCCATATCGATTATGTAGAACTCAGTTCCATTTTGCATGATATCAATGGACCACTGCCCCGAAAGATTAATATCAGGGATCAGCTTACTCATTTCACGCATTACTTTTCCCTTGTTTTCCTCATATCGGTCAATCAGCGTATCTTCATGAGCAAGGAATATTGTGTAATCGTGGACATTATGAGGGCTGTCCGCATCTCTTTCATTGCCAAACCGCTGCTTCATAACATCCGAACGCCAGTATGGCGTCATACCGAGGATCTCATCAGTATCAAAGTCTACGAATACACGGTACTCTGTGTGCAATGGCATTCCTTTATAGATGCACGGGTTATTCTCTTTATCCTTGATATATTCTCGAACCACCCATTCGTTCGTTGTTGACATCCCATAAATACATGGCTGGCTCAGCGGCCCTGCTGCCATACACGCCTGATTCTGTATGAAAAGAAGATATTCACCGAGTTCACGTACTTCTTTCGCACCAACAACGTGTGCATTTCTGAAATTAAACTTCGAAGAATATGTACCCGTTTTTACAAAATACTCATTATCTTCCTTAAGATCAAACGCTTTATAGCAGAATTCATCTACAATACGCAGAGTAGTCGGATTCAATGACCCGTAATCGAGACGTGTCAGCTGCAACATCGTAAGGGGCACTTTCAGGATCTTAGTTTTCGGAAGTTTAAACATACTGTCGGCATTTATGGCATCGACTAATGCAGGAAACCAGTATCCCATAGCATTCGGATTCATGCCAAGAATCTCATAGGTTACTGGATCCAGATCCAGAATATCCAGTCCCTGCCGGAACATATGGTATGCATTCTTTCTTTTGACCGGGTCCTTAGCCGTTTTATATGTATAATACTGCTGCAGCAGATCCATATAGGTGTGATCAGATACATCTATTTGGGCCAAGTATCCAGTAAATTGAGGGCGAATAGATATAGGCAGTTGACAGAGGTCAGAGTTAACGATAGGATTCCTGACTGTTTCATATAAGGATTCATCGAATTGTGCTACATAGCCGTCATATGAATATATAACCGCCTGAGCTAACAATTCTTTTACGATTCGGCTAACAAGTTCATCTACTTTCTGAGATAATTTTGTTATACGGCGTCCTTCTTTCTTTTTGGCGGAATCTTTTGTGCTTTTTGCGTCCATGTCAAAGAGATTTCCTGTGTAAGGCATCTTCTGTATGACTTGGGTGTGATAGGCTTGTTCGAAAGCCTCAAGCGCTTCGGGAGTTGTCTTCAGAAGCTTCGCTATGTCTTCCTTGGATATATCTTTTTCTTTAGTTTTTGATATAACTCCTTTTAAGATTTCAAGATCAAACATTATACTCTCCTTCCGACCATTTTTTGTTGATACTGTTTATCATACTACATGCAGAATACCCCGACCTTTTAGGTTGGGGATGAATGCCGCTCTTAAGCGACATAGACAAGCCCCCCGTTCTGCCGTAATATACGGCAGTCCCGGATAGGGAAATTTTCCGTGCCGCACCCTTCAGCACGGAGATACATTCCATTGCTGAGCTGACCGCATATCACGTACCGTTTCCCCCGGGCAATAAACACAGTGCCTGGCATCAGACGTTTTGGGTTCTTGTAGTACCGTGTGGACGGAGCCACCTTCATCTGCTTCTGCAGCCGCCTTGCCCCTGCCCTGCCGATAAGAGCTTTGGTCTTTAAATACCACTCATGCAGGGAGTCTCCCTGCTGTTCGGTCCGCTTACGGCGGTTCCTGGCTACGGTTTTACCATCCAGCCTGTAAGCCCGTTCCCTTTGCGCATGGATGAGCTGCCGGTCGTGCCGCCGGTACTGTTTGATCCGATAGGAATTTTTAAAATCAACGGATTCTGGAGTTATACCCATCCCATTGCATGCGATCAGGTATGCGTCTGCATCATGGCATGGGGAAGCCTTCCAGTCTTTCCGGATAGAAAGCCCTTCCCTGGCCTCACTTGTGTCCCTGCCTGTGGTGAAATACAGATGTTCCGGGCTGATGGCCTCGGACAGCCGGCTGCAGATGTACGGGATTGCTTGGTTGAGTGCAGAAAGCGCATGGTATTTTTTCATCATGCCCTGCTTCTTTGCAGCCAGCCGCCCTGCAGCTTCGACATCCTTATGTACTTTTTCATGGCAGCTGTCACATAAGCCTGCGCGGTTATCCAAAGATTCACTTCCATTCCGGTACCTTGGTATGATGTGATGGTAACGGCTGATCTTTGCCCTGCCACAGAGCAGGCACAGACCTTTCTGCTGGTCAGCTACCGCTGCCTTTACATCTGTGTATCCTTTCAGAGGCCCGTTTTGGAAATCCAATCCAGTGATGGACGGGTCTTCCATACGGGCGAAGGCGAACCGGTTGATTTCGATGGCTGCGTCTGTTATCGGCAGGATCTTCGACACCTTCCTGAATAAGTTGACATGGGTACGTACCAGCTGCTCCACTGTTGGTGTCAGCCATCCGACAGGGCGCTTCCGGTTGCAGAACCGGGCTTCGGTATTGGTGATCCACCTGCACATGATCTCCGTATCATAGTGCGGCAGCCGTCGCATGACGCATCCGGCCTGAAGCATAGTCCCGTATTTCCTTGCTCGGCGCTGCCGTCTTTTACGTTCCCCATTCCGGGACGCTCTGCGGTGCTGCCGACGCTCATCCATCAGCTTACTGATCTCCTTGTTCCGTGTCTCACAGACAGCCGAGTAGACCAGGCGCCCCTTGCTTTCGATAGCGGCACAGCCGATATTTGTACGTCCGGGGTCGATCCCAAGGGTCAGCGGCTGGCAAATTTCAGGCGTCTGGTATTTCAGTTGTATAGTAAAAGGGATATGTGCGGCGATGCGTGCCTTGCCGCTGTTTAACAGTTTCTTCACATGTCTCCTGCGTCTTGTGGGCATCAGCGGATGCCCGTCTGGCGCAAGTACATAGATGTATGGCATCGTAATGCCCTCCTTTCAGTAGTTTGCCGGGCGGTCATAGGGGGTAAGCCTGCGCTCCGGCGGTAATACAGTTTCCCTAAACTGGGCGGCGGCTCCGCAGTGTTACGGGCTGGGAAAACCCGTAAGTGCACACGCCGCCGTCCGTGTCCCTGCTCAACTACTCACATGCCTTACGGCAAGCCCCCGCTTCAAGGCTTTTAGCCTAAGCGGCGGGTAGTTGACGAGTCTCGTTGTATAATATGGTTTAATTTCCCGATATTCCTCTTTTTTCTCTCCGGACAGGATCATATCAAACCATTTCTTTTTGATTGGAAGTATCAGCATTCCTCTTCTCCTTATGCAAAAGCCAGCTGCTTTTGGTCAAATTCCGCTTTAACCGATGTGACAAATCTAGGCCGGACCAGCATCTTATCAGCGCGCTGAGGATCTGCCATATAAAAATCACTGACAATTGGAGGAGTAGGCTTATAGTACTCTGTAGGTAATGGACGCTTATATTCTATGCATAGCTCTATGATATTTCTTTTATACCAAACAATGTGGCGCCTAACGAGATTCATATTTGTTCCATCTGGCCATGATGGATCCCAGCAGCCATGATCATTCATGTCAATCCAATGCTGTGTTTCAGATTTGATATTGTCGCATAATGTTTTGATCTGTTCATCTGGTGATTTTGCCTGTTTTCTCATTACACTTTCCCCTTTTCTTTTACCAAAAATTAATTAGTGCTTCCTTTACTTTTATACCTCTTTCTCTCTGTTAAGCAGTTCATCTACAAAAGATTCCATACCTGCGTTTGATGCTGCGATATTTTCCAATACATTACGTAAAGAATCTCCACTATTATCCAATTCCTCGGCAATGAATTTAATTTCCTGGTCTGCGAATTCTAATCCATCCGAATAATCCAGACCAAGAGACATCCCATATAATATTTTGGCTACTTTTATACTATCCATTTTTTCCTCCTTACATTATCTCTGTTGATTTGATTATATCGTTTTTCATGTAATAGCTTTTTTCGCAAAGATACTGGGTAGCAGGCATGAAAAAAAGCCTACCGCTTAACGATAGGCTTAATGATAAATTGTTATTATACGTATAATTATACGCATATGTATACTCATATGATTTATGATTTATTTTGAATGTCTTAAAGAATAATGGGGATGTGATTCACAATACCATTGAATGAAATTACCGAATATTTTTTCTTCTGCTTCTGCGCGAGCTTCAGCAGCCTCATCTTTTTTGTCATACCCACCAAGATAATAACATTTCTGCTTAAACATGATCTGCGCAATCCATTTATTCCTCTTTTTACTGTAATATACACCACGCACACCACTTGTATTGCTTTTATACATTAAATCTGGATTCAGCATCTCGACACAAGTGCCGTCTTCATAATGCAGGTTTTTCTTAGGATCTCGCTGGCACCCACAGCTTTGCGTCCACCCATGGAGAAGATTATTCTGACGTACATCAACTTCATTTCCGCAGTCACATCTGCAGTGCCAGATATGAAATCCATTTTCTTTGCGGACATAGGACAGAACAGTTAACATCCCGAACCGCTTCCCGATCCAATCCTTTAAGGGCGGCTTTTTCCCACATCCGCAGCTGCTCGTATTACCGGTGACCAATCTTCGCTTTGTAGTTTCGATTTGATTGCCGCACTCACACTGACATAGCCACAAAGGGTTTCCATCTTTTGCTTTATTTCCGGACTTACCAAGAACTGTAAGCTTTCCAAATCTTAGCCCGGTCAAATCCTTCACTCCGTCATATGGCGACTTTTCACAACCGCAGCTAAATATTGCTCCGGGCTTTAACCTGCGGCTTTCCACTAGAATTTCGTTGCCACAGTCGCATTTACAACGCCAGACTACTGCATTCCTGATCCGCTGGTCAGTAGCCTCTAAAACTGTTAACTTTCCAACCCTCAGGCCTGTTAGGTCTTTATATCTCATAAGCTATTCCTTCTCCTGTTGGTCTTTACTAGCTGATTTCTTTTTCTAAACACACCACTGCTTCTTCTGATATATCGCAGGTTAATTGATATACAGAAACGTATTTGACCAGATCTTCGATGCAGCCAATTACATTTTGTACAAAATTTCTGTTCCACTTATTTATCGTTATCTGCTCAAAAAGTAGGGTAAACGCTTGAACGGGTGATAAAGGTTTTATAGAATTCTTTTTGCCCTGTTTTAACATTACAATCGCACGGATAGGCGTATCAGATATCTTACAAATTCCAGATGAACCGCATACAGGCCAACCACAAGCATTCCACTGTCCTTCTATTTTGCGAAGTAGTGCCCTATCACCATTGACTGTATATGCGCCTCTGTACCGTTCCCACAATGCAGCCTGAGTTGACTTTCCTATTCCTGAAGGCGCCGAAAATAGAATCGCTTTCTGGTTGTATACTAAATAAGCACAATGGAGGATCAGGCTGTTATATTGCTGCATCCGTCTTTCTAAAGCGAACAAAGCCGAAAATACCGGATCACAATTAATACGTTCTATTGCATTGCGGAAAAGGGATATTTCAGCAACCTGATCTGATATTTCCCGATATAGTGCATACGAAGTTTCCAGACCTTTCATTCCGATTTGCCGACTTTCCATTAGTTGATTGCCATACACTTTCAAATCCTTTCTGTCCGCTATAATCTTTCCTTCAGGCTGTGGCAGTTTATCAACAACTTGAAAATAATACGTATAATCTGTTTTGGAATGGTCTGTTACCTGAAATTGTGAAAAGTGATCTGGAATGCAGATATCAGATTCAAATTTTATGCGAAAATTAAAGGGGCCAATTTGATACCATTTATCCATTTTGAGCCTCTTCTTTTAAAATTTGATAATATGCTTTTGAATATCGGCAAAGATATTCAGGTATACCATCATAGCGGCCGGTCTCAGATACAGATGCAGCTGCACATACTTTACATATAGGCTTGTACTTACAAGCAATACACTCTTCACTGATCTTGAGTTTTCCTGTGCCTGCGCTAACTTCTTTCCAGGCTTCAGCAAAGCTCTTTTCAAATACAGAGACAGACGGCTCAGGCAATACAACGCACGGCCGCATAAAGCCCTGCCAGTTAATCGTGAAGGAACAACTTCCTGCCATACATGAGAGATGTCCATTTCCCCGTGGGAAGTTCGGATTTTCTACTCGATCAATAGCCTGAGAAACATATTGATTAAAAATATCATTTGGAAACTGCATTTTCATCGCTTCGATGGATATTCTGGCGGCTTCTTCAGGAATTGTTCTTATCTGTTCAGCAAACGGCTTTTCTCTTTCGCGTACAACTGGCTTCATATACGATGAAACATGAACAAGGATTCCTAATTCATCTCCAATATGAAATATTTTTTCTAAACTGCTTTGATTTGTTTTTGTAATGCTGCAGCTGATTTTTACATCGATTTCTGCATTTTGAAGAAGTTTAATTGCATGTATTGTCTTGTTGAATCCTTCTGGATAATGGCAAAGCTGCGCATATTCTTTTTCATCGGATCCATATAACGTAATGTTTATCCTGCGAGGCTTATTTGTTTTGAAAAATTGAATCCATTCTTCGTCTATTAACGTACCATTTGTATTGATCGTTATAATGAACCCCATTTTATGAAGTTCTGAATAAAGCCTTTTGAAATCCGGGAATAGCAAAGGCTCTCCTCCTGTGAGCAAAAGAAATATTACCCCTGAATCTTTCATCTGTTTTCCGATTTCAATCCATTCATCTGTAGTATGTAATCCGCCGTGAGTCTGGACTTCTTCTCTGCTTAATCGCACATAGCACATATCACAGTTCATATTGCAGATGGGGAGTAGTTCCAAGCTGCCATTAGCTGGGATATTCAATTTTCTTGCCCGTTCCAATAACGTTTTCTCAATGGAAGACATATCGTTTAATTGTACTCGCATCTTGTCTCCTTATGCTAAAATAGACCGGACATAATCCGGTCTATTCTATATGTAATAATTAAGATATCTGCTCTTCCCAGGAATCTCTGTCCAGATTTGTTGTTGCATGAGCATTATAAATCGAGCCCATCCAACCTCTTTCAAGCCAAACGATAACATGTTCACCTTCATCTTCTTTACCATTATGATTATAATCAACGAATCCGTCTGGGAACTCATTGTCTCTTGAAGTTTCATGTGTTCTACCGCATGGGGTATAGGATCCAAGTCTTTCTGCGTATTGATGTCCCCATGAAGAAGTATAATAGTAGAGCGTTCCTGCCGGAGCATCACATTTAAAAAGATAATTACCTTCTACTGTACTGCCGCATGCAGCTACATATTCATTTGGTGTAAATTTCTGTACCATGATCTTAGGTTCTGCCCATCTGCTTTTCATTTCATTCAACCTCCAATAATATTTTACTTTCTAAACATTCCTTTATAAATTTTTGTATCGATTCACGGATTACATCCTCTGCCGCGTCATACTCCTGTAAGCTTTTGATTACGACATCTTCTACTGTACTGGGTTGTTCAAAAGCTTTCCAAAGAAATGCCGCAGTGTCGTTTGGAGCCATCATCGTATTTGAAAAAATATTATCTTCGCCCACAGGAACGATTACGTATTCCCCAGCTATTTCTCTTAGAATAAAGTCCGGGCTGATTTGATATTTTTTGTTTTCTTTTTCCATTTTTAATTGCTCCATATATATTACAAAATTCTTTTCTGGCATAACTGCCAAATCTTTACCATTTATATCGGCATTTGTATGCAGGAAATGGTATTCATAATTTTTATATTTCTTCACCAAACACCTTCTTCGTGTGTCCCCTCATGAAAGATGAATACTCAGGGAAGTATTTTCAAATAGTGTACTTTTTGATAAACGCACTATGTAGAGCAAATTAAATGCTCAAAACAACATCTTGTTACATAAATGCAACTATTTATTAAAAAAAACAAAAAAACGCTTGATTAATGGAATATAATCGCATATAATATAATGCGAAGTGGAACTATCAAAAAGTACACTATTTGAAAGTTGCGGCTCGTTTACTTCTCAGAGCTTTAACTTTTCTATAAAACGTCGCTTCACTCATTTTACATATCTTTGTAACTTCGTTTATGCTTAGCTCTTTATTTTCCCATGCGCAAACTATTATATTGAACTGATCTGGAGGTTCTATTGCCGGCCGACCAAACTTTACACCTCTTGCTTTTGCTGCAGCTATTCCTTCTGCTTGTCTCTGGCGGATGTTACTGCGTTCATTTTCAGCGACAAATGATAAGATTTGCAGGACAATATCACTCAAAAACGTACCCATGAGGTCTTTTCCGCGGCGTGTGTCCAAAAGCGGCATATCTAATACTACAATATCAACACCCTTTATCTTGGTCAGAAACCTCCACTGTTCTAGTATTTCAGAATAATTCCTACCAAGCCGATCGATGCTCTTGATGTATAGAAGATCATCTTTTTTGAGACGGCTGACTAATTTTTTATATTGAGGGCGATCGAAGTTTTTCCCTGATTGTTTATCTATATAAATATTAGAATCTGGTATTTTTAGTGCTTTTAGCGCTATTAGTTGCCTATCCTCATTTTGATCATGACTGCTGACGCGAATATAACCATATTCTCTTTTCAATAAAATTTCCCCTTTCTTCATGAGATATAAAACTTTTATTTTATCACAGTTAAAATCGGAAATTTTATTAACTATTTTTAGAATCGTATACAAAAGAGAACCATGGAGCTTCGCTCTGACCCTAAATCCTACAACTCAATTTACTTGTTTACCCAGCCTGTATTCTCGGACCCTTCGATAAAAAGTAGCCTCTTTCATGCCGCATAACTTCATTGCATCTGTTGCACTGAGTTTTTTATCTTCCCATGCCTTGATAATATTGCCAAAGTTTTCCGGGGGAGCAATTATCGGACGACCAAATCTAACTCCTTTTGCCTTAGCGGCAGCGATCCCTTCCGTCTGACGTTTTCGCATTTCATTTTTCTTATGGTTTGGATCTATCCCTTCAGCAGACAGCCACTCTTCTATAGTTTTGCTGTCTTTTTCTACTGCACTTGCAATTATTTCTGTAGGGACACCGAGTTTCCCAAGATTTAACACATATATTTTGATGTCTTTGTCAGCCATTTTTGTATTTCCTTCTAACTCATGATTTTATTCTGTTTATGAATATGGTGTTTTTGTGTAACTTAAGAACAATGCATTACACATAGTCATCCATGTACGCATTCACATAAATTTCCACTTCCTCATGTTTTTGTGTATGCGTTGCATTGTATTTATACACATACATATAATTATGCATATATTTGTATATTGAAAATTTTGCATAAATTTTTTAAAATAGTCTGATTTAATTTTTATGACTTTGCATATCCATTTTTATTATGAATTAAATAACAGGAGGTAGAAATTATGGCAAACTATAATTGCGTAGTAAGGACGAACTATTTTCACGTCAAAGACATGGGTACATTCATGGATCTGATGAATCGGACCGTAGGATCAGAAGATAAGGTGGAGCTCTGGGAGGAAACCGATCAGGATGGAAATCCAATTTATGCCTTCGGATGTTACGGTGGAATTGCCGGGCTGCCAAACGAGTCGGACGATGAAATCGATGACGATTCATATGATCGTTTCACAGATGAACTTCAAAAATGTGTCTCAGAAAACGATGCCGTAATCATCATGGAGTCGGGACACGAGAATCTCAGGTATGTAACCGGATCTGCTTTCATCATCACTAGCAATGATACTAAGTATCTGGACGTGGAAACACTTGCGTTAGAAGCAATTAAAAAGATGGTTGGAACTGAGTTCGTAACAAGGATGGATTATTAGCCATAAAAAATGCCTGCCGGTTTTATATCGGCAGGTTTTTCTTAAAAAATACAAAATATGAGATGCACATATCATCATGGTTACAGGTATTTGCGTACCCATGCACAAACGCATATTTAGCTGTATCATTGTATTTATACACATATTCATATGCATATCCATGTTTCACCTTTCGAATGATAATATGTGCATTCATTTGCATACGTATAACCATATCTATACTCGTGCTTGTGTGTATATGTATAAACATACACACAATATCGCCAACTTCTGCTGTATATGTTTAAAGATATGTATATGCTGACATTCTTGTGTATTCATATAAATAGGCTCAGGCATATAACTATCCCTGCGTTTATGTTTATGCGTATACCTATACACATATATTTGTATATCAATAAATAAAGAGCACCTATGCCAAAAGCATTAGGTGCTCAAAAAAAGAGGAAAAAATGAAAAAAATGTTTCTTTGCGCTATTCCCGTAGCGATAGGCATAGCGCTTCCCGACTGTTTTCAATCAGTCGCGGAATTCGTTTTCTGACCCTTATAGGCCAGCAGCACGGATTCCAAAGCTAAGGCGTAATGATAATGGGTGCTGTCTCAAAACAATGCACCGCATTCTGCGTGCAGGAATCGAACCTGCCATTTCTGACCCCGCGTCATGTGCGGATGAGCGTTTCATCCATTGAAACCTCCGCAGAATCCATAGAGTGATAATGAAAATACGTTTCCCGTAATTGCAGTTCACGGGAAGGGACATGCAGGGAATCGAACCCTGTATAGATAAGTAGCAAGAGTGGGGAATACAAGCTACATTTAACCTTATGTCCCTTGGCTAATCAATATCGTCTATTCAGACACTCTGTGCGGCCACGTACCGAGTTTAAATATTGATTTAGCATACAGATATAGAAATCTTTCACATGGCGTATGCCAGACCAGTTTCTTGACGATGAGGTCACGGTCATCGGATTTTATCGTCTTTACTGACGTTGCGTCCAAAGGAGCTTAAAGGATTGAGTCATATTAGCCGCTTGCGGGACGGCCGACGAGCAACACTATTTATTATCGTTCTCTCTGGTTGCACCCATATTTCTATGATCGTTTTTATTTTTTTTGCAGCTATATAGGCTATTTAATAATTAACTTACTTCTTCAATGGACTGTACCTCCTTATATTATTTTGAACCGCCGTCTAAGGGCAGCAGCAGATCGATTTGACCTGCGGATGAATGCAGTAGTTAATTCCTTCTTCATTAACCGACTTACATTCGAGCACTCGTGTCCGGGCACGCTCCGGTTCTCGTGGTCTCTCTACCCTTTACCCAGGATGGGGTGCGGTCTTCACGTTCCAGGTCATGACTCCTGTACTTGCTTCCCGATACGAGCATAACATATTAAACAATAAGCTATATCCAGTGTCGATCCGGAATAGCAGTGGACCTTCAGGGACTCGAACCCCGGGCCGACCGGTTATGAGCCGGTTGCTCTTACCAACTGAGCTAAAGGTCCATATGGCTGCGGACGAATCAAAAAAAGGAAGTATGAACTTTTATTACATTCATATGCATCTGATATCGTAGCAGAGTTATTGTTCCGCAGCCTAACTCTGCAGTACTCCCACTGGGACTCGAACCCAGAAAGAACAGATTTTGAATCTGCTGCGTATTCCATTCCGCCATGGAAGTTCATCCTGGCGCGATTCTTAGACGTCCTGATTGCACTTAATTTACCCCGCGCCTGCCAAATCAAGCTTCAGAACGAATGAAATGCTTCTGCAGGAATCGAACCTGCGTTACTACCGTTGAAGGGCAGTGTCGTGCCACTTGACCAAGAAGCATTCAATGTCTATATAGACAAAACCCACCCGGGGAATTTGAATCCCCTTTAGTCACAGCCACAGCCGTAGGTGGAGGAGGCCTCTGAAGAAATCAGAAAACCGAACTGGGCTGGTGGGATTCGAACCCACGAGTTCGGGAGTCAAAGTCCCGTGCCTTGCCGCTTGGCGACAGCCCAATAAAACTATTTTTTCTTGATACAATTATGATATCACATTTGAAATATGATATATTTTCGCAAAGATTCAACCTTTCTATAATTGATTGCTGGAACTTCCCGGTTTTCTGCTCGTTATGCCGGTATAAACCAGCTTGCATTTAGCGGCATCTAGTCAGGCCGAAATCAGCTGCTAACGCAATTAAAGTTTTTCATAATTGAAAGGAATGAAAATAATAGGAATTTGCTCAGCGTGTCTTGCGATTCGCATTCATAAAACACGCAGTGCCGATGACAGGACTCGAACCTGCACACAGCCGTACTAGATCCTAAATCTAGCGTGTCTACCAATTCCACCACATCGGCTTAATGCGGATAACGGGAATCGAACCCGTATGGTAATAATGCCGAGGGATTTTAAGTCCCTTGCGTCTGCCAATTCCGCCATATCCGCTTAGATTGCCAGTCTTTCCTGGCTGCCATCTGCTATACCCGTTATTGTGACTGCTTGACATGTCGCAGATTGTGCCACTGTACCCGGTGTCACCTTCGACCACATTCTTGACATGGCCTGCATCGAATGTAGAAGCTTCCTTATAACGTCTTATATAAAGACGTGGGCCATTAACTCTACAGGCTGGTATAGGGATTCGAACCCAAATCTATTGATTAAAAGTCAACCGCATTCCCAATTATGCTATACCAACAAAGTCCGGTTAACCTTTACACCGGCAGGTTAATCAGGCCTGTGCGCCCGTTCGCAATTTACCGGGTATACCGGGCGCAGCCCTATCGATAGGTTTACTGCTGGGCTGGATGTTTAACAACGTATTGCGAAACAGACTGCATCCAGCTAAACGCAGTAATGAAATGCTTCACGGACATTTCTTGAGCGGGTTGGATGGCGCCATCTCGGTAGCAATGCCAATCCTATCAGTTCCGCACCGTTTTCTTGATGTTATTATGTTAGCACATAAGAAATATGGTATATCTTCGCAGAGATTATGCTTTTGTATCAGTTTCTGCAACTTCAGCCATTGATTTCACCAATCCAGCAATACTCTGGATCTCCGACGGAATAATAATTTTCGTTGCCTTTCCATCGGACGCTTTTGCAAATGCCTCTAAACTCTTAAGCTGAAGTACGGCGTTGTCCGGGGCAGCTTCTTTGAGGAAACGCAGACCGTCAGCGTTTGCCTGCTGTACTTGTTTGATTGCTTCAGCCTGTCCTTCAGCTTCCTTGATCATGGCTTCGCGGCGAGCCTCGGCACGAAGTATTGCTGCCTGCTTTTCTGCCTCTGCTTCCAAAATAGCAGATTCTTTCTTGCCTTCAGCGACAAGGACCGTAGATTTCTTTTCACCTTCAGCACGCAGGATTGCTTCACGGCGCTCACGTTCAGCTTTCATCTGTTTCTCCATAGCTTCCTGAATAGCCTGCGGCGGGGTAATGTTCTTTAATTCTACACGGGTTACTTTTATTCCCCATGGATCCGTAGCTGAATCTAGGGACGCACGCATCTTCGTATTTATTGTTTCCCTCGAAGTGAGTGTTTCATCCAGCTCTAAGTCACCAATGATATTTCTAAGGGTAGTAGCAGTAAGGTTTTCAATAGCCATGATCGGCTTTTCTACGCCATAAGCGTATAATTTAGGATCCGTGATCTGGAAAAACACGACCGTATCGATCAGCATGGTTACATTATCCTGTGTAATAACAGGCTGTGGGGCAAAATCAACAACTTGTTCTTTGAGCGGGACCTTCTTAGCAACACGATCCAGAAATGGCATCTTGAAATGCAGGCCAACCTGCCAGGTAGCTTGATAAGCCCCTAATCGTTCTACCACGTAAGCGTTTGCCTGCGGGACAATTTTTACACAAGATACAAGAATCAGTACAATCAAAATAGCTATTATAAAAAATATTGCAAAATACATATTCTTCTCCTTTTATTCTTTTTCTTGAACGTCTTCTACAATTAGTTTAACGCCTTGGATATCTTTAATCCTAACTACAGTTCCTTCAGGTGCACATCCAGAATCCCCGCTATATCTGGCCGACCATTCCATACCATCCACGATCACGCGCCCCCTGGATTGCAAATTGTTGATTGGTTCAGTAATGACAGCCTGTTTACCAATTAAAGACTGGGCATTTGTTTTAATTCTGTCTTTATTGAAATATCGTCTGGCCCAAGGAGCCAATAAGTACAGCAGAGCTATAGATACTACTAGGAATATTATTGCCTGTATTACAAATGGTGCTCCTAAGAATTGGGCAAATATAGCTGCAATGGCTCCCGCAGCAAACCATATAGTTGTTAGACCAAGCGTCAACAGTTCAAGGAGTACCATTACTACAAATAATACCGCCCAAAATATAAGTTCAATCAATTCTATCCACCTCCTCCTTTAAATGCCTAATAAAAAAATGGAATATTTGTTTTAAATTGTCGCTTCATATTTATTTCGAATTAAATAATAGGAGGAACTCAGTTCCTCCAGAATAAAAGGAGGAAACAAAATGAAGGAAATCAAAAAGTACGCAGAGGAAGTAGCGACCTTGGTAAAGGATTATTTTCCTGAAGCTAAGGTAAATGTCATTGAAGTACGCAAAGGCAGAACCATTTGTAATCAGGTATCTGTTATAGATCCTGAAGAAAGTGCAGGAATCAATGTAACTTTAAACCACTTTTTCCCACTTTTATCAGCTGAAAACGCAGCGGAAAAAGTGGCGGAGGTAGTTCGCAATCACAAAGAGCAGGTATCTGGATTGCAGAGCCTGCTGGGTAATCTGTCAAGTTATCGTAGTCTTAGTTCCAAGATTTATATCCGACTCTATAGCTCAGAAATGAGCATAGAATATCCTTATAAAATGATAGCAGAAGACCTCGCTGCCGTATGTTATGTTGAACTGGACTCTTGTCCAGAATCAGGAGAAAGCATGACTGCGAACGTAACGCATGCCATGCTTAATGTATGGGGCGTAAGCTTCGAAACTGTACTGGAAGATGCGCGAGACAACATGGAGAAAAAATATGATTATCGTTCCATGGATGCCGTGATGAAGGAAATCATGGATAATATGGTAAAATCAGAAATGATTTCTGAAGAAGCAGCAGAGTTAACCCTTAAAGCTGGAATGAGCTCACCTCTGAGCGTATTGACAAACAAAGAAAAGGTTTTCGGCGCTGGTATGCTTGCAGTACCAGAAGTACTTAAAAAAGCGTTCGGCTCTATGCCGCAACTTATTTTACCATCATCAATCCACGAGGTGATAACAATGCCTTATGGTATTTTTCCTGTTGAAGAGGCCAAGGAAATGGTGCGGGATGTAAACGCTGAGCAAGTGGAACCAGACGAACAGCTCTCGGATTCTGTTTATATTTATATAAACGGTGAACTGAAAAAATTGTGATTTCCAGAAATAAACGAAAGGACTGCAGAAGCAGCCCTTTCGTTTTGGTTAAATTAAGATTTTTTTATAGAATCGAGATCAACTTTTTTTGAGTGTTCGCATTTGTATAAGGGCTTACCACATATAGGACACCTTTCCTTTTTGCATCCATAGTGATGCCATCTGCCTTTGCTGACACCGCAATCCTCACAGACTTGATTTTCTTTATCATGATAATAGTCTTTTGGATCACCCATTTTTATCCTTTGATATATTTTACCATTTATAGGCAAAGTTCTTTTTCTACAGCTGACTGTATGCCAAATTGTGGATCCACAAACGGGACATTTTACATCTGTTTTGGATTTGTGATTAAAATCACATTTTAAACCATTAACAAATTCAATGCTGAATATTCTGGCATTTTCATATTCTATATTCTTTATTATAGCTGAAACAAAATCTTTTATAATTTGATGATCAACATTATGATAGATATCTACGAAATTTATGCCATAGCTATCATCTGAGATACCTATTTTTAAGAATAAAGCTGAAAACTGCTTTTTATCAATTGAAGGCGCAGTTGAAATGTCACCCTGTTCTTTTGCAGCACTTTTTAGTTCAGCTTCAATTGATTTCTTTTTATTTTCCAATTCCTGTTTTTTCTCTAAGAAATTTCCTTTAGAAAATGACCCATCGTTAAATAGATACAGATCAGTAAGTCTTTGAATCGCCAGATCGCATTTCTGCAATTCATTTTGCTTCATTTTGATACTTTCCGCATTAATCTGATCAACTCCTGAATCAGTTGAAACAAGAGGGTAGTATTCCTTATCTCTGATATTTGAACTTTTCATTAAAACATTAAAGATTTGTTTTAATGTGTCATTTTTTAGAGATACACCGTGGAACTCAGTTCCTTGTAATAAACAATTTGATAAATCCTTAAGCGGATCTGCAGCTTTACTAATACCCCGGAACTGTTTATAGGCTTTATAATAATTCATAACAAATGAAAATACGAATTTGCCTATAATGTAATCTGAAATATAGGAAGAATTAGGACAGCCAGCATCGAGATCAGTCCTACGCAACGTGCATGCGTATACCGATGGAAATATGCCATTTTTTCTTCTCTTATCTTTAGAGCAACTTGTTCCGCTACCGCAAGCGTGACATTTCATTATGCCTTGAAATATATGGACATATTTAATATTCTTTTTGGGCTTGGCCTGCTTATTCCTTGAAATAATTTTGTTACAGCGCTCAAATTGATCCAAATCAATAACAGCAGGATGATTGTTGGGTCTTATTACCCATTCATCTTCAGGCTTATATGGTCCTCTTCCAGATTCTCTTTTATTATAGGAGTATTCACCAATGTTAAATCTGTTTTTAATGATATCGCCTACCACCTTGCTAGTCCATTTTCCGCCACGCTTAGACGGTATGCTATGTGAATTAAGATATCTCGCAACCACCAATGTCGATCTTTTAATTTCATACATATCATAAATCAGGTGCAGTGTTGGTAGTTCATTTTCATCTGGCACCGGGTATTTTATATCATAATCAAATTTGAATCCGAAAGGGGTCTGTGCACCGTTCCATAAGCCACGGCCATCATTGACTTCTTCTCTATCATTTTCTGCACGTCCGATCATAACTGATAGAACACGTTCGGAGTCAATTTCACGCTCCATCTGTGCAAATATAATCATAATCGCCAGCATAGCTTTTCCCATAGCAGTGTTAGTGTCAAAGTTTTCATTTAGCGAAATAAATGTTACATACAAGCTTTCAAGCTCTTCATACATACCCATGAAATCAAGCAGATTTCTTGAGATACGGTCCAGCTTATAGACGATCAGATGAGAAAATTCACCATTTCTAAATCTTTGTATCATTTCTTGATAAGCAGGTCTTTTTTCCGTTTTTGCAGTAAATCCCGCATCTTCGAATATGACATAATCTAGGCCGTGCATTTCGCAATAAGATTGGCACATTTTTCTTTGTAATGGCAACGAATCTTTATCTACTTGGTATGCTGTTGACACTCGAATGTAGATAGCCGCTTTTTCCTTTTTCCATAATTTAACCTTTTTAAATGTCATTATTTTTCCCTCCATTAGAAAAATGGTGGCAAAACAATTCATTTATCGTTTAAAATTGAGGTTTTCTATCATTTTTCTTATAGCAATATAAGGAAGAGAGGTGAACTAATGAAACCTGAAACAACATACCGTAATGTTGACCGTCTTAAAGGCTATATAGAAAAAATAAACAAAAAGGACCGTGCTAAATTTGCCAATATTGATATAACACCATTTGTAATACCACTTCAAATAGAAGAGGGGCAGCCAAAACGGGATACAAAATAAAAGCAAAGCCGCTGTTTATAATTAACAGTGGCTTTGCTTTTATAGACTTTCGTTTGCGATATCTCGTTTTAGTCATACTTCGGACATCCGAATGTCGTAACACAGAAAGTCAGCGGCCTTCCGGCCGCCCTGCTCAACTCCGTCAGATCCTGTTTTGCTCTTTCAATAAAATAATACTGCCTCTGGGGTTCAGTTACCGGAATTTCCGTTTCCTGCCCGGCAGCGCTCCATACTTTCTCCATACTACCTTCCATTTCTTATGTAAATCAGCAGTCTGTCAGCTGCTGTTCTTCTTATACAAACTGATTTCTTCCGGCATCATATGCATAATCAATGAGATCAAGTCTGTCGGAAAGCTCTTTTCGGTCAATATGCATATCGTCGCAGAGCGCATCCAGTGACGGATAATAATCTCTCAGTTTTGTATTGATCACACTTAAAAGCATTACCGGATCTCCCGGCAGTCCTGCTGGCATAAGATCAGCTCCTTTTCCGTAATAATCATATCCACTTTTACATCCTCCGGCTCAGAGGGTAGCTCATCGGCAATCTGTGCAGAATAGGCGAGGGCCGCCTTAATGCAACGGGTATGTCCGGTCAGATATGCATCATAATATCCTCCGCCATAGCCGATTCTCCCGCCGCTTCTGTCAAAAGCAATGCCCGGCATAATTACCATTGTCTCACTGTACGGCGCCGGCGCTTTCGGACACCACGGGCCGGGCTCTCTTATTCCGAGAAATCCGGGCTTGAGATCCGCCGGACTTTTTATAAAGCAAAACTCCATCCTGTGTTTTCCCCTCACTCTGGGAAGCGCTACCCGCTTTCCCTGCCGCAGCGATTCTTCGATAATTCTGTGCGTGTCCGCCTCATCCTCGAAAGATGCATAACAATATATAAAACGAGCTTTCTGGTATGCCGGTTCATTAAAAAGCTGTCCAGCTATACGTGCAGATGCCTCTTCTCTGGCATCAGAGGATATTTCCTTTCTGATACAGCGGTATTTTTCTCTAATTTCCTTTTTCAGTATGTGATTTCTTTCCGTATTTTTCACCAAGGTTCACTACCGTTCCGTCTTTTTCTTCAACATCAATGTTATTAAGCTGTACAAGCAGATTTCGCTTTACAGATTCCACGTATTCCATCCGGAGAATCTTCTGCTCTTTCTTCTCGGCATCTGTAAGCCCTTCTGCCTTAGACTTCCGATACAGCTCGTTGATCCTATTTATCTTCTGTCTGTCCATGACCGATCCTTTCAAAACAATCTGTTTGTTTCCGTATTATCTGTTCATTTCAGTTTTTCTTCGCTTCGCCGGACTGTATTATACACTATTTCCAGCCGTTCGTCCAGAGATTACATTTTGCGACTGTACAACATAATATTTCCTGCCTGTGCAATCCGGCAGGAAATATAGTCAGCTAGAATAATTTTCTAAAAACCCGTACAGTTCGTCCTGAGTCGGAATATATTTTCCCGCTGCAATTTCCTGCTGCACTTCTTCCGGGAGATCTGTAAGGGGAATTTCTGTCATTTCATAGATCGTCTTTCTGTCACTGAGGTACACTACCACAAATCCCTGCATTTCGCAGAGATAATACCCCTCTTCCGCCCCGACTGCGTCTTCGTCCACGGCTTCTCCCTCCGCCGTGATGCTCCGGGCGTCCGTCACTCCCTGCTCCGGCGCTGCCTGACGCTGTGTCACACGGTCATAGGATATCTGATATCCTGCTGTAAGAAGGGTTCCGAAAACCAGAATTAAAGCAAAAAAGCCAACCATGTACTTTTTGTTCATGTTCTCCACTTCCTTTTTTCATACAGTATTGGCTTTTTTGTATATTTTATTCAATTATATCTTCTTCGTCCGTTTCAGGAAGCAGATGAAATCTGCGGCTGTACCTTAAAAGTCTTGCGCCCATGGGTAGAGCAAGAATATCATCTTCTGAGAGTGCCCCTGTCTTAAGAATCAGCACGACGTAGACAATAACAGCAATACATATGGCCATCACTGTCGGTATCACGCGGCCTCCGATCAGAAGATCCAGTACGAACCATACAAAATATGTAACAATTCCCATCACTGCAGCAGACAGGAAAGGCTTCAGGAACATATGTTTTATATTAATCTTATATCCGCATACTTTGCGGATCTTCCACTGATTCAGGATACACATAATAAGAGCGAAAACAATATTGCTTCCTACCAATGCATAGACATTCATGCGGAATACCACAAGCATAACCACAAATGCTGCCAGATGAACTACAAGCGCTATCGCCGCATTCTTCGCCGGACTTGACATATAATTCAGCCCGTGGAGTACCGAATTAGTAATTGACGACCATCCGTAAAGCACAATAACAATTGCGCCAAGCATAAGCAGATTGGCCGGTGTGGCGCTGCTGTCATTGTAGAGAAGCACCATGAGAGGCGATGCGAGCACCGCAATTCCCACACAGCTTGGTATCGTAATAATGGTTGCGATTCTCAGCGTTTGATCAATTTGAAAATGCACTTTTTCTCTCTGTCTGTTCATTACCGCCGCTGTAAGCGTCGGGACAATCGAGGCGCTGACCGCTGACGGAATAGAAAGCGGAACATTAATCAGCGGATCATATTTTCCGGTATAGATTCCCTGAAGCGCCATATATTGCTGTTCGGAGAAACCCTGCCATGACATAATATGGTTGAATACTGTCAGGTCGATAATCTGATTTATATTATAAATAGCAGTGCTGAAAATCACGGGTACTGCTGTAAGAAGAAGAGCTTTCAGGATATGTGAATAAGACTCTTTCTTTCGTGAACGATCACGCTTCAGCTGGCGCCTGATACCGCCGCGGAAGAGCCAGAGTACAAACAGCAGGAACAAAAGTCCTGCCAACGCTCCCATTACAGTTCCCAGTGTACCTCCGGCGGCGCCGTAAGCAGGCCCTAGAAGCTCCTCTCCGGCTTCTTTTCCGGTACGGGTACCGATTCCGAACAAAACGCCGGCGCCGACAATACTTACAACAGCATTAATCAGCTGTTCGATCACCTGAGAAACCGCCGTAGGCATCATTGTGCCGAGTCCCTGGAAATAACCTCTGAGTACAGCCATTACCGCCACAATAAATAATCCGGGTGCAAGCACTTTCAGTGCGTAGACGCTGAGCGGCGCTTTCATAACGTGTTCCGAGATAGCCCCCGCGCCGAAAAATATGGCTGCCGCTATAATAAGTCCTACAATAACGGCGAAAATAAGGGAACATAAAAAAGCCCGGAAGGCATTGCGCCTCTGCCCTACAGCCACTCGCATTGAAACAATCTTCGACACTGCGGTCGGAAGGCTCAGGGAAGAAATCATCAGGGCAAAAGCATACACCTGATATGCATATCCGTAAAACCCGTTTCCTTCATCGCCGAGAAGATTTGTCAGCGGAATACGGTAGACAACGCCAATCACTTTTGTGATCACCGCAGCCGCCGCAAGAATCGATCCCTGTACAATATAATCTTCCCCTCTGGATTTTGTTTTTCTGGTGCTTGATGTATCAGGCATATCAGTCCTCCTTAGTTATCGCAGGATATCGATCTTTTCCATGATCTCCCGCTGTTTCTGTTCCATCACTTGCCGTTCATCTTCTTCCATATGATCATATCCGCACAGATGGAGCATACTGTGTGCGATAAGGAAAGCATACTCTCTCTTACGGGAATGACCGTATTCTTCTGCCTGTGCCGTGACACGATCCGCAGAAATCACAATATCTCCCAGCATCAGTTCCCCCGATTCCGGGTCGAACACATCAGCAGTCTCCTCACTGACTTCCGAGAAATCACCGGGTGTCTCAAACTCAAGCATAGGAAAGGACAGAACGTCTGTCGGCCGGTCGATCCCTCTGTGTTCTCTGTTCATCTCACGTATCTCTTCATCGTGAGTGACAAGCAGGCTGACCTCGGCTTCATAAGGACACTGAACATAGTCCAGAGCTGCATTTACAACAAGTTCTGCAATTTCTTGTATATCGAAATCAAAGTCTGTCATTCCTTCTGTCTCAATATAAAGACTCATGACCGCTTCCTCCTTGCGTTTCCTCTTGTTCTGCCTGTGTTCTTCTTCTCATATTCCTCATAAGCTTTTACAATCTTCTGCACCAGCGGATGACGTACAACATCCTTGCTCGTCAGCGTACAGATACTGATTCCGTCCAGATCCTTTACCACTTTGACTGCAACATCGAGTCCGGACGTGGTGCCGGAAGGCAGATCTTTCTGAGTGGAATCACCTGTAATAACAACTTTTGACCCGAAACCGATTCTGGTCAGAAACATCTTCATCTGTGCAGGTGTTGTATTCTGCGCTTCATCCAGTATGATAAATGCATTATCCAGTGTGCGGCCCCTCATATAGGCAAGAGGTGCCACTTCGATCAGTCCTTTCTCGGAATTCTTAACAAAACTGTCCGCGCCCATAATCTCATACAGTGCGTCATAGAGAGGGCGCAGATATGGATCAATCTTGCTCTGCAGATCACCGGGCAGGAAGCCAAGCTTCTCTCCTGCTTCAATCGCCGGACGAGTCAGTATGATCCTGTTCACTTCGTTTCTCTTAAATGCCGTAATTGCCATGGCCATAGCCAGATATGTCTTTCCGGTTCCCGCAGGCCCCAGGCCAAATGTAATCATATCTTTACGTATGGCATCCACATATCTCTTCTGCCCCAGCGTTTTTGGCTTAATCGGCTTCCCCTGAAGAGTGTGACAGATCAGTTCTCTGTCAATCTCAACGATTCCTTCCTCCTGATCCTCAAATACAAGTGAGATCGCATAGTCTACATTCTGCTCAGTGATTGTATTGCCCCTTTTGGACAATTCGAGAAGCTGTGTCATTACGCGCTGTGCTTTCCGGGCGGCTTCTGTCTCGCCCACGATCTTTGTACTTCCGTCACGTGCAATCAGAGTTACATGAAATGTCCGTTCAAGTTTTTTAGCATATGTGTCAAACTGGCCGAATACGTTTGCCTCATGTTCGGCCGGTATATCAATCATCAGTTCCGACAGACTCATCTGTTTCTTTCCTTTCGATCGTCAGTATTTCCGTATCTGCCTCCTCAGTAATCCGTTCATTCAGGAAAAGCGTGCCTTTGGCATCTGCTGAGTCGGCATACAGATTTATTTTAACACTATTTCCAAGAATTTGAATACCTTTTTCTTCCAAATCTTTACAAAACTGTTGGAAATCAGCACTCAAAATCTTTCTGATCTCTTCATCAGTATAACTTTTTTTCTCAAATGTATAAGATTTGACGGTTTTGATTCCCAATAAAACCGGAAGATAGAAATTCTCACCGGCTTTCAGCTGGCGTTCTTTTACCGTCAGTTCGCTGTGCTCGTATTTATTGGAAGTGCTTCCGACTGAAACGGTAAAGTCCCCTATTCTTACATATGGCTGGATTTTTTTTCTGTCATCGTATACTTTCCGCTGATATATCCGATCAATGCTTTCCGCATACTCAAGAGTGGTATCGGCAAAGATGTCAGCGTCCGACTTCTGATACTGGTATCCTGTAACTTCTCCGCTGTCATTTGTCACATCCACTCTGCCCAGTACCAGGATGTCTCCCTTTTTCACCTGATCACCGGCATGAACCTGAGGAATCCCCGACCGGGTCACAATACTGGTAATCACGCCGTCTGCCGAGGCAATCAGATCTGTAGGATGCAGCTCATCGGAAACAATACCCTTCGCTTTATCGTCGTTTTCAGTCTCTGTCTCCCGGTTTTCAACATTATCTGCAGATCCTAAAAGAGTATCCTCATTTTCCTTAATTTGTATCTTAAGTCTGCTCCCGTCCACAGATGCGGATACCCAGATTATATCATTATATTCTTCACGGATATTTTTTACAATACCCGGACAGTCAACCCGGCTTTTCAGCATACAGGGTTTCACCCCGCCGCTGCGAAGATATTCTGCCAGCGTCTCATCGGTCCACTTCTCATTACCCTCAAAATGAATATCCCATATAAAAAGCGAGTACACTTTCAAAAGTATGATGCAGAGGAGCAGCCCGAAAAAAAACAGTTTTCTCTTTCTGTAATGAAAAAGAAAAAAAGGAAAACCGCGCCGTTCGGTCAGTGTAATCTTAGTATGCGTCTTTTTTGCAAGTGGTTTCAGTTTTTTAAAATCCGCAGCACTCAAATACATCTCATATCCGCTGCTGATGGGTGAGAGACCCCAGACATAAATATCATGGTACGAGCACATATTGAGAAACCGTTCCGGAGAAAATCCCCGAACCCGTATTCGGACATATCCTCTTAGAAATCGTATGAATGAACGGATCATTCTTTCTTCCCCCCGTCAGCAAATTCGATATTTTCTATTCTGCCGGTAATCTTCATCTCTTCATTGGTATAGTACTCCACCTGCAGTCGTTTCCCTGCTATGCGGATCTGTCCGCTCTTTGCCTGTACACGAATGAGACATTCTGTATATTCTGTTATTCCGCGGTAATTTTCAATACAAACCTCAAAATTTCCAAGAGCAGTGACTACAGCCGCTTTCATGACTACATCTTTCGGCATACTTGCAGCCGACGCGAGTCGTTCTCTGATCTGTCCTTTTTCCATAAAAATGCCACACATACGCCTTTTATAGTCAGTATATGTGCGGCATATAATGTCCTATTCCATTTTCGTCAGATCGATTCTGCGTGCAAGATTCTACTCATAATCCAGACACGCGCGCTCCGTCACATAGGGTCTGACATAAGTGTCCGCAACAGCTACATGAGCCGGATGTGTTGCGTAAACGGCAATGTCTTCTGCTTTTTCCAATGTAGTCACCAGTGCAATGTCATGTGTACTTGACGGGATCGGGTCTTCTACAAACTCAACGCTAAGAAGCCCCGGTACTTTTCCGACAAGAGCACTCAGATGTTCATTCATTGCCTTCTTAAGTTCCGGCTTCTTTTCTTCCTCGATCTCGGGTTTGAATTTCCACATTACAATATGATGTACCATTTTTCTTCTCCTTTATATTTTCTCTTTATTAATCTGTTTTCTGCCTGCGCTCTTTTCCCGTAAAATATTCTACGTCAATTCTGTATACAGCTGTTCTTGCGAGCATCTCCGGACTGAATTCCAGTTCTGCCGCCGGTGCCATATGTTCCATCAGTTTTTCAAGTGCATACCGTTTATCAGTGTCTGACTCCACCCGTGTAATGATTCCTCTGCCCATGATGCTCCGGTACGCATACGAATAGCTGCAGGTATAATCTCCTGTAATGATCTGATGCCGGCAGTCCATCTCGATCGCCGCATGAGGATCAGCCGCGATCGCATCAGCCTTCCTTCCCTCGCCTGAGCCGTGGATATATAGTTTCAATTCTGTACGCTCTTCATAAATTTCAAGATCGTACCCGTAATTGACCGGGACGATAAACATCCCTTCATCGTCTCTCAGACCAAGCCTTACAACATCACATTCTTCAAGGATTTCCCTGATGGTATTCATGTCAGTTATTTCCCTTTTAGACAGGCGCATCTTTCTCACTGCGGAATTCTCCTTTCATTGACAAACATTCCCTTAAATCGCTCAACTTCGAATTTTTGTACAAACCAGTCACACTTGCACAGGAACAGATAATAAATATTGAGACCGCACCCGTGTATGGTTTCAAAATTTCCCTGACCTTTCGATAGGATCACATCTGCTGTTTTTATTTCATTGCGCGCTTCGTCACTAATATCGTTAAGATCTGTTCCAGCAATGCCGCTTCCATTCTCCATCACTTTCACCACACGGTCAAGCCCTACGTAGCGGGCAGCTTCGAGATCCGCATCATTTACCACAGGCTCGCCCCGGACAACAGCAGTCACTTTCAGATCCGGATATCTCTCCTGTATGATCTTAAGCGCAATCTTGTCAAGGACGACTTCTCCGCAGTTATCTGTCAGATAAACGAGCTTTGACGCCTGTTCCATGTCTTTCAGAAATGAATCATATTCATTTTTCTCAAGCCCTGCCTGCTCCTGCTCTTCAAAGAGATCCAGCAGCTTATCTTTCGAGATATCCTTTACCGCGGCATAGTCTATATAGTTTCCCGTCCGTGCAAAGCAGAGCGCAGCTTCCAACGGATCGCTGTGTTTCCGGATCTGTTCTTCTATCTCTTCTTCCATAGACAGAAGGAAGTCGTTGAATTCCCTCTTTACTTCGGCCATGCTGTCCCTCTTGCCCCAGTATTTCTCATAGATTCTTGACAACGGTTTCACGAGAGCCGGAGCTGACAGATCCGGATTGCAGGACGAGAGAAATGCAAGTACCTCTCTCATATATCTCATTTTCCTGTCTTCATCATCAAACTTCCGTATCTGTGACTCCTGCATCTGAATCAAACACGTAAGACAGAATGAATTGACCTTCATAATATGCTCCTCCCTCAGTTCTGAAAAAATGATGACAGAACGATCAGTATAAATACAGCGATAAACAAAACCTGTATAACACGACCGTTTCCGGCTCTTGTCTCCTCGAATTCCATGGGTCTGTCATCAAAAATCCCCGGATCGCTCATACGCCGTTTATACTGAAAATCTTCCAGATAATGCTTCCATCCGCTCCGGTCTGTATAGACACGCACCTGAGCGGATGCAAGATACCGGTGGATCGGCTTTCGGTATCCCTGGCTCTGGATCGTGCTTACGGCTCCTGTGACCGGATCTGTGATATCCACTTGAAGATAATAATACCGGTGATATCTGAGTGTGTTATGTTCCCCCGAACGGTAAGGAATATCCTGCCGCATTACGCCCCGAATTTTCCCCCATTGTGAGGATCCATATGCAATGGCGTCCGCTCTCTGTCTGCGGTAAAACAGCGCTTTCCGTATCATGGTAACAGCAGAATACACCGGGAACAGTCCTGCCACGAAAAACAAAAGTACAGTTATACGGGTTCCGCCATTTACAAGAGAAGCAACAAGGCAGGCATACCACAGAATCGCAAACAGAATCAGAAATGCAACATTTCCCATTTCTTCCTCCGCAGGGCGGATCTTTCTTTTCATAAATCTCTCCTTTGCCTTTATTCCGGCAAGCTGCAGTGCCTCTATTTATTTTTTCAATACTTTCACGATCTCTGCAATATACATTGTATGGTAATCTTTGTCCGGATACCATTTCGTATCACATTCTCCATCAATAAAACATTCCGGAACCATCTCCTGCGCGTAAAGTTTTCTGCACACGAAGACTTCTTCCGCCTCTTCCACTGCTGTTGTCCCGTCAATTTCAACAGGATGCAGCCCCGCCTCCTGCCATTTATCCGCAACATTTCTTCCGGATACAGAACCACACACATTCAGCGCCTTGCGGTACTCTTCCGGAAGAAAAGAAAGTGTGAAGTACTCATTTTTATCTATGAATTCCTTTGTATATCTCTGGGGACGGATATAAACAGTCGCCACAGGCTTTCCCCACATGATCCCGACGCCGCCCCAGCTCGCCGTCATCGTGTTGGAGGAGTCTTTATCTCCTGCCGTAACAAGCATCCACTGTTTACTTATTTTATCAAAGGGATTAAACTCCATTTCTGAAACCGGTATTTCTTTAAATTCCATCTTTCCTTATCCTCCTTAAATAAATGTTTTGTAATCTTCATAGTTTTTCACCAGAAGTTCCGGTGTATTCAGACCGTACGGGCACTTCTTCATGCACTGGCCGCAGTGCAGACATCCTTCGATCTTCTTCATCTTCTCCCGCCACTCTTCTGTCAGCCACGCTTCGCTGGGCGCACGCCTCAGCATCAGGCTCATTCTCGCACAGTTGTTGATCTCGATTCCCGCCGGGCAGGGCATACAATATCCGCATCCGCGGCAGAAGTCGCCAGTCAGCTGTTCTTTATCTTTTGCTATCCTGTCCTGAAGTTCCCCGGTCAGCTCCGGCGGACAGGTCTGATAGGAAAGGAACTCGTCCAGCTCGGATTCCTTCTGAATGCCCCAGATCGGCGCCACGTGGGCAAACTGTGGCTGGTTCATATAGGCATAGGCACACGCCGAATCATTAATCAGCCCTCCTGCAAGACCTTTCATGGCGATAAATCCCATATTTTCTTTCCGGCACATCTCAACGATCTCAAGATCCTGTTCCGCAGCCAGATATGAAAACGGGAACTGCATTGTCTCGTACAGACCGGATTCAATTGCTTCTTCTGCAACAGCGATCCTGTGGTTCGTGATGCCGATATGACGGATCTTTCCCTCTTCTTTTGCCTTGAGGGCTTCTTCGTAAAGTCCCGTTTCGTCGCCCGGCTTCGGACAGAATGCCGGATTGTGGAACTGATAGATATCTATGTAATCGGTCCTAAGCTTTCGCAGGCTTTCCTCCAGATCTTTTCTCATATCATTTCCGGTCTGAGCCTGTGACTTCGTACTGATGACGATCTTATCTCTTGTATATTCAAAAGCGGCGCCCATCTTCTCCTCACTGTCAGAATAAGCCCGTGCCGTATCAAAGTAATTGATACCGTTATAAAATGCTTTCTGCAGAAGATATACCGCCTCTTTCTTCGATACTCTCTGAATCGGAAGCGCTCCAAAGCCGTTTTTATTGACTTCGATCCCTGTCTTCCCAAGTATCACTCTGTCCATGATTATCCTCTCCTTTCTTCATTCCCCCTCAATTGCAGCCATCTCTTCTCTAATCTCTGTCTCGCAGGACTGCATGGCGCGAAGCGTCTTGTCAAAAAGGTCATTCAGCTCCCAGCCTAAGTTTTCCGCGCCGGTGCGGATGATGTCTCTGGAGCATCCCGCCGCAAAGCGCTTGTCTTTAAACTTCTTCTTGACACTGGATACTTCCATATCCGAGACACTTTTTGAAGGGCGCATCAGAGCCGCCGCCCAGATCAGTCCGGTCAGTTCATCCGTAGCAAAGAGGACTTTCTCCATCTCATGCTCCGGCTTTACATCGCTGCAGATTCTCCCTTGATATTGTACTTGTCATAGTTTTTCCTTCTTTCCGTTGAAGCGCCCTTTTTCAAAGTTCTTTGAAAAAGAGCGCATTCTGTTTTCGTTATTTTATTATACACATCAACTGGAAAAAATACAATAAATCATATGTATTATACCTCGGATATCAGCAGTTCAGTAATCCATTTCATATACTGATATGACTGTCGAAAACAATATTTTATCACTTCCTGATCCAGAACCGCCAGATCAAAAATCCTGCTATCCCGGCAATAATGATAACCGGAATGATCAGAAAAAGTACTGAAAACTGTCCGCTTTCTTTTACAGCGGCAATCTGTGATGCGTCAACTTCCTGTGCAGGGATCAGTTCATGCTCCTCTCTCTGCGGAATATTGGTATCTGCCATATCCGAAAGACAGATCCAGATATCTCTCGTACCGTACATATACGCTGAATATCCCCACAGCCGCCCATCAGGATCCGTATAGAATGTGGTAATCTCATAATCATCCATCACAGAGGCATCAGCCTGATCGATATCGCCGGATTCCGGATAAGACCATGATACAAATACTGTTCCGCCTGAAAGCAGATACGGTTCATCTTCATATATTTCTCCTGAATGTTCCTCCATGAATTCCGGGCTTCCGTATTCAAGATACAGATCCGCCATAAGAATCCATTGATCCAAATATTCCGCCAGCCCCCACTCGATTCCGTCCTTGTCGGTATAGACATAAGAAATATAGATTTTCTCCCCTTCCTGTGCTCTCTGACTACCTGTAACCAGATTCGGGGCATCCCACAGATATGTATCCGATCCCGCTATGCACGATCGATTAAAATAGGTACACTCGTCACTATGTTTTCCATAGAAATTATTGTCCGGTTCAAAAATAACGTCCGCCGATACCGAAAGCGGATATCCAAAGATAAATACAGAAATACAGGCAGATATTACCATTCTCAAAAAGATTTTTCTTTTTCCGTCATATTCCTTCTCCATAACCTTTCCTCCCTATTGCAGCAGCATTGAAACAACCAATCCTGCGCCAAATGAAATTGCATTCAGAACAAGCGCCATTCTCCATGGGCCGTACTCTCTTTCCTGCCATATCATACATTTCCGGAACAGGAAACCCTCTGAAATAAAAACAAGCACCTCTGCAGCCAATACTGCCGCGTTAAAAGGGATTCCGGTGTAAACAGGAAGAAGTATGCTGAGAAGGACAGCCACAGGATTTGTGACAGTATTGACGAGGAGCAGAAGTATCTGCTCTTTTTTCTCTATGCCGAAGAAAAGCCGAGCCGCCCCGCCCTCAACCACGACTGTCAGTATCCATGATAAAATGAATAATATACATAATTGGATCATCCCAGTTTCCTCCTGTTTCGTGTATGCAGCAGGTCTCTTTTTCTCTGCAATGGCAGACAAAGCCCCAATGTAATCAGAATCAGAGAAATCACAGCCAGGACTGCGTATGCAATAGGAGAATACAAATTTTCCGGAACACCTGCGAATACGGGAAGCACTCCAAGATATAGTGCGAAAGTCAATAGGCCAAATGAAGTCCCCGGATATCCCGGAAATTTCCGATACAGACTGATCAAAGTGACCGGCATTGTCATATTGAAGAGCAGGACACCTGCAAGTCCCGCATCCGTTCGGTCTGACACTCCAAGAAGAATTGCAGAAATTGCAAGAGATATTGCGGCTGTCTTATAACTTCCGAAAAAGTCAGAAGCAAAACCTCCCAGCATTTTTCCGAGAAAAACAGCTCCTGTCAGTGCGATTCCTGTAAGAATGCCGCTATTCCATGGAAAAGTAAATATAGAACCTTCAAAGGAACGGAAGGCTACTACGAGGATTAAGCAAAGCACGGATATCGTCTCCTGTACAGGCGATACTGAAAATATCTTTCGACTGCGCATTTTACTCTGGCCTTCTGGTCTGCCTGCAGGAACTTCTTCTTTTTCTGACAATGTCAGTTTTACTGAATAAGCAAGCAGGACGAACAGGATTACACCAGAAAGAATACGTATCTCGTTCATCACGGGAATCACAGAGCCTGCATATATCCCGAGCGCTCCGGTTGACACAAATATCCCCGACTCTGCAGCTCTGCCCTTGTATGTCTCAAGAATTTCAGCCCCGCTTCCCACATGGAACAGCGCATTGCCGATGCCCGCAGTTATCGTCAGCGTATAGGAATCTGTTCCTACTGCAAGGGCGATAAGGCACAACAGGCATCCTGTTGATGCTGCCATTCCTGCAGCTCTATTGTGTTTGGATGCAAGACGGTCAAGAATAATTCCCGCGGGAAGCTGTCCTGCAAATGCTAAAAAGTTATAGGTCAGCATTTTTACAAACCATGCTTCGCTTCCGGGGATCCTGTTTACGATCATCCATGCACAGATAAAATCAATCATCAGATGGGAGACGGACGCCCATGCCAGCCTTCTGTGTCTCTTCATCGGCACTCTCTCCTCTCTCTATCCATAAGAGTGTCACATATATAGATTTGTTGCATCTTATTTGGTAATATTTTACCGGCGGTAATCCTCTCTTATAAATGGCTCCTCCACTTTTGTATCTATCAGGATTCCGTATTTCTGAGGGTGCCGGTACGCATTACCGTGCACTTCACTCTTACGGTAATCCCTCAGTTGTTTCAGATCAAGCTCTGCAATATAAATTCCCTCGCTGCCGTCTGCTTCCAGAATACACGTATCCCGTGAACCTTCCTCGTCCGGCAGATACGCCACACCGTCAAAAACTGTTGATCTCCCGTTGCAGTCCGGAACATTCTCCGGATAATTGCAGGTAGCAACTGCCAGCATATTTTCATAGGATCTTGCACGGAGCTGGGACAACCGGTTTATTTCCATAGGGCAGGCATTGGGCACAAGAATCAGCTCTGCTCCCTGAAGCATTAGAATCCGGGCACTTTCCGGGAATTCACGGTCATAACAGATCATAGCTCCGACTTTCACAGTACCCTGTGCCGTGTCAAGATCTGTGACATAAAATGCTTCTCCGGGCGTCAAATTTCTCTCAACACTGAAATCGCACGTATGTACTTTCGCATAGGTCAGCTTTATTTCGCCGTGCCGGTCAAAAAGAATCAGTGTATTACGAGCACCGTCTTTGTACTTTTCGAGCAGAGTGATACCGATTGCCATATCGAGTTTCCCTGCAAGATATCGAAAGCTGTCCACAAAAGCGCTGTCTGACGGTACTGCATCCGCCATCCATTCATTTGCAGGCCGGGAATAAATATCATACCCACAGCTCCACATTTCCGGGAACAAAGCAATATCAGCTCCCATTTTCTTTGCCTGCCTGCAGAACTTTATTCCTTTTTCAAGATTTCCTTCCAGCGAGCCGCATGGTGAGATCTGCAGTAAGGCGATTTTCAATTGGTCCATAAATCAACATTCCTTTAAATCTGGCTGTTTCGTTACGGGGTCACTGCATACTTTATGACATGATCTTTCTTGTTTTCAAACACGTCATATGCTTCCATGATTTGATCAAGCCCGCACCGGTGAGTAATAAGGAATCCCGCGTCGAGCTTCCCGTATGAGGTCAGATCCATAATCTCCTGACAGTAACTGCCGTCCACGCCGCCTGTCTTGAACACGAGATTCTTGCCATACATATCTGGCAGCGGAAGCATCTGCGGTTCCTCGTACATGGCGACTACCACTACAACTGCGTTTGGTCTTGCAATCTTCCACGCAGTCTGGAATGTGTCCTTTCCTCCCGCCACTTCAAACACCGTATCCGCTCCTCTGCCTTCTGTCACCTCTTTGATCCGCATTTCCAGATCATCTCTGCCCGGTACAAGCGTAAGATCTGCCAGACCTTTTTCTTTTGCAAGATTCAGCCTGTATTCATCCGTATCTATGGCGATGATCTTAGCCGGTGTGTACAGCCGGGCGCACAGCATGGTACATAATCCTGTAGGACCTGCACCGATCACAGCAACTGTATCTGCAGGTTTTATCTCACCGATCTTGGCAGCCCAGTATCCAGTGGAGAGTATATCTCCGTTAAAGAGCGCCTGTTCATCCTTCACATGATCCGGTATGACAGTGAGCCCGTTATCTGCAAACGGGATTCTGGCATATTCTGCCTGTCCGCCGTCAATACGGCATCCAAGGGCCCATCCCCCGTGCTCATTCGTACAATTGTTTACAAACCCTCTTTTACAGAAAAAGCACTCTCCGCAGAAAGTCTCTACGTTTACTGCCACCCGGTCGCCCGGTTTTACTTTCTTCACAGCGCTGCCGACATCTACGACTTTACCTACGAACTCATGTCCCAGTATCGTTCCCGGAACTGCCCGCGGTACCGCGCCGTGTTTGATGTGAATATCGCTGGAACAGATCGTTGTCAGCGTCACTTGCACGATCGCGTCCCTGTCGTCTATGATCTCCGGCACAGGGCGCTCTTCAAGAGCAATCTGTCCGTTTCCTTTATAAACCACTGCTTTCATGTCTATATACCTCGCACTATCTTACAGCTTTTGTTTTTATGTATCAGAATTCAGCACTGTCTGTTCCAATTCTTCTTGCAGATTTTCCTTTTTACAGCAAAGTTCGTTATCCATATCATTTAACTGCCCGAGAATCTTTTGAATCTGATCACTTGTCCGGAGAGTTCTGTTCCGTGAGTCGTTAATCTTGTCATAAACCATCCAGTCCGTAAATAATCCGTCAAAAAAATAATCGGCAAAGTGAAGGAAATCCCCGATTTCCACATACAGATCACCTGTTATTCTCTCCGTAACATCTGCAAGTTCTGTCCGAAACCCCCGCAGTGCATTCTGGAAATCCTGTATCTTATCCTGTACTTTATTAAGTTTGTCATACTTGGCCATATCAGCGATAAGGCCTCCGCCCATCAGATCAAATGTACTCCAGTTTTTTGCACTGTCCAGATCTTCCAGGATCTTCCGGGCAATATGAAATGCATGGTTTCCCGAATTTATCGCTTCCTGTATCTCTTTCTGCTGATTTTCAAGAAACGCTATCTTGTTTTCGATCTTCATGATCCTGTCTGCTTCCGGAACACCGGACTGTTTAATCTGTTCTGTCTTTTCTTCCAACACTTTTTTATATTGCTGTTCGCAGTCCTGAAGCTCGGAAATCCTTCTCTGACAATATGTAATATCCTCGTTTACGGACTGAAGTTCATTTTTCGCCGCTTCGTATTTCACCGCTGCAGCATAGGCTTCAGCCTCTTCTTTTGTCAGTTTTTCACCTATTTTTCCGGTTGCCCTGTAAAAGAACGCTGTAAGACTTCTGGCATTGAGACGATCGATGTCATCCTGTTCCTTTCGCATTACCTTTTCCAGTTCATCTGTTCTTTTTTCCAAGTCTGACTGCTGAAGGAACAGATCTGATAGTTTTGCATCTGTCCTCTGCTTTTCCATGATCTCCGACTGGAGACGTTGAAGTTCGCTGTCATAGTAATTCATAAAAAAATCCCGTTTTATTTTATCGTCTTTAATTTTTTCACCGTATCGTACATGATAGCAAGACAGTTCTCAAATTCCTCTTTTGACACTGTATAAAAATCATCACCCGGATATCGTGCGTCAAAATAGAAATCCGTAAGATACGCCAATCCCACTGTATCCAGTTTTAAGTCCGGCTTTAATTCATTTAATTTTGCCGCTATTTTTTTCATATTGTGTTTTCTAAGCAGATCTGTAACATCTTCTTCCAGAAATAGATTGTCGAGATATCCTTTCAGGAACTTTTCTGCGACCTGCTGGCACTGTACCGCCAGCTGATTATAAAATGTATTTCCTGTCTTCAGGACAGTCTCCAGATATTCCAGATCATTTTCAGCTATATCTATATAAGTATTCTTAATCATTCCGTTACCTCCAGAATCAGTTTCTTATCCCGGTCAACCTCTCTTTTAAAAACCCGGCTTGATCCTTTCATTCCCTCACAGGCAAAAACCACATCCGTCCGAACCCCATCAATCGGGTCATCCAATGTCCAGCGGATATCTGACGTCAGAGTCCGGTCAGTTATCCTTGACTCAGTCAGTATCATCAGATCTATGTCGCTTGTGCTCCTCACTTCGCCTCTTGCACAGCTCCCAAAAAGATATATTTTTTTCAATCCGGGAATTCCCGCATTTGTCACATACTGAAGATCATGTTCTAATTTTTTTTGAAATCTTAACGGCAGATCTTTATATTCTTCTCTGTGTATTACTGTCTGTTTTGCCATTTTCAGCGCCTCCGGACACTAAACTCTTGGTTGCAATTCCATATAATTATAACATCCGATTCTTTGTCTGTCATTGCCTTTAAATATTGTATCTTAGGAAGTGATTATTCTTTCATGTATCATCATTTCCATAACCGTCACTCCTGTATTCCACGTGGTAGTTTTAATATAAGCCTTGACTGTAAAATTTTCTTTTCCTCGTTTGCTTTTTTTGAGCGGAATTATTTTCTTGCAATTATCAGATATCGATGAATAATATGAGCAAACCAGACAAAAGCCCTGATATCGTAAAATATTACCGGACAGTATGCTTCCTCTGCCTGTATGATCTGGAATCCTGCCTCTTTGAAGTTCCTGCACTACTTGTTTCTTATACGCTCATCTGTCACAATATGTTCAATGCCACAATGTTCTGTTCTCAGATAATCTTTTAAAAAACCCGGAAATGCTTTATATTGATCCAGATCTTTGATTGGGATCCAATGCATTTCTTCTTTCGCACCAAAGGCGGATTTCGTAATGTACTCCTGTTTCTTCATATTTTTAATCCCCGGCATATCATCTCTGACAACTATAGTATTGATCATCCCATCAGAGTCTTCGACTTAACTTCAGGAAAAGTTCAGATCAATATACTGAAAATATGGTTTTTTAGTCACAACCACCACTTCAAGTGGTGGTTGTGACTTAGGTTTTAATAAATTTTATGACACCTAATAAAGTCATCACTACTCCCATCAATATAAGGAATATTCCTGCAGGGATGTTGTCATTTAACACAATGACACCTACCCAAAATATAAATCCTATAAAAACAATAAAAAGCAGCACTATCATTGCAGTAATCAGATATCTGACCGGTTTCGGTATCTTACTGCTTTTGCTTGCTTCAATACTTCCCTCGAGAACAAGTTCCAATATAATCTCAATTATTGATTCCATCTGATCTCCCTGCGAATTCATTTACTCAACAACGCCTAATATATCCTGAATCAGCGCCGATGGTTCCTGCATTACATAAACTCTGCTGTCTACGGACATACCGCCTGTATCTGAAATGATTATCGTTCTGACCAGTTCGCTGTCCTCAAATGCATAAATATTTATGTAATTATTAATGGCTCCTGATATGGAGCCGTCTGAAAACAGTGTACCCGGTGTTCTTCTATATGTATACTGCTGTAATAAGCTCATGATCCCCTGCCTTTGTTCTTCTGTCAGATCGTTATAATTTTTAGTGTCGATATAAGGCTCACCATCTCGAACTCCAACTTCGGTGCGCGTGATTCGGATTTCATAGTCTTCATTTATCAGATCAGACATTTCCATCGGCCGGAAATACAGCAACAATGCTGCAAGTACAATTATAATGATTATCCCTGCAGTTAAGATTTTATATGATGGTTTTTTCACGTATTTTTTCCTCATTTAACCTGTATAAGCATCGTCCGCACTGTTTTTAAAATCCTGCTTTTCAAGCCACTCTTTCTCTTCCTCTGTTTCCGGGATATCAATTCTTTCAATCTTAAAGATCACAGGCCTCGTGCCGTCATTACAGCAGGCAATCATCATTCTGTCATCATTTGTCCAATTGCGCATGATAGAACCGCCCTGCAGTGCAGCATACACATACCTGCTGATTGCATCCCATGCCTCGCCGCAGAACTTTCCGTTCATCAAATGATAAAAATCATCCTGTTCACTTGTCCTTTTTAAAACAAATGTATCCCCCGCCTTGAAGAAAGGACATGGACCTGATTTGGGATCGGCAAGATATTTTTCCTGATAGTCCGGAAATACTTTTGTCTCCAATACCGTTATTCTGCACTCGTACTGCATAAATGAATACCTCCGTAAATCGATTTTCTAAATTTTCTCATGCCCGGCTATAAAAGTCAATGAACTGAGTAAATATCGATTCTATTTCCACACGGCCTGTAATTATGATATACTAGCCCTGTTGACAAAAGAAAAGACAGGAATGATGAAAAATGAAACAACTTATCAAAAAATGGAATGAGATCAGTCTGGTCAAAAGAATCATCTGCGGACTGATCATAGGAATCATACTTGGACTTGCAGTGCCGCAGATCACCGTTATCTCTCTGCTCGGAGATCTTTTCGTCGGCGCTTTGCGCGCTATTGCACCCATCCTTGTACTTTTCCTTGTAATGGGTGCTCTCGCTAACCAGAAAGAGGGAAAGCAGAGCAATATGAAACGGGTCATATTTCTTTATCTGCTGGGAACATTTCTCGCCGGATGTGTGGCGGTAGCCGCAAGCTTTCTTTTTCCGATCACCATTACTCTGACAGAAACCGCCTCTGAAGCAGCCGCTCCCAGCGGTATTGGCGAGGTGCTGAACAGTCTGCTTATGAGCATTGTCTCCAATCCGGTGGACGCTCTGGCAAATGCCAATTACCTCGGCATCCTCGCATGGGCCGTGCTTCTCGGCATCGCGCTCAGAAAAGCAGGTGAAGGTACAAAGAACTCAATCATGCAAATTGCTGATGCTCTTTCACAAATCGTACAGTGGGTTATCAGCTGTGCTCCTTTCGGCGTGCTTGGGCTTGTATTTACCACAATATCCGAGCAGGGGCTTTCTTCTCTTCTGGGCTACGGCAGGTCAATCCACTGATCACATTCATCGGAATCCGAAGAAATCCGTATCCCCTCGTCCTTAAATGCCTGAAAGACAGCGGGATCACGGCTTTCTTTACAAGAAGCTCCGCAGCAAATATACCGGTCAATATGAAGCTCTGCGAAGAACTGGGGCTGGATCGTGATACATACGCTGTGTCAATTCCGCTTGGCTCCACAATCAATATGGGCGGTGCCTCCGTCACGATCTCTGTTCTGACTCTGGCAGCAGTCCACACACTCGGCATCTCTGTTGACTTCCCGACGGCGATCATACTCTGCGTACTCTCCGCAACCAGTGCCTGCGGCGCATCCGGTGTAGCAGGAGGCTCGCTTCTTCTCGTTCCCCTTGCCTGCAGCCTGTTCGGTATCTCTGATGACATCGCCATGCAGGTGGTCGGCACCGGCTTTATAGTAGGCGTCATACAGGACTCCTG
Source organism: uncultured Ruminococcus sp. (assembly GCA_904377845.1). GTDB lineage: Bacteria > Bacillota > Clostridia > Lachnospirales > Lachnospiraceae > Mediterraneibacter. The sequence continues at coordinate 8,613 of CAJFGR010000007.1, read as the reverse complement.
CGAGACAGCCATCAATTCATCCACAGATGTTCTGTATACCGCTGTGGCAGAGTTATCTCAAGAAAGGAAAAAAGTTAGTTAACATGACTGGTACAGAAGAAAAATATACAGACCATATTTTTGAACAGATTACGATAAATTATTGTGACCGGCTCGTTCAGATCACTTGTAACAATGCTCTGAAAAATTATCTGCAAGCACCGGGCAACGGCGCCCTGAAGCTCAGTGCACACATATTGGAGGAATATAAAAAACGCCGGGAATCCGAACTGAATATCAGTCAGGATTCTCTGGCGATTGAAATACTTGCACATATATATTCCGATTCTTTTGCAGAAGCCATTTCTGCTGCCGGCAGCCATCTTCCGTCTGTTCTCGGCCGTGCCGTGCACAAATTAATGAAACAGGTCATGCTTCATACAGAAATCATCGATTGCGGCGAATCTGCGGTCGACAATAATCGATGGATCTGGGATAGGCTGACGCCATTTAAGAATATCATTTACGGGATACTCGGTGATTACGCATAGCTTTACACTTCCAGACATTATATAAATCTCCTTCAAGAATTACCGGGAGCACTTCTATATCAATTTACCCCTCTCTGTACAGATCCTTCAGCCTCAAATGTAAGCAGTATCCCGATCACGGTTTTTGCATCAGCAAGTTCTCCAGTCAGTACCAGTTCATATGCCTCATCCAGCGAAATCCATTTCTTTTCAATATCAGCTTCCTCATTCTCTCTTTTAAATTCGGGAACTTCTTTCAGATTTTTTACCAGATAAACATATGTTTTTTCATTTGTCCATCCCGCAGAATTATAAAATACAGTCAGAAGTTTAACAGATTCAGCCGTTGTATCCGTTTCTTCCTGTAACTCACGAATTGCCGTCTCCTCCGGCTTTTCTCCGCAAATATCCATCTTACCCGCAGGGATCTCCCATACCGGGCCACCCATTGGATGACGGTACTGACGGATCAATAGTATCCGCCTCTGCTCATCCATAGCTACGACTGCAACTGCATCATTGGATATAGCCGTCTCCCTGATAAAACTTTTCCCGTCTCCGCGGGTCAGTGTATCTTTCCTGATTGATATGATTTTTCCTTTATAAACTTCTTCTGAATTTAATACTTTCGGAATATTCATTATAAAACCTCCCGCTTTATTCTAAATAACCGGTTATTCCAATCAGGTTCATATATCTCCCGTTGTCTGTATAGATCATTTTCCTGTCTTCAACAGCGTAAGGATTATCGGTATTCAGCCAGTCATTCCATGCCTGCTCAAAGCATCTCATTTCCCACATATTCAGATGATTCAGCTCATTCTCAAATTTCGTTCTCCACCACTCTATCGAATGCCACATTTCCAAATCTTCCGCTTCCCAATACGGTTTCATTTCATCCGGTACGTTTTCCTTTACTTCATATTTCATTCCGGGGAAAGCAATTGCCGCAATTCCGTTTTTCTTTAACAATGGCCGTACTTTCTCGGGGAAAAAGGTATTGTTATTTCCCACATAATGATAGGCATCCACACTGATCACAGCGTCAAAAAATCCTTCCGCGAACGGCATATCATGAGCATCCGCATGAATAGGGATAACCATATTTTCAACTCCTGCTTCCTGAAACCTCTTAAAATTGTCCGTTGCAGAAATCCACAGGTCCAATGCAAAAACCTGCACTCCATATTCTTTTGCAAGAAAAATTGAAGTTAATCCGTTCCCGCATCCCAAATCCAAAACTTTCATTTCCGGTTTTAAGGGAACCTTCTCCAACAGTTCTTCCAGAATCATCATTGAGTTCGGTCCCATCATATTCTTTTTTAAAAAATCTTTATCATATTTTCCTGTTCTGGGAAAATCCATTACCTTACAATCTCCTTCCTGAAGTCTGATTTCAGAGTGAAAATCCGGATGCCCCGGATGATAACTGCCTAAGGCAGTTTACTAACAGCTTTTTAAATCGTTCCATACATAAGCCTCTTCTATCATATTACTGATTTTTAACAATAGCCCCATGAAAGCAATTCCCATTTGCTATTATCTGTACGAACCAGCCACCATTGATAATTTTCATAATCTGCATCAGGATTCCACTCCGCGGAAGCATTTTCCGGGGTGTGAAAATCACTTTCAAACATAATACATTGCGTAAATTCATCCGACATATGATTTGCTTCCGCCAGATCTCTCAGCCATCCAAGATTGTCAAGATTACATTTTTCATCTGATGAATAAGCAATACTTTGAAGTTCAAATCCTCTCCATGACCCGGTATTGAATTTGTCTTTTATAATCTCTATTGCCTCGTTCATATCATCTTCTGAATAAATCGAGGAAGCGCCGTAATCTATTTTTACATCTGATACTGAACCTTTTGCACAGCCAATCATACAACAAACACACACAACCGATAACAAAAGTGAAATTATCTTTTTCATTTTACACCCTCCTATCTTTCAAGTAATCAAAAACAGGATTATATCCCTCATCACTATGTATCTTCTTATTTCGATTAAGTAAACCATTTCCCCCATTATACCATCCGATTATATTCCTGTCATTTTTTTCTACTTGTATATAAAAAGGGATCGCTCACTTTTCTCCGCAGTGTTCCATTCCCTTTTCCATACAGCATTTTGCTTTATTACATTCTCCCCAAAACATATTTCCTTTATTGGCTTTGCACCCTTTACAGCCGATTTTGTCCCTCCATTCGCACGCTCCGCAATATGTACCACAAAAGGCTATCATTTTTCTATCTATCATTAAGCAATCCTCCTTCCTGATTATATCTAATCATTTTGAACATTCCCGGACCATCCCATTCACAAGGTCTTTCTTCAAATCCCTTTTTCTTGTAAAACAAGAGCGCTTCTTTCGTACTGATCAATTCTAAACTGACAGCCCAATCATGTTTGATATTATCTCTTATATATTTTTCTAAACATTCAATTAGTAACGTCCCCACTCCCATTGCCTGATAGGTGGGTATTACTACAAAATCCTTGATATAAAATGACATACCTCCATCTCCAATCAATCGCACCATTCCTATCGGCTGTTTTTTATCATAAGCTGTAAACGTTGCAATGGTATTGCTCAAAGCCATTTTGACTTGTCCAACACAAAATTCAAAACTACGATCCTATAACAAGTCAAAATGCAAGGGATTGTATATTTTTTTCCGGCAACTTATAAGTTTTCATTTCACGTTTGTGTATTATTCATTTTTGAACATAGCACAGTTTCAAAAGTAGAACAGATCTTCAAACTTTTTATCCAGAGCAATACAGAGAACCAGTGCCAATTTCGCTGTTGGATTGAACTGGCCTGTTTCGATGGAGCTGATCGTGTTCCGGGATACACCAACTATATCCGCCAGTTGCTTCTGTGATAATTTCAATTCTGTCCGTGCTTCTTTAAGGCGATTTTTTAATATCAGCTTATCATCCATATCTTCCACCGCCTTACTAAATCGTGGAAGATACGATCATACTATAAATGTGATATCCGGACATTACCGATACAAGTATCGTATAGATGATTGCCATCAAAAGATCGAACTTACGGTAAAGTTTAATATATTTTACCCAGTAGATCGTCATGTTTGCGCTCAAAACAAGCGCCCACAATCCCCAGTTTGTGCCATTGTCGACAAGTATCTGTGTCACGAAGAAGATCGTCGCCAAAACCATCTGAACTACTACTGCGCTTTCGCTTGCCTGCTTTAGGATTTCCTGCTCGTATACATCCTTATTCTTATTTTCCGCTCTGCTCTTTGCTAATATTTCATCTTTGTTCATAATGAAAACCTCCAAATGGAATTGCCAAGTTTTATTGTCATAATTCAATGATAATATTGCCAAGTATACTTGCCAATATTTTTACACTAAAAAGAGAGCGGCATATCTTTCTGTCCGCTCTCTTCCAAATTCCTCCTCACTTATGATATGGCGCCCCATTTATGATCCGATACCCCCGATACACCTGCTCTAGAAGTATTACCCGCATCAGCTGATGGGGAAATGTCATCTTAGAAAAACTGAGTGCGTAATCTGACCGCCTCAGCACCTCTTTCCCAAGTCCGATAGAGCCACCGATCACAAATGCTATGCTGCTTTTCCCCTGCACCCCCAACGATTCGATCTTCTCGGCAAATTCTTCCGAAGAAAGCATTTTCCCGCCAATTTCAAGAGTTATTACATACATATCATCCTTAATATATTTCAGAATCCTCTCTCCTTCTTTGGCTCGAATATTTTCTTCCAAAGTCTCGCTTGCCTGATCCGGCGTCTTTTCGTCTGCCACCTCGATGATCTCCAGTTTACAGTACCTGCTCAGACGCTTGCTGTATTCGGCTATGGCATCCCTTAAATATTTTTCTTTTATTTTTCCTACGGTAATAAGTGTTATCTTCATAATTCTCCTCTTTTGCATCGTCCCCTGTCAAAGCAGTCTCATTCATCATGGATCCCCTCCTGCGCAGGCACGTCCAGCAGATCATATCTCTTAAAAGCATAGCAGATACCATCGACGAACTCATGCCCCACTTCTGAAAACCGGTCGCCACATACCAATCCGGCCGGTCAGCAGCATACTGTCCGATAAATGGGATTCCGTCGGATGTCATGCAGTCCTGCGCCGACCAGCGCGCTGCCACATTGCTTCCGGGATAGAGCCGCTCTGCAGACACTCCCATTCTATCATAACATCCGCCCTTCCGATTTTCCCCGGTGCGGTGCCCCTGCCCGCCAAGCAGGATATATTTATCGTACTGCCGGAAAGAAAGAGTATCTTTTCCATCCCCGATATACATACCATTTAATGTGCCGGCATTCTCCAGTGCGAGCACATAGGACCGTTCCTGATGCATCCTTGCGAAATATATGCCGGGAAAGTTTATAAATGGAAAATGTGTAGCAAACACAATCTTTTCCGCTCTCACACTCCCGCAGGATGTCCTGATCAGATTTCCATCTCCATCTGTAACCGGAGTATCTTCATATACTGTCAGATATTCTGAGAGTGCCTCGATAAATTTCAAAGGATGAAACTGTGCCTGATCCGGAAACCGTACTGCCCCCGCGCAGGAAACAGGAATCTCGATCTGTGTTTCAAAAGATGCACAAATCCCCAGCTTCTGCGCTGCTTCCGTCTCCTGTCTCAGCTTTTCACCATCCATTGAGTAGACATAAGCATCAGCCTCTGTAAGATCACAGTCTATCTTCTCCTCACGCACGATCCTTTTGTATTCCTCCACAGCACTCTGATTGGCCTGTACATATTTTTCTGCGGTTTCTTCTCCCTTTTTCTCAACAAATGTATGACAGAACATACCGTGCTGAGATGTGATCTTTGCCGTAGTGTTCTTCGTCTGTCCGCCGCCAATCCGGTCTGCTTCCAGTACAACTGCGTGCATTCCGGATTGTTCAAGCTGATAAGCTGTCAGTATTCCTGCCATACCGCCGCCAATCACTGCCACATCTGCCTGAATATCACTGTCCAGCAGCGGTCTTTTTACTCTGTCAGATGTTTTGCTCCATATGGATTCCATTCTCGCGCCTCCCATATTTGTTTATTTATAACATTTCCCATGGGAGACAGTTTATACCAGTTATGATTTATTTGTAAAATGCAGGATCAGAGAACGGATTCATTCTCATATACATACAGTTCCTGAAGCGCTCTTGTTGCACAGATATATTCTGCCTGTTCTGCCAGCGGATTCTTTTTCTTCCCGCGTATGGTGAATACCTGATCGAATTCCAGACCTTTCGCCAGATAAAATGTAGTCACTGTCAATCCACGCTTAAATGCGGAGCTGTCACGGTCCACATACGCTGCGTCCACGCCCCGGTTTTTCAGCAGACGATAGATATCGTAAGCCTCGTCCTCGGTCATCGTAATTACCGCTCCTGTCTCATATCCATCCAAGCCCAGATTGACATTAGCTGCGATCGCATCAAGCATTTCATTTTCTGTGGCAAATTTTCTTTCCTCTACCGGCCTGCCATGCCGTTCCAGAAGCTCAAGTCCTGTAATGCCGCTGATCTGTGCTGCATATTTTGCAATTTCATAAGTATTGCGGTAGCTTTTATTCAATATGACCTTCCGTATATCTTTGCCGAATATCTTCGGCAGGAATTTCAGCACATCATGCTGTTTTGTATCCAGAGTCTGCGCGTAATCACCTAAGATTGTCATCCTGCACTGGAACAGATTCTGAAGGATCACATACTGCATAAAAGAGTAATCCTGCATTTCATCGATTACCAGATGTTTGATATTTTTCTGCGAACTCTTTCCGAGAAGCCTGTATTTCAGATACAGGATCGGAAATACATCCTCGTACTGGATCTTCCTTCTCTCATACGGTACATCCGGAAGCAGTTCATATCCGTAATCTTCCAGCATCCAGTTATAGATCGTATAGATATCTTTTGTCACATACATACTGTCAAATCTGATTTTCAGAAGTTCCCGGTCATCATCGGAAATATCGCGCCCTTTCAGTGTCTCGTATGCGTCAATAAAATATTCCATAACAGCATCCATCCTCGAGAGCAGCGGTGTATCCTGAAATTTAAAATAAAACATCTTGATCAGTTCTTCTTCGGTCATGTTCATACCGCGGAAGCTGATTTCTTTAAAATCGATCAGCCGGTCCTCCAGTGTTGCCAGAAATCCCTCAATCAGTCCCACAAACTCTTCTGACTGTTTCATGCGGAACCGCTCTTTCTCCTGATCGCTGGGGAACTTCATGAGCCGCTCCAGATGGTCGTATCGATCCTCGCAGTCTGCCGCTGTATCTTTTAATTCACGGTATGCAAAAAGATCAAAGCTCATCTCCTGGATATTCTCTTCACCGAGTTCCGGAAGAATATGGGAAATATAATCCGAAAATACGCTGTTCGGGGACAGGATCAGCACATTCGATGACTTCAGGTTCTGTCTGTCATGGTACAGAAGATATGCGATCCTGTGCAGTGCAATGGACGTCTTGCCGCTTCCCGCCCCGCCCTGTATCACCAGAATCCTGTCTTCCGTGTTGCGGATGATGGCATTCTGTTCTTTCTGTATGGTCCGTACAATATTTTTCAGCTTAACATCGCCGTTATGTCCCAGTTCCTGCTTCAGAATCTCATCATCGATCTTGGTATCACTCTCAAAGGCATAGACCATCTTTCCTCCGCGGATCTTATACTGCCATTTGGAACTGATCTCACCTGTGATCCTTCCTGCCGGAGCCTCATAGGATGCCGGCCCCTTATCATAATCATAGAAAAGGCCGCTCACCGGCGCTCTCCAGTCATAGATCAGGGGAATCATACCTGCCTTCTCGGCAAAGTTTCCGATGCCGATATAAAAAGGCTCCGGCTCCTCCTCTCCTTCAAATATAAAATCTACCCGTCCGAAAAAAGGCGCGTCTTTCATCCGCTCAAACCTGTGCTTGAGTTTTAATTTTTCCGCATTTGCATTCGTCTGCTGGAGAAGAGCCTGACGGTTGTCATACTCCTCATAACCATACTGGTCCATCTCTGTATAGTTCTCCCAGTAATACTCATGCATATTTTCAATCTCTTTTTTTCCTTCGTTCAGGTCGTGATTGATCTCATCAAGTCTGTTCTGTATCTTAACGGTCACATCCTTTAAAAACTGCGACCCATCTGAATATCTGTTGTCCATTGTCATAATAATGCTCCCTGGTCTTCTTCTAAAGATTGGTTTCCGCCTGCATGATCTGATACTTTATCACGATACGCAGACGATAGCTATAGTATATCATGTATTTTTGCAAAAAAAATCACAAATTAGTCATATTTTATATTTATAATAACTCTCGTCAATAAACTGATCATCATATCAGTTCATGTAAAAAAGAAACGAGGGAATGTGACGCATGAAAAAAGAAAACAGAAAAATGGCTCAGGAACGGCGTGCAAAGGAACGCCGCAAAAAAGAACTCAGGCGAAAAATAAGCAAAATTATTGTGATCGCGATCCCGCTGATCGCAGTTATCGCTCTGATCATCGCTATCATTGTAACTTCCGGATCTGCTGACAGCAGTACCTCTTCCGGCGATGCAGCTTCAGAATCATCCTCAGGAACCGATAACAGCACAGAGGATTCCACGGAAGATACCGATGCAGAAGACACATCCGGTACAGACGACAGCGCAGATTCCACCGCTTACTCCACAGATTCTTCTCTCACCGTTGAGGACGGAGATACCGTAAATATCGACTATATCGGCTCGGTTGACGGTGTCGAATTCGACGGCGGAAATACACAGGGAATGGGAACGGATCTTGTCATCGGTTCCGGCAGCTATATCGATGATTTTGAAGAGCAGCTGATCGGCGCCCATCCGGGAGATGAAGTGGATGTATATGTAACCTTCCCCGACCCGTATCAGAATAATACCGATCTGAGTGGGAAAGAGGCACTGTTTGAAGTAACGATCAATGGCATTTATCAGTAAAATTCCGATTTTTCGTACCGTTTCAGGAGTAGAAAATCATCTGAAAAGTAGTTAGATACGGAATGATCGACTCACGTATCCGCGGACAGAGGAAAGGTTGATCCCGTCTCCGGTTACAGA
>CAJFGR010000006.1 GCA_904377845.1 uncultured Ruminococcus sp. | reverse complement strand
CCTTTCCTTTGTCCGCGGATACGTGAGTCGATCATTCCGTATTTAACCACTTTTCAGATGATTTTCTACTCCTGAGCCGATACGAGAAATCGGAATTTAATTAATGGTTCGTTTTACGTAACTTGTATGCAGTATATGGTGTGCCTTCTCGCTTCCCGGCGCGCCCAGATATTCCCTGTATACTCTCTTGATAGACGGGTTCTCATGGGACTTTCTGATCGTCTTTGCCGCATCATTATCATAGAGGGCTTTCGCGCGCACTGCCTTTACATCCGTGAAGTTGCGCACATCTGCGTGTACCTGAGGCTGGCCGCCGCCGTTTACGCAGCCGCCCGGGCAGCACATGATCTCGATAAAGTGATAGTCCGCCTCACCGGAACGCACTTTGTCCATGATGGCCTTTGCGTTGGAAAGTCCGGAGGCAACTGCGACTTTCACGTCTGTCCCTGCTACGTTGTAGGTAGCCTCTTTGATACCGTCTGTGCCGCGCACTTCCATGAACTCAACCTTCTCCAGAGTCTCTCCCGTAAGTGTCTCCACAGCCGTACGCAGGGCTGCCTCCATCACGCCTCCGGTCGCTCCGAAGATGACGCCTGCGCCTGAAGATTCACCGAGAGGATCGTCAAATCCCTCATCCGGCAGACTGCGGAAATCGATTCCCACTTTGCGGATCAGACGCGCCAGTTCGCGTGTTGTGATGGAGATGTCCACATCCGGCACTCCCGCCGCATACTGATCGTCTCTCTGAAGCTCAAATTTCTTCGCCGTACACGGCATAACACTGACGCATACAATATCTTCTGGAGCGATTCCCATCTTCTCTGCATAATATGTCTTGGTGATGGCTCCGAACATCTGCTGGGGCGACTTGCAGCTGGACAGGTGCGCCAGCTGATCCGGATAATAGTGCTCGCAGTATTTGATCCATCCCGGCGAGCAGGATGTCATCATCGGCAGGACGCCTCCGTTCTGCACGCGGTCAATAAATTCATGTGCTTCCTCCATGATGGTAAGGTCAGCGCTGAAGTCTGTATCGAACACTTTATCAAATCCGATCCTCCTGAGAGCCGCCGCCATCTTGCCTTCTACGTCTGTTCCCATAGGATAGCCGAACTCTTCGCCAAGCGCCGCGCGCACGGACGGAGCGGGCTGAACGACCACGTGTTTCGTCTCATCGGCGATCGCTTCCAGCACGTCGTCAATATTGCTTTTCTCATAGAGTGCTCCGGTAGGACAGGCGGCGATGCACTGTCCGCAGGATACGCAGCTCGTATCCCCCAGTCCCATATTGAACGGGGAACCGATAAATGTGGCAAATCCTCTGTTATTCGGTCCGATAACGCCCACGCTCTGTACTTTTTCACACACAGCAGAGCATCTCCGGCAGAGGATGCACTTGTTGTTATCCCGCACCATATGTACCGCGCTCTCATCCAGCTCATAATGGGGCGATTCGCCTGCAAAATAATCCTCATCCGTCACGCCCAGTTCCTGACAGAGTTCCTGAAGTTCACAATGCCCGCTTCGCACACAGGAGAGGCATTTCTTATCATGGTTGGACAGGAGCAGCTCCAGCGTTCTCCTTCTGGAATCCAGCAGCTTCTTCGTATTCGTCAGCACTTCCATGCCTTCGGAAACCGGATAGACACACGCTGCCACCAGATTTCTCGCTCCTTTTACTTCCACCACGCACATGCGGCAGGCGCCGATCTCATTAATCTCTTTTAAATAGCACAGCGTAGGGATACGGATTCCCGCCAGGATCGTAGAACCTGCGGGTGCAGTTACATTCAGGCCGTTTATCTTTAAATTTACATTTTCCATTCTCACTGCCCTCCCTTATTCTTTATAGATCGCGCCGAACCGGCATTTCTCTATGCAGGCGCCGCATTTCAGGCACTTCTCGGAGTCGATCATATGTACTTCCCTTACCGAGCCGATGATCGCATCCGCAGGACAGGTTCTCGCGCAGAGCGTACATCCCTTACATTTATCCGGATCGATCTTAAACTGCAGCAGGTCCTTACAGACTCCCGCCGGACATTTCTTGTCAACAATATGGGCGATATATTCATCCCTGAAATAACGCAGTGTAGAGAGCACCGGATTGGGCGCTGTCTGGCCGAGGGCGCACAGCGAACTGGACTGCAGATGATAACAGAGCTCTTCCAGCTTATCCAGATCTTCCATGGTTGCCTGACCTTTTGTAATCTTTTCAAGGATCTCCAGCATACGCCTCGTACCGATCCGGCAGGGCGTACATTTGCCGCAGGACTCATCCACGGTAAATTCGAGGAAGAACTTTGCGATATCCACCATGCAGGTATCCTCATCCATAATGATCAGTCCGCCGGAGCCCATCATGGATCCGATCTTCTTCAGGTTGTCATAATCGATGGGCACATCCAGATGCTCTGCGGGGATACATCCGCCGGACGGTCCGCCGGTCTGGGCAGCCTTAAATTTCTTGCCGTTCGGAATGCCGCCTCCGATCTCTTCCACGATTTCCCGGAGCGTCGTCCCCATGGGAACTTCCACAAGGCCTGTATTGTGGATCTTACCGCCCAGAGCGAATACTTTCGTCCCTTTTGAATTTTCCGTTCCCATGGATGCAAACCATTCCGGACCGTTTACGATGATCTGCGGAATATTTGCAAATGTTTCCACGTTGTTTAAGATGGTCGGTTTCTGGAAAAGACCCTTCAGCGCCGGGAACGGCGGGCGGGGGCGGGGCTCGCCTCTGTTTCCTTCTATGGACGTCATGAGCGCTGTTTCCTCTCCACAGACAAATGCTCCCGCGCCGAGTCTTAGTTCAATATCAAAATTAAAGCCGCTGTCAAATATATTTTCCCCGAGCAGTCCGTATTCTCTCGCCTGATTTATAGCAATCTCAAGACGTTTTACTGCGATGGGATACTCGGCGCGCACGTAGATATATCCCTGCGATGCTCCGATCGCATATCCCGCGATAGCCATTGCCTCCAGCACAGCATGAGGATCACCTTCAAGGATGGAACGGTCCATGAATGCTCCCGGGTCTCCCTCATCTGCATTGCAACAGACATATTTCTGGTCTGCTTCATTTGCCGCGGCAAACTTCCACTTTAATCCTGTGGGGAATCCGGCGCCGCCTCTTCCTCTCAGACCGCTGTCCAGAAGGATCTGGATCACGTCCTCCGGAGTCTTCTCTGTGAGCACAATGCCCAGCGCCTCGTAGCCGCCGGTTCCGATGTATTCTTCAATATTCTCAGGGTTGATCACACCACAGTTTCTCAACGCTACCCTGTGCTGTTTCTTATAGAAATTCGTCTCATTAAGCGGAATGATCTTGTCTGTCTTGGTCGTCTCATCATAGAGCAGACGCGTGACAACTCTTCCCTTCAGCAAATGTTCAGAGACGATCTCGGGGATGTCGTCCTCCTGAACCATAGAATAGAAAGTTCCTTCCGGATATACGATCATGATCGGGCCGAGGGCGCACAGTCCGAAACATCCGGTCTTGACAACACCGACTTCTTCAGACAGCCCGTTGGCCGCGATTTCTTTTTCCAGTCTCTCCCGGATCCGCTGGCTGCCGGAAGAGGTACATCCGGTTCCGCCGCAGACAAGCACGTGTGAACGATACATATTTTCATGCCTCCTTTTCTCTGTGTTCCGCCTGTTTCCTACAGACTGTTCTGTGCAGCGCCCAGAGTGTATTTCGTCACTACCTGCCCGCCGATCAGATGAAGACGCAGCACCTCCAGAGCCTTCTCGGGAGTCATCTTCACATAAGTTACTTTTTCTTTTCCCGGTTCCATTACTTCCACGATAGGTTCGTACTGACACAGCCCGATACAGCCGGTCTGTGTCACACAGATCTTTTCGCTCAGATTCTGTTCCTGAACCGCGTCAGAAAGCGCTGTCAGGACCGGTCTTGCTCCGCTTGCGATTCCGCAGGTCGCCATTCCCACGACCACACGGATCTGATTTTCATTTTCCGCGCGCACTCCGACCTTTCCCTGCATTTTTGCGCGGATTGCGCGTAATTCTTCAAGAGATTTCATATGATTCCTCCTCGTTCTGTCCTTAAATATCAGTCCCGCCGTCTGTCTCCTGCTTGTTATGATCCAGATACTCCCAGATAAACAGCGATACCTCGGGCTCCATAAATGAAATCTCATCGCCCAGCATCTCCCGCATTTCCCGGGTATCCAGTGTAAAACTCTTATCGTCATATTCATAAATATACTTGAAATCGATCTGTTCGTTGAACACGATCAGCGTATGTATGGTGGAACTGATATCCCCCAGAGGCATCCTGTCAATATGAGATAAGATAAATACTGCTTTTACAATAGTTCCTATTCCTTTTTCCGACTCAATCCCGAATGTCCCTCCCGTGCTCTCCGCTGCCTGCTTAAAAAACGGAAGCCCGAGGCCTACGATTCTCGTCGTCCTTGTTGTAAAAAACGGATCCTGTGCGCGTTTTACCTGATCTGCCGTCATCCCGCATCCATTGTCCCGGATAATGACAGTCAGCGTATCTTCTTTCGTCTTTACGGACACTGTGATCTCGATCAGCGACGCTTTTGCCCGCACAGAATTTTCGGCAACATCCAGAATATTCAGAGAAATTTCCGGCATCATAGCTTATTCGTACTTCGCCAGGATACCGTCAATGTCGTCCACCGTCAGTCGTCCGTAGACTTCATCATTGACCATCATGACCGGTGCGAGTCCGCAGGCTCCCACGCATCGGCACGCATCCAGTGAGAACTTTCCGTCCGGCGTACACTGGCCGCCCTCAATGCCCAGCTTCTCCATCAGAGCATTGTAGATATCTCCGGAGCCTTTCACATAGCACGCCGTACCAAGACAGACAGAAATCCTGTATCTGCCTTTCGGATTCAAAGTAAACTGCGAATAAAATGTGGTGACACCGTAGATCTTCTCCAGAGGGATGCCGGTCTGATCTGAGATCATCTTCTGGACCTCATAGGGAAGATATCCGTATATGTCCTGTGCTTTCTGCAGGATCGGCATGAGAGCTCCCTTTTCATCCCGGAGCTCATCGATCACTTTCGCGAGAGCCTCCTCCTGCTCTTTCGTTCCGGCAAACGGAACGGTTCCTTTCTTAGCTGTCATTCTTCACCCTCCAATTCTGCTTTGGCAAAAGCCCGGTCCTGAGGACAGTGCGGCCCGGACTCCCGCCCATTGTATGCTCATTAAAACAATGATATCACACGATATGCCGATACGCCACTTAAAAGTATGAAAATTCCGTCTATTTTATTATTGTATATTTTTTTACTGAATTTTCCGCTAATAGTATCATTATACTATTTCTGTTTATGCAATTATTGTCTTTTCCATATCCAGATGTTATACTGACTGAAACAGCATCGGCGCCGCCTGTTTCCGGCAGCCGGGCCGATGCAGTCAATGTTCGGTTTTGATCTTTTGGGAGGGCTTATGACGATCAGAGATATGCAGAAAGTGCTTGACGCACAGTTTCTGTACGGCGAGGAACTTGCCGACTTAGATGCACAGTTTGTTTTTTCAGCGGATATGATGAGCGACGTCCTTGCATACTGCGGGAAATGTTCCGTACTCATCACCGGTCTCTGCAATCCGCAGGTCGTACGCACAGCTGAGATGCTCGATATCTGCTGCATTATCTTCGTCCGCGGCAAGATGCCGGATGAAAATATGCTGGCGCTGGCGAGAGGCAAGTCTATCGCCGTTCTTGCCACGAAGCATTATATGTTCACCACCTGCGGCATCCTGTATGAAAACGGACTCAGAGGAGGTGCCTGAATGGGGGATCAGCTTGTCTTTACTTATGTCATCGACGGAAATGATTTTACCCGTGCGGGCGAGGCCAGCAGCTCTGTCAAAAACAAGCTGAAGATGCTGGGCGTCAGCAGCGACGTCATCCGCAAAACAGCGATCGCCATGTATGAGGGAGAGATCAATATGGTCATCCACGCGGACGGCGGCACCATCACGGTCACAATATCGGATAAGGACATTACCATGATCCTTGCGGATACAGGTCCCGGCATCCCCGACATCGAGCAGGCCATGCAGGAAGGATTCTCCACTGCCCGGGAAGAAGTGCGCTCCCTCGGCTTCGGGGCGGGGATGGGGCTTCCGAATATGAAACGGTATTCCGATGAGATGCATATCGACACTGTAGTAGGACAGGGGACAACGATCACAATGAAAGTCAATCTGTAAAGGAGGAACTGTCTGTGGGCACAAACAAATTCATACGTTCCGTAAGGCTTAGGGAATCCGCCTGCCAGGGCTGCATCAACTGCATCAAGTACTGCCCCACCCAGGCGATCCGCGTGCATAACGGCAAGGCGCATATCATAGATAAGTTCTGCATCGACTGCGGCCGTTGCATCCGCTACTGCCCGCACCACGCCAAGATTCCGGTATATGATCCGCTCTCCGTTATAAATAATTTCAAATATACGGTTGCTCTTCCTGCGCCGTCGCTCTATGCGCAGTATAATAATCTGACAAATACAGATATTGTGTTAAATGCGCTGCTGAAGCTAGGCTTTGACGATGTATATGAGGTGAGCGCGGCTGCGGAACTGGTGTCCGAGGCTTCCAGATCATATATCAAGCAGCATATGGACGAAGCGCCTTTTATCAGCTCCGCCTGTCCGTCCGTGATCCGGCTGATCCGGGTGAAATTTCCCGCACTTATCTCCCGTCTCCTGCCCATCAAAGCGCCGGTGGAGGCTGCGGCGGAGATCGCACGGGCGCAGGCGATGAAGAAGACCGGGCTGAAGCCGGAGGAGATCGGCATCATCTTTATATCGCCCTGCCCGTCCAAAGTATCCTACGCAAAAGCTCCTCTCGGGATCGAAAAAAGCAATATCGACAATGTAGTAGCGATCAAAGATGTATATCCGCTCCTGCTGCCCCATATGAAACATGACGAGAGCCAGTTAAAGCCGCTCTCCCATTCCGGACGCATCGGCATCGGCTGGAGCAATGCAGGCGGAGAGGCGGGCGGTCTTCTCACGGACAGCTACCTTGCGGCGGACGGCATCGTAAATATCTTAAGAGTGCTGGAGGAACTCGAAGACGAGAAACTCCACGGGCTCACATTCGTAGAGCTGAACGCCTGCAGCGGCGGCTGTGTCGGCGGCACGCTCACCGTGGAGAACGCCTACATCGCCATGGCAAAGACAAAACGCCTGACGAAATATCAGCCCGTGTCGAAAAATCATCTCGATGACACTCCAGAACTCCGGAATATATACTGGGCGGACGATATCGAATACGAGCCCGTCTTCCGCCTTGGAAATACATTCAAGGAAAGCCTGAAAATGATGAGCGACGTAGAGAAACTGACCGCCCGGTTCCCGGGACTTGACTGCGGCTCCTGCGGAGCTCCGACCTGCCAGACACTGGCTGAGGATATCGTGCGCGGGGAAGCGACCCCTAACGACTGTATCTACGTCCTGCGTTCCAATATCGCCGACCTGTCCCAGAAGATCGAGTCGCTGACACAGGGCGAGAAAACCGGAAAGCCGTTGTCCGAGGAGGAAGATGAAATGCTCCGCAGATATATCAAAGAACTGACCACGGAGCTGGCCTCATTCGGAGTGCCGGGAAACTACCGGCGCTCCGGACAGAACTGATCATCAGGTTTCTGTCTGCCGGGCATAAAAAGAAAGAGAGGTCATGACATATGAAATTACAGACTGTACTGGAACTTCCGGAATGCAAAGTTCTGGTAAAAGGAGATCCAACACGTGAGATATCAAAAGTATTCTGCTGCGATCTTTTGAGCATCGCTATGGGAAAGGCCCCTGCCGACAGCGTCTGGGTCACTGTCATGGGAAACAAAAACACCCTCGCCGTAGCCACCCTTGCGGACGTGGCCTGTATCGTACTGGCAGAGGGCATAGGGATGGATGAGGGGACTCTGGAAAAGGCCGAAGAGGAAGGGATCGCCATACTCGCAACGGAGCTTCCGGTCTTTGATATTGCCCTCGAGATCCACGAGGCGGGCGAATCATGATCCCGCTCTATTATGATCTGCATATCCACTCCTGCCTCTCCCCCTGCGGGGACGATGACATGACCCCCGCCAATATTGTAGGGATGGCCGCGGTCAAAGGGCTGGACGTGATTGCCCTTACAGACCATAATTCCTGCAGGAACTGTCCCGCCGCCATATACCACGGAGAAAAGTACGGCGTGACCGTGATCCCCGGCATGGAACTGACAACCCAGGAAGAAGTTCATGTAATCTGCCTCTTTCCCACGCTGGATGACGCCCTTCGCTTTGACGCCCTTATATATGAGAAGCTGCTGCCGTTTCCAAACCGGGAAGATATCTTCGGGAAGCAGCAGATCATGGATGAGAGAGACGAAGTGACCGGAACTGTGAAAAATCTCCTCATCAATGCTACTTCTATCTCTTTCGACGATGTGTTCCCGTTGGTTGGATCCTTCCAGGGCATCGCATATCCCGCCCATGTGGATAAGGCTTCCACGAGCCTGCTCTCCAATCTTGGCTTCGTACCTCCCGGCAGTACGTTTACCTGCGCGGAGTTCCATGACTTTAAAAATCTCCACCGGATCAGGCGTGAGCACCCATATTTTGAGAATTGCAATGTGATCTGCTGCTCCGACGCTCATTATCTTCAGGATATCCATGAACCGGAATATCAGCTTTATGCAAGGTCAGGAGAAATTTATGATATACTGGAAGCACTGACAAAGGGACTGTCAGTCCATAATGATCTTTGATCCCTGACAAACAGACCAGGAGGGTTATCCGGAAAATCCCCTTTTATCGGGGAATGACACGCAGGCGGAGCTCTCCGATCTGCAGCCCGTCTGCACCGTAGAAGAACCGGATCGCGTTTTCCCCCTGCCGGATCATCCCGAGATTCTTCTCCCGTGTGATCCATCTGCCCTCCGTTCCATTGATCTGGATCACGCCGCGATATTCCTCATTGCAGAATACAGATACCGGTATCTGAGCGAACGGGGTCAGGTCTGCGCACATCTCCATAGAGATCATAAGCTCTCCCCCGGTCTTTGTTATAATCCCGAACTGATCTGACCGCCCCTGCTGCGGATCCAGTTTTGCAGCGTCATACTCCAGACCTGTGTCTTTCATTTCATAATACTCTATCTCGTCATCGATCCTGTCCGCAGCCTTTAGTTCCGCTGCCGCCGCTTTTTCGTCCGGACTTACAGCGTCCATCTGCCGGACCATGGCCGGGGTCTCAAGAATATATGATAAGATGTTGACGGCTGTCCGCTGCAGATATCCCCGGCTCAGTTTCCCCGCCGCAAGCATCTCCTCCACATCGTCGTGCTCCGGGTTTTCGGCCGGACATGGAACGCACATATAGAGGTCATTCTGCGCAAGGAGCATAGGCGTCTTTGCTTCTGTGGAAGCATCTTTTCCCGGATAATTGGCTTTCGCCCACCAGTCTGTCATCACGATCCCCCGGAATCCCCATTCATCTCTGAGAATGCCCGTGCATAATTCTTCATTTCCCGACGTCCACAGACCGTTCACAGCGCCGTAGCTTGTCATGACCGAGCGGGCGCCGCCCTCTTTCACCGCAATCTCAAATCCTTTCAGATATATTTCCCGCATCGCGCGTTCCGAGACGACCGAGTCGGAAGTGCTGCGTCCTGCTTCCTGGTTATTGCAGCAGAAATGTTTGATCGTATTCCCGATCTTCATCTCCCCCATCCCACGGGTCTGAGCCGCGGCGATCTTTCCGGTCAGGAGCGGGTCTTCTGAAATATATTCAAAGTTCCGGCCGTTCAGCGGGTTCCGGTGTATATTCATTCCCGGCCCCAGCAGGGAATCCACTTGATTCAGGCGCAGTTCAAGGCCGGTCATCTCATACAGGCTCTGGATCAGCTCCGGATCAAACGTACATCCCTGCAGTGTCCCGCAGGGGAGCAGGAATGCTTTCGTGCCGCAGTCCATCCGTATGCCGGACGGGCCGTCTGCACAGCACACGGCAGGGATCCCGAACTCTTCAAGCCCTTCGCTTACTCCGCCGAACGCCGAGGCCGTACCGGGCGTGACACGCCCGCTGCACATACCCTCCCCGCGGAACATCGTGATCAGTTCCTCATCGGGCAATTGCGCGATGAACTGCTGCATCGTGACCTTTCCTTCAAAAACGTCTTTCAGCTTATATCCCCTGTCTCCGGTATATGGTATCTCTCCGGGAACATCCCGGCGGATCTCTGCACTTTTAAGAGGTGTCTCTTCATAGCAGAGGCTTACCTTTCCGTCTCTGATCTGCGGCCGCATCCGGTTAAACGCCCGCACCGGAGCGCAGCGCTCCTCCAGACGCTCAAGCACCTGATGATCCTCATAGAATTCTCCTGCATATGCCGCGTCCCTTACATTGCCGCCGGCATAGATCCTGTAAACGCCCGCTTCAAGCACATAGCAGGATTTATCTCCCGTCTTTCCCGAATCATCATATGAGGCGAATGTATATTTGGGGATCTCCAATCTGACTGTCTCTGCGCTTCCCGGCGCCAGTTCCTTCGTCTTGGCAAATCCGATCAGCTTTCTCAGCGGATTTCCCAGCATTCCCTGCGGAACTTCTGCATAGACCTGTAGGACCTCCCTGCCAGGCGCTGTTCCCGTATTTTTCACCACAGACTGTATGGTCACTGACTCTTTATTTCTGCCGGCGATCTCTGGCTGTATGTCAAAGGAAGTGTAGGACAGTCCGTATCCGAACGGATATAACACGCGTTCTTTTTCGAATGTCTCGAAATACCGGTATCCCACATAGACGTCTTCTCTGTAATAATTTCTGGTTACATCGCCAAAATTTTCCGTGGACGGATACGCGCCGATCCCGTCGGCAATGGTATCTGAGAGTCTGCCGCAGGGATTTACTCTTCCGGTCAGTACGTCGGCAACAGCGTTTCCGCCCTCCTGTCCGCCCTGCCAGACATACATCACTGCCTGCGGCGCATATTTTTTCACCCAGCTCATATCGATGATATTCCCGGTGTTCAGAAGCACCGCCGTACACCGGCTGTTCTCTGTAACCTGTCTGATCAGACTTTCTTCCTCTTCGGTCAGCAGCCAGCTCCCCGGCTGATCCGTATTATCTTCATCTTCGCCTGCGGTCCTTCCGATGATCACCAGCGAGATGTCGCAGCTTCGGGCAATCTCAAGCATTTCTTCTGTGACGGGCATCTCTTTTTGAAACCATGGCACCTTTCCCCATCCGTTTCCCCGGTCATACGGGTGGTCTGCGATCCATTCTTTATAGATCTCCTCCAGCCGCGCGTCTACCAAGATCGTGTCTTCCTTTTTCAGCGCGTCCAGAATACTGACCGTGTATCTTGTATTGACCAGTCCTCCCGATCCCAGACCGCTTTTATAATAGTTAAAGGCCGCTCTCCCGAAAACAGCCGTCTTCGCACCCTTTTTCAAAGGAAGCGCGCCCTCCCTGTTTTCCAGCAGCACGCATCCTTCCGCTGCGGTCCTGCGCGCCAGCGCCGCGTATTTTTTTAAATCCAGTGAATACTTCATCCTATCGTTATCTCCTGACTCCCATATGGGCTTTTAATTTTTTCTATTTAAACCGGTATCCCACGCCTACTTCCGTAATGATATGCTGCGGCCGGGACGGATTCTTCTCGATCTTCCTGCGGAGAGTCGCCATGAACACACGCAGGGTTCCTGCCTCCACGCCCTCTGCATATCCCCACACTTCTTTTAAGATATAATGATGTGTCAGGACTTTCCCCCTGTTGGCAATCAGAAGGAGCAGGATCTTATACTCGATGGGCGTGAGATGGACTTCCTGTCCGTCCACTTCCACACGCCGTCTTTCGTAGTCCACAAGAAGATCCCCGTCTGTAAAGCGCAAGTCCTGATCCGCAGGACGGTTTTCCCTTTTTCTTAAGGCGGCGCGGATCCTCGCCAGAAGCTCTCCCATATAGAACGGCTTTGTCACATAATCGTCTGCTCCGGCATCCAGAAGCCTTATCTTCTCCGGTTCCTCCTGCCGTGCCGACACAACGATGATCGGGGTGGAAGCGATCTCCCGGATACTTCTGACCACGTCCAGACCGTCGCCGTCCGGCAGTCCCAGATCGAGGATCACCAGATCCGGCCGGTTGGCATAGAAAAGGCTTAACGCCTCTTTTACGGACTTTGCCGTCCAGAATGTATAGTTCTCTTCCTTCAGGCTCATCGATATAAAATGGATAATGTATTTGTCGTCCTCAACGATCAATATGGTCTGCTTCTCTTCCATCCCGTTCTGTTCCCCCGTATTCTTCTTCCATTTCTTCCATTTGTACTGCCGGCTGCGCATTCAGCCAGAAGACAAATCTGGCTCCGCCCTCCGGCCGGTTCTCCGCACGGATCTCGCCTCCATGGGCCTTTACGACTTCCCTGCATATGGCAAGCCCCAGCCCCATCCCGTGCTTCTGGTCGGGTCCTCTGCCTGCAAGGGAGACAAATTCTCCGAAGATCGTCTCCTCCTGCCCCGGCTCGATCCCCGGTCCGTTATCCTCCACGACAAAGTACGCCCTGCCGTCCTGATACGACACATTCAGCCGGATCAGTCCGTTCTCTTTCGTATGCTTTACCGCATTATCCAACAGGTTTACCAGCACCTGCACGATCAGCCTTGCGTCCACATCCGCGATCAGCACTTCTTCGGGCATGGAATCCTGAAATCTCCTGTGTTCCCTGAGTCCGCTCACATGGCTCTCCGCCTCATACACAAGGTCTTCCACCACTTCTTCTCTCCTGCTGATAAAATCCGCGCCGCTCTCGATCTTCGTCATACTCAGGATATTCTCCATCGTGCGGGTCAGCCACATACTCTGTTCCCGGATATCCATTAAAAGCTCATCCTGCTCTTCAGGCCCGGTCACATGACGCTGCAGGATCAGGTCGCAGTCGCCGATGATCCCCGTCAGCGGCGTCCGGAAGTCATGGGATATGCTGCGCAGCATACTGCTCTTCAGATGCTCCCGCTCTACCTGAAGCTTCGTCTTCTCCTGCTTCTCATAGATCCTCTCCCGGTCAAGAGCGATCCCCATCTGCCCCGCCACGGCGCGTATGAAAATTTCCTGCTCCGCACCAAGCCCCCGGTCTTTCGTAAAGACAATGATCTCTCCCGTCTTACGGGCAATGCCTCTGATCGGGAACAGGACCGCCCCTGCCGTGTCCGGCTGTCCGGCTGTACTGTGTCCGTCCAGCCTGACGGCAGCATCATAGCCGGTATTTTCTTTGATATAGGAAAGGCCAAGTTCCGTGATCCGTTCCGTTCCCGTGACATTGATAAAGCGCTCCGAGAGTTCCGACATACGTCGGGCTGTCCTTTCATTTTCCTCCGCGATCGCCACCTGCCTGCGGAAACGCGCCGTCATCGCCGACGAGATGAACGATACGATCAGGAAAAAGATCATCAGCACCACATCGTCCGGATTCATGATCGCAAATGTATGGACCGGCACGGTGAAGAAATAGTTGAAGATCAGCACACTTGCCACCGCCCCGATCACGCCGTACTCATATCCCGCCGTAAAGGCGCCTGTCAGGATCACGCCGATCAGCAGTACCATCAGGATGTTTTCTTTCATGACTCCGGCACGGTTCAGGTAAAGACCGATAAGAGCTGCCGCCAGTACGATCGCCGCCGTCCGTCCCAGATCTAGCAGTTTCTCTCTGTACATGATTTTCCTGATCCGTCCACTTATCTTCTCCATCTGCTTCATTCTCCCTGCATAACGCCTCTTTTTCTCTCTGATATTATCACTTTGCCTCTAGTTTGACAATGTGGTTCTTGAGCCGTACAATGAACACCTGAACAATTTGACATTCTCTGCACACTTTGCTAATATAACTATAGAAACAGGCACTACCGATAAGCGGTTAGTTCCAAAATATATTAGTTACGAAAAGTAACCGCAATCCTTTGGCGTGGGGCGGTTACTTTTTCATGTGATCGATGTACTTTTTCATGTGATCGATGTATGCAATTAAGATTGTAACAACAATACCGAGTATCATCAGTACAATGGAGAGCATTTCAAAATCACTCATAAGTTCGATTTCAACCATATTTTAAAAACAGCCCCTCGGAGTAAATTTCCCGAGAGGCTGTTTTTCATCTTGGATCATATATAATTATACCCGCTTAAGCGGCTTTCTTTTCCTGACTTCCCTTTATCACTCCGCGCATGATCCATAATCCGTATGCTCCGCCTGCCATCATGAGCAGGAATAATAACAAATCTTTCAACATATCGATCACCCTCTTTTCTTATCTTTATCATAGCCTTTCTTTCATTAAGAGAGTGATAATATTCGCCGGGCAGGCGTTTAGATTTTGTTTAGACGGTTCTTCATTCAGCAGTTTCCCGTATATACATATTTCAGATACTTTCCTGCAGCATCCCGGAGCCGGTATACTTCTTCTACATCCGTGGCCTTCCGATCCGTCATCCGGTATCTCGGGAAAAATCTTGTCACATGGAGCACGATTTCAGAGTCCACAGATGCGATCCATTCCGCCTCCCGCTCCATCTCCTCCGCAGAGTCATTCTCTCCCGGCACGATCAGGGTTGTCAGTTCCACATGGCACTCTTTCGCGGCACGCCGGATAAACTCTTTCACCGTCTCAAGGCTACCTCCCAGTTTCCGGTAATACTCCTCTGTAAATCCCTTCAGGTCGATATTCATGGCGTCGATATACGGCAGCAGTTCCTCCAGTACCGGAAGCTTAGCCGTCCCGTTGGTGACCAGCACGTTTTTCATCCCGCGCTCATGGACCAGACGGGCAGTATCCCGGACGAACTCGTATCCTGCCAGCGGCTCATTGTAGGTAAATGCCACGCCGATATTCCCCCTGCCGCGGCAGTCTTCCGCCAGATCCGCAAGCTCCTCCGGCCTCATCATGCGCCAGCCGGTATTTTCCGATCTTGCCATGGAAATCTCATGATTCTGGCAGAACGGGCAGGACAGATTACAGCCGTAACTCCCCACGGACAGGATCATGCTCCCCGGGAAGAAATACCTTAACGGCTTTTTCTCTATCGGATCCAGCGCCAGAGCTGTCACCTTTCCGTAATTGTCACAGATAATTTTCCCGTTCTCGTTCTTTCTCGCTCCACATCTGCCGTACTGGCCGTCCATTAATCTGCAGTGATGGGGACAGACCGGACAGGCGGCTGCCGTTCCCACGATTTTCCGACCATTGCTGCTGATCTCTTCCTTGCTGATCTCTGTCTTGCTGATCTCTTCCTTGCTGATCTCTGTCTTCAATAATGTCTCACCACCTCAAAGCGCTCCAGAGTGATATCCTCCGCATCTTCTGGAATTCCTGCTTTCTGTCTGGCAATCTCGACCTGGTCTTCCGCCGTATCCACGCCTTCAAGATCCGGCAGGAGCAGTCCCCGTCTGTACCCTCTGCTCACAATGACACCGTAACGCTTCACATCCAGTTCTTCCGGAGAACTGATCTTCTCTGCATCCCCCAGTACATCCACACTGTACACAAGATGTTCAAGCTCGTCCGGCTCAACAGCATGGAATCTGGGATCTTTTATAGCTGCGCTGATGGCATTTTCAATGATCTCTTCCGCTATACTGCCTCGGACCGGCGCGATCGTACCGATGCAGCCCCTAAGCCTTCCGTCCTTTTTCAGTGATACGAACACTCCCGCCCGACGGGAATACATCTCCTCCGGGAGTCCCTCCGGCACGCTGATCTTCTCACCTGTTCGCACATATGTCTCTATCGTCTTTCTTGCCAGCCGTACAAACGGATCCTCGGCGTTTTTTCTCTTTCTTGCCTTTTCTTCTTCTCTCTGGCGGTATTCTTCCAGAAAATACCGGTTCGTATCTCTGCCCGATACTTCGTAGATACACACGCCGTACCCCACGCCGAACGTACCTTCATGGGACAGTTTCTCCGTCTTCACCGCAAGACCGTCAAGGGCTCCGGCCATGATCGTAAACGACCGGTGACCGCACTCTGCCGCCTTCTCACAGAAATTCTCTGAGAAGTCAAACAATTCTCCGAACGCAGCCCTTCCCATCACATCCATGATCCGTTCGTCATACTCCGGTCCTTCTTTCTGAAATCCGTAAGGTCCGTTCTCCTTTAACTTATGCGACAGATCACCGCTTCCGATGACCACTGTATTCCGCTCCAGAAGTTCCGCAGCCTTTTTGATGCACTGTCCCAGCTCATAATGCTTTGTCAAAGGCAGGCCCGACAGACCGATGCGCACCAGCTTATAATCTGTATCATACTGATCCAGAAAATAGAGAGGGACCATCGTTCCGTGATCCAGACTTTTATCCCGCTCTCCCAGTGTTCCCGCAGGGATGTCTCTGGCTTCCGCCTCCTGGCAGAGCATCTGCACGAACTCTGTGTCATAGTCCGCCTGGAATTTTACCTGAGGCGCACGGAACCGGGCAAAGTTTCCTTTCGCCCCGTTCCCCGGCGAAATGTGAAAATAGTCTGCATACATCACGGAATGAGGTGATATCACAACAACTGTATCCGGCTTCCACTTTGCGATCTTCTGTGCGGCACGATGATAGGAATCTATCGTAACCTGTATCTTACGTTCCTCCCCGTGTCCGATCTCCGGCACGATCAGAGGCGGATGGGGAACCATCACTGCACCTGTAACTGACACAAGAAACTCTCCTTTCTCTTCCGGTGCACAGATGGCGCCGGATTTTTGATATATTTCCTACAATGCTATAAAAACACAGGACAGCAGTCTTGTCAACTGCTGTCCCACATTGAATCTTGTATTATTTCTTATTATTTCTTTCCCATCGCTTTTACTTCTTCAAATTCTCTCTCGATCTCCTGCGACGGCTTCGGTGATAACAGTGATACCACTACAATGCACAGACAGGAGAAGATAAATGCCGGCAGGAGTTCATAGATATCCCAGATGCCGCCCAACGGACGTACAAGCAGATTCCACACAAATACCATTCCCGCACCGCCAAGCATACCGGCAATCGCGCCTGCTCTTGTCGTCCTCTTCCAGAACAGACTGAAGAGCATCAGCGGCCCAAATGTAGCGCCGAATCCCGCCCATGCGAAGCTTACGATCGTGAAGATGACACTGTTCTCATCCAGTGCGATGATGATCGCCACGATAGCGATCAAAAGCAGCGTCAGCCTTGAGATATTGAGCACCTCACGGTCAGAAGCTTTCTTGCGGAACAGCCCCTGATAGATATTCTTTGCAAATGCGGACGCTGCGATGAGCAGATACGAATCCGAGGAACTGATCGTCGCTGCAAGGATCCCTGCCATCACAAAACCTGCGATCAGCGGAGGAAGCAGATTTGTTGACAGAAGGATAAACACATTCTCCGCGTCTGCCGAGGTCGTCAGCGCCGTCGGATAGAGGGCGCGCCCCATTACACCGATAAATACAGCTATCGTAAGCGAGATCAGCACCCACACCGTAGCAATACGCCGTGAGCGTGCAGTCCCCATGCCAGCATGGATACAACAGAAATGATCCCGTAGGGAGCTGCCTCCCCGAACAGCGGCACACCGTTTGCCGTCTGCTGTACGCCGTCCACGGTCTGGGGCGTCGCCATGCCAAAGAATTCAAGGAATCCCGGTATATCTTTCACGTTGTCAATGACTGCTCCGAGACCGCCTGCCGCATAAGTTCCCACAAGCACGATCACGCCAAGAGCCACGATCATAACGATCGCCTGCATGAAGTCCGAAGCGCTCTCCGCGAGGAAACCGCCGATGATCGTATAGATCAGTACGAACACCGCGCCCACGATCATCATCGGAATATACGGAAGACCAAATAATGTGGAAAACAGCTTGCCGCAGGTCACAAGGCAGCTTGCCGCATACACAGTAAAAAAGATCAGGATAAATACTGCCGCAATCGTCATGATAACCTTTTTCTTCTCGTGAAAACGATTGGAAAAATATTCCGGCAGCGTGATCGCATTGCCGGCTTTCTCACTGTAACGACGCAGACGTTTGGATACAATCAGCCAGTTGATATATGTACCCGCAGCCAGTCCGATGGCTGTCCATGCCGCGTCTGCGATACCGCACCAGTACGCAACGCCCGGCAGGCCCATAAGGAGCCATCCGGACATATCAGACGCCTCCGCACTCATAGCCGTCACCCACGGGCCGAGACTTCTCCCGCCGAGGAAATAAGCGTCTGAACTTGCATTTGCCTTCCTCGCAAATGTAACTCCTATAATGATGACCGCCGCCATATAGATGATCATGGCAGTCAGAATCTGTAAAGTATCTCCCATTCCATATTGTCCTTTCTGTATACGATACCGGAGATCCGGCATCTTTTTCTCTGTGCCTCGTAAACCATGCTGTCACAACGGGGTCAGAAGTATCCCAAGACACAATATGGGACTAATTATAAACAAAATATAAAGTTTTGGCAATCATTTATTTATATTTATGCACCAGTTCAGCCATCTATCTGGCAGAGTTCGGATTTATGCTCGCATAAAGATCCGGATTCTGACAGATAGATGGCTGAACTGGTGGAATCTCTATCTGACCGCCTTCTCTATCTTGATCCGCGTCTCTTTCACTTTTGCATGATCCATGCCCCCGCAGTTGATCCCGATGACTGCTTCATCCGTCAGCACCACCGAAGGGAAATAGAAATCGCACAGTTTTTTATCATCCGCCACATTTACTAAAACACCGGCAGCCCGGCACTCTTTCCATATCTGCCGGTTCACCTCATGATCATCCGTAGCCGCCAGAACGATCTGCGCGCCGTCGATATCCCCGGTGCGGTATTCTCTGTGTTCTGCCGTGATCTTTCCTTCTTTTTCCATCTGTGACAGTTCTTCGCAGAATTCCGGCGCGATCACATGAATATCCGCCCCGAACTTAAGCAGCGTCCTGACACGGCGCAGGGCGATCGTTCCGCCGCCCGCCACCAGTATCTTTTTATCCGTAAGGTCTATAAACATCGGGAAATAAGGTCTGTCCATCTTATACACTCCATTCAAATCAGCCATGCCGGCACATTCCGGGGATTCGGCCTGCAGAGTTCAAAATCATAGCATATACAGCAGCGAATTACAGATGCACGCCGCAATATTGCTTCCGCCTTTTCGTCCTCTCGCCACAATATAGGGTATATCTTTCAGCGTCAGGATCAGTTCTTTCGACTGTACCACATTGACAAATCCTACCGGCGCCGCGATGATCAGCTCGGGTTTGAGTTTCCCTTCATTGATCAGTTCATAGAGACGCACGAGTGCGGTAGGCGCGTTTCCAATAGCAAAGATCAGCCCGCTTTCCTGTTCCCCGTTCTGCTTTCTGATTCTTCCGTCCCGATACAGGGATGCCGCCTTGTCCATACACGCCGCTGCCCGGGTCGTGCCGTTCTCCTTTGCCGCCTGCGCCACGTCCTCATCAGACATAAAGCAGTAGACTTCTCCGCCGTACTGTGCCAGCCGCTTCTTATTGATCCCGGCTTTCGCCATCTGAGTATCTGTTACAATAGATGCGCCATTTTGGATCGCACTGAGCGCCCGTTCTGCCACGTTGTCGGAAAACACAAGATTATCCGCATAGTCGAAATCCGCGCTTGTATGGATACATCGCTTTACAACAGGCTCTGTCCCCGGGATCAGTTCTTTGTCTCCCAGTTCTTCTGTGATGATCTCAAAACTTCTCTTTTCAATATCAGCAGGAAGTACCTGCTCCAGTTCATTCAGCATATCCTGACTCCTTTCTCTGCCCATTCTATCTGATTCTATTGCCGATGCCGCACGTTACACGGTACACTTCATCCGCATTTTTTGCAAGTTCAGTACAGATGCGCCCGACGGATTCTCTGTACTCTCTCTCAAAAGCGTCCACCGGCACAAGTCCGCATCCGATCTCATCACACACGATAATGAGGTCTCTGTTTTTATCAAGGATCGCTTCCGTCAGCTTCTTCGGTGCCTTTTCCTCCTGAAGCCATCTTCTCACAAAGAGGTGAAAGTGATCGACTCCCCCGCAGGACAGAAGCTCCTGGAGAGAGCATCCGGCTCCGTCCGCCCATTCTGCATCCGGATACAATTTTTTTGCATATTCATATTTCCCCTGATATGCGCCGCCTGTTATAAATTTCATCCCGTGCCGTCCTTTCTCTTCCGAGATTTCTTCCGATTTGTCTTCCGCCGCACCGATACCGTTCAGCTGTTCCCGGATTCCGGCCGCCTTATATGAATCAGGTTTTATGCAGACCGGCACCCCGAACACCACTTCTGTCACCCGGTCCGCCATCTCAGCCAGAGCACGGCTGATCGTCCCCAGATTGTCTTTGTATACCGTCATCTCTTCCGAATCAGGCACGGATTCCCGGAACACATCGTTCGTCACCACAACAAGATGTGCGCAGCGTTCTTTTAACATCCGCACGCCTTTTATGACACTCTCCACCGTATCTTGTCCTGTGTTTTCCGCGCCCCCTGGTTCGTACATTTCATTGGCCGTAAGATTGGATATACACTCCAGCAGGACGCAGGCGTCTCCCCGGATGGGCGAATCCGGATCCGAAAGTTTTCCCGGCAGATCCACGTACCACTCAAGGGTCGCAAAGCCTTTGCCTGAGCGCATTTTCCGATGGGCTTCTATCTTCTTCTCTGTCTCCCGTCCATAGGGAACCATATCCGCTATATAGTAAAGAGGAGCGTTTTCTGTTGTCTCACGCAGCAGTCTGTGTTTTTCGCAGATTACCGCCTCCGCATAGGCGGATTTTCCGCTGCCGCTGCCTCCTGTGACCAGTTCCATCATCTCTTTCTCTCACCTGTACTTTCTCCTGCCGGTTTCCTGTATTTCCGCAGACGGATCCTGAAAAGGGAATCAACGATAAATATTGCAAGGGCGATCACTCCCGCGATCTCCAGCGTCTGCATCAGATAATAAGAGGACTGTGCTCTGTTGTCTGTTATGATATAGTAGACGGTCCGGTACATTCCCGCCCCGGGTACAGTCGGCAGAATCCCTGCAATCAAAAATACTGTGACCGGCGCTTTGAAAATCCTCGCAAATGTATGCGCAAGCAGAGAAATTACAAGGGCTGAAAGAAAACTGGCTGCCACCACGTCCATTCCCCGCTGTATGCTGAAAAAATAGCCCCATCCTCCGCCTGCGCCCGCGATTCCCGCCTGCAGAATATATTTCTTCGGAGTCTCCACAAGCAATGCAAATCCCATGACCGCAATAAAGCATCCTGCCGTCACAAGAAAAAGTTCTATCATAGCAGGCCACCTCCCCGCCATAATACATTCATCGCCGCGATCCCGACGCCGGCTCCGATCGCCACAGCCGCAGCTGTCACAAAAGCTTCCAGCGCCCGCGCTCCTCCGGAAATGTAATCTCCCCGCAGAGTATCCCGTATCGCATTGGTGATCGCCACTCCCGGCACGAGGGGCATAATACCGCTGATGATCACCGTGTCCATATTCAGGATCGGATACCACGCTTTGAGCACCATCGCAGCCGCGGCGACACCGCCTGCACAGATCATATTCAGGATAAAACTGCTGATCCGCATTCTCTTGCCGATTGTCATGATAACTGCCAGCAGGATTCCCACAGCCCCGGCGGCAAAAATCTCCCGGAGTCCGCCGCCAAACAGCGGGGCAAACCCGGCCGGCACAAGCACGGTAGCAACATTATACATCCAGACCGTGTATTGTCTGCCTTTTATATTTTCGAGTCTCTCCCATGTTTCCTCCGCCGACAGATCTCCTGCGCAGTATTTCCTTGAGATTTCATTTACTTCCACAATTCGGTGCATATTGGTTCCCCTGTCGTGCACTCTGCGCATGACAGTTATTGCCTCCTGTCCCGGTCTTTCGATCGTAACAATGATCCCTGTCAGCATAACAAGAGACTCTGTCCGTACCGCGCCGGCACTCTCTGATCCGCCGATTCCTGTTCCCGGGGCACCGGCTCCGCCGGCAGTGTCAAGGATATGTTTGATCGTATCCTCCACCCGGTAAGTCTCTGCTCCGCTTCGCAGCATGATCTCTCCGGCAAGTACGGCCATATTTGCAATTGATTTGTCATCCATACTCATTATCTCCACCATTTTACTGCAATAAGTTCAGTCATCCGATACAGCGTTTCCCGCTGAAGGCCTGCTCAGATATCAATATCCGCATACCGGTACTCCAGGGCTCCGCTTGCCGGGATCTGCCGGATGCCGGTAATATCCGGATTTACAAGATTTACACTCTTCATGGCAAACAGCGGGATGATGTAGAACTGCTCTCCCACTGCAAGCTGCTCCGCCTGATGAAGCAGTTCCGATCGTTTTGCCGGATCCGACTCGGAATTAGACGCCGCGACAATGGAATCATATTCCGGATCGTTGATGCCGCTGCAGTTATATGTGCTGTTGGACAACAGCATGGACAGGTACGTATACGGATCTGCAAAGTCCGCCGTCCAGTTCATGCGGCACAGGTCAAAGTCACCCGCATATCTCGTGGAATAATTTGCCTGAAGTTCCTGCGCTTCAAGATTGATCGTGATGTTCAGGTTTTCCTTCAACTGCTCTTGAATCACCTGAGCTGTATCGGAATCCATCTCCAGTGTGGGATAGTTGTACGTGAGCTCCGGGAATCCCTCCCCATTCGGATATCCTGCCTCCGCCAGCAGCTCCTGCGCTTTTTCCACATCTTCCTCAAAAGGCTGCTCTGCCTCGTCCACAAAATACTCTCCCGTGTTCTTATCTTTCATATATTTCGCCACCAGATTGTAAGTGGGCTCTGTGTCGCTTCCCACGATCTGGCAGAGCTCCTCTCTGTTGATGGCGAGATTGATTGCCTCTCTGACCCGGACGTCATTTAAAGGCTCCACATTCAGGTTCATGTAAATGTACCGTGTGGCGATCTGATCGGTCACAAACAAGTCGTCTGTTCCCTCATACGCTTCCATTACTGTAGAAGAAAGAGAAGTCGCCACGTCTGCCTCTCCCGCCTCATATGCATTTGCCATGGACTGGGTATCATCAAAAAAACGGTAGGTGATCGTATCCAGATTCACCGCATCCGCATTCCAGTAGTTTTCATTCTTCTCAAGAACGAAATACTGATCCGGCACATATTCCGCCAGGCAGAAAGGTCCGTTAGACAGACTCGTCTCCGGATCTCTGTCCCATCCGCTGTCCACAGAATCCGCATATTCCGAGCAGGACGGCGTATAGACGGGGAGCCGCAGCAGATCAAGGAAATAGACGCACGGTTCCGCCAGATGGAATACAATCGTATAGTCGTCCGGCGTCTCCACGCCCAGGGATTCCATATCCGCCTCACCGTTATAGATCGCCTCCGCATTCTCAATGGGGAACAGATAATTTGCATATCCGCTCCCGGAAGCAGGATCCAGCGCGCGCGTGATGGTATTCATAAAGTCGGCAGACGTCACAGGAGAACCGTCCGACCAGAGCGCATCCTCTCTCAGATGAAAGGTCCAGACCGTGGAATCATCATTCACCTCGTAGCTTTCCGCCGCCCGGTACTCAATCTCACCGCTCTCATTATACGTGAGCAGCTCATCCAGAGCGCTTACCGAATAGGCCAGATAAGTCAGGGCGATGGAACCTGCCGGATCCATTGTTCCTGTGTCGCTGCTGATGGCTACCGTGATTCCTTTCTCTCCTGCCTCAGCTGAAGGGTCTGCCGTTACACAGCCGCTCAGTGCGCCCGTACAGAGCAGAGTCAGTGTAAGTAATGCTGCTGTCAGTTTTTTCTTCATATCGTGCCTCCTCGTTTCTATCTATGTCATAACAATTCGCTGTACCGTCCAATGACTGAACTACTACTTTAAATCTGCGATGTCATCCTGTAATCGCTGCTTCTCCTGCCGCTGTATCTGTCCGAATACAGGAAGCAGGATACTTCCCTTCTCGCAAATGAATAGCTTTCGGGGATTACTTGGCCGCAGCACTCTAAAGCGTAGCCGCATCTGCCGGCGAACGGGCAGCCGGACTGATTAAATCCCGTACCGTCCTTTGCCGGGGCAGCCTTGATCTTTGCCGCCCTGAGAGGATCGGGTTCCGGCACGGCCTCGATCAGCTGTTTTGTATAAGGATGCCACGGATCAGAACATATCTGCTTTGTCGCTCCCGCCTCCACGATATGACCGCCGTACATGACGCCGATCCGGTCACTGATTCTGCGTACCACGTGGATATCATGGGAAATAAACAGACAGGCAAATCCGATCTTTCTCTGGATCCGGAAGATCAGTTCCAGTATCTGCTCCCGTGTGGTCGCATCCAGCGATGAGAGAGCCTCGTCACACACAAGGAGCTCCGGTTCCACGATCAGGGCTCGGGCAATCCCGATGCGCTGCCGCTGGCCGCCGGAAAAATCCCGCGGATAACGGTCTGCGTCTGCCGGTGAAAGGCCGGTAAGCTGAAGCATCCTGTCGATCTTCTCCGTCATCCGGGCTTTCTCCCGGCTGCGGCACGCCGATCGCCTTTCCGACTTGTAGCGGGCTGTTCCGCCTTCTCTGTGCATAACAGCTTCAAGCGCCTCCTCCAGCGCTTCGCGCACGGTGAGGCAGGGATTTAATGATGCATACGGATCCTGAAAGACCATCTGCACTCTTCCGGCAAATGCATCCATACGTCTGTCCCGGCTCAGCGGAGTTCCGCGATAGTACAGCGTTCCCCTGTCTTCTCGCAGTATTCCGGTGAGTATCCTTGCAACGGTCGTCTTGCCGCTCCCGCTCTCGCCTACAAGGGCAAAAATTTCTCCCTTTCGTATCTCCAGCGAAAGATCACGGATGCCCTCGCTCTCATCAAAGATCTTTGTCACGTGCTCCATGCTGAAAACAGTATCTGCTGCGTTTGCGTCCATAGCACCGCCGGCTGCATTTTCTGCAGTTTTTCGCCCACTTGCGGGCAGCCTGCCGCCCCGCGCGTCATTTATAAGACGTTTCGTATATTCCTCTGCGGGAGAATAAAAAATATCTTCCGAAGTACCCTGCTCCACGATCCTGCCTCTGTGCAAAACATACACTCTGCTGCATATGGCGGCCGTCACACCCATATCGTGGCTCACAAGGAGCATAGAAGTCTCCGTCTCGCGGACAATCCGCTTAAAGAGCAGCAGGATCTGTGCCTGCACGAGGGCGTCAAGAGCTGTGGTCGGTTCATCTGCAATGATAAGCTCCGGTTCACAGGCCAGCGCTATGGCAAGCACCACTCTCTGCCGCATCCCGCCGGACAACTCAAACGGATACTGTCCCATCCTGAATGCAGGATTGCGGATTCCTACCATATCCAGCAGTTCTTCTGCACGTGCCGCCGCTTCTTTTCTGCTGCATTTCCGCCGCGCCCGCACCGTCTCCCTGATCTGCCGTCCGATCTTGACGGACGGGTTCAGACAGCTTAAAGAGTCCTGAAAGATCATAGCCACGTTTTTCCCCGGCACAGGTTTCTCTCCTCCGACTGTGATCTGATCAGACCTGATCACCGCACGTTCTCCCAGAAGTCCCATTACTGCCAGCATAGCCGTGCTCTTTCCGGAGCCGGACTCTCCTACAAGCCCTGCAATCTCGCCTTTCTCCACTTTGAAACTGATGTCTTTTATAATCTCTGAAGCGCCGTTTTCCGTCTGATACTGTACGCTCAGATTTTTTACATCCAGTACACTCATTTGATATCTGTTCCTTTTCCCGAATGCCTGCCCACTCTCTGTTCCACTGCAGTTCCTACCATATTGAGAGCAAGAAGCATAACACAGAGCACGATAAGCGGATATATCATCTGATACGGATAGAGCATCATCTGGCTTCTTGCCTCCTGAATAATCGTCCCCAGACTGGCCGCCGGTGCGGCGATCCCCACTCCGAGAAAGCTTAAGAAAGCCTCGGTAAAGATTGCCTGGGGTACAAGAAAGATCATATTGACTACAATTGTCCCCGCTGTGTTGGGCAGGAGATGCCGGAGCAGGATGCGCAGAGGCTTTATGCCTTCCATCCGTGCGGCGTAGGCATACTCCGTCTCTTTGAGTTTTATGATCTCTCCTCTGACGATCCGCGCCATGCCGATCCAGCCGGCAATGCACAGCCCCAGTATCATGCTGCCGACCCCTGCTCCCATGACAAGAGTAATCAGGATCACATACAGCATAGACGGAATCGCAGAAATGATATCCGCGATCCGCATGAGCACCATATCCGTGCGCTTTCCCGCATAACCGGATACCGCGCCGTAGAGCACTCCGATGATGCCGTTTATAATCGTGCTGATAATGCCGACGGCCAGACTGATTCCCGCTCCATACCATACACGGGTAAACAGGTCACGCCCGAAACGGTCGGTTCCGAACCAGTGCATCAAAGAACTTGTCTGATTTCGTATCCCGGCATTCTGCTCGGAAAAAGACCACGGTCCGAACAGCGGCACCGCAATTGCAAGCACGATCCATATGCCCAGAATAATGCATCCGATGAGTGCCATGCGGCTCGTACCTATGTAGTTTTTCCAGTGCTGTCGTATCCGCCGCAGCATGGCTTCTCCTCCTTTCGTATACAATTCTGAGCTGCACTGTTGTCTTATGTTCTCTCTTCCCGATATGCCCTGCGTGTCTGAGGATCCAGCCATGCGCACAGCAGATCTGTGATCAGATTAACAACGATCACCACGGCTCCCATAAAAATGGTCAGACCGAGAATCAGAGTATAGTCACGATTGGTAATGGAACTTACAAATTCCCGGCCCAGGCCCGGAATCGTAAAAATACTTTCAATAACAAAGCTTCCGGTGAGCAGAGACGCAGAAGCAGGTCCGATGTAATTAAGAACCGGAAGATAAGCGTTCTTAAGGGCATGGGTGAAAATAATCCGGCCTTTCCCCAGCCCTTTCGCCCTTGCAAACAATACATAATCTTTCTGAAGTTCCCCGTCCAGTGTATTTCCGACCAGTCTTGCGATCATCGCCGCCGGATAGAGCGCCAGTGCCGTCACCGGCAGAATATAGTGGACAGGACTTAAAAGCCCGGACGCCGGCAGCCATTTCAGCTTCACGCTGAATACTAAAAGCAGGAGAATCGCCGCCGCAAAACTCGGAATTCCTGCTGCCAGCATCCCCCCTGCCGAGATAATTTCTCTGATCCATCGACGTTTTGACACAGCTCTCCATATACCGAGCCCGGTTCCCAGAATCACTGATACTGCCAGTGCCGTAATTCCGATAGAAGCCGTGACCGGCCATGCCCTCGTTATGATGTCCGACACCTGTGTGGCAGGATCCTGATAGGAGATGCCCAGATCTCCCTGCACTACATTTCCCAGATAGGAGAAATACTGCGACAGGATCAGCTCGTTCAGTCCGTATTCCTGTTCAATCGTCTCGACTACCTGTTCGGACACCCCGCCGCGCTGGAACGGGCTTCCGGGGATAACCCGGACAAGGAAAAATGTCACGGTCACAAGCACAAAAAGTGAGAGGATGCCTGTCAGTATGCGTTTGTATGTATATCGAAACATCAGACCTCACTCTCCTCTCTTCTGAAAACAACTCTTTGATAAATATATCATATCCTCAGGGTCATGTCACCAAAAAAACAAGACCGGAGCCCCAACAGGCTCCGGTCAGGCCGGCTACTCAAAATACATATATTCCATATATAATTCCTGAAACTGCCTGTCATTGGAAAGCTGCACTTCCTCTGCCTTCTCTGCCAGATCTCTCATCCGTAACTCTGCCGCATCATCTGACAGATATGCTGTTATTCCCCTCAGACACGTATTGCCTGCCGCCGTGATCCTGTCCAGACATTCTTTCGGCAGAAGACCAATGTCGGCTGCCTTGGCGGCATTCATTTGATGTCCGAATCCTCCGGCAATATAGATCCGGTCGATCTCGTTATACGTAATCCCGTATCTTAGAAGCAGTGTCTCGAATCCGGCCCGGACAGCAGATTTGGCCAGCTGGATCTCCCTGATATCTTTCTGGTACAGCCTGATTTCAGTGCCGCCCCCGTATAGTAAAAAACCCTCGTCAAAATACGGTTCCTCCATCAGACCTGTCTCGTCAATAATCCCGCTTTTCTTAAGCTCATATACCGCTTCGATCACTCCGGTTCCGCAGATTCCGGACGGGACTTCATCTCCGATCGTCCTCAGTTTCACCTGATCACCTGTTATGTCTACGCCGCATACAGCTCCCGGAATACTTCCTGTGCCGCAGACAATATTTCCGCCTTCGAACGCAGGTCCTGCGGCAGTTGATGTAACGAGAAGCTTATCCCGGCAGCCAACTGCCATCTCACCGTTCGTTCCCAGATCGATCAATGCACAGGGTCTTTCCATTTTATCAAAATCAAGTGCATAAAGTCCGGCAGTGATATCCCCTCCTACATAAGCCGAGATCCCCGGGCAGATTGTAATATCAAAATCATATTCCCCTTTACCGAACATTTCCCCGTATGATGTATGGATTGCGGAAATATTGACCGGTGTAAACGGATATACCCCCAGAGTCTCACATGAATACCCCATAAGTAAATGGATCATTGCTGTATTTCCGCCGATAATCATTTGCTTTACAACACCATCTTTATCTTTTGTCAAAGATGTGATGCCTTCTTTTAACTGCCTGCGGATACTGTTTTTTAATTCTTCTTTCTTTCCTGTATTAGACGCTTCGATCCTGCTGATCACATCCGCACCATAAGCCCGCTGCCGGTTAATATCAGTATACACACCCGCAGTTATCATCTCCGGCATTCTGATCATCTGCATTGCAATCGTCGTAGTCCCGATGTCTGCCGCAATTCCGTAATTATTTTCCATGTCTGACGGCGCTGATTCCTCTAATCCGTTATCCGCATCGTCTGTGAGGACAAAAAAACGGTTTTCCACACTCTCATTCACAACAACTGTACACGAATGCTGCGGATATGCACAGCATGACAGTCTGTAGCCTTCCTCCAGCTTTTCTTTTGTAAAGAAGAGTTTATCTTTCTCTGTAACAGGAGTCACACCTTCTACAAAACGTACTGCACATTTTCCACATACACCTCGTCCCGCGCATACTGCCGGAATAAAAATATCATGTTCCCGCAGGGTTGTAAGCAGAGAATCTTTTTTCCTGCCGCTGACTGTAATTTCTCCGTTTTCTGTCATGACAGTTATCTGTACAGACGGAAGCATTCTTCTATACACATTGCCTGAAGGTGTCCGTCACGTACCATCTCGTCAACCGAATGTCCGGTAAGCTGTACTCCCGGAAAAGAGAGGATTGGCATTGCCTTTTTTACCGGTGAACTGATACAGTCTGCGATCCATTGTTTCATATTGAACTCCATAGTGATTTTCTCCTGATATATTTTACTTTTTCTTGAATTATAACAATCTTATATTTAATATCTTGGAATTCTTTTGCCATTTTTGTACAAATTAAAGATATGGAAAAAGACCGCTCCTTTTTCAGGAAACGGTCTTATATTCTTTCATTTACTTTACTCTTATTCTGCCACTTCTGCCAGCTGAAAGCGCACCACTTTCGCAAGATCTGCAAGTGCTACTTCAACCTGGTATCCGATCTTACCTGCACTGAAGATGATTTTCTCATGATCCTCAGCGCTCTTGTCAATCGTCGTGGTAAACTGCTTCTTCATGCCGATGGGCGAACAGCCGCCGTGGACATATCCGGTCAGAGGCAGAAGTTCTTTCTGTTTGATCATTTCGATGCTTTTCTCTCCCACACTCTTTGCTGCTTTCTTTAAATTCAGCTCCTTTTCCACCGGAATTACAAACACATAGTGTTCCTTTGACTTGCCTACAGTAACCAGTGTCTTGAACACAATATCCGGATCCTCATCCAGCGCCTTAGCTACTTCCGTACCGCTTATGGCTCCGGTGCTCAGATAATTATAGCTCTGGTAAGCGATCTTCTTCCGTTCCAATATCCTCATGACATTTGTCTTTTCGTCTTTTTTACCCATATCTGTCATCCTCCCGGGATATTGTAGCACTGATATCTGATCGATGTCCATAACTTTTATTTCCCGAATATCTCTGCCGCCTGTCTCATATTTTCCATGATCTCCATCTTAAACGGAGATCGTGTCTCGCACGCCCCGCACCGGATCCCCCCGGCATGATGCGGGAGCACCTCATAGTGTTCCTGTCGTTCCAGATCCATGTTCACAAGATGTTCCTCATAATTCTTCTCTGCCCACAGTTCCTCTACATCCTCACTTGCAGGCTGCAGGTCATAACACGGATTCACGCTGAACATAAGAACTTCGATATTGCCGCTCTTTACTACTTTTAATCCTGTGTTTCCAAGTTCACGGTATTTCATCTTTTTTCTCCTTTTCTTTTTCATTCTCGTCTGCTTTTCAGCGCTTTACGTGCCGGATCATCCCCAGCACCGATTCATTCGCATTGATCACAGTCAGCGTAATATCCGGATGCTGATCCTGAAAGACGCGGAATACTTCATCTGCAAACCCCTGCCCCATGAAATCAATATCATAAAAATCAAAAATAATCTCCCGGAATTCGTCCAGACGCCGAAGGATCCGCCTTGCCTGCGATCTGGCTACCGGATCGCCCAGCGGGCACATCTCTTTCATCGGGATCATCGTCTTTACAAAACCTTCTTCCAACGGAGCAAATGCATCGAAAATCTCCCTCGAAGTCCTTTTTGTTTCATTTTCCAGTTTCATCACAGCCATCGTCCCTATCCCCTCCATCTTTGTATAATAAGAAATCAAATGTGACTGTACAAACCGGTCTCTGTCATCACACCGGTAAGAATAGACCGTATTATCAGACCAGACGGCAAACTCCGAAAGCATTTTCGATACAAAGAAAATCCCCTCTCCTGAATGTCTGGCCGGATCTGTAGTCAGCCTTCCTTTATACAGCTCCATGGCGGCCTGCTCAGAATTTAATGATATTCCTGACTTCTTTCTGAAATAATCTTGTATATTATGAAATATTCCTACACCATTATCTGTAATTGAAATTTCCGTATAGAGGGCATCTTTCTGTATTCCGAACCTGATCTGATCCCCGCCGGAATGGTCAATTGCATTATTCATGATTTCCGTAAATGCATAGTACCAGATATCCTGTACATTGTCAGGCAATTCACCGAGAAAAGGGCTGATATGCGTCCAGTACAGGTCATCTTCTTCCAGCATACCTGCATTTACCATATTCCACTGTTCTGTCACTGCCGTAAGGAAAAGGCCGGTCTTCCTTTCTGCGTCTTCCGTCACTATCCCCTTATCCAGGCAATCCTTAATATACCTGCGCACGGATGTCTCAGATATTTCAAAATTCTCAGCAGTCTTTTTTATAAAATCCGCATCATCACATCGTATCTTGTCCAGCATATATTTCCGGATTGCGTTTCTCTTTGCCTCAGTGAACGACATATTACCACCTTGTTCTTATAAATTTTAACTATAAATTCTATTTTTATAACTATATCATACTATTATCATACTTACAACAGTAATCCATACAGAATCCGTTCCCGACGATTTGACAAAGCAGCCCTGCGTCCCTAAAATAGAAAAGTACGATTTTTACAATGAAGGCAGGGAAATATATGAAGAAACCAGTTTTCTTCCGGGTTCTGTTCTATGCCCTCGGGCTTCTTGTGCTCGCGCTCGGACTTACTCTGAACACAAAGACAGGACTCGGCGTCTCACCGATCATATCGGTTGCTTACAGTATCTCAGAAATATTTGATCACAACTTCGGAAATATGACTCTGGCACTGTACAGTCTGTTTGTTATGATCGAAATAATCCTCCATCTGATCCGTGACAGGAAATATACAAAAAAGTCTGGCGGCGTCCTCGCTCATGCAGGAAAGGCCGACCTGAAGTTTATCTTGCTGTTAGATTTTCTTCAGATCCCTTTAAGCCTCATCTTCACCCGTTTCCTGAACGTATTTTCCGCAATTATACCAGATCTGTATTCAGACCGGCAGAGCACAGCAGGTGAAATGGCTATCCGGGTAATTGTCCTCGTCATCGCCATCATTCTGACCGGCATCGGCGCCGCCATGTCGCTCAATATGCGCATTGTTCCGAACCCCGGCGACGGCATCGTGCAGGCCATCGCCGATACGATCCACAAAAGCGTGGGCTTTACGAAGAACTGTTTTGATCTCACGAATATAACCATCACTATAGTTTTAAGTTTTGTATTTGCCGGACATCTTGTGGGTGTGGGCGTCGGAACCGTTCTGGCTATGATCGGAGTGGGGCGTACCATAGCGGTATTTAATCATTTTACATATTCAAAAATGAAAGAACTGGCAGGAGTCGAAGATTAATCGGCTGCTGCCAGTTCCTATTCTAAACATTTATTCTCTCACCGTGTAATTTCTTACCGGCAGATCTCGCTTAACGGAGCGATCTCTATTCCTTCTGCTTTCAGCGCACTGCGGATCTTCTCCACAAACAGGAGCGCTTTCTCACCGTCCCCGTGCACGCACACAGAATCCGCCTGGATCTCGATATCTTTTCCTGTCACGGCGGTAACTTTTCCTTCTTTCACCATACGGATCACTCTGGCGATCGCTTCCTCTTCATCACGGATAAATGCGCCTTCTTTTCTGCGGTTTACCAGACTTCCGTCCTCCTCATAACCGCGGTCTGCGAACACTTCGCTGGCTGTCTTTAATCCGCAGTCCTTTGCCGCGCGGATCGTCTCGCTTCCGGAAAGACCCATGACGATCAGCTCCGGATCATACTCTTTGATGGCCTCGCAGATGGCAAGGGACAGGTCGTAGTCCTTCGCCGCCATATTATACAGCGCACCATGGGGCTTCACGTGCTGCAGCTTCATTCCCTGTGCCTGGCACATACCGCCCAGAGCACTGATCTGATACAGTGTGTACGCCTTTGCCTCCGCCGGGGAAACCGCCATATTTCTGCGGCCGAATCCCATCAGATCCGGGAATCCCGGATGTGCTCCGATACGGATGCCGGCTGCTTTTGTTCTGCTGACAGACTCCATCATCACGACAGGATCTGACGCATGGAATCCGCAGGCGATATTCGCCGAAGAGATCAGCGGGATGATCTTCTCATCCATCCCCAGTGTATAACGGCCGAAGCTCTCTCCAAGGTCGCTGTTTAAATCAACTTTGTACATATTCATTCACTCTTCTTTCTCTGATTAATCCAGTCTGAGCATCCGCTCAATAAATCCGGTATCCGCGTTACCTGCACAGAACTCCGGATTCCGCATGATCTGGTACTGGAAGTCCAGATTCGTCTCAACTCCTATGATCACCATCTCGTCCAGTGCAGACCGCATCTTCTGGATCGCAGCATTGCGGTTCGGCGCGTGTACGATAACTTTCGCGATCATGGAATCATACTCCGAAGGGATCCTGTAACCGGTGTAGAGCGCCGTATCCACCCGCACACCGTTTCCTGCCGGGAGGTGGAGGTGCTTCACCACACCGGGGCTGGGCATAAAGTTCTTTTCCGGAATCTCCGCGTTGATCCGGCACTCGATGGCATGGCCATTCAGACGGATTCCTTCCTGATTAAAGCTAAGAGGTTCTCCCATAGCCACCCTGATCTGCTCGATGATCAGGTCTGTACCCGTGACCATCTCTGTAACACCGTGCTCCACCTGGATCCGGGTGTTCATCTCCATGAAATAATACGTCCCTTTCGGGTCAAGAATAAACTCTATTGTTCCCGCATTGGTATAGTTTACCGTCTTTGCCGCAAGAACAGCATCCCGGTTCATTGCATTTCTGATCTCATCATTAATGGCCGGAGACGGAGACTCCTCGATCAGCTTCTGATGATTTCTCTGCACCGAACAGTCACGTTCGCCGAGAGCCACCACATTGCCGAATTTATCCCCCATGATCTGGATCTCCACGTGGCGCGGATTCTCAATGAATTTCTCAATGTACATGGTGTCGTCGCCGAATGCATTGGCAGACTCTCTCTGGGCCATATTAAACTGGAATTCAAACTCATCGGCGGAT
The DNA here is from genome assembly GCA_904377845.1 of uncultured Ruminococcus sp. Lineage (GTDB taxonomy): Bacteria > Bacillota > Clostridia > Lachnospirales > Lachnospiraceae > Mediterraneibacter. The sequence goes on along the minus strand of CAJFGR010000006.1, from coordinate 47,050 downwards.
TTTGCCACACGCATTCCCTTTCCGCCGCCGCCCGAAGACGCTTTGATCATGACCGGATATCCGATCTCTTCCGCAAGCTTGATACCGGTCTCTGCATCATACACCGGATCTTTTGTACCCGGTACGACCGGCACTCCTGCTTCCATCATCGTTTTACGCGCATGGGACTTATTTCCCATACTGTCGATCACGTCCGCTTTCGGCCCGATAAAGGTCAACCCGTTCTTCTCGCAGAGCCGGACAAAATCCGCGTTCTCCGACAGAAATCCGAATCCCGGATGGATCGCATCAGCGCCCATATTAAGAGCTGCCGTCACGATGCGTTCCATGTTCAGGTAACTGTTCTTTGCCGGCCCCTCGCCGATACAGATTCTCTGGTCTGCAAGCTGTACGTGAAGGCTGTCCTTATCTTCCTTTGAATAAACCGCCACACTGCGGATTCCCATATTCCGGCAGGCACGGATGATCCTGACGGCAATCTCTCCGCGGTTTGCGATCAATATTTTCTGAAACATCAGCACTCCTCCTTAGTCCGACAGCTTCTTTACCTTGAAGAGCGGCTGCCCGTACTCTACTTTCTGTTCATTGCTGACGAGAACTGCCTCGATCTCGCAGTCATAATCACTCTCGATCTCATTCATCAGTTTCATTGCCTCAAGGATACATACGGTCTGCCCTGCCTTTACCACATCGCCGACTTTGACAAACGCCTCTGCATCCGGCGACGGAGCCGAGTAGAATGTACCCACGATAGGAGATATGATATAATGCTCGTCCACAGTCTCCTCGGCCGGCGCTTCTGTCTTGACGACCGTGAGCGGTTCTCCCGGAGCGCCTGCGCTTCCCCTGCGGCTCATCTTTATCTTTGTATCCCCTTCCTGTATGCTGAATTCCAACATGGAAGATTTCTCAATAATATTCACCAGTTTTTCAATCTTTTCCAAATCCATATCGTTCTCTCCTTATATTCGTTTACTGAAACAGCCTGCTGAGACGCTTTGCAACGAGGCGGCACTCGAGCACTTCTTTACAGGGCTGATAGATCTGTCTGCGCAGTTCATTAATCTCTGCCACTTCGTCCAACAGAAGCTGCTGGGCTTCCTCTACCGTTACCGCCTGAAAGCGCACCTTGTTGTCAGTCTTACACTGTGCAAGCTTCGGGATATCTACTGAGATCACGGTCGCGATCTTCGCGTATCCGCCGGTTGTCTGCCGGTCGGACAGAAGCACGATAGGTTTCCCATGGCTTGGCACCTGTACGGAACCGAACGCGATGCCGTCTGATATGATGTCTGCCGTAGTCTTGTAGGCGATAAACGGCCCTTCCAGCCTGCATCCCATCCTGTCGAAATCACTGGTGACCGTATACTCCGAATTCAGGAATGTCTCCCTGCCCGCGGCGGTGAACACATCCTCCTGAGGTCCCATCACAACGCGCAGCGTCACGTCCTCATAGTCAAACTCATCCAGGTCAAGGCTTCTTGAGAGGAAATACGGCAGATATCTTCTCTTGATCCGGAAACCGATATAGTCTCCGTCTTTAAGCCTGCGTCCCTTGAAGCCTCCGATGCCGCATTTGATATTCGTCGAACGGCTTCCCATGACGACCGGGATGTCCAGATAACTGGAAAATGCAATGTATCCTCTGCTTCCGGTGCGGCATCCCGCAAAGTCGAGCACATCTCCTTTGTGCATGTAGAGAGCCGTGTACATCTTCACCGGCTTCTTGTTCACACGGGGCTGGAAATCCCCGCCGGTGATGGCGATGATCGTCTCTGAGGTAAACTCAAGGCTCGGCCCCATCAGCGTAAATTCCAACACCGCTTCATTCTCCGGATTGTCAAGGAGCAGGTTGGCGATCTTGAAGGAGCGCACATCCATGACGCCCGACACGCTGAAGCCCTGGCTCTGGTAGCCGGTTCTCCCGAGATCCTGCACTGTAGTCAGCATCCCGCCTTTTAAAACACGAAAGCCCATCGATTACACCCCTTTCTGATGGATCGTACACTGGTATGTGCCCTCATCCACCTGTCTCTTTATTTCCAGATATTCCTCCTCAGATACAGGAACGAACCGTATATAGTCTCCCGCTTCAAAAAGGATCGGTACTTCTCTTCCCGGATCATAAGTCTTCACCGGCGTCATGCCGAGAAGCTGCCATCCTCCCGGGGAATCCAGCGGATAAATGCCGGTCTGGGAGCCTCCGATCCCGACGCTTCCCGCCGGGATGCGGATCCTCGGGTTGGCAAGCCTCGGTGTGTGGATACGCTCGTCCAGACCTCCCAGATAGGAGAATCCCGGAAGGAATCCGAGCATATAGATCAGATAGTCTTCCGAGCTGTGGATCTTGATCACTTCTTCCGGAGTCAGTCCCGCGTGATCTGCAATATTCTGAAGATCCGGGCCGTACTCTCCACCGTAGCACACCGGGATCTCAAAGATCCTTGATTCCGAAGCCTCCCCGCTGATCTCCAGTTTCAGAAGCTTCTCCATGCGCGCGCGAAGGCCGGCATAGCTTACCACTCTGGGATCGTAATTGATCAGCAGAGATGCGAAAGCGGGGATCATATCCGTGACACCCTCGATATGCTGCGCCCTGATCATGCGTACCAGCGCCGTGATCTGCGCGTTGATCTCCGGGGAGATCTCCTGACCGAATTCGATCAGGAGAGAGGAATCCCCGGCAGTACAGATTTTGATTTCATTCATTTTAAATCTCCCGCCTTTCTATATCAGAGAAGCTGGCTTAAGTTCGATCCAAACGTCGTGATCCCGAGGTATGCGGATACGATCACGACCACGATACCGCAGATCAGAAGCCATGTCGGGTGCTTATAGTCTTCGCCCATGATTGATTTCTTCTTGGAGGCGATCAGACACACACCGAGCGTGATGGGCAGGATCAGACCGTTCACCGCGCCTGCAAGGACGAGCAGGACTGCCGGTGTTCCGAGGACTGCCATAATGACTGTGCTCAGCGCGATAAACGCTACAATGATCGCATTTTCATGCTTTGCAATATTCTTGTGGAATGTCTTTAAGAAAGACACGGAAGTATACGCGCAGCCCACGATCGACGTGATCGCCGCGCAGAGCAGAACCAGTCCGAAGAAGCGGTATCCGATCTCGCCTGCACCGATGCGGAACGCGTCTGCCGCCGGATTATCCGGATCAAGCGTATGCGCCGGTGATGTAGCTGTCGCAACTACGACGCCAAGAATCGCAAGGAACAGGAACACGCGCACGATGGTGGCGATGCCGATTCCCATGACAGAACTCTTGTTGATCTCTTTGAGATTCTCTTTCTTTGTGATTCCCGCGTCGATCAGACGGTGAGCGCCGGAAAATGTGATATATCCTCCGACCGTACCGCCAAGGAGCGTCAAAATAGCCGTTCCGAGGTCATCCATAGGAGCCGTCGGCATGACGGTCTCTTTGAGCGCCATCCCAAGCGGCGGCTGAACGATAACGATCACAACGAAGATCACGACGATCATGATGCCGCCGAGGATCTTTGTCAGTGTATCCATGGCATTCAGCGCGTTTTTCATCAGGAAGATCACGATCGCAACGCCGCCTGCGATAAAGCAGCCGACTTTCTCCGGTATGCCAAGCAGAGTGTTAAATCCAAGGGCTCCTCCGCCTACGTTACCGATATTGAATACAAGTCCGCCTGCAACAACCAGAAACGCTACCACATAGCCGAGTCCGGGGAGCACCTTGTTCGCCACGTCCTGTCCTCTCATGCCTGAGACGCAGAGCACGCGCCACACATTGAGCTGGACAATTGCCGAAAGTATGACCGAGATCAGAATTACGAATCCGAAACTCGCTTTCAGGCTCCCTGTAAATGTTCCCGTCTGGGTGAGGAATCCGGGTCCGATGGCAGAAGTTGCCATCAGAAAGGCAGCGCCGATCAGGACGCTGAGGCTTTTTTTGTTTGTCTTTTCCATAATTTCTCATCCTTTCATATTAAGACTAATGGTTAAATTATAACGGAACGGGCGATTTTCGGCAATATTTTTCGAAATCATTGTTAAAAAATTGTTAATAAAAGAGCAGAATACCTCTCATAGATACTCTGCTCTGTAAAAAACTGTTCTATACCATAAAACTCACACTATTATGATTCGAATGCAAGATCATATTTCACAACATCGATCAATGCTTTTCCATCTGCGTAGAAAGAAATTCCATCTGCGGAAAGGTCTGTATACAGTGTCGCCGAGAGAACCTGTTCCCCGTCGTTTACAAATATCTCAACACTGAAATTATCCAGTATGATGCGCATTGTAATCCTGCCGTTTTCGCTGTTGACCCGACTTCTGCGCTGATGAATGATCGCTCTTCTGGAGCCTGAAAACTTCCGGTCAACTTTCAGGATGGATTCGTGGGGACGGAAGCTGACAGCCGTATGGCAGGTATCATTCTGGGCAAAACGTACGGCGAACTTGCGGTACATCTCTTCTCCTTCTGCCGGGCGAAGCGTCAGTTCCATATCGATCCGGCGTCCTTTCATACCATCAAGCCGGATCACATCAGACACCTCCACATTTTCATAACTCACCTTATTGGTCCGCATCTGCTCAAGTTCACGGACCGGCTTCTGGATCAGGCGTCCATTTTTCACGGAAAGTTCTCTTGGCAGGCTCATCTGCCCGAACCACGGGCGCTCCGGGGAATGCAGATTACAGGTATCCCAGTTCTGCATCCAACCGATCATAATCCGCCGTCCGTCCGGCGCCACCACGGTCTGCGGAGCATAAAAGTCGATTCCGTAATCAATCGCCTGATTATTCTCTTCAATGAATGTATCTGTCTCGTTATCGTAATTTCCTATAATGCATACGGTTCCATTTCCATTATGGTATTCAAACCCCTGCGGAAGCATATCCTGCGGGCTGACAAGAAGAACCTGTTTGCCGTCCAGTTCAAAAAAATCCGGGCATTCCCACATCCGTCCGAAACGTCCGTTATTGCTGATCAGTGTTTTTTCAAACTTCCACTTCAGACCGTCCTCACTGCTGAAAAGAAGGATCCTTCCATCTTTGTCCGGCGTACAGTTTCCTGCCACACAGCGGAATGTGCCGTCGGGCGTCCGCCAGATCTTCGGATCTCGGAAATCAAACCGGCTTCCTCCTTCAGGGAGATCATTTTCATCAAGAACCGGATTTCCTGAATATTTCATATAATCTGTCCCGTCTCCTATGGCAATACACTGTCTCTGCACTTCTCTTGTACTTCCGTCCGGCTGGGTCTCCTTGACTACTCCGGTGTACATCAGCATCTGCCTGCCGTCATCCAGACTGACAGCGCTGCCTGAGAAACAGCCGTCCCTGTCATAATCTGTATCCGGAGCAAGTGCTGCCGGCAGATATTTCCAGTGAAGCAGGTCACTGCTCACCGCGTGTCCCCAGTGCATCGGTCCCCAGTGGGAATTATAAGGATGATACTGATAGAACAGATGATATTCTCCATTATAATAAGAAAATCCGTTCGGATCGTTCAGCCACCCCACCCGGGTCGACAGATGAAACGCCGGTCTCGGCTCATCCTTTATCTGTCTTTCTCTCGCTTCTTCATATCTTCTTGCATCACGTAAAATCTGGCTCATGCGTCTGGTCTCCTTTTTGTATATTTTCTTTATATATTTAAAACATATTAAATTGAACCGGATTACTCCGGAAGTTTTGCTTACGCCGTAGTTTCCCTGCGGATCAGAATCGGCGGAATGATCTTATGTACCGGTTCCTTTAAGGGAGCAGGTCTTCTTTTTTTCCGCTCCTCCATCTGATCCGACAGTATTTTCATTGCTTCATTTGCAATCAGAGAAATCTGCTGTCCCACTGTGCTCGTCGGAATAACAGCTTCTCTGGAAATCGGAGAATTATCGAAACCGATAATCTGATATGTTTCCGGAAGCTTTCCATATTTCTGGAACAGGTAATTCAGCAGTACATTGGCATGGGTATCATTGGGCATAAAAATTCCTTTCTTCTTGTCCGGATACTTTTTCTCAAGAAGCGCCACAATTTCTTCTATTTTATTTCTGTTTTTTTCAAATGTGTTTCCCAGATGTGTCAGGATCAGTTCATATGGAACATTGTATTCCTCGCAGACATCTACAAAGCCTTTGATACGTCCTGAAGCCGGAGATGTGTCCGGAATATTACCGTTTACATGGATCAGGATATCACAGTCACTCTTTCTCAGAAGACTGGCCGCCTGCACACCTCCCATATAATTGTCTGTATTGACGCTGGATATGTACCTGTCTTCTCTCTCGATTCCTACCACCGGCACATTATAGGATGCAAGCTCCTCAGAGGGGATTGTCGGACTTAATACGATCATTCCTTCTATATTGTAAGCCATCAGCTCTTCAATATATTTTCTCTCAACATCCGCCTTTTCATTTCCCGCAAAAACAAGGAATTTATATCCATAAGTTTCATAAGTAGCAAGAATCTGGTTCAACATCTCTGAATAATAGTGCATATAAAGGTTCGGAATAATAAGTCCTATAAACTCTGTTCTGCCGCTGGCAAGGATCCTTCCCACCTTATTTTCCTTGTAATCAAGTGCGTCCAGCGCATCGGCAATCTTCTGTTGGTTCTCCAAAGTCAGCGAATCCGGATCGTTAAAATATCTGGAGATCGTTGTTTTGGAAAATCCGGTATACTTTGCAATATCTGCAAATGTTACTTTCTTTGTTTTCATATTGTTACGCCTCACATATTATGGACAGAACTGTGGTTTTTCAGGTAACCGTTCTATCTCTGAATGATTACAGTATATCAGAATATGAATCAAAAAATCAATAAATAACCGGTTACTTAACCGGTAACGCAACGGTTTCATATAAACATTCATCAATAAAAAGGAGGAGATGGAATGAAAAGACGATTGCTGTACCTGACGGTCACACTCTTCGCTGCGGCCTGTCTATCCGGCTGTCACCAGAAAGATCCTGAGCCGGGAGATATCGCAGGATATGACGAGGGCGAAGAGTACCTCTCCATATGGGTTCACTCAATCGAGGACACTGAGGAGGGTCAGGCTTACAAAGAATCGGTAGAAACTTTTAATGAGGCTTATGACGGACAGTATTTTGCAGACATTGAGTTCGTGCCGAGAAATGACAGCGGCGGCGGTTACTCTGATAAAGTAAATGCTTCCGTCATGGCAGGCGGACTGCCGGACGTGCTTACAGTAGACGGACCGAACATATCCGCATACGCAGCCAACGGTATCATCCAGCCTCTGGCTGATCTGACAGAGGAAGAAGAAAGCGAATATCTTCCCTCGATCATCGAGCAGGGAACGGTTAACGACGATCTTTATGCCCTCGGTGTCATGGAGTCCAGAGTGGGATTCTACTATAATAAAGACATCATCGAGGAAGCCGGAATCGAGATTCCGGATGCAGACCATCCGTGGACATGGTCAGAATTTCTTGATATTCTCGAGGAGCTCAAACCGATCATGGATGAGAAAGGCGGTTACCCGCTTGACATGACATTCCCGGTGGGCGAGACAAGTATCTACTACTACGCTCCGTTTGTATGGTCCGGCGGCGGCGAGCTTGTCAGCGATGACGGACTGACCGTGGACGGTTATTTCAATTCGGATCAGACAAAAGCAGCTATGGAATATTTCCGGACCATCGTGGAAAACGGCTATATGTCTCAGGCTCCTATTGATAATCTCTTTGAGAGCGGACGGGCTGCTTTCAAATTCGACGGAGCATGGGAAGTCAATACGATATACACAAGCTATCCCGACATCAATCTCGGAGTCGCTCCTTATATCGTCAGCGATAACTGGGATGGCGAAACATATACGCCGACCGGCTCATGGGCATTTGCCGCATCCTCTGAAACAAAGGATATCGAAGGTGCTACAGCGCTCTCTACAATCAGCTGAGTACTTACGGGCATCCCCGTCCGAAGACTCCGGTATATCCGCAAGTGAGCACCAGCTTCCAAGAGGTATTGGAAAGCGTGGCTCTGAGTGGAAAGGATGTGGATCAGGAGCTTGACAAAGCTGTGGAACGAATAGATCAGAAATTGGAACGTTATACGAGGGAATAAAAATATGAAGAAAAAGAATTCAATCTTAGGAATGGCGTTTTTCGGGCCTGCACTTGTACTGCTGACACTGTTTTTATTCCTGCCGATGCTGCTTACACTCGGATTCAGTTTTACCGATTACTTCGCACTGAATCCTGAGCTGACGCATTTTGTGGAACTGGAAAACTACATAAATATTTTTAAAGACGACCTTTTTGTACAGTCATTTTTAAACACCGTAAAATTTGTTATCATAATTGTACCGCTTCAGTGTATCGGAGCACTGGTACTGGCGCTGGCGATCAACAAAGCGGCGCACTGCAAGAAATATTTTAAAGTAGCGTTTTTCGTACCTGTAGTTATGTCTCTGGCTGTTGTATCCACACTGTGGATGCAGATCTACAGCCCGGAAGGTATTTTAAATACGCTGCTCGGGAACTTCGGTATCGACCCGCAGCCGTTTATCCACAGTGCCGATCAGGCACTTCCCTCCATCGCGATCATGAGTGTATGGCAGGGTGTCGGCTACCAGATGATCATCTTTCTTGGCGGTCTGCAGAACATCAATCCCGCACTCTATGAGGCGGCTGAGATGGACCACGCAAGCGGCTGGCAGAAATTCAAAGATATCACACTCCCGGAACTGAAACCGCTGTGTATCTTCGTATTTATCACAGTCACGATCGGCGCGTTCCGTATGCTGGTACAGCCGATGGTTATGACAGGCGGAGGTCCTGATCATTCAACTTACACACTTGTGTACGACATTTATGAAACCGGTACAGTCAACTGGGAGATGGGTCTTGCATCCACAATGGCAATCGTATTTACCGTATTCGTCGTCATCCTGACGATCATCCAGAATGTACTGACTAAGGACAAGGAGGAGAGAAAACATGGTAACAAAAAAGCAAAAGCGAATTAACTGGATCCTTGTAGCTGTCCTGCTGGTGCTCTCGATCTTCTTCCTGTTCCCGGTCATCTGGATGCTTGCAAACTCCTTTAAAACGGATGCAGCGATCACAGCGGACATGAATTCCATTGCGGCGTTTATCCCGCCGGCATTAAACGGAAACTTCTTTGACAACTATGTTTCCATCATCACGAATACAAGTTTCCTGAGATATATGGGTAACACACTTTTATACGCGGCGATCCTGATCGTCCTGAGCATTATCGTAAACGGCCTTGCCGGATATGCTCTTGCCAAGATCAATTTCCCGTTCCGCGATCAGTGGCTCATGATCATCATCATGCTCCTGATCGTACCGACAGAGACGGTCATCACGATCCATTTCCTGATCATCGCGAAAGCCGGTCTCCTGAACACGATCGTCGGTTATATACTGCCGCTGATCGTAAACCCGTTCAACATCTTCCTGTTCCGTCAGGTATTCGTCAGCCTGCCGGACGATGTATACGAGGCAGCACAGCTTGACTACTGCGGCCCGGTGAAATACTTCTTCACCATGGTTCTGCCAATGTCAAAAACAGTTGTTGCAACCGTCAGCGTATTCACTTTCCTGAATGTATGGAACGATTACCTCTGGCCGTCACTGGTATTTACATCAAGCGACCTGCTGACCGCTCAGATCGGTTTGAACTCTATTACATCCAATGAGAATACAACAATGGGGCAGACGCTTGCAGTTATTACCCTGATCACAATACCAGTCATCATCATCTACTCCCTGTTCTCAAAACAGATTGTAGAAGGTGTTACATCAACAGGTTCAAAGGAAGGATAAGGAAATGAGTTTTATAGAATTTAAAAATGTATGTAAAATGTATCCCGGATCAAATAAGAATACAGTAGACAACTTCACTCTTAATATAGAGGAAAAAGAATTCATCGCATTTGTCGGCCCGTCCGGCTGCGGAAAATCGACAACTCTCCGTATGATCGCCGGTTTTGAGGAGATCACAGGCGGCGAGCTCTATATCGACGGCAAAAAAGTAAACGATGTAGCTCCGAGAGACAGAGGCATTTCAATGGTATTCCAGAACTACGCCCTCTATCCTCATATGACAGTTGAGAAGAACATCGGATACGGTCTGAAGAATATGAAAATGCCTGCAGACCAGATCAAACAGAAAGTAGACTGGGCGATCAAAATCCTCGGACTGGAAGAATACCGCTACCGCAAACCGAAAAACCTCTCCGGCGGCCAGCGCCAGAGAGTAGCACTCGGACGTGCGATCGTAAAGAACTCCAAAGTGTTCCTCATGGATGAGCCTCTCTCAAACCTTGATGCGAAACTCCGTGTCAGCATGAGAACCGAGATCAGCAAGCTCCACAGACAGATCGGCGCTACTACGATCTATGTAACACACGATCAGGTCGAGGCTATGACAATGGCTGACCGTATCGTTATCATGAAAGACGGTGTGATCCAGCAGGTTGGAAAACCGATGGAGCTCTACGATCACCCGGTAAACCAGTTCGTAGCAGGATTCATCGGATCCCCGCAGATGAACTTCTTCAATGTGACAGTTGACAAAGACACCGTGAAATTCAATGATGGCAGCACAATGACACTGTCCGAGGGCATGATGAAGAAACTGAACGGACGTCAGGGCGAAATGGTACTCGGCATCCGTGGCGAGGATATCAAGATGGATGCACAGAACATGGAGCTCAACAAAGACAACGCCCAGCACGCAGTCATTACAGACACAGAGGTTATGGGTAATGAGAACAACCTGTATTTCAACTTCGGCGGTGCTCAGGCCGTAGCCCGTGTATCCAAATATGAAATCAGCCAGATCGGCGACAGAATCAACTTCGTATTCATGCCGTCAAAGATGCACTTCTTTGATAAAGAGACAGGTGTGAATTACACAGAAGCATAAATACATTCCTTAAGAAAAGATCCCGTTCATCCTTATTGACGGGATCTTTTCTTTATTTCATGCTCTCCGCCTTGTACCTCTCTTTCAAACGTAGTAAGATAAAAAGAGTGTATAAGCAAATAGTGATTACGAAGCATAGGAGAAAAAATGACAAAATTTGAAGAATTTGAAGAGGTTATCGCGCGCCTGCGTGCTCCGGACGGATGCCCCTGGGACCGCGCGCAGACCCATATGAGTCTGAAAAAGACGTGTATCGAGGAAGCAGCCGAAGTAATCTGCGGAATCAATATTCTGGATCAGACCGGAGACGCCGACAATCTGAAAGAAGAGCTGGGCGACCTGCTCATGCAGGTAGTGCTCCACGCCCGGATCGCGGAGGAGGAAGGTCTCTTCACCATGGATGACGTGATCCAGTCCATCATCGACAAGATGGTACGCCGCCACCCGCACGTCTTCGGCGATTCGGACGGCCCAGGCACCGACGGGTCTCAGGAAAGCTGGAATGAAATCAAGAAAAAAGAGAAAGCCGGAAAAGAATGGACAGAAGAATACCTCCCCGAAGCATTCGAGGAGGCGAAAGAACTTATCGATAAGGCAAAGGAGCGGAAAGGATTTGATTAGGACTCTCAAGAGCCGGAGAGACAAACTCTCCGGCCATCATGCACTTTTCGCTTCAGCTACCGGTATCAGTATCTGCAACATAAAAATTGTGTTCTCTGTACTTACCGTAATAGTGCCGTCATACTTTTCTGCAGTATGCTGAATACTTTTCATTCCGTACCCGTGATCTCTTTTATTTTTCTTTGTAGTCAGCGGCAGCCCGTTTTCAAAATGCAGGCTGCCTTTATAATAGTTCTGGATCTGAATCATAAGGATGCTGTTCTGGATGACAATCTTTACGCTGATAACCCGTTTCATTGCATCCTCCAGCTCCATGACGGCACGGATCGCATTGTCCAGAGCATTTCCGAAGATAGCGTAAATATCCTCAACTTTCATAAAATCAAGTCTGGCTCCGTCTGCCATGCATGTCCAGTTGATTCCATGATTTTTACAGAAAAGCGCTTTCTCCATGAGTACAATATCGAGTGCGCGGTTTCCCGTCTGAAGCGCGGTATCATAGATCATAATATCATTTTCAAGTTCATCCAGATACTCTTCTCTCTCCTGACCGTCAGCCATATTTCGCAGCGCCCGTATCTGATGTTTCAGATCATGGCATTTCCTGTTAATGTTCTCAATCGTATCACCCGTCATTTCATACTGTTCTTTCTGAAGGCGCCATGCCGCATTAATTCCCGACAGTTCATTCTGCAGCTTCATCAGCTCTTTCTGGCTGATCTGCACCCACAGCACATAGAAGCAGCACAAAGCATCGATGATCCGGTAGATCACACGGTGCAGACTGCCCGCCTCAAAGCCGGCGATAAAGGAATCATCCATTATACTCAGGACAAGAACAAGCATGATGATCGTCGCCATAGGAAACAAGGATTTCTTACTGACTACGATACCATCTCCTTCCGGAAGCTTTCTCGCCACAAACACATAAGCCGCAGCATAAACAATAATGTAGATAAGAACAATTATTACATTACTTTTTCCGCCGAGCATCGCGTAAATCAGGTAAAAATCATATGCAATATGCTGAACCGCACAGGCAAATATGGCACAATAGGCCGCCCGTAGCGGTCCCTGTCCCATGCACACCCAGATAAATACGCAACTTGCGCTCAGATATGCCGCCCAGTACACGAAGTGAAGAATACCAACGGGCGGAATCCCCCACTGTGAATTCTCGATATAGGCAAGAGCAAGAAGCAGGATCCCCATAATTCCCGAACGGATCCAAAATCCTTTTTTCCGGCACATCGGAATAATGAAGATCATACACGCCGCGAGCAGTACCACCATGTAGGATATATCATTCCAGACTTCCATCATCATAAGTCGATTCCTCCCATATAATTTGCCAGCGACTGCAGAAATTCTTTCTTCCTCGGTCTGCTGATCTTCAGCCTGTCTCCGCCTACCTGCAAGTCGTCTTTGTTAACAGAGCTGACGTACTTTAAGTTCACAAGATAACAGTTATTGCACCTCTTAAACGACAGTCCGGCAAGTTTATCCTCGATTTCCTTCATTGATGCTTTCTGCCGGAATACACCGTTATTTGTGTGGTAATACAGATAATGTCCAGCAACTTCCACATAATAAAGATCATCCGTGGAGATTCTCTGCATTCCGCCGGGTGTTGTCAGAATGATGTTCCTAGTCTTTCGGTTTCTGATGATATTGAACGCATTTGTCATCTTCATGGCAAAGGAATAATAATTGACCGGCTTAATCACAAAATCCAGTGCCTGCACTTCATATCCACGTATTGCCATCTGCGCCATATTCGTTACAAATATAATGAGCACCTGCCCGTCTTTTTCCCGTATTTCCTTCGCTGTCTCGATACCGTCACGCCCCTCCATATCAATATCCAGACAGATCAGATCATAGGATTCTTCACTTTCTCCGAGGAATTCATCTCCCGAAACAAAAGTGCGGATCTCAAGCTCATCTCTCACTTCTGCTTTAAGCCTCTGATAATACCCGAGCAACCTTTCCCGCTCTTCTATCTCGTCATCGATTACCGCAATTTTTATCATAAACAGTTCCCGCCTCGCTGATTTTTCCATCCTTTAGTAACAGATTTTGTTCATTATAACATTATACTGCTTTTTTTGCCTCACCTTCCGGAAAGATGATCTTATAAACAAAGAAATAGATCACCATGGAAACCCCGCCCGTGATAAAAGTCACAAGAATGTTATAGACAGCCGGTGCGAAATAATTCTGGGCAATCGGCATCCACAGCCCGTTTACCGCATTACACACAAGCGATATCAATACCCACGCAATAAAGTACCACATGATCTGCCAGGCAAGATTACCGTGGCTCTTAAATGTGATATTTCTCTGGAGAGGGAAATTCACGCATTGGGCAAGGAATGTTCCCAGCTCATAACTGATAAAGTACCCGAGCCCTCCGCCGATCACCACTTCGCCGGCGGCATTTCTAGCCACCTCGTATCCGAGAATATTCCATTTATAGTCAAAGCCCGCAAAATGTATCGGGATCTGAGGCCACATAAACTCTGTTCCCGCCAGCCCGATGCCGAACAGATACGGAAAAAATGTAAACATCAGATACTGAAGGATCGTTACCCCCATACTGAACACCCAGAAGTAAAATATCTGATAGAGCCACTTTGCGGCTTTGGGGTGTTTTTTCTGAAACTGTTCCCACTTCTCTTTCATAGCACGTCCACCTCCGTCTGAGCGTCTCCATATCTGCTCTGTGCATCCACTATAATCTTGCCGTTTTTATCCGGACGGATAACAGCCAGCGCCTCCCCGTAATATGTATCCGCTGTATCTCCAAGGTAACTCTTCTCATAGTAAGGGCAGGCACTTCCGATACCGATCATCTTTCCTCCTCTGACATTCACCTTGATGCTTCCTCTGGCAAGCGGTTTGACTGTTCCTTTCTCATCTGTATATTTCATCCGCACGTAGAGCAGATCATCCGGTGTCACACTTTTCAGTTCCGGTTCCAGTGTAAGCTTAGTCTCTTCTCCTGCCGTTTTCAGCGAGCATTCCGCAATTTTATTTCCATGTGCGTCAAATGCCTCCGCGCGGATCTCTCCCGGCTGATAAACCGTCTTAAATATGGCTCGGCAGTCATGCTTCATCTGTCTTGTTCCCACACATTTTCCATTGATATACAAGGATACATGATGAGCACGTGCATATATCTCCACTTTTGCTTCTTTTCCGTCACAGCCGTTCCATGACCAGCTCTCTACCGCATTAGTCATCTTCCATGCAGACGGTGAATGGGGACTGTTTGTATTGTCCACCGGTATCACTCCGATGGCAATATCCTGCAGACCGAACGCAACCCTTGTATATGCCATCTCCGCCAGCGGTTTTCCGGTCAGGTCGATCCTGCCGGAACCTGCGCTCACCCATCCGAGTCCGCTGTCGAAACGTGGAGCATAATCCTTATATTCCCATGAACCGATTCCCACTTCTCCGAGATAATCCATCCCAGCCCAGACAAAATCGCCAATGATCCGCTTATTCTCTTTTGCCAGTTCCCAGAATCTGTACGCGTCCGAACAGAAGGTCTCGCTTCCGAGAATCATACGATCCGGATATTTCTTCAGATCATGGATATATCGGTTAATTCCATAGTTATATCCCGCGATGTCCATTTTGGCGAAAGCATCTTTTGTCTTAAGATCGCAGGGATACAGTGTAGCGCCGAATTTCATGAAGTCCGCTCCCATAATCCCTGACAGCTTATTAAAGAATTCACTCCCCACAGCCTTCTTCTTTTTCACATTTTCCACTGCCTGATCGGCTTTTTTATCACTATATACACCAAATCCCATGGAGCTTAAGAAATTAAAGAAGATATTGATCCCGCATGTAACAGGACGTGTCGGATCCAGCTCGTGAAATCTCCCGGTCAGCTCTCCACACAGTCGGATTCCTTTTTTCTGTGCAGTCTCCGACACTTCATTTCCCGTAGAATAAAGGACCACAGACGGATGATTGTAATCTTTTGCCACGATATCCGCCAGATCTTGTCTAAAATTCTTCTCCACCTCTGTTGCATAATCATACTTCGTCTTATGGATATACCACACATCGATATATTCGTCCATAACAAGCATCCCCATATCGTCGCATGTATCGAGCATTGCTTTAGAACATGGATTATGGGCACTGCGTATCGCATTATAACCGTTCTCTTTCAGAATACGGATTTTTCTTCTCTCAGCGAAATCATATGCACAGGCCCCGAGCAGTCCGTTATCGTGATGGATGCAGGCTCCCCTTAAGATCACCCTCTCTCCATTAATGCAGAAACCTTTATCCGGGCTGCACTCTACCGTGCGGATCCCGAATTTCACTTCCCGGACATCCTCGCCAAAGGTCACACGGCACGTATACAGCTTCGGCGATTCCGGCGACCAGAGCTCTGCAGCCGGTATGCTTGTCTCCCATAATGCCTGTCCATTTTCTGACATACATTTCTTCTCTGCGATCACCCGATCCTGATCAAATACCTCGAACAGGAGATCTCCGTCTCCTTCGGTCTCCACAGATACTGATATGCTGCGCGTCTTATAATCCAGTGTAGTAACACGGTTCCCGTCCATTTTGATATGCTTCATCGGCAGTATATACAGCCACACAGGGCGGTAAATTCCTGTTCCCGAATACCATCTGCTGTTAGGCTGATCACTGTTAACCACTTCAACCTTCAGATGATTCTCTTCTCCATATGACACAAATTTCGAGATATCGATATAAAATCCTGTGTATCCGTAATCATGATAAGCCGCTTTCTGCCCGTTTACCAACACCGTAGCTTTCCGATAGACGCCTTCAAATTCCAGAATCAGATCTTTCCCATTCCACTCTGCAGGCACAAAGAAATTTTTCTCATATGTATAGTCCTGCGCGTCATACCATCCGGTATTGACTCCGCCCGGACTCGTCTCACTTTTTCCGTCGAGAAGCATGGCGTCATGGGGCACATCCGTCGAAAAGCTCTCTTCCGGATGGCCGGTCCTGTAACAGAGCCATGCATTGTTAAATGATATTTTATTCATAATCTTTATTCCTCTTTTTTCAGCCAGAAACTCCCCCGGAACACTTTTATGCGCCCCAGGGGAGACTTTATCTATGCATTTATTCTTTCACTCGTTTTAAAAATCCTGATATGATTGAGAGCAGAATGCTTACTCCCATCACCGCGGCGATAGATATGATCGTCCCAACCTGGGAAGAGTCGCCGAACATATTGATTCCCTGGATCGCATCCACAAAAGATCCGACTGAATCTGTCAGGAGTTTCACTGTTGCTATACTGTAACACACAGTCATCACAATAACCAGATAATCATTGTCTTTTACCATGAGAATGATCCCTATGACAATCCCTATTACGAGCGCCGCCATTGTCAACACATCCATCGCGTCATGCGCCGGCGCCCAGACTGCATACCGTACCAGAGAAATAACGCCCAGCAGGGCAGCTAACACGATAAAGTAAAATCCCACGGCTTTTGTTTCAAGCTTTTCTTTCATTATTTCTGCACCTCCTCAACACGGACAGTGTCCTTTCTCTTTCCACGGACAAGCATAACGATCAGGAAGATATCAAGTACTGCAAATACTCCTATGATAACATACATAGCCGGCTGCCACCATGGTATTACTGATTCTACGACAGAGTCTGTACTGTACCCGTTCATAACTGAACTGTTGGCAATTGCATACAGATAATAATGTGCCGTCTCTCTGAGCTTGCCGAGAAGATATCCGTCGTCATTTTCCTCAATTGCATTTACAAGAGCCGTTGTGCTGTCGCCTGAGAAGTCAAGGCAGTAAACATTTGTACCTGCTGCAAGAGTAGATGGGAAATGAAGTTTAAATGTACTTCCGCCTGCAATCGCGTCAGTCTCTTCAATTCCTATGAATCCCCATTCGTTTCTTACGACCTGAGTACAGAGCGCCTCGCTCGCCGAACTCCATTTCATTCCAAGCCGGTTGAACGCATGCATAACTGCCAGGCTGTTTTCCTGTGTTAACGCTCCCTCACAGCCTCTTAGAGATCCTTCGCGGAAAGCCTGTTCATTAAAGAATACGCTGATTCCCTCTCTGTTGTTCTCCTGATCATTTCCTGTAAGGTGCTTTGCTCCTGCATGAACGCCTTTGGACGCCATACCCTGCACTGTCTGTGCAGAACACAGATAACTCATATTTGCATCCTCTGAGTAATATTCAAAGTTTCTTCCACCAAATGGTGTTCTGTGAAGATTGACTCCCGGCATCCACACATAAGCCATTCCGAGATACAGCGCTTCTTCACCCATGAGCTCTCCTCTTCGCAGCATCAGATCTTTATTAAATGTAGATGCAAGGATATTTTCACACGGGAACGCACAGTTGTCTCTGTCATCGCCGTACTCTTCTGCATTAAAAGTTCCACCTACGCCGTCCGGTCCGTCACCTGCAAGAATCGCCGGTTTTCCCACACTCGGGATCTCTGCTGTTCCGAAGTTATCCGCCGGTATTGTCGCCAGTTCTTCCAGCGTGAACTGATTCAGATATTCTTCCCACGCCTCATCATCAAAGTCTGCACCGATGAGCGCTGCCAGCGGAATATCCTGATTGTCTCCAAGCGTGTAATCGCTTACTGATCCTGCATCTTCCGGCTTCTCATAGTAATCACCGTTGAGTACTTCAATCATTTCATCTGTTGCCTCTACCTGAGTCGGAGCTGTAGGATATGTTCCATCCCAGTCATTTCTGCTGAGATACGTCACAGAATCTTCCTGCCAGTAATTAATGTCGCAGTCTGCAAACTGATTCGTCACTTCTTCGTCCGTATACTGGGAAGTCCTGTATGTCGTATCGTCAAACTCCTCAGACCACGTATAGGTCTTGTCTGCAGAGCCTGCTGCCGGCGCCCCTGTCACATCTACCATACCTGAAGCGCCCTTTGCCGCCAGCACATTATTCAGGGCGTCATGTGCATTGTCGCCGACAGAAATATAGTAATCGCCTTCACTCATAATATAGCCCTGTGCATTAGTATAATCATAGCTTGCAAGAAGGTACTTGTCACATTCTATCGTAACCGTCTCTGACTCACCCGGTTCCAGCACATCTGTCTTGTCAAAGTTTACAAGCTGGATTGCCGATTTTTCCACAAGGTTCTTTTTCTCATAATCTCCGTACGGGGTCTGTGCGTAGACCTGTACAACAGATTTTCCTGCTACATCGCCTGTGTTTGTAACCGTTACGGTAACTGTGACCGTGTCATCTGTCACTTCCACACTGTCCAGAGTCTGATCGAATGTTGTATAAGACAGACCGTATCCGAACGGATAGGAAACTTCGTCAGTATAATTCCATGCTTCTCCAGTGGAAGATCCGTTTACAGAGTCTGCATTTCCCTGTCCGAGAATCAGATCCTCATATCTTGTCTCATAATATTTATATCCGATATAAATGCCTTCCGCCTGTACCGTGTACCATGAAATACTGCTGTCCGTCTCATCGGAATTTTCCAGAACATAATCCAGATTCGTCCAGTTCTGATTGTTGTAGCTTCCGTTTACAACCGCCGGTGCTGAAAGCGAATTCACCGCATATGTATCAGAGAGATGTCCGGAAGGATTAGCTGCACCTGTAAGAATATTTGCCACAGCCTCAAAGCCTCTCTGTCCGGGCAGTCCGATCCACAGGCACGCATCCACATCATATTCATCCAGCCATCCCAGTTCCATTGCATTGCCGCTGTTGATCAGAACGATTGTTTTCTCAAACTTTCCCGAGTCTTTAATCATCTGCAACAGATCCTTCTCTTCCTGATGAAGTGCAAGCTGGCTGATTCCTGTTGGGTCTTCCGTCTGAATTTCACCACCTTCGCCTCCTTCTCTTGCAAACATTACAATTGCCACATCATTGTAATCATCCTGCCATGACTGCTGGATTTCTTCCGTATAGAAAGAACTGTCTTCTTCTCCGAGCGACCATACACTTTCTTCTCCTGCAACAGGTCTGGTTGCTCCACTGCCTCGTGTTGTGTCACTATTCACATACGCATCATAGAGTGTATCATTGATCTCAAATCCCGCATCTGTCAGTGCCGTATAGAGATCGATGCAATACTCGCCCTTATAACCGCTGGATCCTGCAGATGAATTCTTGTAAAGCGGCTGTGCCACCGCGTGTCCGAAAAGTGTAACCCTTGTCTCATCCTCTGAAAGGGGCAGGGCATTGTCTTCATTTTTCAAAAGGACGGAGCCTTCCTCCTGCTCTGTCACGCTTTCCGCATAAGTATCGGAAATCAGTGTCTGCAGGTTCTCTGCGTTGAGCTCGCCGTACTCACTCTCAAAATAAGTCGTATCTTCTGCGTCCGCACCATCTTCATTTACTACCCTGCTGGTCGATATGCCCAGAGCGCCGTTGACCGTTCCTGCATAACTCATCATACAGTTCATCCCCAAAATCGAGGCGGTAAGTAAAAAGGAGCACGCAGATGCCAGACCTGTCCATAATCTGGATCGTTTCATAAGTTTCTACCTCCCATTCATTCTGTTGTCTCCGGTGACTGCGCATACCGGCCGGATCATAAGATTGCTTTCAGCTCCATAGAGCCGGATAAGTAATTACTTTTTCACAAAACTTATGCTCTTATTTTAAGTATTTTAGTCAGAATAGCAACAGACTGTGCATGTCCTGTCGACCTAAAGGACATATTCTGCTGTAATCAGTCTATTATCAGGTCTTTCAATCAGTTAAATCACACATTGGCCCGATATATTCTGTATTTGTAAAAAACAGGAATGGGCGGCATACATTACTTGACATAAGAATTTATGCTCCATATAATATCCGCTGTCTGAGGCAATAAAATTGTCGAATCGACCATTTGAAAAAGAGCTGAAAAGGAGAACCAAACTGTATGAGTGAGATGAAGACTTTCCTGAAATATGTGATCCCCTCCGTCCTGTCCTTTGCATTATCCGGGATCTATGCGATCGTGGACGGCTTTTTTGTGGGACACAGCGTGGGAGATATCGGACTTTCCGCCATAAACGTGGCATATCCTGTCTCCGCCGTTCTTCAGGCTGCGGGCACCGGGATCGGCATAGGCGGAGCCGTCTACTACTCCATCAGTATGGCTGAGAAAAAAGAAGAACGCGCTGGAAATTTCACGGCAGTCACTCTGTGGATGCTGATCATCTGCAGCGTGATCCTGACTGTACTGACTTTGGGTTTTAACACTCCCATCCTGCGTCTTCTGGGAGCTGAGGGAGAACTGCTTTCTCTGGGCGCAGAATATAATACTGTCATCGCACTGGGGGCGGTATTACAGATCCTCAGCACGGGGCTCGTTCCCTTTATCCGCAACCACGGAGGCCCGCTCTATGCCATGATATCCATGATCGCGGGATTTATCACCAATGTTGTCCTTGACTACCTGTTTGTCTGGGTATTCGGACAGGGTCTCACCGGCGCGGCGCTGGCAACGATCCTCGGGCAGGGGGTAACACTCCTGTTCGCCCTTGCATATTTCCTGCGCGAGAAAATGTTTACCCTGCATATTGAAATTTCAAAACTGAGAGCACTGTCAAAATCCGTGCTCAAAGTAGGCGTTTCCCCGTTCGGGCTTACAATGACTCCGAACATATCGCTGATCATCATAAACAGGTTCTGCATATTATACGGGGGAGATCAGGCCGTGGCGGTCTATGCGTGCATCGCATATATCATATGTATCGTATATCTGCTCTTTCAGGGCGTCGGAGACGGAAGTCAGCCTATCATCAGCCGTTATTACGGAGAAAAAAGCCTGAACAGGCTGAAAAGTATACGAAGGCTGGCATACGGATGCGGTATTTTTCTCGCCGTTATAAGCTGTGTCATTCTCTTTGCAGCAAGAAATCATATCGGTGTCCTCTTCGGCTCATCTCCTGAAGTTAATATGGAAATTGCCAGAATTATGCCGATCTTCCTGATCTCTGTTCCTTTTGTAGCGGTCACCCGGGTAACTACGGCAAGCTTCTACGCCGTGGAAGAGAGTACTCTTTCTTATGTCCTGACTTATATTGAACCTGTACTTATGCTGGTTCTTATGCTTATCCTCCCACCTCTTTTCGGCGGACAGATCATGGTCTGGTGGAGTACGGTTATCGCGAGGATACTGGCGGCATTTCTTGCCGTAGTTCTAAAACCGGTCGTAGACAGACGGAAGCTGGCCGTATAGGCCGTTTCCGTCTGTCTGCAGATCAAACAGGCTTTTTCATACCTTTCTTCTTAATATCACTGCAAATGCATGGAAATCCTCCTTCACAAGCGGGACCGTGAGCCCGATCTGCATCAGTTCATCTCCGCCCCATATTTTTCCCGACTCTGCATCTTCATAATCCGCTTCCGGATCAAGCCCCAGCAGGCGGAACTGCCCGTGCGAACAGAGGGGATCAAAGAACTTCTGGAAGATCACCGCAGCGCATACTTTCTCCGTCACCACAGACCACATGACATAGTTGTCATTGGGGACGTCATGCCGGTAAAATGTCCCTCCCATAAGCTGTTCCTGCTCTTTTCTGTGTTCTTCCGTCTGATGCCGGATTTTTTCTTTTTCCTCTTCCGAACATTTCGTCAGGTCCAGTTCGTATCCGAGATTGAACAGTCTTGCCGCCTGATATCTTGTATCCAGAGGCGTGACTCTCCCGGTCTGGTGATTGGGGGTGATACTTACGTGTGCGCCTATCACTTCAGGCGGATATAACAGACTGAATCCGGACTGGATCGTCAGCCGGTCAAAGGCGTCCGTATTGTCACTCGCCCAGTTCTGGGATACATAGTACAGCATCCCCGGGTCAAATCTTGCTCCGCCGCTTGAGCATCCTTCTACAAGGACTGACGGATAAGTTTCTTTTAACCACCCCAGGATGTCATAGAGTCCGAGGATATATCGGTGGCTTGCCTCTCCTTTTCTGTCAGCAGACAGCAGGACGGAATTTACATCCGTCAGCGGACGGTTCATATCCCACTTAATATAGTCGATATCTCCGCTTTTCAGATAGGAGTCGAGCATTCCTTTCAGATAGTCTCTCACGTCTTCCCTGGAGAGATCCAGCAAGTACTCGTGCCGGCCTTCTGTCATGTGGTATCCCGGCACATTTAATGCCCAGTCCGGATGTATCTCATAAAGGCGGCTCTTCCGGCTGACTGCTTCCGGCTCGAACCAGAGCCCGAATTTCAAGCCTTTCCCGTGCACGATCTCTGCTGCTTTTGCAATACCGCCGGGCAGTTTTTTCTCATTACAGATCCAGTCTCCCATAGAGCTGCGGCTGTCATTGCCCGCCCGGAACCATCCGTCATCCAGCACGAAAAGTTCCATTCCGAGTTTCTTGGCCAGATCAGCCTGAATTTCGATTTTCTCCAGACTGACGTCATAGTACATCGCTTCCCACGAATTCAGCAGGATCGGACGCGTCTTGCCTGCAAAGTTCCCCGGAAAGAGATGCTCCCGGTACAGCCTGTGGAAATTATGGCTCATCTGGTTCAGACCTCCGCCGCTGTAATTGAGCACAGCCTCCGGCGTCTCAAATGCTTCTCCCGGCGCCAGCTTCCAGCAGAATGTATCCGGATGAATCCCCATCTGCGCTCTCACATTTCCGAACTGATCCCGCTCTGCCTGAGCCAGAAAATTTCCACTGTAAATCAGATGAAAACCATAGACCTCTCCTTTTTCCTCCGACGCGTCCGGACTCATCAGGGCGAAGAAAGGCTGATGCTGGGAACTGCTGCTGCCCCGCACACTCCCGATTCTCTGGACTCCGTGATGAAGCCGGAAACGGTCCCTGTTTCCTTCTTTTGCGTGTGTGCCGTACAGAGACAGAAAGTCATACTCCCGTGCCGGCAGCTCCATCGAGAAGCTCTGCGCATTCTGGAGATACAGCACCTGATCTCCTGTATTTTCTATTTTCTGATGCCGGATCACAGCTCCGATTTCTCCGATCACTGTGTAATAAAGTGTTACTTTAAGCCCGATCTTCGGATCTGCGCATATGATTTCAACTGTCTTTGCCTCCCGGCTCCCGGCATTCAGTGACGGTAGTCCTTCGATCTGCGGTTTGCCGTCCCATACCTTTACGCTTTGAAAGATAAGGTCAGAATACGTCAGACCGTTTTCCTGCGTCACGGCAAATGCCGGCATACGGAAATCACCGTGCCCGCGAAGAGGGTATTCAAAGGGGAAATCGTCAAAAGATACATATTCCTGCCCGCACTCATGTTCCGTACTGTATCCGCGTTTAAAATACCGGGGGACTCCCATCCCCCGGTATCTGCGGATCGATTTTCCGAAATATCTGTGTACAAGGTATCTGCCGTCAACAACTTCCATCACATAACTGATCTGACTGTTTCTGATATGTATGATCTGTCCGTTCTGATGAATTGTAATATCCATACCCGTATTCTCCATTTCGTTTATTCTGTTACTGGTTTTCTTCCATCTTCTTATTAAATCCGAACATAAATGTGAGTACAAACGCTACTGCAAATGACACTACATTTACAAGAATATAGAGGGGCAGCTGTTCATTTAAGTACAGCAGTGTACCCGGAATACCTGTGATAGACATTCCTGTTGCCCTCAGATTAAACAGAGAGGCAAGGAAACCGCCGACGCCTCCGCCGATCATTGACATGATGAACGGCTTTACAAATCTTAAGTTCACACCGAACACAGCAGGCTCTGTAATTCCGAGAAGAGCGGACAGACAGGACGGATATGCCACCTGTTTTGTCTTGTTGGAAGCCGCTTTGATAGCAACAGCCAGAACAGCTCCTGCCTGAGCCACATTACCGCAGGTTCCGATCGGGTTTAAGTAATTCCATCCATCCTGTGCAAGCATACTGATCTCAAGGAAGTTCAGGATATGATGAATACCGAAAATACCTAGAAGCTGTCCAAAGGATCCGTAGATCAGGCCGCCGATTCCCATTGGCAGGAACAGAAGCTTTTCCACTACGAACAGCACTCCGTTTTCAACATAGTGCAGAACCGGTCCGATCGCAAACAGTGCAAGTACGATTCCTACGAGAAGAGTGATAAACGGCGTAACGATCAGATCAATCGCATCCGGTATATGTTTGCGCAGCCATTTTTCAAATTTGGCAGTAATGATACCTGTTACAAACGCTGGAAGTACAGAGCCCTGGTATCCGGCTACCGGGATGAAACCGAAGAACATCAGAGGTTCTGCCGCACCTGATCCCACATCATAGGAGCTGGGGAGATTGGAGCTTACCAGCATAAGTCCGAGTACGATTCCGATGACCGGGCTGCCGCCAAAGTTGCGGAATGTGGACCAGCACACCAGAGCCGGCAGGAATGAGAACGCTGTATCCGTCAGGATCTGGGTAAATGTCAGCAACGATGCCGGCACATCATCCGGCGTCATGCCGAACAGCCCGAGAACCGCATCCTGTGTCAGAAGACCTCTGAGTCCCATAAAGAGACCTGTAGCGACCAGCACCGGAATGATCGGAACGAATACATCCGAAAACATACGGATGGCTCTCTGGAATTTATTTCCGTACACAACTTCCTTTTTCTCTTCAGATGATTCTCCGGCATCCGCGCCGCCGGTAATCTTTACAGTCTCATCATAGATCCTGTTTACCAGTCCTGTGCCGAGGATGATCTGATACTGTCCGGAATTAAAAAAGGATCCTTTTACTTTGTCCAGATTTTCCACTTCCTTTGTCTGAATCTTTTCTTTATCAGATACGATAATTCTCAACCTTGTAGCACAATGACGGACGGATACGATATTTTCTTTTCCGCCGACAAGTTCAACGATTTTTACAGCCAGTTCTTTATCTGTCATGTTATATTCCCTCCTGTTATTTTCTACTTTACTCTTATTTCCTTCTGCATACCATCACTTCAGTCTCTCCTGCTGCCACATCGCCGCAGTCACGAATCTCCAGTTCGAACTCATCACTGTTCGTCACAACCATAGGCGTTGTCATTACAATGCCTTTCTCTTTCATAAAGGCCATGTCAGCGGATATAACCGGTGTTCCGCAGGAAACTTTCTGTCCCTCCCGCGCCAGTTTCTTAAATCCTTCTCCGTTCAGGTCAACGGTATCCAGACCGATGTGGATCAGAAGCTCCGCGCCGCACTCTGTCTCCATGCCGAATGCGTGAAGTGTATCCGCAATCATAATGATCTTACCGTCACACGGAGCGCATATTTCATTCTTTTCAGGCTGAAATCCGACGCCTTTCCCCATCGTTCCGGAAGAGAACACCGGGTCAGGCACCTCTTCAAGACTTACCATTTCCCCCGTTACAGGTGCGCATAATACTTGGCTGTCCGGCTTCTTATTGTCTTCTTTCTTATTCTTTTTGAAAAATAACATCGTAAAACCTCCGTTCCTTTCTACAGAATCTCTTTATCTATCTCATGAACTTCTATCTGCATCTCTTCCGGAATTCCCGATATTTCTATCTTCGGAGCGGACTCCTCTGTCCATACTCTCGATGTAAATACCGTTTTCCCGCTGTTTATGAATATCTCCATACTGGACCGGTCTGCCCAGATTTCGGCATTTTTAAATCCGTTGATCCGGCATTCCTTTGACTCCGGCTTTTCCGTCACCCAGTTTTTTCTGGTAAATATTACGAGCTGATCTTCGGGGCGGTAACTCAGAGAAGATTCTCCGCCATGGAAGACGATCTTAAATTCCCGGCTCCAGTCTGTTTTTCCCGTATCGATCGACATACAGAACGCACGCCCTCTCAGTGCATATTCTGCTGTGAAACCTTCTCCAGCTTCTGCGGCCGGCTTTTCCTGCCTCACAGCTTTCACTTCTTCTCCCAGCATCTGTCTCAGTTCCCTGACCGGCTTCTGAAGCAGTCTGCCGTCTTCCACCTTAAGTTCTCTCGGAAGAGTCAGACAGTGGATATTCGGTTCTCCTGCTGCAAAAATTTTTTCCTGTGCATCATCCATACGGGACATCCACGCATACAGGATCCGGCGTCCGCTGCCGTCTTCAAATGTCTGCGGCGCATAAAAGTCAAACCCCTGATCCATTCGGGCATAATTCTGATCCAGATCGCTATCTGAAAAAGTACCCTTCTCTTCATTAAAATCAATGATCTTCACAGCCGAAAAGCTGTCCAGCGGAATATCCTTTTCGTTATCCCGGCTCTGCGGATTATACAGAAGAACATAGTTTTCTCCCAGTTTAAACAGATCCGGACATTCGATCATCTCATACTTTTCTGTCACTGCAGGCATTCCCGCATATTTCCAATTCAGTCCGTCGTCAGAATGGCAGATTGCAAGTGCTCCCATGCCCGATTTTCTCTGACCGCCTGCCAGCATATAATAGCCGTTGTTTTCCGTGCCAAGCACCTTCGGATCCCGGAAATGTTCCGTATATTCAGCGGGCGTCTCAAGCACGCTCCCAAGTTTCAGGAATTTTCTGCCGTCATCGGAAACCGCCATGCACTGATAGCTTTTCCGCACGCCCTGCTTTTTTGTGTTACCAGTATAAAACAAATATAATCTGTCATTTATTACATATCCGCTTCCCGAATAGGTCCCGTCCTTGTCACAGTACTGGTCCGGCAGAAGCGCGCTCCCCTCAAAGTTCCATCGGATCATATCCTTTGATGTGAAAAGTCCCCATTCCTTATAGGAATGATCTTTGGAAAACCTGTTCCACTGAAAGAAAACGTAATATTTGCCTTTGAAGTATGTAAGTCCGTTCGGATCATTCAATAACCCTCTATCAGGTTCCAGATGATACTGCTGTCTTCGTTTTCCCAACCTCTCAGCTCCTCTCTGTATTATTCTCCGGCGCCTTTAGCTATATTTAACACCATATTCCGCATATTTCCTATAGCATTTCAAATAAAAAATATGGAAAAAACTAACTTTATAAGTTATAATAGGCACATGAGAGAATATAAAGAAACACAACATTCATTATTGTATAAATCCACCTCTGACCTTTCCTTTTACAGCGCAGGATACGAAGAGTGCGCTCCCGGATACAGCTACGGGCCGAAATTCCGCTCCTACCAGCTTATTCATTTTGTGCTGAAAGGCAAAGGTGTGCTGCATATCAATGAGCACGTATTTCACCTTTCCGCAGGAGATGCATTTCTCATCCCGTCCGGCAGGATTTCCTATTATGAGGCATCAAAAGAAGATCCATGGTGTTATGCATGGATCTCCTTTCTGGGAATTAATTCAGAGACATACCTCTACCAGATCATGACGTCCATAGATGACGTTTATATTATCCACGGGCTGGATGTAGAGAAATATAAAAAATCCATATTTGAGATTCTTGCCATGGGCGGAAATCCCACCAGCCAGTTTTTCCAGGCAAACGGCATCCTCTACTCCATTATGTCCCGGCTTTTTGAAGACATCGGGTTTCAGGAAGAAAGCTGGGGAAAGGATTCTGTCGCAGATGAGGTAAAGTTTTATCTTGATACGAACTATGCAGAGAAAATTGTATTAAAAGATGTGGCTAAGAACTTCGGTATCCACCCGAATTATATGACCCGTATTTTCCACGAAAAATTCGGCGTGTCTCCGAAAAAATATCTGATGGATCTGAAGCTGAAGAAAGCCTGCCGTCTTCTGACGACCACCGCGCTTCCGATTTCTGTGATCTCCGGCTCTCTGGGCTTTGACGATCAGCTTGCTTTTTCAAGGCTGTTCAAAAAAGAATTCGAAGACGCGCCCTCAATATACAGAAAAAAGAGCCGGAATCAGGTCACAGGAAAAGGGACAGAATAAATCCATTCTGATTTATTTCCTGTCCCTTTTCTTTGTCCGCTGTCGCCTGTATTTTGTCTGGTCTTATGATATGATGTTGGGGGAAATACCTCTGGCATCATAGTATTCTGCCGAAAAAGGTTTCAGCCGGAATGAACAGCTGCCCTTTTTGATCTTTACAGCCTTGCTCTGCTTCTCTTCCGCCCCTCCGTAACCTTTATATTCACTGCTGAACACTTTTTTCAGTTCCTTTATATCTTTGCTCCGGATCTCAATCTCCTGCTCCTCGTCAGAGAAGTTAAAGACTGCCATGATCCGCTCCTTTTCACTTCTCCGCTCGAATACATAGACGCATTTTTCCTCTGCATGACATTCCAGCCACTCGAAGCCTTCCGCATCATAATCCATTTCAGAAAATGCCGGGTGTTCCAGATAGAAGCGGTTCAGGTCTTCCATAAATCTGTGGAAATCCTGATGAGCCGGGTAGTCGAGAAGATTCCAGTCCAGCTCTCTCTTTTCATCCCACTCCCTGAAATGTCCCAGTTCATTTCCCATGAAGTTGAGCTTCTTGCCCGGATGCGCGTACATGTACATATAAAACGCCCTCGCCTGCGGGAATTTCATTTCATAATCCCCGTACATTTTCTGGAGGATCGTCGCCTTGCCGTGTACAACTTCGTCATGTGACAGGGGGAGCAGATACCGCTCATCATAGTAGTACATCATGGAAAACGTCAGCTTGTGATAATCTCTTGCGCGATATTCAGGCGCTGTCCGGAAATAATCCAGCGTATCGTTCATCCAGCCCATATCCCATTTATAATCAAAGCCGAGTCCGCCCTCTTTCACCGGTTTCGTGACTCCCGGAAATGAAGTGGAATCCTCCGCCGCCAGTATGACCGACGGGTGGCGTTCTTTTAATCCCTGATTCATATACCTTAAAAATTCGACCGCATTGGAATTCACGCCCCGCTCCGGCATTCCCTGCCAGTAGATTGCGCGGCTGATCGCATCCATCCGCAGGCCGTCCATATGGTATTCCTCCAGCCAGTATTCCGCCGCGGACTGAAGGAAGCTCCGCACTTCCCCGCGGGAATGCATGAAATTCCTGCTGCCCCACTCACTGTCTCCCACATCCGAATGGGGATACTCATACAGCGCCGTCCCGTCATAATTTGCCAGCGCATAGCCGTCCACCGCGAAGTGCACGGGGACAAAGTCAAGAATAATGCCGATCTCATTTTTGTGGCAGGCATCCACAAAACCCTTCAGCTGATCCGCTGTCCCGTATCTGGAAGTCGGACTGAAAAATCCTGTTCCCTGATACCCCCATGATTCATCGCAGGGATATTCGCAAAGAGGCATAATCTCCAGATAATTGTACCCGTTCTCTTTCAGATACGGAATCAGGATATCCGCCATCTCCTCATAATCGTACCAAGCGTCCGGTTCATCCGACGGCTTCTTAAAGGAGCCGAAATGCAGTTCATAAATATTCAGCGGCTGTTTCCTGTGATCCGATCTTTTTTTCATCCATTTATCATCATGAAACTGATATGTATCCATATCCCGGATGATGGACGCTGTATTCGGCCGCAGCTCCATCCCGTATCCATAGGGATCACAGTGGTCGATCCAGTTCCCCGCGCGGTCATAGATCCGGTACTTGTACATCATGCCGGGCTCTGCCGCCTCTGATACGAGCTCCCAGAAATTTCCGTCATGTACTTTCTCCATCGGACTTTCTGTCCATCCGTTAAACTCCCCAATCACGGAGATCCGCGACGCCGACGGCGCAAAAGTCCGGAATACGACTCCTTCTGCTTTGCCATCTTTTCCTTTTCTGATATGCGCCCCCAGATACTTATGCGCATCAAATATTTTTCCCGTGTAAAATCCGTAGAAATCCATACTTCTTCCTCTTTTCATCCATAATTAATCGACAACCGTCGTTTTTTATCCTATAATCAGAGTAGCCGCAGAACGGATGAAAATCCACCGGCGATTTCAGATATCTGTCGGATAAACAACTCATGCTGCAAAACTGTCGGATAAATCATAAAGCTGCGGATCATAAATTTTGTAACAATTCATCCCGCGCCATCCGAAAATGATATATATAGAGGGAAAAATGGATCTTAGAATTGAAAAAACAGAAAAAGCAATCAAGAACGCATTTATCGAACTGCGTGCCGGAAAGCCGCTTGAAAAAATCACCGTAAAAGAACTGTGTGAACTCGCCCTGATCAATAAGTCTACCTTTTATTCCCACTACGAAGACATCTATGCATTATCCGAGGCAATGGAACAGGAGACCGTGGATTCAATCATCAGAAGCATCGACCATCTGGAAGATTACACACCAGACAGCTTCGATGTATTTACCCGGGAACTCTGCCTTGCTTTCATGTCTCAGACATCCCTGATCAATATCCTTTTCTCCGGCAGGGGACAGAGCCATCTTGGCATCCGCCTTGACAACGCCATTAAAGACGTAATCTCCCGCAAATATCCGGAGTACAGAAAAGATCCTGAAAAACAGATCCTTCTCTCATACTGTATACAGGGGGCTTACCATGCGTATCTGAACAACCCGGAGGCGGATGCAGAAACATTTGTGCAGACGGTAGAAAATATTGTGAGGTGCTTAAGACCCCTGTTGTAAAAATCACCTCTCACCGATCAGGAAAAGCCGTCTGAACGGAAACAGAAACTTATTTTTCCACAGTTCCATACGCTCTTTTTCTTTCTGCCACGGCATGGAATTAAACTGTTCCAGCACTTCCCGGCTTTTCTCCCACGTATTATCTCCCACCTTAAACGGGCAGTAGATCTGTCCCGACAGCATCCGTTCTTTCTCAGTCATAGCTCAATGTCCTCCGTAAACGCTTCCAGCAGGCTGCCATACCCGTAATAATTGACCACATATTTCAGCCCGTCCACAACTTCCTGCCTGGAATAATCATGCTCTGCGAGAAATTCATCCGTCTTCCCGCTGAGTTTCTCATAAAAGAGCAGAGACATCTCAAAATATGTGCGGTCGCCCTCTCTTAGTCCGTCCAACAGAATATTCTCCGCCTCATTGATCTCCCCGTCATCGATCATGGCCTGCAGTTTCCGAAACTGTTCCATCACCTCCAGCGGTATCTCCGCATCTTCTTCCTTGTCAATATCCTTATTAAAAATGAGTTTGATAAGCGTGCGGATCCACTCATGTACGATCCGCATTACATAGTCTTTATCTTCCAGCATCCTCGCGTCCTCCTGTCTGCTCTTTTCCTGCCTCTTTCCATGTAATTCATCGAATGCAGATCATTCCTTTCCCGCCCGGATCATGAGCATCATGGGGCGGCGCATCTCGTCTTTCATTCCCGGCATATCCATCATCTCTTCCGGCGGCTCCGCCTCTTCCACCATTTCGATCACAAAGCCGCTTCTGAGCAGACCGTTCATGATCTGTGTCAGAGTGTGATGGTATTTAAGCACATCACATCCCAGAAAACAGGTCTTCCGTTCTCCGGGATAGAAGTAGTCATCCACCGGCCAGTACAGAGGATCTCCGTTTTCATCATAGATCCAATCCTCACGTACACCTGATGTAAAGACCGGATGCTCGATATTAAAAAGGAACGTTCCTCCCTTTTTCAGCGTACGGTACACTAATCTGTATACAGACTCGATATCTTCAATATAGTGAAGCGCCAGATTGGACACTACACAGTCCCATGTTTCTTCCGGATATTCATACTCTTCCAGGGAACCTGTCCGGTAGGTGATCCGGCTGTCTGCATTGCGCTTCTTCGCCTCTTCGATCATGCGCACGCTCGCATCAATCCCCAGAACTTCCTCTGCCCCCTGATCCACGGCATATTTGCAGTGCCAGCCATATCCGCAGCCCAGATCCAGCACTCTGCTTCCCTTAAGGGGCGGGAACATTTCTTTCAGCTGATGCCACTCTCCTGCGCCGGAAAGGCCGTATCTGCTCCGCGTCATCTGCGCATACTCTTCAAAAAAATGTTCATCATCATACTCGTTCTTCATCTCTGTTCTCCTGTCAGTTTTCCTGTATATTCTCAAACACCTGATCCCTCACAGCTCATGAAAAACCGGCCGCATTCTTTCAAATGTACAGAACTGGCGGAATCCGAGGCTTTTCAGCATCTCCCTGGCATCACTGATATAGGCCCCCAGCTGTCCGGGACTGTGGCTGTCACTTCCGATTGTAATAATCCTGCCTCCGAGATCACGGTATAATTTTAAAATGTTACGGGAAGGCGTGCTATCTTTCAGTCCATATCTGTGGCTGGACGTGTTTACCTCAATTCCTTTGCCGTCCTCAATCACAATCTTCAGGAATTCCATGCCTGCCCTGACGGTAATCTTATCGCCGTACAGCAGCTGCATTTTCCGTATCTCCGTCATATAGCGCGGATAGTCCACATTTGCAATGGGATCATTGCCGCGGTATCTGATCTTTCTCCCGCTGTCCCAGTCATCTTTGATCCCGTAATCTACATGATCTGTGATACAGATTTCGTTCATTCCTATGTCGATGGCGTCCTGTATCACCTCTTCCATCGGATAGACGGAATCATCGCTGAATTCTGTATGTACATGATAATCCGCCAACATTTAAGCCTTTCCTTTATCCAACTCTGTGTTTTATATATTACCTTCTATTTCCAAACAGCTCCAAAATCTTCTCCACCATAGCATCCATAGACGCCTGATCCGAAATCTCGATCTGCATTCCGTACTCTGCCGCTGCCCGTGCAGTCTGTTCCCCGATGCACACTGCGCAGACACTGCCATAATCTATTTCATTCTCTCCCATTGCCCGTACAAATCCCCGAACTGTAGATGCGCTTGTAAATGTCACCGCATCGATCTCGCCGTTTTGCAGCATACGCATTACTTCTTCCTTTAACATCGTGTTCACTTCATACACTGTGCGGTACAGTGGGATGTCATCTACGAAAAGTCCCTTTTCCGTAAGCGGCGGTATCAGATCCGGCGACCCTTTCTCAGCCCGGACAATCAGCGCATATTCTCCCGGCTCGGACATTTCCGCAAGTTCTTTTCCCAGCTCTCCTGCACTGTAGGTCTCTGGCACCGCATCGGGGATCAGTCCGTATCCGCAGAGGGCTTCTGCAGTCGCCGAACCGATTGCTCCGATCCGCACTTTTCCTGCCCCGGCAAGGACTGATCTCAGATCGATCTTCATTTCCTTTAATGTGTCAAAAAATACGTTCACACCGATAGGGCTGGTAAACACAAGCCATTTTCCTCCCTCATGCTGCCCGAAACGCTCCAGCGTACACTTCAGCCGCTCATTCGGGGAAATCGCTTCTGTATGGATGGCCGGCATCTCGATGACCTGAGCTCCCAGATCTCTCAGCCGTCCGGCAAGGGAGGATATATTCTGTCTCGGACGGGTCAGCAGGAACTGCCGGCCGCCAAGCGGTCTGTCCTCCGCCCAGTGAAGCTCATCTGCCAGCGCGCACACCTTTCCCACAACTATGATCGCAGGTGTAGAGATACCTGCACGGTCCGACTCTTCTTTTAATGTTCCTACTGTTGCAGTTACTCTTCTCTGCCTTGCCGTTGTTCCCCTTTCCAGAACTGCCGCGGGCATATCAGGATCCATACCTGCGTCAGTCAGTCCTTTCAGGATCTTCTCCATAGAGGATACACTCATCAGAAATACCAGTGTCCCATTCAGGCGGACAAGAGAATCAAAATCAATGCTCAATGTCCCGTCTTTTCTCGCGTGTCCGGTAATGACATGAAAGGAAGAAGTATAATCCCTGTGCGTCACCGGAATCCCTGCATAGGCCGGAACGGCCACAGAAGAAGTAATGCCCGGGACTACCTCAAAAGGGATCTGTTCGCTGACAAGCGTCTCCAGCTCCTCTCCGCCCCGTCCGAAGACAAACGGGTCTCCTCCTTTCAGACGGAGTACTTTCTTCCCTTTCTTCGCCTCTCTCACAAGGATCTGATTGATCTCATGCTGCGGAACCGGATGATTTCCGGAATGTTTGCCCACATAGATTGTCTCCGCATCCTGAGGAATGCGGCTTAACAATTCCGTGCTGATCAGCGCATCATATACGATAACATCCGCGCTCTCAATAAGATGTGCCGCTTTCACCGTCAGCAGTCCTGCGTCGCCCGGGCCTGCTCCGGCAAGCCATACCTTCCCGATATTTTCTTTCATAACTCCGTCATCCATTTTTATACTGTCCTTTCTCTCATCATCCGCTCTGCCAGAGTATCACCTGCCTGTCGGGCTTTTGACAGATCAGCTACGATCACATCCACCGAATACTCTTCTGTATCTTCATTGTAGTACAGGCCTGTCAGTTTCAGTTCATTTCCGCTCACCTGCGCGTGAGCGGCACAGGGTGAAGTACAGTCGCCGCCGGTCACCCGGATAAACTGCCGTTCTGCCAGCGCAGCCGCGCGGCTCTCCCGGACATCGATACTGTCAATCCATCTGTGAACATCTCCCTTTCGGCCCTGCACAGCGAGTATTCCCTGTCCGGCTGCCGGAATCATTTCATCCACAGAGAGATATCGGCCGATCACCTGCTCCATCCCGAGACGTTTCAGTCCTGCTGCCGCAAGGAGTGTCCCGTCATATCCCTCTGTTTCAAGCTTCCGCATCCGTGTCTGTACATTTCCACGAATTCCCCGGAATGTACATCCCGGATACAGCCGTTCCATCTGAAGCATCCGTCTCCTGCTGGATGTGCCGATAACCGCCTGTTCGGGCAGTGCTTCAAGGCCGGATCGGTACAGAATTACATCCCGCGGATCTTCCCGTTTCCCATATGCAAGAATCGGGAGCTCCGGGTTTTCTTCCATCGGCATATCTTTCAGACTGTGCACGGCGATATCGATCCTGCCATCCATGAGCGCACGGTCTAATTCCTTTACAAACAGACCTTTTCCACCGATCTTTGCCAGACTTTTATCCAGGATTTTGTCTCCTGTTGTTTTCATTGTAATAATTTCCACAGAAATGTCCGGATCACTGCTTATGATCTGATCCCGGATGATCTCCGCCTGTTTCACTGCAAGCTGGCTCTCTCTGCTGCCGATCTTTATTACAGACTGCATGACGCCTCATTTCCTTTCTCTATGATCTGATAAATCCGCTCCATATCAAGGCTCTCCCTGATAATGTCCGCAAGCTTATCGTACTGTTCTTCCTTATATGCTTTCCAGTCCTTTTCATTTATCACTGAGGGATCATATCCTTTCTGCTTTAACAGCGCACTCAGGAACCCCTTTGCACACCCCGGCGCATCAAAGATTCCATGGACATAGCATCCGTAGATATTGCCGCACTGGGCGCCGTCCGCACGCACATTGCCGGAAACAGCTGACGCGCCGCTGTCGTCTTTACCTGTGATATCTGCAAATTCTACAAGGGAATTTGCATGATCCAGAAGAAATGTCTCTCCCATATGGATCTCATAGCCCTCAAGCTCTGTTCCCGAAAGTTCTTTTAACATTCCCTCCGTCGCAAGGAATCGCCCCTGTACTCTCGTCCGTGTCTTCTCTTTATCAAATACAGTCCGTGTCGGGAGAAGCCCCAATCCCCTGACCGTCCCTTTCTGCTCTACGCCGTCCGGGTCGGAGACTTCCTGCCCGAGCATCTGATAACCGCCGCAGATTCCAAACACCAGCCCGCCTTTTGACGCAAACCGCAGCAGCTTTGCCTCCAGGCCGTTCTGCCGCATCCAGAGCAGATCCTGGATGGTATTCTTGCTGCCCGGCAGGATCACTGCATCCGGCTCGCCGAACTCAGCGGGAGTGCTTACATACCGTACACCGGCCTCCTCCAGCGCCTCCAGCGGCGCGATGTCTGTAAAATTCGAAATCCTCGGCAGACGGATCACCGCTATATCCACAAGTCCTGCATTTTCTTTCTTCTGGAAACGCTCTGTCAGGCTGTCCTCCTCATCAATATCCAGATAAAAATACGGCACAACTCCCAGCACCGGTATCTTCGCCCGTTCCTCAAGCATCGTAAGCCCCGGTTTCAGGATCGACACATCGCCGCGGAATTTATTGATGATCATCCCCTTGATCCTCTGCCGCTCCTTTTCCTCCAGCAGCATGACTGTTCCGATCAGCTGTGCAAACACGCCGCCTCTGTCGATGTCTCCTGCAAGAAGCACCGGTGCGTCCACCAGTTCTGCAAGTCCCATATTTACGATATCGTCCTGTTTCAGATTGATCTCTGCAGGACTGCCTGCGCCCTCAATGACAATCACGTCATACTTCCTCTTTAATTCTTCATAGGCTTCCATAATATATGGAATATATTCCCGTTTATGCCTGTAATATTCCACTGCTGACATGGTGCCCACCGGTTTCCCGTTGATGATCACCTGGGAGCCCGTATCGTTGGTCGGCTTGAGCAGGATCGGATTCATGGCCGCCAACGGCTCGATCCCTGCGGCTTCTGCCTGCATCACCTGGGCACGCCCCATTTCAAGTCCTTCCTTTGTGATAAACGAGTTGAGCGCCATATTCTGTGATTTAAAAGGAGCTACACTGTAACCGTCCTGCTTAAGCACCCGGCACAGACCGCCGGCAAGAACACTTTTCCCGGCATTGGACATGGTTCCCTGTATCATGATCGATCCTTTCATCTGGCTTCCTCCGTTCTGTCTCTTGTCTCTGCAGTTCTTTTTCCTTCTTCGGCCGCTTCATCGGTCTTTATCCGGCGAATATCCTTTAGCGCATTTATCAGGCACAGATTGTCCTCGTGCATCCGCACTGCGATACGATACCAGCCCTCCCCGAGACCTCTGTAATTTTCGCAGTTTCTTATCAGTATGCCGTGCTTTTTCATCTCGTAAGATAGATTTATTTCAGTATATAAAAGAATAAAATTTACATCAGAAGAAATAAATTTAATTCCCATTCCTTTCAGTTCTGCTTCCAGATAATTCCGTTCCGCCGTAATCACTTGTCTGGCTTTTTCCACATATTCTTCTTCATCCAGAGCGGCAGTTCCCGCCTCCTGTGCAGGAACGGACACGCTCCATGGCTGCCGCATCTGTTCCATCCGTTCCAGCAGGTTCTGATCCGAGCTGATCCCGTAGCCCAGTCTCAGTCCCGGCATAGCGTAAATCTTAGTAAACGCACGTAGGATGAAAAGCTGCCGGTATTTTTTTGACTCATCGATCATAGAATACTTTTCCGGTGCATCCAGAAACTCTGTAAAACATTCATCCAGTACCATCCGGATTCCTGATTTTTCACAGATATCCGCCGCCTGCTGCAGCAATTCTTTATCAATCACATGGCCGGACGGATTGACAGGAGAGCATAGAAATGTAATATCTATATCCTCTTCAAGTTCATTCAGGAAATTTTCATCTATACAATAGCAATTATTTTCTTTTGTATAGTAGTATATAATTTCGCATCCTACAGATTTCAATGCCTGCTCGTATTCCGAAAATGCCGGAATCGGTATGAGCGCGCGTTTCGGTTTCTCCGCCAGCACAAGTGTATAAATAATCTCTGCAGCACCGTTTCCGAATATATAACTTTCTTCCGCGATACCCTGCTTTCCTGCCAGTTTTCCCCTCAGTTCCCTGCACCGGCTGTCAGGATAGACTGCGGCACACTCCACTCCCCGTTTGGCTGCCGTAATCACGCGTTCCGGCGTGCCGAGCGGATTAATATTGACAGAAAAATCCAGCATATCCTTATATGTATATATATCTCCGCCGTGTCCGTATACCATTCTGTCCCTCCTGAAATGTCCGGTTAAGCATCTTAACCTGCTTCACCGGTCTGTTTTAAATCAAAATCAACAGAGCATATTTTACTGCTCCAAACACAATCAGCAACAAAAAAGCTGTTACATACATAAGTCGCCCGGTTCTTCTGATGTCCTCCGGCTGGATTGGCCGCAGGGCATCTCCGATAAACTCTTTTTTATATACCTTTCCAAAATAGACGGCATCTCCCGCCAGCCTTACCCGCAGCGCCCCTGCACAGACCGCTTCTGTCTGCGCTGCATTCGGGCTTGCGTGCTTCCGGCGGTCTCTTTTGTAGATCCGCCATGCATTTTTCCCGTCCAGACCGCAGAGAAATGACGCCGCGATCATAAACAGCGCAGTAACGCGGGCAGGAATATAATTAAATATATCGTCCATTCTTGCCGGGATACGCCCGAAATACAGATACTTGTCATTCTTATAACCAAGCATGGAGTCCATTGTATTAACTGCTTTATACAGAAACCCTAGGGGCGCCCCGCCGATCAGCATATAGATGAGGGGTGCAGTCACTCCGTCCGATGTATTTTCCGCCACAGTCTCCACCGCTGCTTTCGTCACTCCCTCTGTGCTTAGGTTTTCCGTATCTCTCCCGACGATCATGGATACCGCCCTGCGTGCCCCCGGAAGGTCTTCTGCCTTTAACCTGTCATAGACTTTCCCGCTCTCTTTGCACAGGCATCTCGCCGCAATAATCTGATAGCACCAGAATGTCTCCAGAACAAACCGCAGCACCGGATGGATCTTCTGCGCCAGAACGAGAACTCCCAGCGGGATCAGAAAGGAAAGCCCCGCGATGCACACCCACAGGACAGCGCCCGCGGCGACAAGCCCGCGCCCGCTTTCATTCTTTTCATTCCTGCTGCAAAGCTTCCTAAGCTGCCGTTCACCAAAAGAAATGCCTTTTCCGATCAGCCGGACCGGATGATAGAGCCACACCGGATCTCCAAATATAAAATCAAGGAAAAAGCCTGCTATGCAGGCTGCAAGTGACATAATCATAGCACGATCTCAAGTCCCGCTTCAAGCTGATGTGTCCTGTCTCCCAGTACATCGTGCAGAATGCGGTACCCCTCCTCTCCTGTACAGTGTCCGGTATAGATCTTCTCCACTCCGGTAGCACGCACTTTTTCTGCAAAGCTGCGCACATATTCTTCTGATTTATTATACAGATGGAATCCTCCGGCCATGGCACAGATCTGCCTTCCCGGAAATACGGCAGACACCTCATTTATAATATTGTCTGCGCCTCCGTGGGAACAACTGTTGAAAATAACAAGCCCGGATTCCGTCTCAAATACAAGGCTCTGCTCATGTGCAAAGCAGTCCGGCGCCCAGCCATTTTCTTCTTTCAGATACATATGCTCCCGTTCCCCGGCTTTCTTCATATTTTCCGCACTGTGGGAGATCAGCCAGACGCCGCCGCTGATCTTCAGATCTCCCGGCACACGGATGATCCTGTCTTTAAACTTTTCCAGAAATCCGCTCTTTATGCCGATATATTTCATATGCCCTTCCTTGCGGTCATAACAGTTCTCCCCGCAGGACTCTTTCAGATAAAGTTTCGCCTTACTATTTTGCTCAAAAAATACCGGCATTCCATCCGCATGGTCATAGTGTGCGTGGGAGAGCACGGCATAGTCCACATCAGCCAGATCCAGACTCAGCTTCTTAGCATTCTCCGCAAACAGACCGGTCTGTCCTGCATCCAGCAGGATCTTCTTTTCCTTATATTCTATATAAAAACTTAAGCCCCACTCACCCGGAAGCCCCTTGTTCCCGATATTGTCCACTAATACTGATGCTCTCATCTTTTTACTCCGCTCTGCAGATCTTCGTCCTTTTTCTTTCTGCTCTCAAAATAAATAAACCGGTCAATGGAATCCAGAATATCCGCAAAATCCTCTCTCGGCGCCGCATCGATATAGCGGCTCAGGATTTCCTGCTCATTTTCCTTATAGCGTCCATAGTAGATATCATACAGATTATGTCCGCGCATATGGATCCGGATTTCTTCCATGTACTGCTTTACATCATCTGCAGATGTAAGATCATGCCCGATAACCTCAGCCAATTTCCGGCCGCTTCTCAGCCGGTACAGATACTCACGCCATTTTTCGAGGAAAATTTCATAAAACTCCTCTTCTGAGCTGATGATCCCGATCTGTGCCATTACCTTCGGATCAAGGAAATAGTTTTCAAAAGAATAGTACTTCAGGATCAGGACGTTCTTTTCCGTGACCCGCGGCAGTCGGTCTATATCCTCTTCATTTCTTTTTGCATAATAATGGCAGAGCTGGGATTTCAGCTCTTCACTGTCTTTTCCGTCTCCGTCCCGGATCATAAGGAAATTATCCTTAATGTAGATCTGATTCATATATTTGAGATTGGCATAAGTCTTGATATTCGTACAGCTGTTGGTCGTAATGATCGCGATACGCGAGAGATTGCCTTCGCTGTCGTATGTCTCCGAATAATATTTCCGAATCAGAAGCGGAAGCCGGCTCTTGTCCTGCTTGCCCTCTACAATGAATACAAAATTCACGTTCATCAGATCGTTTGCCGAATATCCCAGGTCATCCAGCACAGCGCTGATATCTGTCTTATCCCTCACGGCTGAAAAACCGTCCTGATCCAGAAACATCTGACGGATCTGTCTGCTGTTAAAGTTTGACAGCAGATTCGGCGAATGCGTGGAAAAAATAACCTGATTCTTTTTCGACAACCGGTACAGGATATCCCCTGACACTTTCTGAAGCTTGGGATGGAGAAAGATCTCCGGATCTTCCACCATAATGATATCCGCATTCTTCATGCCTTCCTCTTCGTACGCCTCAAGCAGAGAAAGCATATAGATGCTGCGCATTCCCTTTCCCATACTCTCTGTGGGGCGGTCCTTCTGATATCCCGCCTGACGCACGGAAGCCGTAACCGAAAGCGTCCGTTCAATGTCCAGATCCATAGAGTAGACGATCTCATCTCTTCCGCCGTTCCTGCGGAAAATCCCGTTCACTCTCTTAGAAAATGAATCCAGATTCAGATTATACAGCTTGTATTCCAGAAGCTTCGACGCCTCAAATGCATTCAGCTCTTCCGTTGTTTTCTTGTGGATCAGACCGATACAGGAAAAACAGTGATTGCATTCCTTCGCCTCATCAAACATACAGCATCCGGAACGCATCCGCTTCAGCAGATCGTCCTCCTGCATTAAGAGCAGGTCGTCCTGAAATTTCTTCAGGTCGCGCTGGGTATCCATAAAATAGATATGCGGGAAAATCATGGGAATGTACCGATTGTCTTTCTGCGTTCCGTCACTGTAGCGTATACGCCCTTCCCGGTTGACGGAAAACTCAAAAGTAAGTCTGCCCCCGGCAAAACCGCCGTCGCTGTCCGGCTCCGTCCCGCTGTCTTTTTCAGTACTTTCATCAGGCAGAAAAGAAGGGAGTTTCCTGCAGAATTCGCGATACCACGCTTCCGGTCTCCGGTAAGTGCTGACTGCCCCGAACCTGTGAAACCTCTTCAGATCATCGTCCGTAATATGCAGTTCCACACTGATCTCCACATTGGGGAAATTCTCACGGAAATCCTCTTCCCTTACAATATAATCTCCGCCCACGGCGCGCACGGCATCGAGGACGGCAGTCTTTCCGGTGTCATTCTTTCCGACCAGGATCAGCGCATTCTCAATGCCGCCGATGTGCATATCTTTGATTGATTTAAAATTGCGTATCCGAAGATCCGTAATCTGCATTCCGGCACCTCCCGCCGCAGATCTCTCTGCATAACATAGATCTCTCTGTGTAACAGCACAGGTATAGTCTGAGCTGTTATGCCTCTGTTAATGAATATATGGAATCCAGCATATGTGTACCGCTTTTCGTCTTAAACACGCGCTCCCTGAACTTGCAGATCGCCTCGTGGCTGTACTGGGATTCATCCGCATTTACCAGATAATCTGCTTCCAAAAGTATCTGGTAGTCCATCCCCTCTACATTCGTATATGTATGATGATGTGTCACCAGATAAATGATCCGCTCTTCCATCTCCTCCGGAAGGGCAAACTCTGAAAGAAAGATCCGAAGCAGCGGCTCGCTCTCCGCCTCCTGATGATTTCCGTTTGTATTCCCGTACTTCTCCCGGCAGAGCGGGCAGGCAATGTCATGGACGATCGCCGCGATCTCCAGTGTGTCCTGTGTCCTCTCATCCAGCCCCTCCAGACGTCCGATCGTCTGCGCATAGGCATATACTTTCAGGAAATGCCGCACGTCCGAACGGTTTCCCCTGTAAAAATCGATCATCTTATTTACAATTCTTTCTTTCATGCTTCTGTATCCTCCATTTCCGGATTGATTCTCTCCTGTTTCCGGACTGCAATTTTATGCCGCCAGACTATTGTATCATTCTTCACAATCCAGTGTCTATACTTTTGTACAATATGCCTTATTGTTTTCTCCATAGCTTATGAACTATAATAAACGGACAACCAACAGAAAATTCTTTTTTCTGTATGCTGCCTTTGCAGCGGTCTTTAATCGTAAAGATCAAATCCGGCGGTTTCCGCCAGACTTTCCTTTTGTTTGAGCTCACGAAAGGTTGCAACTGTTCACTTTATTTTCTATAATGGAGGTGTAATTATTGAAACACAAACCACATATCGATCAGGAATATCCAACCACAAACAGGGAGTATAAAGACGGACTCTTTCGTCTGGTATTTCAGAAAAAGGAGGATCTGCTGTCACTTTATAATGCAATCAACGGAAGCAGCTACAGCGACCCGGATGAGTTAGAAGTTAATACGCTTGGAAATGTATTGTATCTGACAAAGAAAAATGATATCTCTTTTCTGATCAGCGGAATGATGAATCTGTACGAACACCAAAGTACATTCAATCCAAATATGCCTGTCCGCGGACTCATGTATCTGTCAAAACTGTATGAAAAGTATATCATAAAGAATAAAATAGATATTTATACGTCCACACCGAAGGAACTTCCATTTCCGCAATATTTTGTCTTTTATAACGGAACATCGGCAGAACCTGACCAGCTTCCTCTAAAACTAAGTGATTTGTATGAAGTACCGACTTCATCTAAATCTCCCTGTCTGGAATGTATTTCCATTATGCTTAATATCAATTACGGGCATAATAAAGAATTAATGGAAAAATGTAAACGCTTAAAAGAATATGCTGTTTTCGTGGCTGCCGTGAGGCGGGAACTTGCAACAGACAAGCCGTTGGAGCAGGCTGTATCCCATGCTGTAGACAACTGCATCCGCAAAGATATTCTAAAGGATGTCCTGACCGATCAAAAAGCCGAGGTGATCCAGATGATTTTGGAAACATATGATAAAGAACTGCACGATAAAACACTGCGGAACGAGGGCTATGAAAACGGCTATGAAAACGGTAAAACCGAAGGGATTTCTTCCGAACGTGAAAATGGTATTTTGCAGCTTCTGTCTGCCTTGCAGGAACTAAATATTTCCCGGCAGGATGCTTATATAAAGCTTCAGGAAAAATACAGCCTCTCAGAAAAAGATGCGGGAAAATATATGGATAAGTACTGGAAAGGACTATAGCTATTCTCTCCCCTGAATCGTGACATGGACACAATCGCCATCCCCTTTGTTGATCTTAGTGCGGATGGCTTTTGTAATGCGCTTTCATTTTCGTTCCATAAATATACGCACCAGCCAGAATGCCATATCTGCGATCAAAATTGTAAGATATATCCCTGCGAACCATAGTGGAAGTGGTTTTGCCAAAGTAGAAAATACAATCAATAGCGTAAATACTGATATCAGGATAAGTTTAGAAGTTCCAATCAGATATTTTATGAGACGGTAAACCTTCTCTTTATTTTTCTTTGTGATTTTCACCCCTGTATTCCAAAGCTCCGGGAAACGTCCGACAAAAGTAATCCCCAGATAAAGTCCCCATGAGATAACTACGAGCAGCCATACCATTCCTTTCCCGCCCCAGCCGTCTATATCACCGGCTGCATTATAATGGATGGGAATCTGATCCGGTATTGTATTCCATCGCACAATAAGATAAATCAATGTCCCGATCAGAAGGATCCGGCATATATATTCCATAACAGTATCTGCAAGTGTATTTTTTATATTCACAGTTCTGTCCTTTCAAAAATTCATTTCTCCGACTATATCATTATATCAATATAGCTGGTCC
This sequence comes from uncultured Ruminococcus sp., assembly GCA_904377845.1. Lineage (GTDB taxonomy): Bacteria > Bacillota > Clostridia > Lachnospirales > Lachnospiraceae > Mediterraneibacter. Next base: position 2,718 of record CAJFGR010000006.1, on the reverse strand, counting down.
AGCTGTCTGGATATGTGGTGTCTGACCGCAAACGCCACGCCTTCCGCACACAGTGCAAGTACGATACACCAGACCGGAACCCGTATTTCCAACTGTATCCGGCAGAAAACTGAAACCAACAGAAATATCCCGCCGACAAGCTGGATAAACTCTAAAATCCGTTTCTGTTTTTCCTCCAGTTCTTTCCTTCTTTTTACGATATCGGAATGAAACGGAAGATCATTTTTTGTGAACTCTTTCAGATCCTCATCTGATATCAGTTCGTCCAGACTGACATCCAGTTCCACTGCCAGCTTTTTCGCCATAATAAGATCAGGACATCTGCTGCCGTTCTCCCAGCGGCATATTGTCTGTCTTGATACATACAGCTTATCCGCCAGTTGCTGCTGAGTCAGTAAATGTTCCTCTCTCAGTCTTTTGATATTATCACCTAATGCCATATTACACAGCCTCCTTTTCTTTACTCCAACTATATAACATTGCATTCTGAGTGAAAAGTTCCATTCCCAATTCTCTGTGTTTCCATTCCGGTAACAGTATATATTTCTTTACTCGTGGTCTCTTCTTTTGTAGATCGCATCTGTCAATTCCAGAAGCTCGCCATACCGAAAGCATGATTCAATGTGATCATTGATGATTCCGCACGCCTGCAGATGAGAATAGACTGTCACGGAGCCCATATACTTCAGGCCGCGTTTCTTCAGATCTTTGCTTATCCGGTCTGACAGCCCGTTCCTCGCCGGAATCTGCCCTTTCTGATGACCGGTATAAAGATAGGTTTTCCCTTTCGTGAAGCCCCAGATATAATCGCTGAAAGAGTCGAACTCTCTGCGGATCTCCTGAAAGCACCGGGCATTATGTATCACGGCTTCAATCTTTCGCCGCGAACGGATCATCCCCTCTGTTTCCAGAATCCTCTGGATTTCCTCCTCGCCATATGCCGCCACCTTGTCAAAATTAAAATTATCAAAGCAACTTTTAAATATATCTCTCTTCTGGATCATCATATTCCAGTTGAGTCCGCACTGCATGACTTCCATCATCAGGAACTCAAACTGTTTCTGATCATCATGCACCGGGACGCCCCATTCTTCATCATGGTAGCGGATCATCTTTTCATTGCACATACACCACGGACATCTCACCATAACTTTCCTCCGGTTTCCAATCTTTCACCTGTTGATCTTATTACCCTTTTGCCTGCCGATCTTATTCGCTTATGCGGTAATGTCCTGTAATATCATCTCTGCTCTCAAGAATATCCTCCTCATAGGACTTCTGAAACGGATCATTGTGATGGATTACATAGGGCACACCGTCATCATTTCTCTTATCGGAAACAATTCCGATATGATTCTCAAAAATCACAATATCCCCGCCCTGCCACTGGCTGATATCATAAATATCCGTTGTGAGCGGTATCGCCGTATGGGCAAAATATACTTTCAGATTATTCACTCTCCGGAAATCAATGTTAATATCCGGCTCCTCAATATCGTAATCCTGAAGATGTGCATTAATATCTTTATCCACCAGTTCCATAAGATCATAGCCGGCGCTTCGCAATGCATTTGCCACAAGATCCGTACAGACACCATACTGGTCGTCAGGGTATCCTGTAGAATAATATTTACTCTTGTAGACCGGTTTTGTCGCAATATAGTCTCTTGCGCCCTGTAGGATATCCGTCTGATCGTCAATCCCGTCTCCGTCCTTGTCCACGGAGCTGTGGAAGTCGGCTATACCGAAGTCTTTATTCTCTTTTGCCTGAACCGGCGCACTGCTTGTTCCGATAAAATAATAACGGCAGCGCCAGGCAATACAGCCGGCTGTAACCAGCAGAATCAGAATAACTGCCGAAATAATAATTTTTTTCTTTGACACAGGATACCATCTCCTTTTTCCATCAGATCCGACCATGGATTATCTTTCTACAACAACAGTCAGCATCACCAGATCCTAAAATTAATCAGCATATTGATCACATTCCTTTCTCATTATATAGCAGTTATCATAGATGAACTGCCATAATATACTCTTCATCATTTTCATTCACAACATAGAACCCGGCTTTTTGATACATATACAAAGCATAGTTAGCTTTCTGTACAGACAGGGATACCGCCGGATATCCTTTCATCTTCATATATAGCAGCATTTCTTTCAGCAATGCTGTTCCGATTCCCGAGTTTCTGTATCCATTATGTACGGATATTGCAAGGGACGGTGTTTCATCATTAATATGTCCATAGTCATCCATGATTCGCGCCCACACAACTCCTGCGATATCACCATCCACTACAGCGGCCAGGGCATGATCGTGCCGGGAGTTTCCAAATCCACGGATATACACCTGTAATTCAGGAGAATCTATAATCGCTCTGTCCGGAGGAGCGGTTCCTTCCGGAACATAAACAGCCTCATACAAAAAATCTTTCAGCTGAGGATATTCTTCTTTCCGCATTTCACGAATCGTATAATCCATATTTTATCTTCATAATCTCCTTCTTACAGATTGATCACTTACAGCTCCATCGCATCAAATATTCTTTCTCAGCTGTACTTTTATCTATGGATCTGTCTATGATCTGAAATCCTTGCCGCTCATAAAATCTGACAGCACGCTCATTCTTCTGATATACATTCAGTGTCAGCTCCTGCTTCTTCTCCTTAATAAAATCCAGAAGTGCTTTGCCGATTCCTTTTGACCGTGCTTCC